>NZ_JAKLLH010000001.1 GCF_023150235.1 Azonexus sp.
GCCGACTACCAGGCCCGTGGCTGGCAGGCCTGGCATCACCACATGGCGCTGGTCATGATTGCCCTGATGTTTCTCGCCAAGGAGCGACTGGCGCATCGCGACATTAGCGCCAGCATGCTTTCCTGCCACGACCTGATCGATATCCTGCGGCACAAGCTGCCCAGAAAAATCAAAACCGACGACGATATGGCGGAGATGATCACAGAACGCCATCGACGACGACTTGATGCCATGCAATCCGCTTACGAAAATCAGGCCAAAACCCTCGGGGCATCAAACTGATGCCGAATCTGACAAAGTAGAACTAGCGTCTTCGGGCGGAAATTTCTTGGCTTCAGTTTCTGGGTGGCGCCGAAAGGCGAGATCAAATGCAAGGTGGCGGCGAAGCCGACGGCGACCTACAAGCAGCGGATCAGGCAACTGACCCGACGCTCAGGCGGTCGCAGCATGGTGGAGGTCGTCGAAAGGCTGCGCCCCTATGTGCTGGGGTGGAAAGCCTATTTCCGGTTATCGCAAACGCCCAAGGTCTGGCGCACGCTGGACGAGTGAATGCGACACCGATTGCGGGCGATTCAACTCAAGCACTGGAAGCGCGGGACAACGATGTATCGGGAATTGAAAGCGCTGGGCGCGTCAGAAACTGTCGCGCGTCGGGTGGCAGGAAATGCCCGTAGCTATTGGCGAAACGCCGACCGGCTATTGAAAACGGTACTGACCATCGCCTACTTTGATCGACTCAGGGTGCCTCGTCTCTCATGACCTCAACTTCTCGAACCGCCCGGTGCGGACCCGCATGCCGGGTGGTGTGGCAGGGGCGCAGCCTATAATGGCTGCCCCCTATGCCGATCTAGAGTCCGGGTGGCTATTTGACCCCCACATTGACGCTCCAAAAAGACAGAAAACCACTCAAATTACGATGCTGTGAACAGCCCCTTGCTGACGCCTTGATCGCAAAACACTATTCCGTCCGTGTAAGGCGATGGTATTCATGCGTTCGCCCTGACCCTCTACCGTCTGGGCTTGCGTCTGGGTGAGGGGTTGGCGCTGAAGGTCGGCGATATCAACGCGACGCGCATTCGCGTGCAGGTGCGCGACGCCAAGGGCAAACGGTCCGAACACCGCTCGCCCAGATGCGTTTTGCCCTGGCTCGTGATACAACCCCGGCGATGAAATCCGCGCTTCTTTCCTTGTGGTTGCCCGCGTGGCTGCGCTCCTATTCCCGTGCCAACTGGCCGACCGATCTCAGCGCCGGGCTGATGGTTGCCATTCTGGTGATTCCGCAAAGCCTGGCCTATGCCTTGCTGGCCGGTTTGCCGCCGCAGTACGGCCTCTACGTCAGCATCTTTCCGGTGCTGGCTTATGCCTGGTTCGGCAGCAGCCGGGTGCAGGCGGTGGGGCCGGTGGCGATTACCGCGATCATGACCTATGCCGTGCTGGCGCCGCTGGCGGTGCCGGGTTCTGCCGCTTATCTGGCGCTGGCGGCGGCTTTGTCGCTGCTCTCGGGGGCGCTGGTGCTGGCCTGCGGCTTGCTACGCCTGGGCTTTTTGTCGCAATTGCTGAGCCGGCCGGTGGCCAGCGGCTTCATTTCCGGCTCGGCGGTGCTGATCGTGCTCAGCCAGTGCAAGCATCTGCTTGGCGTGCCGGTGGCCGGCCACGGCGTGGTCGAGCAATTGCCGGCGCTCGTCGGCGCCTTGCCGGCGACCAATCCGGTGACCCTGGCGATTGGCGGCGGCAGCTTGCTGCTGCTCGCGCTGGCCCGCCGCTACCTGGGCGGTGGCTTGCGTCGGCTGGGGCTGGCGGCGGCGCACGCCGATTTCGCGGTGCGTCTGCTGCCCTTGCTGGCGCTGTTGCTGGCGACGCTGGCGGTGGTGCAGGGCGGGCTCGATGCGCGCTACGGCGTTGCCGTCGTCGGCCAGATCGTGCCCGGCCTGCCGCCGCTGGACTGGACCCCGCCCGACTGGGGCATCCTGCGCCTGCTTTTTGTGCCGGCGTGCACCATGACCCTGGTCGGGATGGTGCAGAACCTGTCGATGGCGCAGGCGCTGGCGGTCAAGCGCGGCGAGCGGATCGACGCCAACGCCGAGTTGCGCGGCCTCGGCATCGCCAATCTGGTGGCCGGGGTCTATGGCGGGATGCCGGTCGGCGGCGGTGTGTCGCGCTCGGCGGTGAATGTCGCCGCCGGGGCACAGACCCAGCTGGCCAGTATCGTCACTGCGCTGAGCACCATCCTGCTGGTGCTGTGGGCCGCGCCCTGGCTGGTGCGCCTGCCGCTGGCGGTGCTGGCGGCGAGCATCGTGCTCGCTGCCTGGTCGATGATCGACCTCGCCGCGCTGCGCCAGGCCTGGGCCTACGACCGTGCCGACGCCTGCGCCTGGCTGGGCACCGCCCTGGGCGTGATCTGCCTCGGCGTCGATGTCGGCATCGGCCTCGGCGTGCTGTTCTCGCTGGCGACCTTGCTCTTCCACGCCAGCCAGCCGCATATCGCGGTGGTCGGGCGGCTGCCGGGCAGCGAACATTTCCGCAACGTCGACCGCCACCAGGTCGAGACCCTGCCCGGCGTGCTTTTTTTGCGGATCGACGAAAGCCTGTTCTTCGGCAATCTGGCGGCAATCGAGACGCGAATCCGCCAGAAACTGGCGGCGCAGCCGGATTGCCGGGAACTGGTGCTGGTGATGAGCGCGGTCAACCGCATGGACGCGACCGCAGTCGAAACCCTGGCCGAGTTCAACCGCGAGTTGCAGGCCGGCGGCGTGCGCCTGCACCTGGCCGAGGTCAAGGGGCCGGTGCAGGATCGGCTGCAGGGCACCGAACTGTGGCAAACCCTGTCCGGGCAGGTTTTTCTCTCGGCCAGCGCCGCCTTCGATGCGCTCGGTGCCACACACCGAATGAAAGGCGGCCAGTGACCATCGGGCATGAAGGCTTGCTCATCGCTCCGGGTTTGGCCCTTGCTCCACAATCGGTGATACTCCGCGCTTTTCTCCTTCTTCTCGATCAGCCATGTCTCCATCCACTGCCAAATCGCCGATTGCCAAGCCGCGCCTGGTTCGTTGCCCGCAATGCGGCGAACAAGCCCCGTGGGCGCCGGAAAATTCTTTTCGTCCGTTCTGCTCCGAACGCTGCCAGCAGATCGATCTCGGTTGCTGGGCCAGCGACGGCTACCGGATCACCGGTCAGCTCAGCGACGACGAGGCGGGTACGCCCGGTCTCGATTTTCCCGATACGCCGCCGGGGCGTTGAGGGTTTTTGCCGGTTTTTTGCCGGCTGCCACGGTCGACCGTGAATTCGCCGAAAAAGCGGCCGCTTGCCGATTTAGTTTTCCCGCGGCCGGCCGGCAACGTATAATCCGCGCCGGAAAGTCGGCCGGGCAATCGCTGGATACGCAAGTATCGGGAGGAAAGTCCGGGCTCCATTGGGCAGGATGCCAGCTAACGGCTGGGCGCTATACGCCGCAAGGCCAAGGCGACGGAAAGTGCAACAGAGAGTAGACCGCCGATGGCTTCCCGAAGTCCGCTTCGGGTTGATCAGGCAAGGGTGAAACGGTGGCCCCGTGCAGGCGGGGACTGGTTGGCGCAAGCCGGCCCGAGGTAAGAGCTCACCGCGGACGTGGTAACACGGACGGCATGGTAAACCCCATCCGGAGCAAGACCAAATAGGGAAGCATCAGGCGTGGCCCGCGCTGCTTCCGGGTAGGTTGCTTGAGCCCGTCGGCGACGGCGGGCCTAGAGGAATGATTGCCGCGCACCGCAAGGTGCGCACAGAACCCGGCTTACAGGCCGGCTTTCCATTTTCCCCGCGCCTCCGGGCGCTCAGAACAATTCGACGGCATCGGCGGCGTGGCTCTGGTTCTTGTTGACCGAGCCGACCGCGTTCTGGCGGGCGTGCGATTCGGCCAGCAGCTCTTGCAGCTTCTGGCTGCGCGTGCGGAAGCGGCGCAGGCCGTCGCTTTCGCGCTGGTCGTTGTAGAGGTCGAGGAAGCCCTGGAGAAATTCGCCGGCGTTCTCGGTCTTGCGGCCGATGCGGTCCATCATCTGGGTGACCACGTCTTCGAACTGCATGGCCAGCACGCCTTCCTGCGTCAGTTGCTGGATCTTCTCGGTGATCTCGGTGACGTTGCGCGACTGCTCGCGGGCGGTTGCCGTCAGCCCCTGCATTTCCTGGCCGAGGCTGTCCAGGGTGGCGCGCGAGCGGTCGGCGATGCTCATGTCCATGTTCGAGGCCTGCTCGACGCGGACGCTGGTTTCTTCCAGCGAGCGCAGGATGCCGTCGAGAATCTGCCGGACTTCGGCGTTGACCGTGCCGGTGTGGGCCGCCAGCTTGCGTACTTCGTCGGCGACCACGGCGAAGCCGCGCCCGGCTTCGCCAGCGCGGGCGGCTTCGATCGCCGCGTTGAGCGCCAGCAGGTCGGTCTGCTTGGTGATGTCGCTGATATCGTTGAGCGCGCTGGTGATCTGGTGCACCTGCGTGCTCATGCTGCTGAAGCTGCTGGCGACACACTGGCTCGATTCGCGGACTTCGCGCATCTTGCCGACGAATTCCTGGATCAGGTTGTTGGTTTCGTCGAAGAAGCGCTGCAGGCCGGCCTGACCGGCCTGGCCTTCCTTGCCGCCTTCGCTGCTGCCGGTCATCGCCAGCAATTCGTCGATCAGCGCCTTGAGCATCTGGCGCTGGCCCGAGGATTCGGATTCCAGCCCGGTCAAACTACCGTAGAGCTTGCCGGTCGATTCGCGGATCACGTTCTGTGCCGCGCTCATTTCGTGGCCGAGGCCGGAAAATTGCTCGCCGGCAAAATCCATGGCCTGACTGGAAAGCGTCTGGTACTCCCCCATGGCCTGGGTCAGCTCCTGCATGTAGGCCTTTTGGCGGGCCTTCCAGCGCGATCTTTCGCGCTGGCCGAAAGCGACGGCGCAGAGCAGGGGAACAACCGGCAGGAGCAGGAAGTGCGGCGAAAGCCCGGTGGAGAAAAAGGCTGCCAGCAGCCAGGCGCAGCTCACGGCGGCAATGGCCAGCCAGATCAGGAGGTCGTCGAGGCGTTTCATGCCGGGAATGGTGAGGAGAGTCAGTGGAAAGGAAGATGGGGCGGGGCATTGTAGCGCATGGGCATGGGGAAGCGATCCATTTGCCCTGGCATTTGTTGGCCGGCCGTATATTTGCCGGCCACCTGAGCGAGGGGCTGTCCCCGCCGTTAAAATGCCGGGATGAACGAGACGACGAGAATTTCATCGCCACTTGCGCCAGCATCCGTCGCGGAAGTGCAGGTTTGGCCGTTTGAAGACGGGCAGCTTCAGGCCCGCTGGCGTTCCGAGGCCGGCTTGCCAATGCCGATGGGGTTGCGCGTGGTCGATGACCAGCTTGCGGCCGATGCCGCCTGGCGCCTGCTGGCAGGAGGGGAGTGCCTGCTTTGGCGTGGGGACTGGGTCAATGGCCGACATTTGCTGCAAGCGCTGGCGCGCCGTGCCGAACGCCGGATCAACCGGCCGGGCAAGGCACCGGCAACGCCTGCCGCGGCCTTTGCTGCGCACCGTGCGCGCCAGGGGGAACGGGCCGGCGTGCTCGCTCGCCTGCTGGTCGAGGTTGGTCCCGATTACCGGGTGCCGCTGCGGCGTGCGCAGAGCGTTGCCGAGCCTTGCCGGGAAGTCTGGGGCGAGCCGGACGGCAGTGCTTCGCTGGTTTCGCTACGCGAGTTGCTGGCCCTGGTCAGCGCGCACGAATGGCGCAAGAAGGGGGTTTTCGTCCCGGCTGCTGGCGGTCGCATCCATCCGCATTACGGTGTTTTTTCGCCGCTGCGCGGCGAGTATGTGGATCTGGTCGCCCAGGCGCCGCTGCCAGTGGCGGCGGCCAACTGCCTGGCTTTCGATATCGGTACCGGGTCCGGTGTCCTGGCGGCGGTCCTGGCGCAGCGCGGCGTCGCCCGCATTGTCGCCACCGACATGGCGCCGCGAGCCTTGGCCTGCGCCGGTGACAATTTTGCCCGCCTCGGCCAGACGGTGCGGATCGAACTCCGCCAGGCCGACCTTTTCCCCGCCGGCGAAGCCGACTTGGTCGTCTGCAATCCGCCCTGGCTGCCGGCCGAGCCGACTTCGCCGGTCGAATACGCGGTCTATGACCCGGATTCGCGGATGTTGCGCGGCTTCCTTGGCAGGCTGGCGGCACATCTGCGCCCCGGCGGCGAGGGCTGGCTGATTCTTTCCGATATTGCCGAACGCCTGGAACTGCGCTCACGCGAGCAATTGTCTGCCTGGATCGCCGACGCCGGCCTCTGCATTGCCGGGCGTCTCGATACCCGGCCACAGCATTCCAAATCCCGCGATACGCGGGATCCGCTGCATGCGGCCCGGGCCGGCGAGTTGACTTCCCTCTGGCGCCTGCGGCGGCTTTGACCCCGGATACTTCGGTTCAGACGCGGATTTTGCTGATGAACGCCTTTATCCAGGGGTTTGCGAAGTACCTGCCGGGTGAGTGCCCGCATACGCCGAATAAGCCAAAAAATTTCCGCCATCGGTGACGGGCCTGCGCCATCTGCGTTAAAAGCCGCTTTTTCAGGCTTGAATCCCCCGGTCCGGTGGCGTTTTTTGCCCTAATTCACGGTCGACCGTGAAAAAACGGCTTTTTCCTCTCAGGCATCGGGTCGCTGTCCGGCGAGCCAGGCTTGCAGCGATTCGCGGCGCGAGAGCGAAATCCGGGCGCAGGCCTCGCCGATGCAATGGACGACGGGGCGGGGCAGGGACACGAGGAAATCCTGTGGCGTCAAGGTGCCGGCGAACAGGGCTCGGGCGGCGACGAGTCCCCGGTGGGTGGCCGCGTCGCCGAGCGCGGCATAGACGTAGGCGCTAAGTGGCGATGCGTTGAGGTCGTTGCGCGATTCGCGGGCGCGGCCGTGGCGCAGGACGTGCAGCAGGTCGGGATCGTGATCGGCGACGGGGACTTGGCCGGGCAACAGGTCTTCGGCGCGTTGTGGGCGCTCTTCGTCACCACGCAGGTCGCCGAGCAACATCGAGATCGGGCAGTCGCCGCCGGTGAGTTGCGCGAAAGCCTCGACGATGCCGATGGCCAGTAGTTTGCAGCCAAGGTAGGCGCAGGAAAATTCGAGGTTGCGCCCGGCCACGACAAGCAGGTGGCGATAGTCTTCCGCTTCGGGGCAATGGCCGTGGCGATGAAAGATATGCGCCGGCTCAAGCTGGCGGAGAAATGCCTCCATGCGCGCCATGGCTAGCCGGTAATCGCGGATCGAATAGGCGCCGGCATCGACCAGGGGAGCATTCGACTCCTCGATCAGCAGCCAGGTGTTGGCAAGAAAGCGGGCCGGGTCGGCTTCGGCAAAGCCGGCAACGTCGCGGTTGGCGAGCGCAATGGCGTCGGCAAGCATTTGCTCCAGTTCTTCGTCGTCCGCCCCGCAAGCAAAAATTCGATTGGCCTGGGCGAGGCGTTGCCGTAGTTGCTGCGGCAAATCGCGACCCTCGGCATCCGGGCCGCGAAACGGGATCGTTGCCTCGATACAGGCGACGATGGCCAGCAAATCGTGCGCTGCCAGGTGTTCGTGCAAAAGGCGGACCGCCGCCACGGCACTGAGGAATTCGTTCTGGCCGGCATAGGGTGAGAGCGTTTGTCCGCCGGAAAAACCGAAAACCTCGGCACAGAGCCGCAGCGGCCAGTCCTTGCGGGCAATCAGGCGCAGGCTGAGCTGCTTGTCGTGGCAACGGGCAACGCGCCTGAGCGGCTCCTCGAGCGCTACCGGAAAGCCCCCGTCGAGCTGGTAATAGACCAGGTCGTGAAAGAGCGTGGCCAGGGTTTGCCGGGCATTCATGCCCGGTACCATGGCGAAGAGGTGGCGCGAGCAGTGATAGACACGGTGGCGATGATCCATCGAGCGCTGGACGAGCATGGCCAGTTGTTCGCAGCGCGGCATCGCGACCGTCGCACCCAGTTGGCGAAAGGCCTGATCGAACAGAAGGATCAGGCGATTGATGGCGGCAATCGACATGCTCCGGCCTCCGGTAAAAAGGGCAAGGGTGCCTGCATTTTGCCTCTGGAAAAGGAAAAAGAGGCGTTGCCGCCTCTTTTTTACCTTCCTTTGTGTCCGCGCTCACGGCCGAAAAACCGGCACCGGGCGACGGAGTGGCCACCGTCCGGTATTTCCAGCCGGGGATCCGGTGTCGGATCAGCCCGTCAGCGGCTTGACCACGCGCTTGACCGCGGTGTCTTCCGGGTGTGGGTGGATGGTGAAGCCGAGGCTGGTCATCAGGCGGAACATCTTGGTGTTGGTCGACAGGACATCGCCGACGACGGCGCGATAACCCTTCATGCGGGCACAGTCGATCAAGGCCGTCATCAGCTTGCGGCCGACGCCACACTTCTGCCAGTCATCGCCAACTGCCAGCGCGAATTCGACCGACTCGCCGTCCGGGTTGAGAACGTAGCGGGCGACGCCGATCTGCAGTTCGCTCGGTTCGACATCGTCGATGTTGTCCTCGATTTCCTTGGGAATGGTGGCGACCAGTGCCATTTCACGGTCGTAGTCGATCTGCGTGAAGCGGACCAGCATGGTCTGGGTCAGTTCGCGCAGGGTGTCCATGAAGCGGTAGTAGCGCGATTCGTCGGACATGTTCTTGACGAAATCCTGCTCCATCCCGGCGTCTTCGGGGCGGATCGGGCGGATGGTGACGGTCTTGCCGTCGTTCATCGTCCAGTCCTGGATCAGGTGCACCGGGTAGGGGTAGATCGACATGTGCGCATAGCGGTCGCCCGAGGCCCCGGCGGTGTGATCGATGACGATGCGGGCATCGGCGGCGATGGCCCCGTTTTCATCGACGATCAGCGGGTTGAGGTCGAGTTCCTGGATCCACGGCAGTTCGCAGACCATTTCCGAGATGCAGAGCAGGACTTCCTTGAGCGCTTCACGGTCGACCGGCGGCATGTTGTGAAATTGGCCGAGGATTTTCGAGGCGCGCGTCGAGTCGATCAGGTCCTTGGCCAGGAACTTGTTCAGCGGCGGCAGCGCGACCGAGCGGTCGGAGAAGATTTCAACGTCGAAACCGCCGGCGCCGAAGGTGATGACCGGCCCGAAAACCGGGTCGCGGAAGACGCCGATCATCAGTTCGCGGCCGTTCGGGCGCGACAGGAAGGGCTCGATCGACACTCCGTTGATCTTGGCATCCGGGCGGCGCTTCTGCACGGTGTCGATAATGTCGTGGTAGGCGTTGCGTACCGATGGTGCATTGGTGATGTTGAGACGGACGCCGCCAACGTCGGACTTGTGGGTCAGGTCCGGCGAATCGACCTTCATCGCTATCGGGAAGCCGATCTGTTCGGCGAGCAGCAGGGCCTCGGTCGCGGTGCGGGCGACCATGGTTTGCGCTACCGGCACCTTGAAGGCGCGCAGGATCGCCTTGGACTCCATTTCGGAGAGCACCTTGCGCCGTTCGGCGAGCAGGGCCTCGATCAGCATCTTGGCGCCCTCGGCTTCCGGGCGGTCGTACTGGCGGGTCGGTTCCGGTGCCTGCAGCAGCAGTTTCTGGTTGCGGTAATACTTGGAAATGTGGTGGAAGAGTTCGATTGCGGTTTCCGGCATGCGGAAGGCCGGGATGCCGTTGTCTTCGAGCAGCTTGCGCGCTTCGGCGACTTGTTCCTCGCCCATCCAGCAACAGATGATCGAACGATTGAGCTTGTCGGAAATTTCAAGAATGGCCTTGGCCACTTCCAGCGGCTGCGTCATCGCCTGCGGCGTCAGCATCACCAGGGTGCTGTCGACGTTGGGGTCTTGCGTCACCGCCAGAATCGTGTCGCGGTAGCGTTCCGGCGTCGCGTCGCCGGTAATGTCGATCGGGTTGCCGTGCGACCAAGTGTGGGGCAGTGCCTTGTTGAGCTTGACCGTGGTTTCGTCCGATAGCTGCGCCAGCGGAATCCCGAAGTCACCGGCGCGGTCGGCGGCCATCGCGCCCGGCCCGCCGCCGTTGGTGATGATCGCCAGGCGGTTGCCCTGCGGGCGGAACTTCGAGGCGAGCGCCTTGGCAGCGTAGAACAGCTGGCCGACGTTCTGCACGCGGACGACGCCGGCACGGCGTACGGCAGCGTCGAAAACGGTGTCGGAAACCGCGCTCATCCCCGAGTGGGCCAGCGCCGCCTGCGAGCCGGCCTCGTGGCGGCCGGCCTTGAGCAGGATGATCGGCTTGATGCGGGCGGCCGAACGCAGCGCGCTCATGAAGCGGCGGGCGTTGCGGATGCCTTCGACGTACATCAGGATGTAGTGGGTGCGGCTGTCGTAGATCAGGTAGTCGAGAATCTCGCCGAAATCGACGTCGGTGGTGACGCCGAGCGAAATCACCGAGGAGAAGCCGACCTGGTTGGCCTTGGCCCAGTCGAGCACCGCCGAGCACATTGCGCCGGACTGCGAGACCAGCGCCAGGTTGCCCGGATTGGCGTTGACCTTGGCGAAAGTCGCATTGAGGCCGAGGTCGGGGCGAATGATGCCGAGGCAGTTGGGACCGAGGATGCGGACGTTGTAGGAGCGGGCGATCTCGAGCACCTTGCGTTCGAGCGCGGCGCCGATGTGGCCGGATTCGGAGAAGCCGGCGCTGATGATGATCACGTTGCGGACGCTACTGCGGCCGCACTGTTCGATGATCTGCGGCACGGTCTGCGGGCGGGTGGCGATGATCGCCATCTCGACGCGAGCGCCGATCTCCTCGATCGACTTGTAGGCCTTCTCGCCGAGAATGGTTTCGTGCTTCGGGTTGATCGGGTAGAGCCGGCCTTTGTAGCCGGCGCTCTGGATGTTCCGGAAAATGACGTTGCCGACCGAATTCTCGCGTTCGGAGGCGCCGATCACGGCCACCGATTTCGGCTCGAAAAGTGCGGTGAGATAGTGCTGTTCCAACATGGTTAACCCCTGTTATAGCCTGTTCCGGAAAACCCCGGATTTGTCATTGTGCAGTGCAATATTCTGGCACAAGCGCTGGATGTTTTCCATGCTTCCCGCTGGGGGATTTCCCCGGATCTCGCGCGGAAAGCACCCACGCCTTCATGCCGCCAGCGTCGCTTCGAGCAGGAGTGCCTGCCCCAGCGTGCGCGCCACCGGGCATTTGGCGGCAATTTCCAGCATTCGCTGGCGCTGTTCGCCGCTCAAATCACCGTACAGGCTAATGCGGCGATGGATACGGTCGCGCGGCTGACCATCGACATCGACCCGCTCATGCGTCAATTCGACCTCGATGCCGTGCAAGTGCAGTGCCTTGCGCTCCGCGTACATGCGCAAGGTCATCGAGGTGCAGGTACCGAGTGCCGTGAGCAGGTAATCGAAGGGGGCCGGGCCGGCATCGGCGCCTCCCATGCTCTCCGGCTCGTCGGCGATGAAGCGATGCCTGCCGGCGGATACCGTCTGCTGGTATCGTCCACCTCCGTTTTCCCTGACTGTGACCGAGTGCGCTGCCATGACCGACTCCTTGCGTGAAATGAACGCGATGATACCGCCGTCTCCCTGGTTGCTCGAACATTCGCCGTATTTGCCGCAAACCGGCTGCATTCTCGATCTGGCCTGCGGCCGGGGGCGGCATCTGCGCTGGCTGGCGGATTGTTTTCGCCAACGCATCGACGGGGGGTTTTTGACTTTTCTCGGTGTCGACCGTGATGCCGATGCCCTCGCGTCGCTGGTCGGCTTGCCCGGTATCGAGACGCTCTGCTGCGACCTCGAGGGCACGAGCTGGCCGCTTGCCGGGCGCCAGTTCGCCGCGGTGATCGTCAGCCGTTACCTGTGGCGCCCGCGTTTTACCGAACTCCTGGCGCTGCTGGCGCCGGGGGGAATCCTCCTTTACGAAACCTTCATGGAGGGGCATGCCCGTCATGGTCGTCCGTCCAGCCCGGATTTCCTGTTGCGCCCGGGGGAACTGCGCCAGCGTTGCCAGGCCGCCGGTCTGCGGGAGCTGGCTTTTGTCGAAGGCTATGTCGAGCAGCCGCGACCGGCCATGCGTCAAGCCATTGTTGCCCGACGTCCGCCGGAGTGAGCATGCGCCACCCATTTCTTCGATACGGTTCGGGGAAGCGTTGGTTTTGACGCAGATTGTGCCGGTGATGCGGGTTTTTCGGCTTGTTCGAGCACTCGCCTCCCGGGTGAGGCGGCTACGGCAAGTCCTTGAATGATCGGCGTTTGTCTGGGTTTCGATAAGGTTTTCAGGTCGATTCCGACTGACGGTTGCCAGTGCGGGATTTCTGCCGTTTTTCACGGTCGACCGTGAAAAACGGCAGAAATGCTCAGTCGTTCGCCATCATTGCCTGGGCCATGCGGTCGATGCCGTCGGGGTCCAGGCAGTTGCTGGCGAAGTGCCGGGCCGCCGCCAGTCCGAGGTAGTTATTTCCTTGCGAGCGGTGGTAGAGCGGGTCGTAGTGCAGTTCGAGCAGTTCGCGTACCAGGTCGGGCCAGTGGCCGTCGGCGACGTACTCTCCCCAGCGTTGCAGGTTTTCCCGGCTCTGCAGACCTTGCAAGGCCTGCAGGCGTTGCAGCAGGAGTTCGCGGCGGCTGAAATAGTAGTCGTAGTCGGTGAGCAGGAAATCGACCCGCGCTGCCAGGCTGGCATCGACCTGCAGGCAATCGCCGGCGCGGATGCGCTGCATCAGACTTTCCGGGACGTGCAGATTGCCCACCTTGCGGCTTTCGGCCTCGACATAGACCGGGCGTTCGGGGTCGAAGCCCTGCAGGGCTTGCAGGAGCAGGGTCTCGAACCATTTTTGCGAGGGTTGCGGCTGGTCCGGCAGGATGCCAAGGACCGAACCCTTGTGGCTGGCCAGGGTTTCGAGGTCGAGAATCTGCTCGCCGCGGGCGCCGATGGCTTGCAGGATGCGCGTCTTGGCGCTGCCGGTCGCGCCGCAGACGACACGAAAGCTGAATCTGGCCGGCCATTGCTCGAGTTCGGCGATCACATGTCGGCGCCAGGCCTTGTAGCCGCCTTCGAGCTGGCCGGCATTCCAGCCGATGCTGCGGAAAACGGTGGTCATCGAACCGCTGCGCATGCCGCCGCGCCAGCAGTAAATCAGCGGTCGCCAACTTCTTGGGCGGTCGAGGAAGTGCGTTTCGAGATGGCGGGCGATGTTGGCCGAAATCAGCGCAGCACCGATTTTCTTGGCCTCGAAGGGCGATATCTGCTTGTAGATCGTACCGACGCGGGCTCTTTGTTCGTCGTCGAGTACCGGGCAGTTGATGGCGCCGGGAATGTGATCCTCGGCGAATTCCGCCGGGGAGCGCACATCGATGATGCAGTCGTAGGCGGCGATATCGGCAACGGTCGGGAGAGGGGCTTTCATCCGGCTATTTTACCAGCGGCGCCAGGGCCGCCCAGACATGCTCCAGCAGTAAGCCCTGGGCGGCGGCAGCAGGATGCAACTGGTCGGCCTGGAAAAGGTCGGCGCGGGTGGCCAGCGGTTCGAGCAGGAAGGGGAGCAGCGCCACCTTGCGCGAGCGCGCCAGATCGGCGAAAACCCGGGCAAATTGGTCGGCGTAGGGGCCGTAGTTCGGCGGCAGGCGCATGCCGGCGAGAAGCACACGGGCGCCGCTGGCCCGTGCCGCGTCGATCATGCTTGCCAGGTTGTCGTGCAGCTGTGTCAGGGGCAGGCCGCGCAGGCCGTCGTTGGCGCCCAGGGCTATCAGGACGAGCGCCGGTTTTTCGCGCGCCAGCGCCGCTCCCAGGCGGCTTTTGCCGCCGGCACTGGTCTCCCCGGAAATCGAGAGATTGACGACGTTATAATCGCTGCCGCGCTCGCGCAGCCGTTGTTGCAGCAGGGCTGGCCAGCTTGCCTCCGGGCGCAGGCCGTAGCCCGCCGACAGCGAATCGCCGAGCAGCAGCAGGGTCTTGCTTGCCGCATTGACGGTCAACGGTGCAAACAGGGCAAAAACGATGGCGGCGAGCAGGGCCGTTCGGGTGAGGCGTGGATCGCGGCTGGGCAGGAAAGGAAGAATGAACATGGCGGACGGTACGGGCGTGGCGGCGGTAGCGGTGAATGGCTTGGGTAAAACGGTGAAGGGCGCGGGGCGCGACGGTGGCGAACTGACGATTCTGCAGGATATCGCCTTCAGCGTCATGCCCGGCGAGTCCCTGGCCATTATCGGTGCCTCCGGGTCCGGCAAGTCCACCTTGCTTGGCCTGCTGGCCGGACTCGACTTGCCGAGTACCGGCCGCGTGATACTCGATGGGGTCGATTTATCCACACTCGACGAGGATGCGCGGGCCGCTTTGCGTGCGCGCCTGCTCGGCTTCGTCTTTCAGTCCTTTCAGCTTTTGCCGGCCCTGACAGCGCTGGAAAACGCCATGCTGCCGCTGGAAATTGCCGGTCGGCCCGATGCCGCCGGGCGTGCACGCCAATGTCTGCAACAGGTCGGACTCGAGCATCGCCTGCGTCACTACCCCCGTCAGCTCTCGGGTGGCGAGCAGCAGCGGGTGGCCCTGGCACGTGCCTTCGCCTCGTCGCCGCGCCTGGTCTTTGCCGATGAGCCGACCGGCAACCTCGATGCCGCGACCGGACAGCAGATCATCGACCTGATTTTCGAGATGAATGCCAGACAGGGGACAACCTTGCTCCTGGTGACCCACGATGAGGCGATTGCCCGCCGTTGTCGGCGAGTCCTGCGCATTGCCGAGGGGCGCCTGGTCGAGGATCGGGCCGGGTCGGACGCCGGCCGGCCCTGAGCGGCCTCCATTCTCGCGACGGAGAACCGCCCACTATTTGCGCAGTTTGGCGAAGGCGGAGGCCATGGCGTTGCCGGCCGGTGCCGGGGGGTTGTGCCGGGCCTGCTGCCGCGACAGCGGAGCGCCGCGCTGATTGGAGGCCCCACCGTCGTGTTTCTTCGGCTCGTCGCTCATGCGCATGGTCAGCGCAATGCGCTGCCGTTGCAGGTCGACCTCCAGCACCTTGACCTTGACCACCTGGCCGGCCTTGACCACATCGTGCGGATCCTTGACGAAGGTGTTGGACAGTGCCGACACATGCACCAGGCCGTCCTGATGGACGCCGATATCGACAAAGGCGCCGAAGGCGGCGACGTTGGTGACGACGCCTTCGAGGACCATCCCCGGTTGCAGGTCACGCACTTCGGTGACGCCGTCGGCGAAGGTCGCGGTCTTGAACTCGGGGCGCGGGTCGCGACCGGGCTTTTCCAGTTCCTTGAGAATGTCCTGCACCGTCGGCAGGCCAAAGCGCTCGTCGGTGAACTGGCTGGCATTGACTGCCTTGAGCTGGCGCGGGTCACCCATCACTTCCTTGAGTGGCTTGCTGAGCTTGGCGAGAATTTTCTCGACCACCGGGTAGGCTTCCGGGTGTACCGACGAGGCGTCGAGCGGGTTGTCGCCATCCGGCACGCGCAGGAAGCCGGCGGCCTGCTCGAAGGTCTTGTCGCCGAGTCGTGGTACTTTCTTCAGTGCGTTACGGCTGGTGAAGGGGCCGTTGGCGTCGCGGAAATTGACGATATTCGCCGCCAGCCCGGCGTTGAGACCGGAAATCCGGGTCAGCAGCGGCACCGACGCGGTATTCACATCGACACCGACGGCGTTTACACAGTCCTCGACCACCGCATCCAGGCTCTTGGCCAGTTTGCTCTGTGACACATCGTGCTGGTACTGGCCGACGCCGATTGACTTGGGGTCGATCTTGACCAGTTCGGCGAGCGGGTCCTGCAGGCGGCGGGCAATCGAGACCGCGCCGCGCAACGACACGTCGAGTTCGGGAAACTCCTTGGCCGCCAGTTCCGAGGCCGAATACACCGAGGCACCGGCTTCGGAGACCACGATTTTCTGCATGCGGGCTTCGGGATATTTTTTCATCACCTCCTGCACCAGCTTGTCGGTCTCGCGGCTGGCGGTGCCGTTGCCGATGGCGACCAGCGAGACGCCGTGCTGCGCCGCCAGGCGGGCGATGGTGTGGATTGAACCGGCCCAGTCCTTGCGCGGCTCGTGCGGGTAGATGGTGGTGGTTTCGAGCAGCTTGCCGGTGGCGTCGACGACGGCAATCTTGCAGCCGGTGCGGATGCCGGGGTCGATGCCCATGGTCACGTGCTTCCCGGCCGGGGCGGCGAGCAGCAGGTCCTTGAGGTTCTTGCCGAAGACGCGGATCGCTTCTTCCTCGGCGCGTTCGCGCAGCTCGTTCATCAGGTCGAGTTCGAGGTGGGTGTACACCTTGACCTTCCAGGTCCAGCGCACGGTGTCGTTCAGCCACTTGTCGGCCGGGCGGCCCTGGGCCTTGATCCCGAAGCGGGCAGCGATGCGCTGCTCGCAGGGATTTTGGGTGAACTGCGGCCCCGGTTTGATGTGGTCTGCGTCGAGTTCGCTGTCGAGGAGCAGGGTGACGCCGAGGAAGCCTTCGTTACGCCCGCGCAGCAGCGCCAGCGCCCGGTGCGACGGCATGCTGGCGACTGGTTCGGCAAAATCGAACCAGTCGCGGAACTTGGCGCCTTCGACTTCCTTGCCTTCGAGCACTTGCGAGCGGACCTGGCCGTGTTCGTTGAGGTATTCGCGCAGTTGCAGCAGCAGGTCGGCGTCTTCGGCGAATTTCTCCATCAGGATCTGGCGGGCGCCGTCGAGTACTGCTCGCGCGTCGGCGAAACCAGCCTCAATATTGAGGTAATTCTCTGCCTCGTCATCCGGCGTCAGTTCGGGATTGGCGAGCAGCGCCAGCGCCAGCGGTTCGATGCCGGCCTCGCGGGCGATCTGCGCCTTGGTGCGGCGCTTTTGCTTGTAAGGCAGGTAGAGATCTTCGAGGCGCTGCTTGGTTTCGGCGTTCTCGATCTCGTTCTTGAGCTCGGGGGTCAGCTTGCCCTGTTCGTCGATGCTGGCGATGATCGCGTCGCGCCGGTCTTCGAGTTCGCGCAGATAGGTCAACCGTTCTTCCAGGTTGCGCAGTTGCGTGTCGTCGAGGCCGTCGGTGACTTCCTTGCGGTAGCGGGCGATGAAGGGCACGGTGGCGCCTTCGTCGAGCAGCGCGACGGCAGCCTTGACCTGAGTGGGGCGGACGTTGAGTTCGACGGCAATGCGGTGTTCGATGGGAGCGAGCATGGGGCGGACAGCTTCAAAAAACGGGGGGTGAATGATGCGGAATTCAACGGGAAAATACAACCGCAGGGCTTTCGTGTAGCATGTTCCCGATGGACTATCTTTTTCAGAGGAGGATGAACAATGAAAGTCGACACCTACCTGTTTGGCGAGCTTGAGGTCTCTCCGGAGAAGGTGATCACCTTCCCGAATGGTCTGGTGGCCTTCGAGGATGCAAAACGCTTCACGCTGATCCACGAGGAACAGGAAGCCGTTCCGAACACCTTCACCTTGCAGTCGCTGGACGACCCGGCGCTGGCTTTCCAGATTGTCGACCCGACCGATCTCGGCTTCAGCTACGAGCTGGCGCTCAACGAGGACGAAAAAGCCTTGCTGCAGGCGCCGGCGGTCGAGGATGTGGCCGTGATGCAGATGCTGTTCAAGAAGGAAGAGGACGGCGGCTCCGCGATTTCGCCCAATCTGCGTGCGCCGCTGCTGATCAACGTTCGTGCCTGCGTTGGTTTGCAGAAGGTGATGGAGAAGATGAACTCCAAGCTGATGCTGAGCAATCTCGCCAGCAGCGTCTGAGTTCCCCCGGCGCCGGCCGGTCGGGAGAGCGCGGGGCCACGGCCCCGCGTGTTCGTTTACCGTGGGGTAAGCACCGCCTGCAGGCAATCGCGGTAGCGTTGCGCATTGTGTACGTAATGCGCGGCGGAGGCTTGCAGACGGGCGATTTCGAGATCGTCGAGCTCACGCACGATCTTGCCCGGAGAGCCAACGATCAGAACCCGGTCGGGAAAGACCTTGCCCTCGGGAATCAGGGTGTTGGCGCCGACGATGCAGCTTTTTCCGATCACCGCCCGGTTGAGAATCACCGAGCCGATCCCGATCAGGCTACCGTCGCCCACGGTGCAGCCGTGCAGCATCACCAAGTGGCCGACGGTGACATTTTCGCCGATGCGCATGGGCACGCCTTCGTCGGTGTGCAGCACCGAGCCATCCTGAATATTGCTGTTGGCGCCGATTTCAATCGGATCGTTGTCGCCGCGCAAGGTGGCGTTCCACCAGATCGAGCTGTGTTCGCCGAGGCGAACGTCACCGATCACGGTGGCGTTGGGTGCAATCCAGGCGGATGCGGCGATGTGTGCTTCCTTGTCGTTGAGACGATAAATGCTCATGTTTTCTCTTCCTTGTTGAATTTTATATAATTCAGATGCTTGCACGATTTTCCTAAAGTTTTTCTTCGCTTTGCCGTAAGTTCTGCCTGGATTATTGAAAATTAAAGGGGTTCGGCGATCATGAATTTCAAGTCTATTATCTTTTCCGCATCCGTTGCCTTGAGTGCCTTGCTCGCCGGCTGTGCCTCCCAGCCTTGCTGCACCGCCCCGCAGGCCGCACCTTCCGCCTGTGCGCAGGGGGCCTGCCAGGCGGCACTGCCTGCCGCGCCCGCCACGCCGACCAAGCTCCTGGCCGTTGGCTACGGGGCGGTCGGCTCCTATTCGCAATATACCCATGCCCAGCAAAAACTGATGGCCATGCGCGCCGCTCAGGTCGATGCCTACCGTAATCTGGCCGAACAGGTCTATGGCTTCCGGGTTTGGGGCAATACGGCGGTTTCCGCTTTTGCCACGCAGAACGATACGGCTCGCACCTATGTCGATGCCTTCGTGCGCGGAGCCCGCGTCGTCAATATGACCAGCATCGCCGATGGTAATTGGGAAGCGACGGTGGAACTCGAGTTGTCGCCGCAGTTCTTCGATTGCCTGTCGCGCGGCGGTCAATGCGGTCTCCGCAATTCGGTGCCGTCCTGTACCAATGGGGCTTGCGGCTGCACGACGCCGGGGTGTGCCTCGACCAGTGCCAGCTATACCTCCACCCATTGATTTCCTGAAACACGCCATTGTCGGGCGCCACCGATGATCGACCCCTCATGATCCGCCGCCTTCGCCTTGTTGCCTTCTTGCCGCTGTTCCTCTTCGCCGTACCGGCTGCCGCCGAGGAGGTCGTTGTCGAGGGGAGTGCCGTGATTCGCAACGGCGATCTCGGCGAAGCCCGCGAACAGGCGACGCGGCGGGCCATGGCGCGCGCGGCGGAGTTCCGGCAGGCGCGGGTCAGCTCGCAGGCACTGGTGCAGGCTGGCGTGGCCACCGAGACGGTCCAGGTCAGTGCCACGGCCTGTACCGGCCGGGTCGATGTGGTCGATGAAAAAGTCCTGGCCGATGAGTTGACCGTGATTTTGCGCGTCGCCCTGCCGGAAAATGGCGAGTGCCGCCAGCAATGCACCACGGCCTACGTCAATCGCATGGTGGTGACGGCCTTCGCCCTGGAATATCCGGAGCAGAAATTGCCGGGTGAGCAGTTGCGGATCAGTGCCGTGACGGCGGTCGAACTGGCGAAAAAACTGGTTCGGCGCGGGCGCTTGCTGGCTGAGTACGAAGCGAGCGCCTATCCCTATGTCTCGCCCTCGCGTGCGCCCGTCCTGCGCACGGCCCCGGACGATGCCGAGTCGCCGCTGGCCGGCTTGGCCCGGCGTTTTCGCGGGCAGTACATTCTTTCCGGGGTCTATCGCGACCTCGGCGTTTCCGGCTCGATATTCACCGCCGATCGTCGCCGGACCATACAGATCGAGGCCTTCCTCCACGACGGCGCCAATGGCGAGGTTCTTGCCCGGCGCAGCTTTACCCGCGAGGTTCGCGGCGATCTCGAGCTGACTTCGCGTCACAGCGTCGGTTCGGCCGCTTTTTACGGTACCGATTTCGGTGTGGCCTGGGGGGGCGCACTCGATGCCATTGCCGCCTGGACGGAGGAGCATGTTGCCTGCCTGCCCTTTATCGCCCGAGTTCTGAAAGTGTCTGGCGACAAGCTGCAGGTGGATGCGGGATCGGAGTCCGGTCTTTCGGTCGGCGATACCCTGAGTCTGCATAACTGGCGCGATCCCCCGGTCTGGGGCGTGACCGGCACGCCCCTGGGGCGAGAAAAGTCGACCCGTACCCAGGCGGTGGTGCGTACCGTCTATCCAAAATTCTCCATCCTGGAGATGCAGACGCCGCCGGCCAACTTGCAGGTGCGCCCCGGCGACGTGCTGTACGCGCAATAGGTCCGAAGCGTTCCGGGCAGATTCAGGATGCTCTGTCCGGGCGTTCGCCACCGGCCAGTTTCTGCACGATCAGGCTGCCGATCATGTCGCCCTCGACATTGACCATGGTCCGCGTGGTGTCGAGGAGGCGGTCGATCGGTAGCAGAATGGCGATTGCTTCGGTCGGCAGGCCGACCGATTCCAGCACCAGCACCATCGACAGCATGCCAACGCTGGGAATTCCCGGCGCACCGATGGCGCCGAGCATGGCCACGGCGAAGACGATGGCCTGGCTGGCAAGATCGAGCTCGATCCCGGCCAGGCGGGCGATGAAAAGTGCGGCGGCGGCCTCGTAAAGCGCCGTGCCGTCCATGTTCATCGTTGCTCCGAGCGGGACCACGAAACCGGCGATGTCCTTGTGCACATGCAGGTGTTGCTCGGTGCAACGCAGCGTGATCGGCAGCGTCGCGGCGCTCGACGAGGTGACGAAGGCGGTGAGCAGGGCTTCGCGCGCGCCCTTGAAGAATGTCAGCGGCGAGATGCGGGTGCACAGCCAGAGCAGCGCCGGCAGCACGATCAGACCGTGGAAGAGGGTGGTGCCGGTGACCACCGCAATGAAGTGACCGAGACCGACCAAGAGCGCACCCTGCTGGGTGGCGACCAGTTGCAGCAGCAGCGCGGCGAGGCCGAGCGGGGCCAGGCGCATGATCCAGCCGACGACCAGCAGGCACAGGTCCTGTAGCTCGTCGATCAGCTGCCGCAGCAGTTTGAAGCGTTCGCTGCCGACCACCAGCGCAATCCCGAGGAACAGCCCGATGATCGCGACGGCGAGGATGTCGCCCTGGGCCAGCGCCTTGAACGGGTTCTGGAACAGCCCGCGCATGAACTGTGCGAGGTAGTCCGGCAGCGGCATCTGGCGCGCCTGGTAATGCGCCGTGGCGTCGGCGAACATGGCCAGTGGCAGGCCTTCGCCGGGGCGGAACAGGTGGGCGGCGGAGAAGCCGAGCAAAATCGCCAGCGCCATCGTCGCGAAGAAGAAAATCGGCGTCGTGGTCCACACCCGGTGCATCTTGTGGTGCGCACGCAGATTGGCGACGCCGCCGGCAATCGAGGCGAAGATCAGCGGCACCAGCACCATGCGCAGTAGATCGAGAAACAGGTTGCCGAGCATTTTTGCCGCATACAGCGTGTTGACCGTGAGCGGCTCGCCAGGCCGGTCGGCCAGCCAGCTGCCGCCGGCGAGGCCGAGCAGGCAGCCGAGGAAAATGCGCGAATTGAGCGAAGCGAAGGGCATGGGAGCGTCGGGACAAGGTGGGGTCACGATTGTAGCGGCGATTGCGCCGGCATTGCCCACGGCTACTGCTGCTGGCATTATCCCGGGCTGACCATGTTTCAATCCACACTCGCCAAGCGCTGCAATGCTCGGGAGCACGCCCCGCCACCCGCCCGCCATCCTTCTTCTGAAAAGGTTTGCGGGCGAGGCTTGTTTTTGATCAATCGACACGGAGCGGATAATGGAAAAAGCCAGCGTTGATTTGCCGGCGTTGACCGCTGCCTTGCTGCGCTTTCGCGATGAACGCGATTGGTCGCGCTTTCATTCCTTGCGCAACCTGATCGTCTCCCTCAACTTGGAAGCCGCCGAGTTGCTGGAGCTGACGCAATGGCGCAGCGACGAGGAGATCGAGGCGCTGCCCGGCGATCCCCGCCTGGGTGAGGCGCTCGCCGACGAGTGCGCCGATGTCCTGCTCTACCTTCTGCTCGTCGCCGAACGTGCCGGAATCGACCTGCTGGCGGCGGCACATGCCAAAATCACAAAAAATGCCGCAAAATACCCGGCCGAGAAGGTACGCGGCTCGCGTGTCAAATATACCGAATTGAAGCAGGACAGCCGATGAAACACCCGCTCTTCGCCGCGATGGGCAAGGATTACCCGATCCATCTGGAAACGCAGTACGAACGCATCCTGATCAAGATCGAGGAATTGTGGGGCATGCCGCTGATCGAGGACTACTTTTCCGATCTGCTGATCGACAAGCGCGGTGGCCGCCAGGGTTTTCCATCCGAGGTGGTCAAGGACATCGTCAAGCTGCGCGAGTACCACGAAGTCGAGAATTTCCGCGCTGCCGAGCGCAAGGAAGACGCCGCGCAACGCCTGGTGGCGCGCAAGGTGATGCTCACCGGCGATGCCTTTCTGCGGGCTTTTCGCGCCGGCAATCAGGAACTGGTCGATCTGTTCATCCGTGCCGGTTTCAAACCGCCGCCGACCGACGAGGGAATTCCGCTACTGCTTGCCGCGCTGCGACGTGGGCATACGGTTGTTGCCAAGATCATGATCGAGGCCGGGGCGGATGTGAATGCCCGCGACAATCTCGGATTGACTCCCCTGTTGGTGGCCTGCGGCAAAACGACGCCTGGCTACCGGGTGATTGCCGAAAGACTGATTGCCAGGAAGGCGCAATTGAATGTCCGCGATGTCTTTGGCTTCACTCCCCTGATGCTGGCGATTTCCGGTGGCATGTTCGACATTGCGCGCCTGCTGATCGAGCGCGGCGCCGATCTCGGCGCCATCTCGCGCAAGGGGGAAACCGCGCTCAACCTCCTGCAGGCGAGCAATGCACCGGAGAAGCGCGATTTGATCAATCTGATGATCGAGCACGGCCTCAAAGGCTGAAGGACGGCCGGGCGGGGTTTTTCCCGGTATTCATGGTCGACCGTGAATACCGGCGATTTTCACTCTTCCTGGCTTTCGATCAGGTACTTGGCGCCGGCATCCTGGGCGAGCAGTTCGGTCAGCCGCGGCAGTGCCGCATGCAGCTTCTTTTCCAGCGTCCACGGCGGGTTGATCACGAACATGCCGCTGCCGTGCATGCCGAAACCGTCCTTGGCCGGCGCCTTGACCTGTAGCACCGCATGCAGCCAGCTCTGGGCGCCGAGGCCTTTAAGCCGGTCGGGTAACTCGAAGGCCTCGCGCTTGGCCAGGGTCGGGTACCACAGCGCGTAGGTGCCGGTCGGGAAACGCTTGAGCGCCTCCTGCAGGCCCTTGATCACGGCGGTGTAGTCGGCTTTGGTCTCGTAGGACGGGTCGATCAGCACCAGCGCCCGGCGCGGTGGCGGTGGCAGCAGCGCCTTGAGTCCGGCGAAGCCGTCGCCTTCGGTAATCGCGACCTGGCGGCCGGCGCTCTGGAAGCATTCCTTGAGCAGGCGTTGGTCGGTGCTGTGCATTTCGTAGAGACGCAGGCGGTCGCTGTCGCGCAACAGTTCCTTGGCCAGCCACGGCGAGCCGGGGTAGTGGCGCAGCTTGCCGTCGGGGTTGAGGCGGCGGACCAGGTCGACGTAGTCGGCGACGATTTCCGGCTGGTCCGGCGTCTGCCACAGGCGGCCGATGCCGTCGCTGTATTCGGCGAGCTTGCTGGCGTGCGCCGAATCGAGCGCGTAGCGGCCGGCGCCGGCGTGGGTGTCGATGATCCAGAAGGGGGCCGGTTTCTGCCCCAGATAGCGGGCAATATCGACCAGGATCAGGTGTTTGAGCACGTCGGCGTGGTTGCCGGCGTGAAAGGCATGGCGATAACTGAGCATGGGCGCAGTATACTTCGCCGCCATGCCGATAGAAGAAAGCTTTTTGCTGCTGCTGGCCCTGGCCGGCATCTGGTTCTGGCTCGACACGCTGAAAGCGCGCGAGGCCGGCGTTGCCGCCGCGCGCGCGGCTTGTGCCGAGGAGGGCTGGCAGTTCCTCGACGAAAGCGTGGTCGGGCGCGGCGTGCGCCTGGCGCGCGACGACGAGGGACGGTTGCGGCTGCGCCGAATCTACGCCTTCGAGTATTCCGAAAGCGGCTTCAACCGTAGCGCCGGCAGCGTCACCCTGCTCGGGCAGGAACTGGAGTGGCTGAGCATCCGCCACGCCGCCCGTCCGGCCGAGCGCGCGGTCAATCAAGCAGACAGCCAAGCGGGCGACCCAGCCGCCGGGAAAATGCTCGATTTTCCCGAGCCCGGCGCGGCGCCACGGCCGACCGCCCGCATCATTCCCCTGCGCCCGCAGGGCACCGAAAAAAACAAGGATCCCCATGCCCCCCAAGACCTACACGATTGAAGACATCGAATTCAACGGCCAGCCGGCACTGCGCCTGGCCGCGCCCAACGGCGCCAGCGCGACGATTGCGCTGTTCGGCGGGCAGTTGCTGTCGTGGATCACGCCCGACGGCCGCGAGCGGCTCTACCTTTCCGAACGCGCGGTGTTCGATGGCAGCCAGCCGATCCGTGGCGGCGTGCCGGTCTGCTTCCCGCAGTTTGCCAGTCTCGGCGATCTGCCCAAGCATGGTTTTGTCCGCACCCGCGAGTGGACCGTGAGCGCCCGTCGTAGCGGCGACGATTTCGCGCTGGCGACGCTGGAAATCAGCGACGACGAACTGACCCGGGCGCTGTGGCCGCACTACTTCCGTCTCGAACTGACGGTGATGCTCGAAGCCGACCGGATCGACCTCGAACTCTGCGTCGCCAACGAGGGCGAGGACGAATTCAGCTTCACCGGTGCCTTGCACAGCTACCTGCGCCTGACCCAGGTCGAGGACGCGGCGCTCGAAGGCGTGCATGGCTATACCTACCGCGATGCCGTGCTCGGCGACCGCGAGGTGCGCGAAACCGGCACCCAGCTGGTGGTCGAGAGCGAGGTCGACCGGGTCTACCGCAATGTCGGCCGGCCGTTCCTGCTGCAGGCGGGCAACTACAGCCTGGGCATCCACCAGCGCGATTTTCCCGATACCGTGATCTGGAATCCCTGGGTGGATCGTTGTAATCAAATCGACGACCTGCCGCTCGACGGCTGGCGCCGCTTCCTCTGCGTCGAAGCCGCCGCCGCCGACAATCCGGTGACGGTCGCTGCCGGCGACGAGTGGTACGGTCGGCAGACGCTGGTCGTGATTTAAAGGATGCCAGCCGTGCGGGTGACAGCTTGGAGCGCAAGGCGGGTGGCCTTCGGGCTGCTCGCCGGGCTGCTGCTGGCGGCCTGCAGCCCGCCGTGGAACGATCCCTATCCGCCGGCGGACGGCGCCCGGCAGCTTGGCCGGCAGGTGCTGTACACCGCCTTCAGCGAGCGGCCCAAGCACCTCGACCCGGCGCAGTCCTATACCGAGGACGAGGCGACCTTCACCGGCCAGATCTACGAACCGCCGCTGCAATACCACTACCTCAAGCGGCCTTACCAGCTGATCCCGGCGACGCTGACCGAGGTGCCGCAGCCGCGCTTCCTCGACGCCGCCGGCCGCCGCCTGCCGGAGGATGCGCCTGCCGAGCAGATCGCCGAGAGCGTCTACGAACTGCAGCTGCGTCCCGGCATCCGTTACCAGCCGCATCCGGCCTTTGCCCGCGATAGCCACGGTCAACCGCTGTATCTGGGCAAAAATGCCGCTGCCGGGCGCCAGTCGCCGGCCGATTTTCCGCAGCAGGACAGCCGCGAACTGGTTGCCGACGATTACATCTACCAGCTCAAGCGGCTGGCGCATCCGCGCCTGCACTCGCCAATCTACGGGATGATGGCCGACAAGATCGTCGGCCTCAAGGCGCTCGGCGACGCATTGGCAGCGGCCAGTAAACAAGCGGGCAAACCGGCCACCGGCGACGCCTGGCTCGACCTCGACGAGTTTCCGCTGACCGGTGTCGAGAAAGTTGACCGCTACACCTGGCGCGTCCGCATCCACGGCAAATATCCGCAGTTTCTCTACTGGCTGGCAATGCCCTTCTTTGCGCCAGTGCCGCGCGAAGTCGACCGCTTCTACGCGCAGCCGGGGATGGCCGAAAAGAACCTCAGCCTCGACTGGTGGCCGGTCGGCACCGGGCCGTTCATGCTCACCGAGAATGACCCCAATCGGCGCATGGTGCTCAGCCGCAACCCCAATTTCCACGGCGAGACCTATCCTTGCGAAGGCGAGGCCGGCGACCGTGCCGCCGGCCTGCTCGCCGATTGCGGCCAGCCCTTGCCGTTGCTCGACGCAGCGGTCTTCACCCGGGAAAAGGAGTCGATCCCGTACTGGAACAAGTTCCTGCAGGGCTATTACGACGCTTCCGGGATTTCTTCCGACAGCTTCGACCAGGCGGTGCGCATCGGCATCGACGGTGACGTCGGCCTCAGCGACGAGATGGCCAGCAAGGGCATCCGCCTGCTGACCTCGGTCAAGGCCTCGACCTTCTACATGGGTTTCAACCTGCTCGACCCGGTGGTCGGCGGGCTCGCCGAGACGCAAGCCGAGCTGCGCCAGGCGGTGGCGATTGCAATCGACCAGGAAGAGTTCATCTCGATCTTCGCCAACGGTCGCGGCATTCCGGCGCAAGGGCCGTTGCCGCCGGGGATCTTCGGCTTTGACGACGGCGAGGCCGGGATCAACCCCTACGTCTACGACTGGGTTGACGGCAAACCCCGGCGCAAGCCGGTCGAGGCCGCCAAGCGGCTGCTCGCCGAGGCCGGTTACCCGAACGGACGTCACGCCAAAAGCGGCGAGCCGCTGGTGCTTTACCTCGACACCACCGGCGGCGGCGCCGGCGAAAAGTCGCGGCTCGACTGGCTGGTGCGCCAGTTGCAGAAGATCGACGTGCAGCTGGTGGTCCGCCCGACCGACTTCAACCGGTTCCAGGACAAGCTGAAGAAGGGCAACGTCCAGCTTTACTACCTGGGCTGGAACGCCGATTACCCGGACCCGGAAAACTTCTTCTTCCTGCTCGACGGCAAGGAGAGCAAGGTCAGCGCGGGCGGCGAGAACACCGCCAACTACGCCAGCCCCGAGTTCGACCGGCTGTTCGCGCGGATGAAGCACATGGACAACAGCCCGGAACGGCTGGCGATCATCCGCCGCATGAACCGGCAGTTGCAGCACGATGCGCCCTGGGTCTTCGGCTTCCACCCCAAGAGCTACACCTTGGGCCACCGCTGGCTGAAGAACCGCAAACCCAGCGATGTCGGCAACAACATCCTCAAATATCAGCGGATCGACGTGGTCGACCGTGAACAGGCGCGGCGCGACTGGAACCAGCCCGTGCTCTGGCCGTTGCTGGCCGGCTTTGCCCTGTTACTGGCGGCCATCGTTCCGGCCTGGCTCGGCTACCGCCGGCGCGAACGCCGGGCCGCCCGCTGATGGCCGGCACGCCGCTGCCGCCGGGCTGCCACCGCCGCCGTCTCGACGCGCAATTGCACGCCTGGCGCGGGCTGTGGCAGCCGCAGCCCTTCCGCGAGTTGCAACCGGCGTGGACGCAGGAGTGGCCGGCGCTGGCCGCGCAGGTCCTGGCGCTCTCCGAGGCCGAGGTGACCCGGCTCAACGACGATGGCGCCGCCGCCTTGCGCCTGCTCGCAACCCATCTGCCCGAAGTCGGCGAACTGCTGGCGCTGACCGCCTTGCCCGATTTGCCGGCGCAGCCCGCGCAGCCGCCGGCTAACAGTTTCTGGGACTGGGAAATCCCCGGTCGCAAAAAGGCCCAGATCGAGGCCTTTGCGGCGGCGGCGAACGCGGCACGCAGCGCTGAGACGGTGGCTGAAGGCCAACGCCCGGTGCTCGACTGGTGCGGCGGCAAGGGCCACCTCGGGCGCTTGCTGGCCTTGTCCTGGCAGGTGCCGGTGCATAGCCTCGACTTCGACGCCGGGCTATGCGCTGCCGGCGCCGCGCTGGCAACGCGGGTGCGGGCCGGGCAGGATTTCGTGCACGCCGATGCGCTGGCGGTCAGCGACTGGCCGCGTCACGGCGAGCATGCGGTGGCGCTGCACGCCTGCGGCGAACTGCACCGCCGGCTGATCCGCGAGGGGGCCCGCTGCGGCGTCGCCGCCCTCGATGTCGCGCCCTGCTGTTATTACCGGGGGGTGGAGACGCATTACCAGCCGCTGGCCGAGCCGCTTGAATTGCGCCTGTGCCGCGACGACACCCGCCTGGCGGTCACCGAAACGGTCACCGCCAAGGCGCGTGAAACCCGGCTGCGCGACCAGGCCCTGGCCTGGAAGCTGGGTTTCGACCATTACCGCCGGCTGCACGATTGCGCGCAGGGCGGCGCCGGCGACTACCGCAATTTCAAGCCGGTGCCCGATGCCTGGCTGCGCGCGTCCTTCGCCGAGTGCATGGGCTACCTGTGCCCGCGCGAGGGCTTGCCGCTGCCTTCCGCCGCCGTACTGGCCGAGTGCGAACGCGCCGGCTGGCGCCGCCGCGATCAATTGATGCGCTATTCGGTGGTCCGCCATGCCTTCCGCCGCGCACTCGAAATCTGGCTGGCGCTCGATCTCGCGGTGCACCTCGAAGAACGCGGCTACCAGGTCGGTCTCGGCGTCTTTTGCGCCCGCAAATTGACGCCGCGCAACCTGCTGCTCTCGGCCCGGCTGGCCTGAGCGGAAAAAGGCCATCGGTTACGGTCGACCGTAAAAATCGGCAAAAAAGCTTTGCGCCAAGCGGGTTTGGGGCCGGAGGGCGTGTCAGGTCGGTTCAGCCTGCCGTCGATCACGGTAACGTACCGCGAACAGGAACAGCCACCACAGCCCGGCCAAGGTACTGCAGACGAAGAAGGGGCTGATTCCGCTTTCGTTGAAGCTGCGCCAGGCCCAGTACAGCTCGGCATAGACGAAGAGCACGAAATACAGCGTGCCCCACAGCGCGCCGTCGGCGGCATGACCATGGATGACGACCCAGAGATGGATCAGCAGGGTCAGCGGCACCATGAATTTTTGTGCGGCGAGAATTCTATCCTTGTTCATCGTAAAACTAACTCCGGTTTGAAACCCCCCGCCCTTCAGGGCGGGGGGAGCCGACCCCGGCCTGAAGGCCGGGGTTTCAGGCGAGCGTTTCAGGAGGGGATGCAAACCCCTTCCCAAACATGTTTGACCGACAGGCATGAATGCCTGTCGCTAATTTCTTGCTCGAGACGATTCCTTCAGCAATCCGGCTTGGCCTGGGTCATGGAGTGGATATGCCTTGCCGGGCCAATCGCACCGCTGCCGGGGGCGCCCATCGAATCCGGGGCGGCATTGCTCATGATAAATAGCGCGAAAAACCACGGTCGACCGTGGTTTTTCGCAATTTTGCCTTCCCGTGGCTCTCTCGTGGCAGGCACGGGAAGGCGAAGCCGGTATGAATCGCCAAGGTTTTTTTGTTTCGCGACTCAACTTGAACACCCTCCCGGACGTTATAGGTATCAGCTTGCCCGTTTGTTCCTGAAACCTCATTCCAGACGCGGATGCTGCGCATGGACACGAAGTTCTCAAGAGGGAGTTTCCAGGAACTGGTGGTGTCTTTAGCAAAACACCTGCCGGAAGTGTGCCCGGAGCACCGGAAAATTGCGGTAAATCTCCGCCGTCGGCGATCTATCCGCGTCAGGGCGGCACTTTCCAGGTTTTTTGTCCTTGTCCGATTGCGGAGGAAATCATGGCCCAGAAGCTCAATCTCAGCAGCCTCAAGGCTTTTGAAGAAGTCGCCGGGCGGGCGGCAGCCTACCTCGATGCCTGTGATAGCGACAGCCGGCGGGCCAATCTCGATCCCGATCACTACCAGCAATGCGCGGGGTTGCTGGTGCACATCTTCGGCCTCTTCGATGCCCGGCAGAATTTTCTGCCCCTGCTCACCCAGTCGCCGGCTGCGCGCGAGATCGCCGAATCGGTCCGGGTCGGGCGCCTGCTGCAGACCAGTTGCCTGGTTTATTACCCGCAGGTAGCCGCAGCGTTGGGGCGGGCGGCTGCCGAGAAAAGCCCTTGAATCCGAAAAGATGGTTTGACGCAAGCGGCAGGCCGAGGGCGGGAGGGGCGCCATCGCCGCGGGATGCTTTCGCGGCGTTCGTGCAGGCGGCGATGAGCCGGTTCGAGCCGTATTTGCGGGAGCGCGGGAGGTTCAGCGCGCCGCTGGCTTGCGGCCGGGAGCAGGGCGGGGGACAAAGCCGGAAATCCGGCATTGCAGGTGTTCGACCGGGCGGCCCTTGATGTAGCTGGTGACGCTGCACTTGGAAATTTCGCCCAAGGCGGACAATTCCATGATCGAGGCTTGCACTTCCGCCAGTGGGAGCTTGGTGGCGCGGGCAATCTCGGAATCGAGCAATTGGCCGTATTTTTTGAGATGCTCAAGCACTTTGGTCGTCGTCATCTGGGTTCCTTTGCGCCAACCTGGCCACGAAGTAGCAAAGGGCGCGAACAAAAAAGCCCGCAATCGCGGGCGGACTCCCCGTTCATCGAAAATCGGGTCGCGGAACATCGGAGATTCATTCGCCGCCATTATATGGGGCTTTGTTGTGCATTGCAACATTTTTCCATGTTTTCTCCGGCATTTTTGCCATTCGCTGGACAAAACGGCGGCGGCAAAGGAATATCCGGGATTGCCGACCCGTCTTCGCTACGAGCAATGACTCAGACCCCGAACCCGATGCCCAGCCTGTTGATTGTTGATGATAGCCGTATGTCGCGGATGCTGATCCGTGCCATCGTTGGTCAGAAGCGCCCCGACTGGACCATGATCGAAGCCGCTTCCGGCGAGGAGGCGTTGCTGCAGGTCGAAGCCTGCAGGCCGACCTTCGTCAGCATGGATGTGAATATGCCGGGCATGAACGGCCTCGAAGCCGCCGGACGCATCCGCATCCGGCACCCGGAAATCCGCATTGCGATATGCACGGCCAATATCCAGTCCAGCACCGAGCAGGAGAGTCGCAAGCTCAATCTCTTCTTCATCAAGAAACCGGTGACGGAAGCCAGCATCGCGCAGATGATCGCCTGTTTCGAGGAATGATCCGTGCGCCAACTCAGCGAAGTGCAACTTAGCGAACTGCAGCAGGATGCCCTGGCGGAGATTTTCAATATCGGTGTCGGCCGGGCGGGTTCCAGTCTCAGCCTGGTGGTCGGTAGCCAGATCGAGCTGACGGCGCCGGCGATTTCCCTCTGCCCGCTGGACCGCATCCAGGAAAACCTGCACGGTCTGGAGTTTCGCCAGTTCAGCATGGTGAGCCAGAAATTCACCGGCGATTTCGATTCGCAGGCAATTCTGATCTTTCCCGAAACCAATGCCCTGGAAATCGTCCGCCTGATGGCCGGGGCGGTCGAACTGAGTGTCGAAGAACTCTCGGAGCTCGAACAGGAGGCGATGTGCGAGGTTGGGAACATCATTCTCAACGCCTGCATGAGCGCCGTTGCCGACCTGCTCGAGATCGCCTTCAGCGGCACCCTGCCGGTGCACCGCTTCGGCGATACCTGCAACACCTTCCTCGAAGCCCTGGGCGAGGAAAGCGGCGATTCGATGGTGCTTTTCCTGCAGGTCGAGATGCGCATCAGCCAGCATCGCATCCAGGGGCATATCGTTTTTCTCCTCAGCGTCACCTCACTTGCCGCGCTTCTGCAGTGCCTCGACGCCTATCTTGTCAAAAGCGGCCTGCAATGAACGGCGCCCTGGCCGAAATCCGTCGTTTTGCCGATGCCCTCGCCAATGGGGTGATTGCGCTCGATGCAGCCGGCCGGGTCGTGCTCTGGAATCACTGGCTGGTCAACGTCACCGGGATTCGGCCGGAAGCGGCTTTCGGTCAGCCGCTGGCCGGACTTTTTCCCGAGGTGGCCGGTAGCCGCCTGATCGAAGCGGTGAATTTCGCCATCGAGCGGCAGATGCCCTCGCTCCTGTCGCCCGCCCTGCACGGCACCTTGCTCGCGCTCTATCGCAACGATCCGGATCGCAGGCAGGGCACGCGCATGCGGCACATGATCCATGTCGTCCCGCTGGTCTCGCTCTCCGGTGCCGCCTGCATGCTGCAGATCACCGACATGACGGCGACGATCACGCGCGAACAGCGCCTGCGAACGCAGGCCGAGGAATTGCGACTCTCCAATCTCGAACTCGCCCAGTCGCAGCAGCGCCTGGCCTCGGTCCTCAGCGCCGCGCCCTTTGCCATTCTCATTGTCGGATGCACGGGCCGGATCGAGCTTTGCAATGCCTCGGCCGAGCTTGCCCTCGGCTATACGGCGGACGAGCTTTGCGGCCAGTCCGTCGACTGCCTGGTGCCTCATGGACGAAGGGCGGCGCACGCGCTCCATCTCGCCCACTACCTGCAGGCCCCGGAGGCGAGATCGATGGGCGGCGGGCGGCGTATTTCCGCCTTGCGCAAGGACGGCAGCGAATTCATTGCTGAAATCGGCCTGACGCCGATGCTGGTCGAAGGCGAACAGAAAATCCTGGTCACCGTGGTCGATATCACCGAACGCGCTCGCAATGCGGACGAACTCGAACGCTATCGCTACGGCCTCGAGCAGATGGTCGATGAACGCACTCTCGAAGCCGAAGAGGCCCGGCGGATTGCCGAGCAGGCGAGCGAGGCCAAGTCGCGCCTGCTGGCCAATGTCTCGCACGAATTGAAAACTCCGCTCCATGCCGTGGTTTCCTTTGCCCATCTCGGGGAGGAGCGCTGCCAGGGAGAAACGGCGATTCCGCCGCGCATCGCGCAGTATTTTTCCCGTATTTCGGAATCGGCTGCCCGGCTCGAGGAATTGATTCACTCCCTGCTCGATCTTTCGGCCCTGGACGCCGGTGCCGCCATTTTCGTCCGTGCCGACACGGCGCTGACTCCGCTACTGGCCTCGGTGCTTGCCGGCTTGGGCGAGGAGGCCGGGCGCAAGCAGCTTGCGTTCGATACCTCGGCTTTCCCAGCGGATATTCACGCCTATTGCGATGCCGAACGGATTGGCGAGGCCATGCGCCGGATACTTGAAAATGCACTGCAATTTTCACCGCCGGGCGCTTGTATCACCATTTCCGGCCAGTACCTGGCGGCCGGCAAGGAGATCGAGATCGCCATAGCCGATGAGGGCGTCGGTATTCCCGAGGCGGAACTGGAGAGCGTTTTCGAGGCCTTCGTGCAAAGTAGCCGCACACGCACTTCGGCCGGCGGCAAGGGCTTGGGTCTCGCCATCTGCCGTCATATCGTCGACAGCCACGGTGGCCGCATCCAGGCGGCAAGCCGTGACGGCGGCGGGACCGAAATCCGCTTCACCCTGCCGCTTTCCGCCGCCTCGACCCCGGCCGGTTGAAAGCCCTTGCCGGGCGCCCGGCTTTCGTCGGCAATCAGTGTCGCGGTGCGCGCGGCGTGTAGGCGAGGCAGGGCATGCCCGAGCTTTCAAGCACTACCTTGCAGGGCAGGCGTGCGCTCTTGAAGCCCAGTGCCTGGCACTGATAGGGCATGGCCTGCTCGTGGGTGATGACGTGATGCTGGCAGCGCATGCAGTTTGGTTCAGGGGAGGGTGGGCCGGAGCTCATGTGTGCCGCGAGCGAGGCCGGAACTGCAGGCGAAGCTGCTGCCGGGAGCGGAATGGCGAGCCGCAATCCGGCCCCCGGTCTGGCAACTCACACCAAGCCAAGGCTTTCCTCGACTCCGAGATGTACGTTCATGGCCTGCACCGCGGCACCGGAAGCCCCCTTGCCGAGATTGTCGAGGCGGGCGATCAGCAGCATGCGCTCGGCGTTGCCGAAGACGGCGATATCGACCCGGTTGCTGTCGTTGTTGGCTTCCACGTCGTAGAAGCCGCCGTCGGTGCTGGCTTCGAGGTCGAAGGGCAGAACATGGATGAAGCGCTCGCCGGCGTAATGGTCGGCAATGATCTGGCGCACCTCTTCCGGGCCGGCGGCGCGGCTGAACTGCTGCGGCTGCAGGTAGGCGGTGACCGCCAGGCCCTTGTAGAAGGGGCCGACGATGGGCTGGAAGATCGGTGCCACGGTCAACCCGGTGTAGGCCTGCATTTCCGGCAGGTGCTTGTGTGCCAGCGCCAGCGCGTAGGGCCGTGGGGCTTTCAGGGCGGTCGCACTGCCGGCCGCGTTCTGGTAGTCGGCGATCATCGACTTGCCGCCACCGGAATAGCCGGTGATCGAATTGGCCGCGATCTGGGTTGCCGCCGGCAGCAGGCCGGCCTGGACCAGCGGCCGCAGGGCGAGGATGAAGGCGCTGGCGTGGCAGCCGGGGTTGGCGATGCGCTTGCTGGCCTTGATCTTGGCGCGCTGGTCCTTGGCCAGTTCGGGCAGGCCGAAAGTCCAGGCCGGGTCGACCCGGTGCGCGGTCGAGGCATCGATGACGCAGGTTTTCGGATTGTCGACCAGACTCACCGATTCCTTGGCGGCGGCGTCCGGCAGGCAGAGGAAGGTGACGTCGGAAGCGTTGATCAGGCGCTTGCGTTCGGCGAGATCCTTGCGCTTGTCGGAATCGATCTTGAGCAGTTCGATATCGTCGCGCTGCGCGAGGTATTCGTTGATCTGCAGGCCGGTCGTGCCTTCCTGGCCGTCGACAAAGACTTTATAGGTCATGGTGAATCCGGGATGAGGGGTCGCAAAGCGCGGATTTTCTCAGAAAAGGATGACGCTTTGGCGAAAAGACCGCGAGGGGCTGCGCTTCAGACCGACGGTATACCCGACTGCCACGCTCGGGTATCGCTGGAAAAACGCGGTAAAATGGTGCATGGAATCGAATCAGTACATCACTACGCCGCAACTGCCGGCATCGGTCAAGCCCTTGTTCGGCTATCGCAAATTTTGGGCGCATCGCTTCGGCCCCGCACCTTTTCTGCCCATGTCCCGCGAGGAAATGCAGCAATTGGGCTGGGACTCCTGCGACATCATCCTCGTTACCGGCGACGCCTATATCGACCATCCCAGTTTTGGCATGGCGCTGATCGGCCGTCTGCTCGAAGCCCAGGGCTTCCGCGTTGGCATCATCAGCCAGCCGGACTGGACTTCCGCGGTCGACTTCAGGAAATTGGGAAAACCGAACCTGTTTTTCGGTGTGACCGCCGGCAACATGGATTCAATGGTCAATCGCTATACCTCGGACCGCAAGATCCGTTCCGACGATGCCTACACGCCGCACGCCGAGGCCAACAAACGCCCGGACCGGACCTTGACCGTTTATGCCCAGCGCTGCCGCGAAGCCTTTCCCGGTTTGCCCGTCATTCTTGGCTCGATCGAGGCCAGTCTGCGCCGCATCGCGCATTACGACTACTGGTCGGACAAGGTCCGGCGTTCGGTATTGGTCGACTCCAAGGCCGATCTGCTGATTTTCGGCAATGCCGAGCGGGCGGTGGTCGAACTGGCCCATCGCCTAGCCAAGGGCGAGAAAATCGGCGATATCCGCGACCTGCGCGGTACCGCCTTCATGGTCGCTCCCGGCTGGTTGCCCGGCGAGGACTGGGCCTTGGTCGATTCAACCGAGGTCGACACGCCGGGGCCGCTGGTCAGGCATGCCGACCCGTATGCGATGGACGAAACTGGAGCGAGGAACCCGGGCCAGGAGGCCGGCAAGGGCGAACAGCCCATGCACTTCGTGGCCAAGTCCGCGCTGACGGACCCGCGAGCGAGGAGCGCGGCGCGGCGCGTCCAGCGGGCTCACACCGTCATCCGCCTGCCTTCCTACGAGCAGGTCAAGGACGATCCGGTTCTCTACGCGCATGCTTCGCGCACTTTCCACCTCGAATCCAACCCCGGCAATGCCCGGGCCTTGGTGCAGGGGCACGGCGAGGGTGCCGGCCGGCGCGATGTCTGGCTTAATCCGCCGCCCTTTCCACTGACCACCGAAGAATTCGACCGCGTCTACGAAATGCCTTACGCCCGCCGCCCGCACCCCGGCTACGGCGAGGCCAAGATCCCGGCCTGGGAGATGATCCGTTTCTCGGTCAACATCATGCGCGGCTGCTTTGGCGGCTGCACCTTCTGTTCGATCACCGAACACGAGGGACGCATCATCCAGAGTCGCTCCGAGGATTCGGTGATCCGCGAAATCGAGGACATGCGCGACAAGACGCCGGGTTTCACCGGCATCGTTTCCGATCTCGGCGGACCGACCGCCAACATGTACCACCTCAAGTGCAAGGACGCCAAGATCGAGTCCTCCTGCCGCCGTCTCTCCTGTGTCTACCCGGATATCTGCGAGAACATGAACACCGATCACTCCAAGCTGATCTCGCTCTACCGGCGGGCGCGTTCGATCAAGGGAGTGAAGAAAATCCAGATCGGCTCCGGATTGCGCTACGACCTGGCCGTGCGCTCGCCCGACTACATCCGCGAACTGGTCACCCACCACGTCGGCGGCTATCTCAAGATTGCACCCGAGCACACCGAGGATGGTGTGCTGGCCAAGATGATGAAGCCCGGCATCGGCACCTACGATCGCTTCAAGCAGCTTTTCGAGCGTTTTTCGCGCGAGGCGGGCAAGGAACAGTACCTCATTCCCTACTTCATCGCCGCCCATCCCGGTACCACCGATGAAGACATGATGAATCTGGCGCTCTGGCTGAAGAGGAACAACTTCCGTCTCGATCAGGTACAAACCTTCCTGCCGACACCGATGGCGCTGGCCACGACGATGTACCACAGCGAGAAAAATCCGCTCAAGAAACTGCAGCGCGAAGGTGCGGAGCATGTCGGGGCGGTGCGCAACGCCCGCCAGCGCAAGCTGCACAAGGCCTTCCTGCGTTATCACGACCCGGAAAACTGGCCGCTGTTGCGCGAGGCGCTGAAGGCGATGGGGCGAGCCGATCTGATCGGCAATGGCAAGAAGCAATTGATTCCCGCCTGGCAACCCGCCGGTACCGGTCTGAACAGCCATTCCGGGAGCCCGCGCACCACCGCCTGCGCGGCGCGTCGGCAGGCCCGGGCCGCACACGGTCAACCGCCGGCAGCGGGCAAAAAGCCCGTTACCGGCCAGTCCGGGAATCAGTCCGGAAAGCAGGCAACGAATCCGGCCGCCAGGCGCCAAGCCGGTGCTGCTGCCGGCAAGCCGGTCGCTACCGCTCGTAACGCCAACGGTCGTAAAGGGCGCGCTTAGGCGGGGCCGCTGTTTCCGCCGCTGTTTCCGCCGGCGTTTCCGTCTCCCGGCCACGCCGCCTGCCGCAGCAGGGCCGATTCTCCCGCCGCCAGTTCGACGACGGTGCAGGGGGTTGGCAAATGGCGGGCGGCACGGGCATGGGCGGCGACGGTGCCTTCGTCGCCGGCAGCGTGCAGCAGCAGCAAAGGCTGCCGGAGGTGGCGCAGGGCGTCGCCGCCGGCACGGTCGATTTCTCCCGCGCAGGCGGCGATGGCAAGAACTTGCCGGTCGCGCTGGACGGCGGCGCGCAAGGCCGCCGGAGTCGTCGCACCGTAGGTGCAGAGCCGTAACGGTAGCAACTGCAGTTCGGGCTGGCGTAGCAGGTGGGCGAGGACCTGTAGCAGCCGTTCGGTGAGGCGAAAAACATTGCGCTCGGCATCCGGATAGCGGATTTCCTCTTCATTGAGCAGCGCGCAGTTGAGCAGCGCGTGTCCATGGGCAAGTAAAAAATCGCGATTTTCGTCGTCGACCGTGGCAAAGCCGGGGTGGACGAGGAGCAGCAGGTCGCGGGGGTTTTCCGGCATCGCCAGGCGGCCGTAAACCTGTTTCCCGAGGTCGATTTCCTGCCACCTGCTCACAGGTGCGGGGATATATGCAGGGTAAGAGGGCGAACCACTGTTCAAGATAGTACTTCCAGCCTCTTGCGCTCAATCGCTGAAAGCAATCGTGCCGCCGCTCCACCGGGTTTCTTATCTCCGTTTCCCCATTTCTGAACGCTAGAGATAATGGCGTTGAGGGCGGCCGCAAAGACGATCTGGCCGATAGGCCGTTTTTCTCGCAAGTGCCTGATCATTTCCGCCGTGTAGGCGGGCGGCGGCAGGCGTTGCGTTTCAAAGTCACGCAACGTTTGTTTGTTTACCGCGCCGATGTCATGCAAACCACGCATCGTTTCCAAGGCTTCGTTAATCATTCGGCTCATGCTGCAACTCCATCGATTCGTTGGCTTTCAAGGCGGCTTCAATCTGATCGTTACCGAACACGAGCAATGTGCTCGCAAGGCTCGGGTACAGTTGCCGGGCCACCAGATCCGGCCTCTGATGCTGAAAATTCCGAACCAGGACAAAGGCTTGGCTGCTTTTGCTGTTCCTCTGCCCCCCGGACCCCAAAATTGCCGATCACTACGGTCGCCCGTGGAAAACTCCGAAAATGCCGCCGACTGCTTACACCAGCAGCAAACCGATTCCCATGCCGGCGCCGATGGCCAGCAGGCCGGGCAGGGCGTGGCGGGCGAGGGCGCTGCCGCCGATGGAAACGACCAGCCCGATCTTGAACACCAGGTTGGCGACCAGCGCCAGCGTGACTGCGATCACCGCTTCGCCGCCGGCGATTTTATCGAGGTTGAACATGCGCAGCGTCGATAGCACGCTGGCGTCGGCATCGGTCAGGCCGGAGGCGAGGGCGACGATGTAGACGCCGCTGTTGCCGGCGATTTCCTGCAGCCAGGCCGAGGCGAGCAGCACGCCGGCGTAGAGCAGGCCGAAGGAGATCGCGGTTTTCAGTTCGGTCGGGTTTTTCACTTCCGGCATCGGCAGCTCGCCGGCTTCGGCGAGAATTTTCCAGCCGTAGAGCGCCATCAGGATGCCGGGAACGATGCCGCAGGCGAAAACGGTGGCGATTTTTGCCGCCAGTTGCGGTGCGACGACGCCGGCCACCAGCCACAGCCGGATCATCACCATCACGTTGGCGATCAGGATCACGATGGCCGCCATTCGTACCAGGTGACGGTGTTTGCTGGCATGGCGCGAGAACATCATGGTGGTCGCGGTCGACGAGGCCAGGCCACCGAAAATGCCGAGTACCGCCGCGCCGTGGCGGGCACCGATGATACGCAGCGCCAGGTAGCCGGCCAGCGCCAGGCCGGAAATCAGGACCACCATCCACCACACCTGGCGCGGATTGAAGGCTTCGTAGGGGCCGAAGTCCTCGTTGGGCAGGATCGGCAGGATGACCATCGACAAGACGCCGAATTGCAGGATCGAGTTGATGTCCTTGGGCGTGGTGCGTTCGCTGATCTGTTTGAGTTCGGCCTTGAAGTAGAGCAGCACGGTGGTAGCGATGGCGAGCATCACCGCCAGCGTTGCGTAGCCGTACCAGACCGAGGCACCGAGGCCGTAGGTGACGACAATCGCAGCCTCGGAGGTGAAACCGCGATACTGCTCTTCCTGCTGTGTTGAAAAATTCGAGGCCACCATGGCCCCGGCCACCGCCAGCAGGCCGACCGCCAGCATCCACGGGCCGCCGCCGGTACGTTCGCCGAGCATGGCGAAGAGGCAGCCGAGCATCGAGACCAGGGCAAAGGTGCGCAGGCCGGCGGCGGAGTCGGGGCGGCGTTCGCGTTCCATGCCGACCAGCAGGCCGATGCCCAGCGCGGTGGAAAAAGCGAGAACCGGGGTAGCCAGTTCGGGGGCGACATAAGTCATGTTGGTCTCAATCCATGCCGGTCAATAGGCACAATGGCCGGAAGAAGCAGGTTCGGGCTCCGGCCTGGCGATTCCCGATGCCTCAAGGAGCGATTGACAGAGGGCGTTCGTGGCGACCGTTTCCGCGCTGCAAGCCCCTGAAAGCCGCTGTGAGCAGTGTTCTTCGGTAAAATTACTGGATGCAACATCATTTCGCAATTGTTCCTGCCGCCGGTAGCGGTTCGCGCTTCGGTGCGGAGAAGCCAAAGCAATACCTCGATCTGCTCGGCCGGCCGCTGATTTTCCATACCTTGCAGACCCTGGTCGCCTGTCCCGACATCGAGCGGGTCTGGGTGGTGCTGTCGCCGGACGATGACTGGTGGTCGCAGTACGACTGGTCGGAACTCGGTAGCAAGCTGGAAACCCTGCGCTGCGGCGGCGCCACCCGTGCTGCCAGCGTCGGTAACGGCCTCAAGGCAGCGGCGATGGTGGCCGCCGACGACGACTGGATCCTGGTGCACGATGCGGCCCGGCCCTGTCTGTCGCAGGCCATGCTGCAAGCCTTGTTCGCCGAGTTGGCTGCCGATCCGGTCGGCGGTCTCCTCGCGGTACCGGTTGCCGATACCCTCAAGCGGGCCGATGCCGGCGGCCGGGTCGCTGCCACCGAGCCGCGCGACGGTTTGTGGCAGGCGCAGACGCCGCAGATGTTCCGTTACGGTCAACTGGGCGCGGCACTGGAAAATGCCCGTGCCGCCGGCCGCGAGGTGACCGACGAAGCCGGCGCGATCGAGGCCGACGGCGCGGCGCCCAAGCTGGTGCGCGGCGATGCGACCAATCTCAAGGTGACTTATCCGGCCGACCTGGCGTTGGCCGCAATGATTCTGCGGGGGCGCAAATGAATTTCCGGGTTGGACAAGGTTACGACGTGCATCGCCTGGTCGAGGGGCGCAAGCTGATCCTCGGCGGGGTCGAGATTCCGCATGCCACCGGCCTGCTCGGACATTCCGATGCCGACGCCTTGCTGCATGCGATTACCGACGCCTTGCTCGGCGCCGCCGCGCTGGGCGATATCGGCCGGCATTTTCCCGATACCGACCCGCGTTACCGGGGCGCCGACAGTCGCGTGCTGCTGCGCGCCGCCGTCGCCTTGTTGCGCGAAAAGGGCTGGCAGCCGGTCAATGTCGATGCAAGCTTGATCGCACAGCAACCGAAACTGGCACCTTTTGCCAAATCGATGGTCGACAATGTGGCGAGCGATCTCGGCTTGAGCGAAGATTGCGTCAATATCAAGGGCAAGACCAACGAGCGGCTGGGTTACCTCGGCCGCGAGGAGGCCATCGAAGCGCAGGCCGTGGTGCTGATCGAGCGCCGCGCCTGAACCCTGGGAGGGGTGGGGATGGGGATGGATGCAAGGGCTCTGCCGGCCACGGCCGGTTTGCGCATACTGCTGCTGGAGTCCGATCGCAAGGACGGCGAGCGCTTGCTGCGCGTGTTGCAGGGGCGCGGCTACTGCCTGGAGTCGCGATTCGCCACCACGCAGGAGGAGCTGCTGGCGGCGCTGGCAGACGGGCCGTGGGCCATCGCGGTGTTGGCGGGTAATTTGCCGACGGCCGATGTCGGCGATCTGCTGCGCTCGATGCGCGAGCGGGTACCCGAAATGCCGGTGGTTCTGGCCGTTGACCGTGATCAGTCGCAGTTGTCCGCGCGTCTCCTCGCCGGCGGCATCTGCGACTTCGTGCTGAAGAGCAATCCGGCCCGCCTGCTCGGTGTGGTCGAACGCGAATGCGGCCTGCCGCTGGCCTGTCGGCGCAGCGACCCGGTTGACTGCAGCGAAGCGCGTTTTCTCCAGTTGGCGCGCAATATCCCGGAATGCTACTGGCTGACCGATGTCGCCAGCGGTCAGGTGGCCTTTGTCAATCAGGCTTATGAACAGATCTGGGGGCATCGCGTCGAGGATCTCTATGCCGACCCGGAAGACGGCCTGCGCCACGTCCATCCCGAGGATATTGCCGCCTTGCGCGCGGCCTTGGCCGCCAAGCCTCACGGCGGGCTCGATCACCGTTTCCGCATCCTGCGTCCCGGCGAGCAGTTGCGCTGGCTGCACGTGCGGACTTTCGAGGTGCATGACGAACGCGGGCAGTTGAACAGCGTCGGCGGTATCGCCACAGATATCACCGAAGTCTTTGCCGGTGCTCGCGACCAGATCCGGCTGGCGCATTTCGATTCGCTGACCGCGCTGCCCAACCAGCTGATGTTCTACGATCAAGCCCGGCAGCAGATCGCCCTGGCCAGGCGCAAGCAGTTTCCGCTGGCCGTGCTCCTGATCGACATCGATCAGTTTCGCGAACTGAACCAGACCCTGGGTTACTTTTCCGGCGACGAGCTGCTGCGCCAGATCGCCGGCCGGCTATCCGGGCTGCTGCGCGAATCCGATGTGCTCGGGCGCCTGGGCGGCGACGTTTTTGCCGCGCTGCTGCCCGATGTTTCGGAAATGGAACAGGCCGGAGTCGTCGCCCGCCGGGTGATCGAAACCCTGATCCAGCCGATCCGGGTCGAAGGGCGGGACGTTTTTGCCACGGCCAGCATCGGCATCGCCTTCTTTCCCGACGACGGCAAGGATGCCCACGAACTGCTGACCAATGCCGAGGCGGCGATGCGCCAGGCCAAGAAGCTGGGGCGCAACAATTACCAAGCCTATGCCCCGACCATGCACAGCGACGTGCGCAATCGTCTCTACCTCGAAACCGATCTGCGCAACGCCATCCTGAACCACGAATTCCTGCTCCATTACCAGCCCAAGGCCTGTTGTACCAGCGGGCGCATCGTCGGTGTCGAAGCCCTTGTCCGCTGGCAAAACCCTCGCCGTGGACTGGTGCCGCCGGACCAGTTCATCCCCTTGCTGGAAGAAACCGGCCTGATCTTGCCGGTTGGCCGCTGGGTACTGCGGGAGGCCTGTCGGCAGATGCAGGCCTGGTACGCCGAAGGGCTGGAATTGCCCAGCGTTTCGGTCAATTTGTCGGCCCGCCAGCTGGAGTCGGACACCCTGGTTCGCGACGTGGCGCAGGCCCTGGCCGACAGCGAACTCCCGGCCGGCTGCCTGGACCTGGAAATCACCGAGAGCATGCTGATGCAGAACGCCGATGCGGCGGTGTTGCTGCTTGGCGAGCTGAAGGCGATGGGGGTGACCCTGTCGCTCGACGATTTCGGCACCGGCTATTCGAGTCTGGCCTATCTCAAGCGCTTCCCGCTCGATACGGTCAAGGTCGACCGCTCCTTCGTCCAGGATATTGCCGCCGATGCCGACGATGCCTCGATCACCCGGGCGGTGATTACCATGGCGCACCACCTCAAGTTGCAGGTGGTCGCCGAGGGGGTCGAGACCGCCGAGCAACTGGCCCTGCTGATCTCGCACCAGTGCGACGTGATCCAGGGGTATTTTTTCTCGCGTCCCTTGCCGGCGGGGGATATGGCGACGCTCCTGCGCGCCGGTAAGACGCTCCCCGCCCACCTCCTGCGTTCGCCGACGCGCGAACCGCTCCTGCTTTTCGTCGCCGTCGACGATGCCGGCGAAATCCGGGATGCGTTGCGCCGAGACGGTCATCGAGTCGAGGCGCTCGCCGATTGCGCGGCTGCCTCGGCCTGGCTGGCGGTAAATCGTGCCGATGTCGTGATCTGCGGTGCCCCGCGTCCTGGTAACGATACCCTGGCGCTGCTCAACGAACTCTTTCTCGCTCAGGCCCAGTGCCATGGCTTCCTGCTGGCCGATGCCGCCTGTCTGAGCCTGCCGGCCTTGAACCAGCCGTCGCTGGCCGGACGGGTGCGCATCCTGCCGCTGCCGCTCGATCCTCTCGCCCTGCGCAGCTTGCTTGAGGAAACCCTGAGCCAGAGCCACCTGGCGGACGAATTCCGGCAATTGCAGCAGGAGGTCGAGCTGGCCGAGCGCCAGCTGTTGCGGGTCGAGCACGAACGGCGCGATCTCCTCGACGAGAACCGCCGGCTGCAATCGCAGTCGGGCCTTGCCGCCCGGGTGCTGGAGGAAGTGATCGGCGAATTGCCCTGGCCGATGATCGGTGTCGATCTCGAAGGCGTCGTGGTCATGGCCAACGATAGGGCGCTGGCCTGCCTGGGTGAGTCGGGACTCTGTCTCGGCCTGCCGCTGGCCGACACCTTGCCGGCACTGGCGGCGCTGGTGGGCGATGCCACGGTCGACCTGGGCGAAAGGCAGTTTTTCGCCTGCTGGCGTTCGGTTCGCCTGGGGAGTGGCGGTGGTCGCCTGTTGGTGCTTGAGGAGTTGAAAGCGTGAAGCAAAAACGTGAATTGCCCCTGGCCGAAGCCTTGCCCGGCCTCTGTCTGGCGGAAAACGTCAGCGATGGACAAGGCCGGCTGCTGGTTCCGGCCGGCGCCGAGTTGAACGAAAGTCTGCTCGCCGCCCTTGCTCGCCGCAGCATCGAAAGTGTCATCGTCGAATGCGAAGTCGAGGAAGACCCTGCCGAGCGCGAAGCCAGGCATGCACGCATCGTGGCGGAAGTCGATGCGCGCTTCCATTTGGCGGGAGACGGGGCGGAGACCCTGCTCCTGCGGCAGATCGTGCTCGATTTTCTCAAGGATGCAACATGAACCCGCTCAGCCACGAACAGGTTCTCTCGCGCCTGCGGCAGCTTCCCTCGCTGCCGGCGGCCGTGACCGAACTGCTGACCTCCTTCGACAACGAAGATGTCGATATTGCCGCCATTGTCCGCTTGATCAGCCGTGACCAAGGCTTGGCCGCGCGCGTGCTGCGGGTTGCCAATTCCTCCTTCTACGGCCTGCAGAGCAAGGTCGCATCGATCAACGAGGCCGTCGTGGTCATCGGCTTCCGGGCCGTGCGCAGCATGGTGCTGGCGGTCGGCGTGACCGGCTTGTTCAAGGTCGACAAGTGTCCCGGCTTCGACTTGCGCAGCTACCTGCGCCACGGTGTCGGTGTCGCCCTGGTTGCCCGAGCCCTGGCCAGCCATTATGGCCGCAATCCGGAAATGGCCTTTACCGGCGGCATCCTGCACGATCTCGGGCAACTGGCGCTGGCGGCGAATTTTCCCGGTGAGCTATCGGCGGCCCTGGCCTATCGCGAACAGCACGACTGTCCGCTGGTGGTGGCCGAGCGTGATTTGCTCGGTATCGACCATGCCGCGATTGGCGGCATCCTGGCCGAAAACTGGTCCTTCCCCGACACCCTGCGCGCGGCCCTTGCCGACCATCACGCGCCAGCGGCAGCCACCGCCGATTCGCTGGCCGATCTCATCCATATCGCCGATGCGGTGTCGCACGGCTTGGGATTGGCCGCTTGCCGCCACGATCTGGTGATGCCGGTCGACCGCACCGCCTGGCAGCGACTGGGTGTCGATGCGGCGGTGCTGACCGCGATCCTGCCGCAGGTCATGCAGGACATGGAAGAAACCTGTGCCGCCCTGGCCTGAATCCCGGCGCCGGCCCGGCTCAACCCGGCCGTTGCGGCCCCGCGCCGGCCGGCAGGGGTAAGCAGAGGCGGGCGCAAAGACCGCCGCCGTTGCGTGGCAGCAGTTCGAGACGACCGCCGTGCAAGTTGGCAATGCGTTCGACGATGGCCAGGCCGAGGCCGGCACCGACGGCGTCGGTGCGCGCTTGCTCGAGGCGAGTGAAAGGGCGCTTCAGGCGCTCGACCTGCTCCGGTGGAATGCCGGGGCCACGGTCGGCGATTTCGATCCGGATTTCGCTATCGACGACTTCGGCGCGGAACTCGATCCCTGCCTTTTCGCCAGCCGGACCATGCGCGTATTTCCAGGCATTGTCGAGCAGGTTGGCGACGGCGCGGAGAACGGCATGCGGGCGTAGCGGCAGCAGCGGGAGTTCGGCGATTTCGACCCGCAGGACTTGCCCGAGCGCGTGGCGCTGGCTGGCCAGCGTTTCCAGCAAGGGCCCCAGGGCGCAGTCGCGGGGAGGTTCGCCAGCCTCGGAACGGGCGTAATCCATGAACTGCGCAATCACAGTTTCCATTTGCGCAATATCGGCAATGGCGGCCTCGCGGGCGGCCGGATCGGCAATCGACAACTCGGCCTCCAGGCGCAAGCGGGTCAGCGGGGTGCGCAAATCGTGGGAAATCCCCGCGAGGACTTCGGAACGGTCCTTTTCGTGGCGGGCAAGGTCGCCAGCCATGGCATTGAAAGCCGCCGCCAGCTGGCGCAGTTCCTCGGCACCGGTTTCCGGCAGGCGCGGTGGCTGCTGACCGCTACCGACCAGCCTTGCCGAACTGGCCATGGCCTTCAGTGGCCGGCTGATGCGTGAAGCGATCAACCAGGCTGCCGCCAGCGACAGCGAGGCGGCCAGCAGCCCCCAGAGCAACCATTGTCGGGCAAAGTTGCGGCGTGCCCGCTCGCGCGGCAGGACCAGCCAGTATTCCTCGTCATCGTGCTCGTCGAGGCGGAAGCTGACCCAGAAGCCGGCAACGCCGTCGACGGCGGCGGCAACCCGCGTCCGTGGCCCGAGACGCGTGGCAATTTCACCTTGCAGCAGGTGGAAGAAACGCCCCTCCGGCATGCCTTCGACCTGGTCGCCGGCTTCGGCCGGCAGCAGCCGGATGCCTTCGCGCTGCGAGAGCTCGGCGAAGAGTCCGGGGCGCTTGTCCGGCGTCGCGGCGAAAAGTGCCGCCCGGATCAGGTTGACCGTGGATGCCGCCAGTTGCGCCGATTCGCGGGCGCGTGGCTCGGCGTCGAGGTGGCGAAAGAGCGCCAGCCAGACGCTGGTCATCGTCAGGGCGAGCAGCGCCAGCAGGAGAAAGCTGCGGGCGAGCAGCGAACGCGGCATCAGCGGCCGTCGCCGTGACGCGTACCGCCATCCGGGACAAAAACATAGCCGAAGCCCCACACCGTTTGCAGGTAGCGCGGTTGTGCCGGGTCGGGTTCGATCAGCTTGCGCAGGCGCGAGACCTGCACATCAATGGCGCGGTCGAAAGGGCCTTGCTCGCGGCCACGGGCCAGCGCCATCAACTTGTCGCGCGACAAGGGCTGGCCGGGATGCTGCAACAGTACCTTGAGCACGGCGAATTCGCCGGTGGTCAGGCTGAGCACCTCGCCACCGCGAGTGAGCAGGCGGGCCGCCAGATCGACCTCGATATTGCCGAAGCGAATCGGCTCCGCCTCGTCCTCGGGCGCACCTGGCGGCCGCTTGCCCTGGCGGCGCAGCACGGCATGGATGCGGGCGAGCAACTCGCGTGGATTGAAGGGCTTGGGCAAGTAATCGTCGGCCCCCATTTCAAGGCCGAGAATACGGTCGATCTCATCGCCCTTGGCGGTCAGCATCACGATCGGTGTCTGGTCGCCACCGCCGCGCAGACGGCGGCAGATTGCCAAGCCGTCCTCGCCGGGCAGCATCAGGTCAAGGATCATGAGGTGGAAATGCTCGCGGCTGCGGGCTTTGTCCATCTGCTGTGCGTCGGCCACCGCCTTGACCGTGAAGCCCTGTTCGCCAAGGTAGCGGGTCAGCAGATCGCGCAGGCGGGCGTCGTCGTCGACGACGAGAAGGTGATGTCCGTTTTCGTTCATGCGGCAGAGAATAGGGCGTTACCGGGCCGGTAGCGGAAGGAATGGTAACAAGCTTTGCCGGCCGTCGTCCGGGGAAAAACTCTTTTACAATTCGCTCCCGCCAAGCGTTTGCCGGCAGTGGACAATGAACCCGCCACTGCTTTGGATAGGCTTCCGTCCATGAAACTTCCGCGTTTTCTCCTGCTGCTTGCCCTGTTCTGCCTCTGTGGCGGCGCCGGGCCGTGGGCGCAGCCGGGCTGGCGCGACCTGCCGCCGGAAGAAAGACGCCAGATGCGGCAGCAGATGCGGCAGCACTGGCAACAGGAAGCGCAGCAGGAGTACGGCGCCCCGCAGGGCGGGCCGCCGCTGCGCTGGCGTGAATTGCCGCCGGAGGAGCGGCGGCGCCTGCGCAACGAAATGCGCGAACGGCAGATGGAGGCCGAGATGCCGCCGCCGGGTCCTCCTCCCGGACCGCCGGCCGGAGCGGTTCAGTGGCCGGCGGCACCGCCGCGTTGAGTCCCGCTTTCCGACCTGGAACCTTGGCTGTTTTGCCCGCCGGCGGTGTCATTCACGGTCGACAGCGTTACCGGGCAATTTTCATCGTAAGACTAACTCCGGTTTGAAACCCCCCGCCCTTCAGGGCGGTGGGAGCCGACCCCGGCCTGAAGGCCGGGGTTTCAGGCGACCGTTTTGGGAGGGGATGCAAACCCCTTCCAATACATGTTTGACCGACAGGCACGAATGCCTGTCGCTAATTTCTTGCTGCGGATTTACGGTTTTTTCGCCGACCCGGCGCCGGGCGCCTGCAGGCGCTTCACGATCTCGCCGTCGCAGGCGCGGCTGACACGCTCGTATTCCTCGGGGGCGTCGACCTCCGCCTGGGCGGCCTCGACCGCCGCCAGACGTCGCTGGATGAAGGGGAGCCAGCGTTCGTCGATTTCCCGTTGCAGGCGCTCCGACCATTCGCCGCTGGCGCCGCGCCAGACCTGATCGCCGCTGGCGAAACGGGCCTCGAAGGTCGCTGCGATTTCCTTCTCGATGGCGATTGCATGCTGGCGATAGGCTTCGACGTGTTTCTGCTCGTGCGCGAGGATTTCCCGATAGGCGCAGCTGCCGGGCGGAAATTCGCGAGCGACGTGCACACTCAGCGGCGCGTAGCCAAAACTGACCTGTATCTGCGGACTCAGACATTCCCAACGGCCGCTGGCGTCGCTCAGGCGGGCGATGCGCAGACCGACGCGGGCGACCACCTTGCCGCGTGTCAGGCCGAGCACGGTCTGGTTCGGGCGTGTGCGTCCCGCGGCCAGGCTGGTCAGGGTGCGGTAGCCGTAGCGGTCATCTTGCCTGACGGCTTCGTCGATCCGCTTGATGACCACTCCCGGCTTGGGGAGTCCGCTGCAGGGATCCGTTGCCGCCGCCAGGCCGGTGGAGAAAAGGAGCAAGGCGGGGAGCAGGGCGCGAGGAGCGGCCTTCATGCCGTTTCCCCGCTTTCGCTGCGTGCGCGGAGAAGTTCGGCGTAGCGGCGCTTGCCGGCCGCCGAGAGGCACTTGACCCGATATTCGGCGCGTGCCGCCGCCGCCCGGTCGGGATAGGCTTCGCTTGCCAGAAGGCAGCGCGGTGGATGCGAGCGGGTGTAGCGAGCACCCTTGCCGGCACGGTGAACGGCAAAACGCGCCGCTACATCGACCGTGATTCCGGTGTAGATGCTGCCATCGAGACATTCGATCAGATAGAGAAACCAGGATTTGTCGCGCACGCTGCCGGAAATTCCGTGGCTGGAGGAGGGCGCCATTCTAACCCAAGGGAATGTCACTGTGTTTATGAACAGTATTTTTTCCTTGGGAATCGCCAGGTTGGCCTTCGTGCCTCTTACTCCGGGGGCGGAGATCGTGCCGGGAGATCGTGACACCGGCAGCCCACGGATTTTCCTCGCTCAAAGCGCCTGCTTCAGTGCTGCCGTGATCGCCTGGCCGAGGTGGTCGATGCCGGCGTCGTCGATGATGTAGGGCGGCATCAGGTAAACGGTGTTGCCGATCGGACGCAGCAGGGCTTCGTGGTCGAGCGCGGCGCGATAGAAGCGGCGCGAGAAGTGCGGGTCGTCGCTGAGTACGTCGAAAGCGGCAATCATCCCGCGTTGGCGCAAATGGCGAACCCGTGGATGGGTCGCCAGCGGCGCCAGCATGGCGGCGATTTTTTGTGCTTTTTGCCGGTTGACCGTGAGAATGTCGTCTTCCCGAAAAATATCGAGCGTCGCCAGCGCCGCGCGGCAGGCCAGCGGGTTGCCGGTGTAGCTGTGCGAGTGGAGGAAGGCGCGGGCGACCGCATCGTCGAGGAAGGCGGCGTAGATTTCGTCGCGGCAGAGGACGATGGAGAGGGGCAGGTAGCCGCCGGAAATCCCCTTGGACAGGCAGAGCAGGTCGGGGCGGATCGGCCGGCCGTCGATTTCGGCCTGTTCGTGCGCGAAGAAAGTGCCGGTGCGGCCGCAGCCGACGGCGATTTCGTCGCAGATCAGGTGTACTTCGTGCTGGTCGCACAACTGGCGGGCCAGGCGCAGGTACTCCGGGTCGTACATCACCATCCCGGCAGCACCCTGGACCAGCGGTTCGACGATCAGCGCCGCCGTCTGCGGGCCGTGCTCGGCCAGCCAGTCAGCGAGGGCGGCGGCGGCGCGGCGGGCGACGTCGGCCGGGGTTTCGCCGGGCTCGGCCAGGCGCTGGTCGGGCGCGGGGAGCACGTGCGCAGCACTGCGCACCAGCGGCGCGTAGGCATCCTTGAAAATTGCGACATCGGTGACCGCCAGCGCGCCGACGGTTTCGCCGTGGTAGCTGCCGGCCAGGCAGAGGAACTGGGACTTTTCCGGGCGGCCCCGGTTGCGCCAGTAGTGGAAGCTCATCTTCAGCGCAATCTCGGTCGCCGAGGCGCCGTCGGAGGCGTAGAAGGCGTGGCCAAGCGTGCCGCCGGTCAGCGCCGAGAGCCGTTCCGAGAGCTCGACCACCGGCTGGTGGGTGAAGCCGGCGAGCATGACGTGCTCAAGGCTGTCCAGCTGCGCCTTGAGCGCGGCGTTGATGCGCGGATGGGCGTGGCCGAACAGGTTGGTCCACCACGAACTGATGCCGTCGAGAAAACGCCGGCCGTCGAAGTCATACAGCCAGACGCCTGCGCCGCGCGCTACCGGGACCAGCGGTAGGTGCTGCGGCTGTTGCGGGTCGGCGTGGTGCCGCATCTGGGTGCACGGATGCCAGACCGCGGCCTGGCTGCGGGCCAGCCACTCGGCGTTGGTGGATGACGGAAAGGGCATCGGCACTTAGTGCAGCAGGGTCGGGCCGGCGTGGCTGGCGGTGTCTTCCGGCATCTGCGCATGCACCAGTTCGCCTTCGGCATTGGGGAACATGGGGGCGCTGCAGTCGTCGCAGAATTCCATCGGGAAACGATGGTCGAGGAAAAGCACTTCCTTGACGCCGGTCTCGCGTAACAGGGTTTCGATTTCGCCGGCGATGTCGCTGTTTTCGTCCTCGTTGCCGAGCAGCGGCCAGACGATGCCGTGGTAGACCTCCTCGCCACTGAGCGGCCCGAGGCCGACGCGGTATTCCTCCACCTCGCGGTCGTCGTAACAGGGACCGACGAAGGCGCGGATATCGCTTGCCTCGATGCCGAGCGCGGTTTGCAGGAAAGCGACCGATGCCCGCAGGGAATAGGGTCGCGACTGGCGGTCGGTGTCGCGACAGGCGGCGTGGTAGGCATTGGGCAATTGCAGCTCCCAGGCGCAGCCGGTGAGCAGTGATTCCAGGTTGGCGCCGCCCTGGCGTTGCCAATCCTTGAGTGCGACGTCCTTGTCGCCATCGTTTTCATGCCAGCGGAACAGCGGCGCCCGTGCCGGCACGGTGATCGCGCCGATGAGGTAACGCGCATCGGAGAGAAAACGGTTGGTCTCGGCCATGCAGCCGGTGTCAATGGCGACATGCGTGCCGCGTAGCGCGGCGGTACCCAGTTTTCGGGTCAGGTGCTGGGTGTCGCAATAGGCGCGCGGCAGCTGGTCGGGGCTGAACAGGTAGTTGACCAGGGCAATACGGGCATCGCGAGCGAAAACGTGCGCCCCCAGTTGCACGCTCAAGTCGCGGAGCAGGCTTTCCGGCAGCGTGCCGGAAGCAATCGAAAAGCGTGACCAAGCCAGCAGCGGCGCGGCAAAAAGCAATACATCGTAAGTCTTGCCGCCGGACTCGAAGCGGAAGGACTCGGCACGCGATTCGATGATGTCGGCAAGCTCGTCGTGGGCGCGGGGATTCTTGTCGAACAGGCGCTCGAGTGCGGCACTGAGGTCTTCCTCGCCGCCATTGTTCAGCAGACCGTCCACGACTCCGGCAAGAAGTTCTTCCCAATAGCTGTCCTCGATCTTGCTACTGGATTCGGAGAGGCCGTTCGCCAGACGTTGCAGTTCGGCCGCCTCACGGGAGAGACGGTCGCGGGCGCCGAAGCGGTTACGTTTCATGGAGGTTCCGGAAAGAAGACAAAAACGCAATTTTAGCAGCCGGTAGAATGTCCACGTCCCTGTTTTCTCAAAATGCGTTATTGCATCCATCGCCATGTTGATCCTGCTTTCTCCCGCCAAGGCTCTCGATTACGACACCCCGTCGCATCTCGATACCCATACCCAGCCCGTCTTTCTCGAGCAGGCGGCGACCCTGATACGCCAGCTGCGCCAGCTGTCGCCGGCCGGGATTGCCGCCCTGATGGACCTGTCCGATCCCCTGGCCTTGCTCAACTACCATCGCTACCAGGACTGGTCGCTGCCATTCACACCGCAAAACGCCAAGCAGGCGGTGCTTGCCTTCGACGGCGACGTGTACGACGGCCTGGCGGCCAAAACCCTGAGTGCCGCCGATCTCGATTTCGCGCAGCAGCAAGTGCGCATCCTCTCCGGCCTTTACGGCCTGCTCAAGCCGCTCGACCTGATGCAGGCCTACCGCCTGGAAATGGGGACCCGGTTCAGTAACGAAGCCGGCAAGGACTTGTATGCCTTCTGGGGCCATGCCCTGGTCGAGGCGATCAATGCCGAGCTGGCCGCAATGTCGCGTCCCTGCGTGCTTAACCTGGCTTCCGGGGAATACTTCAAGGCCGCCGTCGGCAAGAAGATTGCAGCGCCGGTGATCCAGCCGGTATTCGAGGACTGGAAGGCCGGCCAATACAAGATCGTCAGCTTCTACGCCAAGCGTGCGCGCGGGTTGATGACCCGCCATGCGATCCTGAACCGCCTCCGCGACCCGGAGGGGCTGAAGGACTTTGCCGAAGAGGGGTACGCCTTCGCGGCCGAGGCATCGGACGACAGCCGCTGGGTCTTCCGCCGCCGGGAGTGAGGCGGGCATGGCGGTCGCCATGCCCGGCGACCGTCTTCAGTGGCGATCAGCAACGACCATGACCAACGACGAGCCGGAAAATGCGGGGAGGGGATGCATGCACAAGGACGAAAGCGGGAGCACGATCGAGATTGACGAGTCGCTGCTGCGACAGATACTGGATGCCCTGCCGGTCGGCATCTGGATTGCCGGCGCGGATGGGCGCCTGGTGGCCTGCAACCCGGCCGGCCAGGCAATCTGGGCCGGTGGTCGCTGGATTGGTGTCGAGCGATTTGGTGAATACAAGGCTTGCTGGTCGGGAACCGGCAAGCGGCTGACGGCCCAGGACTGGGGTCTGGCGCGTGCAATTGCCCACGGCGAAATTTCACACAATGAAATGCTTGATATCGAATGCTTTGATGGTAGTCACAAGACCATTCTCAACTCGGCGATGCCGATTCGGGGCGAAGACGGGACAATTCGTGCCGCGATTGCGGTGAACCAGGATATTTCCGAGTTCAAGCGCACCCACGACGCCCTCGACGGCGTCAGGCGCCAACTAGAGGCCTTGTCCGGCGCGGTGCTCTCGATCCAGGAACGGGAGCGCAAACATCTGTCGATGGAACTTCACGACGAGCCGGTGGTGGCAAGCAGCGGCTGATACCCGGTGCGAAACTCAGGACGATGGGTTTTCGTCTCGCTCCCGGTCGAGCATTTCCGCCAGCGGAGTCCGGGCGTAGTCCCGGTTGCCGGCGGGCAGGTGTCCGATCAACTGATCGAGATTGATTTTCAATGTTTCAAGGACCGCCTCCGGCAGTTGCGACAAGGCTTCGGGGAGTACGCCGGCTGCCGGTCCGGGCAGGGCTTGCAGGGTCTTGCTGCCAGCCGTATCCGGATAGAGGCCGATGCGCCGCAAATCATCGCCGCGACGACGTTTTTCCAGGTATTTTCCTTGCTGCAAGCGCTCGACCAACTGGCTGCAGGTCGACTGGTGCACACCCATGCGGGCTGCTAGTTCGCTGATGCCGATACCGGGGCTGCGCATCACTTCTTGCAATATCCACATTTGCGAGCCAGGCAGGCCGCAACGTTCTTCCACCTCGCGGAAATACTGTCGCATGGTGCCGTAGATCAGGCGGAACTGCTGTAGCACATCGAGTGCGGCGGGGGGTAGCGGTGCGCGTTCGCTCATTTTCTGGTTCTGGTGGCGATCTGGAAAAACCGCGCCGGTGCCGGGATGGCGTTCGGTGCGGGGCATGGCCGGAATTTGCCCTGCCGGCGGCGATCGATTATATTGCTTTCCAATCTTGTTTGGCGCGCTGCCTTGCTGGCCGCGCTTTCCCGATATCGAAAATGAACGAGGAGATCGACCATGAGTCGCCGTCCATTACGCATCGGTTTGTCAGCCCGCATTCATCACCCCCAGCCCGGCGCCAGCGGCCTGCTGTCGAAATCGCTGCATTACCTGGAGCAGTCCGTCGCCCATTGGGTGATGTCCCGCGATGTGATGGTGCTGATGATTCCGTCGGTCAGCGGCGACGGCTTCATCCATCGCAGCAGCATCCGCCTCTCGGATTACCCGCAGTATCTCGACGGCCTGGTCTTGCAGGGAGGCGCCGATGTCTGTCCGCAGTCCTATGGCGAGGAGAGCCTTGCGCCGGAATGGTCCGGCGACCGGTTGCGCGATGCTTACGAAATGGAACTTTTCCATGAGTTCGTCGAGGCGGGAAAACCGGTGCTGGGGATTTGTCGCGGTGCCCAGCTGATCAATGTCGCGCTCGGTGGCACTCTCTACCAGGACATTGCCACGCAGTTGCCGGAGGCGGGAGTGCATGTGCACGCCGACTATGATCGTCACGCGCATGCCATCGAGTGGACCGCGGGCTCGGGGCTGGCAAAACATTACCCGGGCCTTGCCGGCGGTGGCGTGATTTCCATCCACCATCAGGCGATCAAGGCGCTCGGGCGCGGTTTGCGGGTCGAGGCGCTGGGCCAGGGCGACGGGGTGATCGAAGCCGTCCGTCTCGAGGCCAGGAATTACGTTCTCGGCGTGCAGTGGCACCCCGAGTTTCATCCACCGGGAGCGCCGGATCTTCTCGACTGCACGCCGATTCTGGATGAGTTCCTGCAGGCGGCACGCGGTCGGCGCTGGTGATCCCGGCGGCAAGCCGAAAAATCGGCGTCATCGGCGACTTATCCGCGCCATCCGGCGTTGGAACTGCTTTTTCCAGGATAAATCGCGGTTGACCGTGAAAGGAGTGCATTAATGACGGAAACGCTGTTGCGATGGCCGCGCGAGCTATGGGAAAGCCTGCTCGAGCGCCTGTTTTTTCTTCCGCCTTTTCCCGAAAGCATCGATTCCCTGGCCTTGTTCAGCCTCCTGCTGGTGGCCGGTCTCCTGCTCGGCGAATGGCTGCATCGCCACTGGGGCTGGCCGAAGGTGGTCGGCTATGTGCTTGCCGGTATCCTTTGCGGTCCCTCGTTGCTCGGCTGGATCAGTATTGAGGCCTTGGTCCAGGCCCGGCCGATTGCCGATGCGGCCCTTGGCCTGCTGATGCTGGAGGTCGGGCGGCGCCTGGACCTGGGCTGGTGGTGGCGGAGCCGGGAGTTACTGCGTAGTACCGGCTACGACATCGGCCTCTCCTTCCTCCTGATTTTCCTCTTCTCCTGGCTGCTGATCGGTCTCTCGCCCGCCTGGTCGGCGGCCACGGCGGCGGTGACCATGGCTTCGGCGCCGGCAGTCGTCCTGCTGACCATCGAGGAAGCCAAGGGACAGGGCCAGGTCAGCGAGCGCATCCTGCTGCACACTGCGGTCGGTTCGGCGGCGTCTTTTTTTGCCTTTACCGTCGTTCTCGGTATTGTTCATGCCGAACACAGCAATGATTGGCTGAATGCGGCGGTGCATCCGCTGTGGGTCGGCGTCGGTGCCGGCTTGATCGCGATTGCCGGCGCTCAACTGGCGCTGGGAATCGCCGGGCGCCTGGTCAAGGGGTCGCTGGCCCAAGTCTTCGTCCTGGTGGCCAGTGCCATGCTGGCGGTCGGCTGTGCCCGCATGCTGGCGGTGCCGGTATTCCTCACCCTCTTCCTGATGGGCGTCATGCTCGCCGCCCGCGACCGTCGCCAGAGTTTGCGCTACACCTCCCTGCCCGAGGGGCACTGGTTGCTGGCCATTGTCCTCTTCGTCATTGTCGGTGCCTCCTTGCCCTGGCAGGAATTCGGCTGGCTTTCGCTGTTGCAGGCGCTTGCCCTGCTGGCGGTGCGCGCCACCGCCAAGATCCTCGCCCTGCTTTCGGCGGGCGGCAGTCTGAGCCGGCACAAGCGCCTGCTGGTTGGCGTCGGCATTCAGCCCTTGTCGGCGACCGCGGTTTTCATGGTTTACGAATTGGCGTCGCTCTATCCCGAGGTGGGGGGGCCCGCTTTGGCCTTGCCCCTGTTCGCGGCTGCGATCATGGAATTGCTGGGGCCGGTTCTTTGCCGCTGGGCTTTACGCCAGGCGGGCGAGTCGCTTGAGGAAGGAAAGGGGAATATCGGATGAGCGGATTTGGAGAATTTGCCCGCAGCCAGCCGCTGTCGCTGGGGGTGGAACTGGAGCTGCAACTGGTCTCCCTGCGCAATTTCGATCTGACGCGCGGCGCGACCGATCTGCTGGCCAGTCTCGTGGATGATGGCCGTTGCGGCGATATCAAGCTGGAAATCACCGAGAGCATGATCGAGATCAGCACCTTGCCGCGCGACAGCATCCGCGACATCGCCAGCGACCTGGGAGGCTTGATCGATGTGTTGCAACGCCATTGCCGCAACAACAACATCGGCCTTGCCGGCGGCGGCACGCACCCCTTCCATCACTGGCCGGAACGCCGTATCTGCCCCGGCGAGCGCTTTGACGGCATTTATCACCGCTACGGCTATCTCGCCAAGCAATTCACTGTTTTCGGCCAGCATGTGCACATCGGCTGTGCTTCGCCCAACGACGCAATCTGGCTGACCCAGGCGCTTGGGGTGCATGTTCCGCTATTCATTGCCTTTTCCGCCTCTTCGCCCTTTGTCGACGGTGTCGACAGTTTTTTCCAGTCGGCGCGTCTCAACGCGGTATCGGCGTTTCCGCTCAGCGGCCAATGCCCGCCGCTGGAGGACTGGCGCGATTTCATCGAGCATATTTCCTTTCTCCAGCGTTGCGGCATCGTTTCCAGTATCAAGGATCTGTACTGGGATGTCAGACCCAAGCCGGAATTCGGCACGGTCGAAATCCGGGTCTGCGATACGCCGCTCGATATCGTCCAGGCGTGTGCCTTGACGGCCTTGGCGCAGAGTCTCGCTCGCTACTTGCTGCGCACGCGGCCCGCCTTGAACACCGCCCTGCAGGCGCATGTGGCGCGTTACAACAAGTTCCAGGCTTGCCGCTACGGGTTCGACGCGATGATTTCCGACCCGCTGGCCGGTTGCCAGCGGCCGTTGAAGCTGATCGCCGCCGAAATGCTGAACACCCTGGCCGAGGACGCGGCGGCGCTGGAATGCCTGCCCTGGCTCAAGCACCTGGAACGTCAGGTGGAGCAGGGCGGTGATGCGCAGTGGTTGCGGGCCTGCCGTGAGAAAAGCGGCAATCTCAACGACGTTGTTCGTCTGGCGACCGAGCGGCTGTACTCGACGCGCAGCATTGCGGAGGAAGGATTGTGAACCACAGACTCATCTATCGGGCCGCGCTGCCGCTTTTCCTCCTGCTCTCGCTCACTACGCGGGCTGGAGCCGGAAATTGCGAATTCGTCGCCAAGCCCGCGGGCAGTGGCCAGATCGGAACCTGGATCGACCGGGACAACTGGCTATCCGAGGCGCATCGCCGCGTTACCCTGCAGGCGGCGGAGGTTTTCGTCCCTACCCGGCAATACCAGCCGGTGAGCATCGGATCCGCCACGCCGCGTCTCTTGCCGGAAAACCTGCCGGTTCGCGACCCGCTCGACGCCAGCCTGCGCGATCTCGGGTTCGTCCTCGACAGTCACTTGCGCGCGGACGCGGTATTGGTTCTGCGCCAGGGCAAGGTCATCGGCGAACGCTACCGCAACGGCTACCGGCCGGAACAGCCGCGCCTCCTGCTCGGGGCGACCCGTCCCCTGCTCAACGTTCTGGGTAGCATTGCGATTGCCCAGGGCAAGGCCAAGGCGGACCAGTCCCTCAGCCGCGCGGTACCGGCGCTGCTCGAGCGAAGCAGCCTGCGCAAATTTTCCCTGCAACGCTTGCTGGAAAACAGTGAGGGCTTCAACTGGTCGGCGGAGGAGTTGAGCGATTGGCGCGCACAATCGGCCAGGTCGGACGGCCACCCGGAGGGCGTGCGCGCATGGCTGGCTGCCGATGCCCGCTGGCCGCGCAAGCTAGAGGACTTGCCACCGCTGGAGAATCAGCAGACCCCGGATGCCGACCTGCTGGCCTGGAGTCTGAGCAGCCTTTATCAACGCCCCCTGGCCGACGTGTTTTGCGAACAGCTCTTTCGCCGCAATCCCCCGCGTTACCCGGTACATTGGCTAACCGACACAGCCGGAAACGAGTTGGGGAACGGTCTGGCGCTATCCCTGCACGATTTCGCCCAGCTCGGGCAGGTTCTGCTCGATACCAGGGCTGCGGCCGGGCGTAGCCGGGTTCCCAGCTGGCTGGTCGAGGCCCTGGCGACAAAAAATCGGGGGCGAACCGCCGCGCTAGCCGGCTTGCCCAAAGGGAGCGAACAACGCTATGGCTTTGTCCACCTTGGCGGCAGCGGAAGCCGCGTTGCGCTGATCGGCGACGGCGGCGCCAGCCTGATGATCGATTTTGACCGGCGCTTGGTGGTGGCCATGTATGCCCGTCCGGCGAGCGGCGAGGAAAGAACGCTGCGCGACGGCTTGATGGCCGTCTGGGATGCACTCGGGCAGATGTCCCGCTCCATGCCCTGAAACGCGGAGCAGGCTGTCGACAATGGCTCGCTGCCTGCCGATCCATGGAGCCGATGGCTTGTTTCTCAGGGAGGCCCGTTGGAGACGGAGTCTCCGCCATGGCCTCGGCAACGGGTAACTCGCCGGAGAGCAGTTTGGGGAGGAGTGTGTCGCGGAGCAACTGCGTAGTCGAGCGGCACCTGAGCATGCTTTGTGTAGTGATGTAAACATAGATATTGACGCGGTACCGCTGATTTGCGCCTCGATGACTTGTACCTCTGGTTTCTCGGTGACCCGACCACGCCACGCTACATTGGTGCTCCGAGGCTCGTATCCGCCGGCAAGGGTGTCTCGCTGCACTACGGTAAGGTGTGGCTGAACAGCGGGTTCGCGCTGAGCGAGGACCTTCCTCTCGTCGATACCGAATTCTTGCCGCCAGGCCGCTTGGCGGCGGCAGCCCGCTCGGTGGCGCAAAGCCCAAAGCGCTCGAAATGGTGAAGCCAGGGGGGCGCGGGGGGGCTGCCTGTGTACTCCCTCAACCAATCGCCCGGTGCGGACCCGCATGTCGGGTGGTGTGGGAGGGGCTCGGTCAGGTATCCTGACCGCCCCTATCCCGATTCTGCGATTCGTGTTTTTGAGCCGCATTTTTGAGCATTGCTTACTTGTACCCTGGAGTCATGCCGTGAAATTGACGCCCCACGAAATCCGCGTGCTCGGCACGTTGTGCGAAAAGCAGCGGACCGTTCCCGATACTTATCCCCTGTCGCTGAATGCCTTGCTCGCCGGCTGCAACCAGAAAACCAGCCGGCAACCGGTGATGGAGTTGTCCGAAGCGGCGGTGGCGATTGCACTGGATCGTTTGCGCGAGCTGAAACTGGTCGTCGATGTCAGCGGCGGCCGGGTGACGCGTTTTGCCCACCAATTCGAGAAAACCGTCGGCGTGCCGGGGCCGGCCGCGGCCTTGCTGATCGTGCTGATGTTGCGCGGGCCGCAGACGGCGGGCGAGCTGCGGCTGAATTGCGAGCGCTTGTACAGCTTTGCCGACATCTCCTCGGTCGAGGCTTTTCTTGCCGAACTGGCTGAGCGCGAAGCGCCGTTGGTCCGCGAACTGCCCCGGGCACCCGGAGCGCGTGAAAATCGCTGGGCGCACTTGCTCGGCGACGAGGATTTTTCCGATTTTTCGCCGTCGACCGTGAAAATGACCGCGGATACCGAATTGGCCGCCTTGAGCGTCCGCGTCGAGGTCCTGGAGCAGGAAGTCGCCGAATTGAAGCGCTTGCTGCGGGCGCCGCAGTAGTCGCTTGTCCGTTTCGGCACCGCGAGCGCCCGCCACCCCGGCGGGCGTTTTGCATCTCCGGGCCGGGTTTACTCGCCCTTGCCCCAGGGCTGCAGCGGGACGGTCGAGATGGCATTGGCCGGCGCACCCTCGATCAGCTTGCGGCTGATCGCCAGGTAGACCAGCACCTGCCGTTTGGCGTCGAAGCTGCGATGAATGCTGGTTTCCTTGAACAGCAGCGAGGTGCCTTCGCTGAACACGATCTCGTCCTTCGCCAGCTTGGCCGGCAAGCTGATCGGCCCGATCTGGCGGCAGGCCAGCGAGAATTGCGAGGGATCTTCGGCCAGCCCGACGCTGCCCTTGATGCCGCCAGTTTTGGCCTGGCTGATGTGGCAGGTGACGCCGGGAACCTTGGGATCGTCGAAAGCATGGACGCAGACCCGGTGGTTGGCGCCGATCAGTTTCCAGGCGGTGGTGACGCAGCCGATTTCTTCCCCGACCGCGTTGAGGCTGACGCCGGCGAGTGCGAGCAGCAGCAGTTTCTTCATCGGTTTCAGCTCCGTTTCGGTTTGCGGTTGTAGGCCGGCAGCAGGCTGCAGATCAGCGCTTTTTCCCGCTCCTGCGCACTTTCGTTGTTGGCGATTTCTTCCCAGACGATGCGGCGGACCGCCTGCGCCATCTTCAGCTTGCGTTCGTGCTTGCCGCCACTGGGCGGCAGCGCCGGGAAGTGCGACAGGATGCGCGAGCGCAGGTCGCGGGCGTGGCCGACGTAAAGCGGCTGGTCACTGAGGCCGAGGTGTTCGCCATAGAACAGGTAGACCCCGCCGCTTTCCGGCAGCTGGTCGAGGATCGCCGGATCGAGTCCGGGCGGCAGCGCCGGGTTGGCGTGCTGCAGGTCGAGCGCGGCGGCGATTTCGTCGCGGCTACGGTCGACGTGGATTTTTTGCCAAAACTGGTGCACCAGTTGCGCATCGGCCAGCGCTCGATGGCGTGCGGCGGCGCGCAGCTGGTGGCGCTCGATCAGGGCGTCGAGGCTGTGGCGCTTGTAATCCGGGTAGAGATCGCGCGAGAGCTTGACCGTGCACAGCGCCGTGGCGCGAAAGGTCAGGCCGGCACGGGCGAATTCCTGCTTCAGGAAGCCGTAGTCGAAGCGGGCATTGTGGGCGATGAACAGGCGCCCCTGCAGGCGTGCGAAGACCTCTGCGGCAATCGTGGCAAAGGGTGGCGCAGCAGCGACCATCGCATTGCTGATGCCGGTCAGTTGCTGGATGAAGGACGAGATCGGGACGCCGGGATTGACCAGTTGCTGCCATTCGCGGACCGTTCCGTCGGCGTCGACTTCGACGATGCCGACTTCGGTGATGTGGTCGCTGGCGGCGGTGGCGCCGGTGGTTTCAAGATCGACAAAGGCTAGAGCGGACATGGGGCGCGATTGTCGCACGAAGGCCGGGGCTGGCGTAACCGGCGGGCGAATTTGCTGCCATTCACGGTCGACCGTGAATGGCAGCAAAAATGCCCGGCTTAGCCGGTGACGAAGCGTCCCTGTATCCGATCCTTGACGTAAGCGGCATGCGGCAGCACCCGGCCGTGCATCGCGATATAGACGCCGGGCGGCAGCGTCTGTACCGCCGCGAAGGCAACGCCGACATTGAAGGCGGCATCCGAGCCGGCGACGCTCCACGGCACCATGGCGCCGGTCAGGACCACGGTCTTGTCCGGCGCCCGCGGTGCGATCAAGGCCGCCGAGGCGCCCATGGTATCGGTGCCGTGGGTGATCAGCACCCGCCGCGCCGGCGAGGCGGCGACGCAGGCGGCCAACTGCTCGCGCTCGGCATCGGTGATGTCGAGGCTGTCTTTCTTCAGTACTTCCGAGACGTCGAGCGCGATGCCGGCCGCAGCCAAGATCTCGGGCAGCACCGGAGCGCCGATGTCGAGCTGGCCGGTGAGCGGGTTGTAGCGCTTGTCGAGGGTGCCGCCGGTGGCGATCAGGTGAATGCGGTCAGGGTTCAAGATGAGGACTCTGGGTGAAAAAGGGATGAAAGCGAGGGCCTGGAGGCGGGCTGGGTAGGTTTGTAACAGGAAACATGATGGCAGTGCTCTTGTCCTGCCGCTTGCTCGGTGACGGATCGGTCCACTGCAATTGCCGTGGTCGGCAGGATGTCGCTTTGCTCGCTTGCTGTCGCTTTTTTGCCATGTCTTGCCGTTGACCGTGACAAGGCCTTCGATAGCGCGCTGCCGCTGCGGTAAGCACTGTGTCGCGCCGCTTCCTTGAGGCTTTTGCCCTGGGCCAGCATTCGTCGCGCCAGGGCCAGCCGCAATTCGCCGAGATAGTGGCCGGGCGTCTGCTGCAGGCAGTTGCGAAAGGCGTTGGCAAAGGCGGTGCGCGACATGCCGGCGGTGGCAGCCAGGCTCTCCAGCGTCCAGGGGGCTGCCGGCCGCTCGTGCACGGCGACCAGCACTCGGGCCAGCCGGGCATCGGCAAGGCCGCGAAACAATTCCCCGCTCTCCGCCGGACGTTCGATCAAGTAGCGCAGCAGGGTGATGAACAGAATTTCACCGGCCCGCTTGAGCAGCGCCGGCTGGCCGCAGCGCGGCGCCTGCGCTTCCTGGCCGATCAAGGCCAACACCTGGGCCAGCGCCTCAGCGCCCGGGGCGGCACAGGCGATTATCCGGGGCGCAGCAAACTGTGCCGCAAGCAGCGGTCCAGCCGGGCCGTCGAAAACGATCTGCAGACGCAGCCAGTCGGCACTCGGCGACTGGTTTGGCCAGCCCTCCGGCGTGGCGCTGCCGAGCAGCAGGGCCGGCGCGGCGAGCCTTGCCGGCGAGTGGATTTCATCTGCCTTGCCGTTCGGCTCGCAGCCCGCTTCCGCGCTTGGGTCGCCCAGGTCGGTGCTGCCCCGCAGTAGCAGCCATAGCCGCAATTCCGCCGCCGCCGCCGGCCAGACCGCATCAAGGCGCAGCAGCTCGATGCGGGGAAGAGCCCCTTCAAGCAGAGCCGAAAGCCGGTCAAGATGCGGGGGATTTGTACGAATGGACATTGTTTTTGCACCTTCGGTAACATCAAGTTCAGGATACTCGATCCTGTGCCGCAGGTGCAAAACGCCTGTCGATTCCAACTTTCAGGAGAAAACCATGCATCCACAAGCCTTGTTGCCCCGTCGTCCGGTCCCGGCCCTGCGCATTCCTCTGGTCGGCGGCGGGCATTTTGTACTCGGCGCCGTACCGGGAGAACACTTTGATCTGGTCGTCGTCTATCGCGGCCTGCATTGCCCACTCTGCGCCAAATACCTGCTCGAACTCTCACGCCTGCAGGATGAATTCGCGCAACGCGGGGTCGCGATCATTGCGCTGAGCAGCGACGATGCCGAACGCGCCGCCGCGATGGCCGAAAAAGCCCCCGGCCTGCGCTTCGGCTACGGCCTCAGCCTGCACAGCGCCCGCCAGTGGGGCCTGTACATCAGCACCGGACGCGGCAAGACCTCGATCAATATCGAAGAACCGGCGCTCTTCGCCGAACCCGGCGTCTTCCTCGTCCGCCCCGACGGCTCGCTCTACTACGGCGCCGTCCAGACCATGCCCTTCGCCCGACCCAACTTCGCCGACCTGCTGCTTGCCGTCGATTTCGCGATCAGCAAGAACTACCCGGCACGCGGGGAGTTTGCGGGGGAATTGCCGGGGTAAGCCGGGTTGGGGGAGGGACGGCGATTGGTGGTGCCGGTTTTTGCCCTTTTCCACGGTCGACCGTGGAAAAGGGCAAAAAAGGGCAAAAACCCGCCTGCTTACCCTGCGGAACGGCCGAGGTAGGCCTGGGCAATCAAGGGCTTGACGGCATCAAGCTCGGCCGGGGTGCTGAGCGAGCATTCGACATCGCCGGTTCCAAAGTGCCCTTGCTGGCTGACGTCGCGCGCATTGCCTGGCAGCGGCGCCAGCGCTTGCGGGGCCAGGTGCAGATAGAGCAGCAGCCGGTTTTTTTGTGCGATGACGGTGGCAAAGTTCTTCAGGCGTTTGAAGGCGACATACAGGCGCAACTCCTTGCGCTGCACATCGTCGCCCAACGACAACACGTAGTCTTCCAGCGAAGCCAGCAGCTCGGTGAGCTGCGGCGGCAGCAGCGGCAGCCACTCGGCAAACGAGCGGTCGCGGGGCGCCGCCTTGGGCGCTGCAGCTTCGGTTACTACTGGCTTGCTTGCCTTGCCAGCGCTCGCCTTGCTGGTCGCGTTGTTGGTCGCATTGGCCAGTTCCAGCAATAACAATTCGTCGCCGAAACGGCGATAGCGAATCAGCTCGATATTGCGATTGATCTGCTGCACCGCATGCCCGTCGTAGCGGGTGAAATCGGCCGCGATGCACACCAGGCGCGGGGCGCTCCAGTCGATGGCATCAGCCGCCGCCTTGCCGAGCATATCCATCACCAGCAGCTTGAACTCGGCCTGGTGGTCCATCAACCAGTCGAGATAAAACAAACCCTGGTTGATCACGTTCTCTCCGACCGAGCGCTTGTACTCCAGAATCACCGGGCAATTGTTCTCGTCCAGCCCCAGCGAATCAATCCGCCCGCCGTGGGTCTTGCCGGTCGAGTACTCGGTCGCCAGAAAGCGGATGCCGAGCAAGGGCTCAAGATTCGCCTCGATCAGGGTTTGCAGCGGCTTTTCGAGGTCGGAAGCGTTGCCTTGCAGTTCGCTCGCCTTGCCGGCGGTGAGGCGGAAGAGTTTGATGTCGCTCATGGGGGTAGTCCCTTCAGCAACCGGAGACATCGTCGACGTAGCGATGTTCGGCTACCGGCTGCGCCGGCTTCAGTGCATTCCAGCGCAATGAGCGCGAACGCCAATGGTCGTCAATGCTTTGCACGAAATCAGGTTGGACAATTTTTGCTCGCGCCAGCAGCCAGTCCTTATCCTCCTGGCGTAGATAAATGCCTTCCAGAGGACCGTCACGATAGGTGCTTGTCGATGTGTGCAAGTGTTGCTCGATGCTTGCCAGTGGATATTGGCCGTTGCCGAGTTGACGAATGTGCTGCAGTCCCAGCTGGTCAAGTAGGGCATCACGCCGCGCCGTGCTCCAGAATTTCTTTTCATGCCGGTCGTACACATCGAAAGCAAGAAAATAATCTGGCAGCACGGAATACTCCAGACTATGTACTGCCGCGACCCATTCTCCGAAAAGAATCAGGGACTCACCCAAGGCATCAAACAAAGCCTCTTCGTGCCTTGCCAGCCAGTTGTTCAGCCGGGAGAACTGCCCGATAAACGGACGGGGCAGGTACTGGCCGCGATTCTGCGCTCGCAGCGTGCCATCATTGCCCACCGAAAACCCGAGATTCGCTCCATCGACCTTTTCTTCCAGAACCACAGGTCTGGCCAGAAAAGCTGCGACCTCAGCCCGGCTCAGAACCTTGTCGTCACGCGGCTTGCCCTTGCCGAGCCAGGCGAGATGCGGCGTATGGGGGAAGCGGAAAAAATCGCTCACTTCCGGTTTTTCTCCGCAAATTTGGTTTCGGACCATTCCGGAATGATCGCTTCCAGGCATAGCCCGGCGGTTTGTAGCTCCGACGCCCATCCATGCCAATCGGTATCGCCAGCGAAGGCGATAGTGGATTCTCCATGAATCGTCAGGGCATCGAGTGCTGCTGCTACCATTTTCCGATCTGCGCGATCATGTATGACTGTCTGAAGCGGCTCATCCAGGACACCGTTGCCGTTCTGATCATAATCAACGCTGACCAGATCGACCGCACAGGTATCCCATTTGTATTTCACGATTTGGCGGCCGAAGTCGTTGAATCCGAGTTTCTTTGCGTACTCAGCTTCAATGCCACCCTGCCCATCAAGAACAAGATGACTTTCCGACTGTTGAAAATCTGATAACCAATCCCAGACTTTTTTCCTCAAAACAGGATCGTCGGGTGTTGCATCACGCGCAATCGGCGACCCAGCATCAATGGCGCTGGCAGCAATCAATACGTTTGTATCAACGACGTAACGGGTCTTCATTTTGAACTCCCCGCACGCTGCCGTTCAAACATCAGTCGGGCTTGCTCGCGTGTTTCACCCAGTGCATCACCAAAAAACATGGGGGGCCATTCGGTGAGGCGACCGTAGGGGTCTAATTCCAATGGTTTCAGCTTTGCGTCAGCGCCAGCACGCTCAACAAAATAGAGCAGGCACTGATCCCGCGTGCTGCTGTCCCGTGCGACCAGAGTTTGCAAGCGGCGGAAAAGATGCTCGGAATGCGTTTCGACGACGAACTGTATTTTCCGCTCGCGACTTACTTCAACGAACAGTTCTGCAAGAACAGCCTGCGCCAGCGGATGCAAGTGAATTTCCGGCTCTTCAAGGATTATGGTGCTCCCAATGGGAGCAAAAAAAGCCAAGGTAATGACAGGAAGCACTTGCGATACGCCAATGCCCACATCTCTCAGATTGGCGGCGATTCCATCCTTGTAAACGACCACTTCATAACGAGTGGAGTGGCCCAATTGCTTGACTTCAATCTTCTCTGCAACGCCCATTCGTGCAAGCCAGGCAGAGACTTTCTGGATAATCTGCGCAGTGTCATCGTCCTTGTTTTTTGATCGAGACAAGGCGCTTGCCAGAAGCGCATTAATGACTTCGGCTCCATCAATTCCCAATTCTCCAGGCCTGCTCTTGTTCCAGGTGTAATCCCGCTCTGGCTTACGGCGCAGAGGCCCCAGGTAAGCAATCGCTTCAAGTTCGCGACGCAAGGCAAGACTGATGTCCTCGACCATCGGGCCGTCAGTAGCGAGCAATTGAATTGCCTCGGCAGGGAGTGCAATTGAACGCTCCGGTGCATACATACGGCTTTTTCCTCGTGCTTGGTCTCCGACCATGATCGAATACGCGCCCTTGTCGCGCCGGAGAGCTCGATAGACGGCAGTATCGCTGCTCAACGCCAATGCTTGCACAACGGCTGACCCGGCTGAAGTCCTGCCATACGTCGCACTGAACTCGCCGGATGGGAGGCGTTGTTTGGCACTCGCCGAATTGGAATCTGGATGCCTGAACTTGAAACCCAATTCGAACTGGCGCGGAGATGCGTTATGGGTCAATACATCGTCAAAATGCCCGAAGTTGAAGTAATCGTTAGCTTCGTTGCCGCCAAGGTTTAGATGAACGCTGCGATCTGGTGATGCGACAGTCTGCTTTAACAACAGCAAGGCCTGTAGCAGTGACGATTTGCCTGATGAATTTGTACCCAGAAGCATGGTTACCGGCGCCAACGGGATATTGATTCGGCCGACTTGAGATTGGCCTGAAGCATCAAGGTATTCTGCATCTCGCCATGCCTTGAAATTCCTTAAGGACAATTGGGTAAACATGGGGGCTCCTCGATTCTCAGCGCTTCGGGTTTTGACTAAGGCGTACTTTACTTTCTGTCACGGTCGCGCCTGGTTTATTGATACGTTCCAGCAATACGCTGGCGGATTCATCGTTGGGGTCTTGCGGCACCAACTCGCCGCGAAAGGCCTTGGCCAGGAGCAGCGGGGAAAGGCGTTGGGCCTGGGTGCGGGCGGCGGCGTGGCGGGCTTCGATGCGGTCGGCCATCAACATGAAGCGTTGAAGTCGACGAATGATCTCATCTTGCTCTGCTAACGGAGGAATTGGCACTGGCAGAGCCCGACAGACCTCAAGGGTCAAGTTCCACTGGCCTGCTGTCGCCTTGGATTTTGAGATCGCGTGTTCCACCAAACCCGTACTCAATAAGCAAGAAGCCAGATAGGCAGAGTGCAAGTTTGGCCCTGGTCGAAATCTTGCGATGGCTTGATTGATGTTCCATTCCGGGTGTGTCTCAGGAACCACCGAAACTTTTCCAAGTGGAGGCCCAACGATGTTCATCAGCACATCACCAGGTAGAGCAATTGATCGCTTCAATTCTTCTGCGTGTGTCCGCGACTCGACAAACGTTGGATCAATTGTAAAGTCCAGTTTGCCGTTGAATCCGAGGTTGTAAACTTTGATATATGGCACCTCTCCACTGCCACACCGCATCTTCTCTTTGGAAGGTGTCGTCCCCTTCGTAATAAAGCCGCACTCATTTTCCGCCGTAGCCCATCGCCAACCAGCAGGTATTGTCCATAGACCGTTGGTCTGGGTTTGTTTCAGGGAGCCATCCTCGTCTCTCCAATCATCTGTCAGTCGACCGGAGACCGCAGCACTCAAGACCGCCTGTCGAAACCGCTTGAGCAAGGCGGGAATGGCGTCGAGGCGGTCGTTGCAGGACTGGATGCGGGCAAGCAGTTGGTCGAGTTGGTCAGCGATGCGGGTTTGCTCGTTCCGTGGCGCCAGCACGAAGGGCGCTGCTTTGGCTGAATCAGTACCCAAACGCGGCATGTTCATGCCGTGGCTCTCTGCCTCGACGTATTTCAAGAATGCCGGGTGCTTTAGCCAATAAAACAAATACCGGCTATCGAGCTGCGCGCCTGCCTCAATTGGCACAATTTCTGTCGTACAGTAGCCGGGCTGATCGGCAATCAGCACTTTGTTGAGGTAGGGGCGGAGCTTTCCGTAAAGTATGTCACCGGCCTGAAAACGGTTTTTGGTGCTCTTTGATTGCCGTTCGGAAAAAGTCATGCGCTGGAGTAGCTTTGAACTGTCTTTCTCGATGTCCTCCAGTTCAAGAACCCAATCTTCGCCAGAAATCTGTGACGGCTCGGCCTTCTCTGTGCGGCCATAGTTAACGACCGCCCCCAGATTGGTTAATACCCATGTCGATGGAAGCTCATCTGGGTTCAACGGGATATCACTCATCCTCACCCCCCGTCAACAACACCCCGCGCCTCGCCAACCGTTCCCTTGCCTCGACCAGCGCCGCATGCAGGCGTTGTTCCAGTTCTGCCTTGGGCGGCAGTTCGGTCCAGTATTCGGCGACGGTGATGCCGTCCTTGTGCATTTGCAGTAGTTCCACTTGTTCACGGCTGGATTCGGCGCAGAGAATGAGGCCGATGGGGGTTTCTTCGCCGGGCTGGCGCTCATGCTTGTCCAGCCATTTTAGGTAAAGCTCCATCTGGCCCTTGTGGGCGGCCTTGAAGCGGCCGAGCTTGAGTTCGATGGCGACCAGCCGGCGCAGGCGGCGGTGGAAGAAGAGCAGGTCGAGGTGGAAATCCTCGCCGTCGATGATCATGCGCTTCTGCCGTTCGACAAAGGCGAAGCCTCGGCCGAGTTCGAGGATGAAGGCTTCGAGCTGGCGCAGGATGGCGCTTTCCAGGTCGGCTTCGTCGTGGCCCTGGTGCAGGCCGAGGAAATCGAGGAAGTGGGGGTCCTTGAAGACGACGGCGGGTGCGTTGGCGTCCGCACTCAGGGCAGCCAGTGCATCGCCTTGGGCGCTGGCAATTTCGCTGCGCTCGTAAGCCTTGCGTTCGATCTGGCGGTGCAGTTCGCGCACGCTCCAGCGTTCGGCCACGCATCGCCGGGCGTAGAAGTGGCGGGCTGGCTCGCTTTTGAGCGGCAGCAGTTGCAGGAAGTGGGTCCAGCTCAATTGTCGCATCAGCGATGCGACAATTTCGGCCTCCGGGAAGGCCTGGGCAAACTGCACCATGCGGCGCAGGTTTTTGGCCTCGAAACCACGGCCGAATTCGCCGGCCAGGCGTTCGCCAAGGCGGTTCATCAACTGGGTGCCGTATTGGGCGCGTTCGCCGCCCAGCACTTCGCGGCTCAGGCGCTGGCCGATGCGCCAGTAAAGTTGGCTTAATTCGGCGTTGACCGTAGCTGCCAGGCGCTGGCGGCTGTTAGCGATCAGCTCGCGTAGTTCGTCGTGCAGGGGTTCCAGCGGCAATGCCGGGGGCGAGGCTGGCCCGCTCATGCCGCAACTCCATCGCCGCTTGCGTCGTCGGGCAGCAGATCGTCGAGTGCCAGATCGGGGTCTTCGCCGAGTTCTTCAAGCAGCGCATGCAGTTCGGCAACGGCAGCATTGAGTTCGCGCAGTGCAAGCCAGGCGACCAGGGCGGGTTCGTCGCGTTGGGCTTCGCTGCTTTCGGCGCTGTCGTCCTTGAGCCAGCTGATGTCGAGGTTGTCGCCCCGGGCGGCAAGCTGCTCGCGGGTGAATTTGCGCCAGCGGCCGTTTTCGCCGCTATCGACGCGGCGGGCGAGGGCAGCGGGTCCGCCTTGCGGGTCGTCGCCAAAGACGTCCTCGAACTTGTCACGCGGCGTCTCGGCGGGCGCATCGGCCGGGGTGCGGAAGTAATCGCGGCTGAAGGGGGTGCGCTTGCCGAACTGGGGCATGTTGGCGCGCATGTCGTACACCCAGGTTTCTTGAGTGTTGCCTTTATCGGTTTCGCCCCGGGTGAAGAAGAGCACATTGGTCTTGACGCCCTGGGCGTAAAAGATGCCCGTGGGCAGGCGTAGGATGGTGTGCAGGTTGCACTTCTCCATCAGGTCGCGGCGGATGTCGGTGCCGATATTGCTTTCAAAAAGTACGTTGTCGGGCAGGACGACGGCGGCACGGCCGCCGGGCTTGAGGCCGCGATAGATGTGCTGGAGGAAGGCGAACTGCTTGTTGCTGGTGAGGTAGGTGAGGTCGCTGCGGGTGGGCAGGCCGCCACCTTTTTTGGTGCCGAAGGGCGGGTTGGACAGGATCGGCGAGGCCAGCGGCAGTTCCTTGTATTTGTCGCTCAGGGTGTCGCCGTAGGTGACGCCGCCTTCGATGCCGTGCAGCAGCATGTTCATCAGCGCCAGGCGGTGCGTGTCTTGCACCAGTTCCATGCCGTAGAAAGTCAGTTTGCGGTAGCGGCGCTGGCTGGCGTCGTCGAGGCTGTCGAAATCGTTGTGGCGACGCAGGTAGTTGTTGGCGGCAATCAGAAAGCCGCAGGTGCCGGCGGCCGGGTCTTGAATCACGTCATCGAGTTGCGGTTTCATCACGGCGACGATGGCGTCGATCAGGTCGCGCGGGGTGAAGTACTGGCCGGCACCGCTTTTCTTTTCGCCGGCGTTGCGTTCAAGCAGGTCTTCGTAGAGATCGCCGAGGTCGTCGCGGTCGACGCTGTACCAGTCGAGTGCGTCGATGTCGGTGACCAGTTTGCTCAGCGTGGCCGGCTTGGTGATGAAGGTGTTGGCATTGGCGTAGACCTCCTGCACCGCGCCGCGTGCGTGCAGGCCGTAGTCAAGCAGCATTTCCTTGTAGGTGTCGAGGCGTTCGGGGGCCGAGGCCTTGAGCAGGTCGTCCCAGCGGGTGCCTGGCTGCTCAACCGGCGGCTCGTCTTTCTTGGGGCGCTTCCAGACCTTGAGCCGGTCTTCCTGCCCGGTTTCCTTCATCATCTTGAGGAAGAGCAGATAGGTCAGTTCACTTAGATACTGGTGGTAGGTTACCCCATCGTCGCGCAGCACATGGCAGAGCGACCAGAGTTTGGCGCCGATATCGATGGCGGCGGTACGGTTGGTCATGGTGGTTACGGTGTTTCTCAGGCAGATTTGGGTTGGGTGACCCAAAGTGCGTCATTAAATGCGGCGAGTATGGGTTGCAACTGGCCGTTGAAAATCTTGTCGAGCCGACTGAAGCCGCCGCCTTCGCGTTTGAAGATCAGGTCGGGGTCGTCGAGCGCCGCGCAGTCTACCAGCACATTGGCCTTGGTCTGCGCGGCGATGCGTTTGAGCCATTCGCGTTGCGGGGTGGTCCAGGGGGAGCCACCTGGTGGATGGGCGAGAAGCTGCTGCAAGGCATGGTCGACGCGCTCGCTATAAGGTAATAAGGGGTCGCCGATGGCAGCTTGGCGGATATAGCCGACGATGCGCGCGGCGATGTCCTGATTGGTGAGTTCGCGCCAGGCAGTGGCCAGCCGGGTTTCGCTGAAGCCGGCGGCATCCAGCGCCAGTGCCAGCTCACGCAGCTGGGCACGGGTCAGGTCGCGGGGGCGGGTGAGTACGGTGAGCAGGGCGGGGATTTCGTTGCTGTGGCGCTTGAGGTAGTCGCTGAACTCGCGCAGGTACTCTTCTGGCTTGTGGGCTTGTCCATAGCCGCGCTCAATCCGGTCAACGCGGTCCGGGTGGTCGGAAACATAAACCGGGCGGGGCGTGCTGCTGGTTTGCCGGTCGAGTAGTTCGCCCAGGCCGGGACGCTGGCTGATCCAGTGGGCGAGATCGGCGAGTGGCAGGGTTTTTAGTTTTCGCGACGACGGTGGCAAAGTTCTTCAGGCGTTTGAAGGCGACATACAGGCGCAACTCCTTGCGCTGCACATCGTCGCCCAACGACAACACGCAGTCTTCCAGCGAGGCCAGCAGTTCGGTGAGCTGTGGTGGCTGCAGCGGCAGCCACTCGGCAAACGAGCGGTCGCGGGGCGCCGCCTTGGGCGCTGTAGCTTCGGTTACTGCTGACTTGCTCGCCTTGCCGGCGGTGAGGCGGAAGAGTTTGATGTCGCTCATGGGGCGGACCGCTCAAATCCCTGCAGATCGCTATCCAGCGTCCAGATTCTGACGCTACTTAACGGATGCCGGGCACAGCAGGTCTCCCATTCCTTGATGATCGACAAATCGCCAAAGCCAATCCCTGTAGTGGCTCGATCTGGAAAATCGGACAACCAATTCGATACTTGTGTATTGCTCGGGAAATTCACCGGCTGCCAAGGGGCTTCTCCTTGTAGGGCCTTACGAATTTCGTCAACAAAGCGTTGGGCTGCGCTCCGGCGTTTAGCCCCCTCCGCGACGTGCGCAATGTGATTTCCTGTTTCCACAATGGCCGCCATTGGCAGCAGCAGATGGTCGTTCTGTTCAAGATGTTCAGAGAGAGTCTGAAGGACGGCTTTCCGATGCTGATTGCGTCCGTGTACATCAAGCACGTTTAACAGAATCGACGTATCGACAAGAACAATCGCACTCACAGATCACCTCCCTGAAGAATGGAGTTGAGCCAGTCGCGCGCCCGTCGTTTGCGCTCTTCACTGCCGGGGTGGTTCTTCACGAATCTTTCCAGAGCCCCTGTTGTCATCAAATGCCCGAGACTACCCTGTGCCAATAGTTCTGGAACATCGGGAATGTTCTCCATGCGGACCAGACAACTTGCTCCTGAGGCTTGATCCCGGTAGCAAAAAACCACATCGGGTACCGCGGCATCAGGTAAAGCGTCCAACATGGCAGGGTTGTGGGTGGATAGCAGCACACGCAAGTGCCTCCGCTCGGCAATCGAGCGTATACAAGACAACAGATGGTGTGCTCGGCTCGGGTGGACTCCATTGTCGATTTCTTCAATAACCACCAGGCTGCCTTCGGCGGCAGAAAGCATCGCGGCAGCAATCGCCAGAACGCGCAGGGTGCCATCGGAAAGCAGCGAAGCATCGTAGTCACGTCGTTCGCCACCGAAGGTCTCTTGCAGCTTGACCATTACCTCGCCGCGTGGCCCTTCAAGGAAATCCAGCCCGGCAATATCCTGTTCTGGCAGGCTTTGAATGAAATCGAGGATCGCTCGACGATTCTCAACATATGACGCAACGCTGGCGTTCGTATCCCGGCCCCATAGCCGGAGCAGAACGCTGGAAAGATTGGTGCCGTCGCCGAGTAAGCGCTTGTCGGACACAAAGCTGTATTCGCGCATTCGTGCCGGCACGGGGTCGAGAAAAAGAATGTTGGATAGCAAGCTCTGGTAGCGGCGCGCGACTATGGGAATTGTCTCCTGCGCCTGTTTATGCCCTGCAGCGAATCGTGCTGGCGAATCAAGCTGCGCGAAAATCGCCATTTGGTCGCTGCACAACAACGGGTGTAACTTGTTTCGCCCTTTTAAAAAATTGTTATAAGCAACGCCAGCGTCAGTACTCAGCCCCTGTGAGGGCTGGTCAAGATCGTAAAGCGGCACTTTCTTGCCTGCGTCCTCAACCCGTTCACCCACCACATGCAGTTCGCCATCGCGCAGCCCGACCTGCATTCGCAGCGTTCCCCATTCGGCATCGTCAAGATCGCAACCCAGTCCAAAAACCGTTTCTCCGCGATAGCACAAATCCTCTACACGTCCGCGTACGATGCGTTCAGCACTATTCACGGTGTACTGGATTGTGGAAAGTTTTTGTCCTTGTGCCAGCCAGGAGAGCAAGCGCAGGCCCTCAATGGCATTACTCTTTCCCGCTGCATTGGCACCAATGAGGACCGTTAGCGGTCCCAAGGGAAGGCGAGCTTCACGGTAGCTCTTGAAATTCTTCAGGGTAAAGGCAGTCAGCATGAGGGGTCCTCAAGAATCTGAGTATCAAACGATATATCTATTTTTAGGCTGGCGCTTGGTGGTCTGTGCTCTGACCAGTTGGCGTAGAAAAAGCGCCTTGCATTCTGTTGTCTGGGATTGTTGTGCAATCCGACACAACAGAACCAGCAAGGCCGGGATACTACCTTCAATAATCCCTTTTGATATATGCCATCCGCCACGGTCGACCGTAAAAACCACCCATTTTCCCCATCCCCAAACAAAAATCGCGGCCGGGGCCGCGATTTTCTGGGGGCTGAACTGCCGATGGTTTAACGGCTGATCGGCTTGTAGCGGATGCGCTTGGGCTTGGCGCCTTCTTCGCCCAGGCGGGCCTTCTTGTCGGCTTCGTATTCCTGGTAGTTACCGGGGAAGAAGGTCCATTGCGATTCGCCTTCGGCGGCCAGGATGTGGGTGCAGATGCGGTCGAGGAACCAGCGGTCATGCGAGATCACCAGCGCGCAGCCGGGGAATTCGAGCAGGGCGTCTTCGAGCGCGCGCAGGGTTTCGACGTCGAGGTCGTTGGACGGCTCGTCGAGCAGCAGGACGTTGCCGCCGGTCATCAGGGTCTTGGCCAGGTGCAGGCGGCCGCGTTCGCCGCCGGAGAGGTTGCCGACCTGCTTGCCCTGGTCGCCGCCCTTGAAGTTGAAGCGGCCGATGTAGGCGCGGCTCGGCATTTCGAACTTGCCGATCTGCAGGATGTCGCTGCCCTGGGCCAGTTCCTCGAATACCGTCTTGGTCCCGTCGAGGCAGTCGCGCGACTGGTCGACGTAGGCCATTTTGACGGTCTGGCCGATCTTGACTTCGCCGGCATCCGGTTGCTGCTGGCCGGTGATCATCTTGAACAGGGTCGACTTACCGGCACCGTTGGGGCCGATGATGCCGACGATGGCGCCGGGCGGGATGGCGAAGCTGACGTTGTCCATCAACAGCTTGTCGCCGAAGGACTTGGTGACGCCGTTGAATTCGATGACCTGGTCGCCCAGACGCTCGCCGACCGGGATGAAAATTTCCTGGGTCTCGTTGCGCTTCTGGTATTCGTAGGACGACATTTCCTCGAAGCGGGCGAGACGGGCCTTGGACTTGGCCTGGCGTGCCTTGGGGTTGGAGCGGACCCATTCGAGTTCCTGCTTCATCGCCTTCATGCGCGCGGCTTCCTGCTTCTGTTCCTGCTCCAGGCGCTCTTCCTTCTGTTCCAGCCAGCTGGAGTAGTTGCCCTTCCAGGGGATGCCTTCACCGCGGTCGAGTTCGAGAATCCACTCGGCGGCGTTGTCGAGGAAGTAGCGGTCGTGGGTGACGGCGACGACGGTGCCGGGGAAGCGGACGAGGAACTGTTCCAGCCATTCGACCGATTCGGCGTCGAGGTGGTTGGTCGGTTCGTCGAGCAGCAGCATGTCGGGCTTGGAGAGCAGCAGCTTGGCCAGCGCGACGCGGCGCTTTTCACCGCCGGAGAGGACGCCGATCTTGGCGTCCCAGGGCGGCAGGCGCAGCGCGTCGGCGGCGATTTCCATCTGGTGTTCGACATCGGCACCGGAGGTGGCGATGATCGCTTCGAGGCGGGCCTGTTCTTCGGCAAGCTTGTCGAAGTCGGCATTTTCGTCGGCGTAGGCGGCGTACACTTCTTCCAGCTTGCTCTGGGCCGACATCACTTCGCCCAGCGCCGATTCGACTTCCTCGCGCACGGTCTTTTCAGCGTCGAGTTGCGGTTCCTGCGGCAGATAGCCGATCGAAAGCTTGGGCTGCCACTGCACTTCGCCGTCGTATTCCTTTTCGACGCCGGCCATGATCTTGAGCACGGTCGACTTGCCGGCGCCGTTCAAACCCAGTAGGCCGATCTTGGCGCCGGGGAAGAAGGAGAGGGAAATATCCTTGATGATCTGCCGCTTGGGCGGGACCACCTTGCTCACGCGGAGCATCGACATGACGTATTGAGCCACGAAAATTCCTTTGACGACGGGTGAATTGGGAGGATGGCGCCGATGCGTGGTGCGGGCGCGCCAATGGGCGGGATTCTACCAATCGCCAGGGCGATTCCCAATCGATTCCCAATCGATTCCCAATCGATTCGCCGTCGATTCCCCTCGGATCGTCCGTCGATCGTTCATTGCACCAGCAGAAAAGTCGCCAGGGGTGGGCCTCGGGTTTTCCCCATTTGTCAGTGTCGGGGTGGGGTGTTGCAATCGCCGCCTGTCATTGGGGGACCATCATGAGCGTTTTTGCCGGGTTATACGATTGGGTCGAGCGGACCTTCTGGGATTCGCTGACCAAGAAACTGATGAGTTTCCTGCTCCTTTTTCTCGTCGACCTGGTTTATCTCGTCATCTACGGCCATTACCAGACGGCGCTGGTCGACGAATTGCGTCGGGCGGGCGTTGCGGATGAATTGCTGCGGCGCATCGATCAACTGCTGGAGCAAGGTCTGTTCGCAATGCTGCTGGTAACGGCGCTTGGCCTGTTGATCAATCTTGGGCAGATTGCCTATCTGCGTTACCTGATTGTTCGCCCGGTACGGGCCATTGCCCGCATCTTCGACGAAATCGGTCGCGGCGAAGGTGATTTTTCGCGCACCCTGCCGGTCAATACCCACGATGAACTGCGCACCCTGGCCGAAAGCTACAACCGGTTTGCCGACCGAATGTGCGAAATCATCGGTGAGGTACGCAAGATGAGCGTCAGCATCGCCTGCGAGGCAGTCGCGGTCCGCAAGACGGTCGCTACCACCTCGCAGCAGGCACTACGCCAGGGCGAGGTTGCCGGGACAGTCTTCGGCGCAAGCAACGAGGCCGTCCGGGCGATCCAGGGCGTCTCGTCGTCGACCGAAGTGATTGCCCGGTCCACCGATGCCAATCTGCACACAGCCCGGGCTTCGCTCGACGAAATGCGCGATATCGTCGATAAGGTGCATCTGGTCAGCGACAAGCTGAGCCAGTTCAACGACACCGTCGAGCGGCTGGCCAGGTATTCCGAAGGTATTCGCCGTATCGCCGGGCTGATCAAGGAAATCGCCGACCAGACCAATCTGCTGGCCTTGAATGCCGCTATCGAGGCGGCGCGGGCCGGCGAGATGGGGCGCGGCTTCGCCGTCGTTGCCGACGAGGTGCGCAAGCTGGCTGAGCGGGTCAATGTCGCGACGCAAGAAATCGGCGACAACATCGGCGGCATGATCGCGCTGGTTCGCGATACGCAAAGCGAGAACGAAGCCATCAACCACGACATCGTCGCCACCCGCGAAACCGTCGAGCGTTCTTCGGACGAGTTCCGGCGCATGGTCGGCGATTTCGAGCGTACCGGTCTGCAACTGGCGCAGATTGCCGCTGCCATGGAGCAATTGAGCGCCACCAACGGTCAGGTGCACCAAGCGGTGGTCCAGGTGCATGACCTGTCGCGCGAGGTTTGCACCTGCATGAAGGATTCCGAGCGTTCGAGCCGCAACCTCAGCGAGACCACCGAGAGCATTCAGGAACTGGTTTCACGTTTCAAGATCGGCCGGGGTGCTTTCGATTACAACGTCGATCAGGTGCGGCTGTTTCGCGATGCCATCCGGGAAAAGCTGGCAGGCATGCTGGCGCGGGGCATCGACGTTTTCGACCGGGATTACCGGCCGATTGCCGGCACCGATCCGCAAAAATATTCCGTCAAATACGAACAGGCCTATGTTCAGGAATGCCAGGAATTGCTCGACGATGCCCTGGCGCGGATGAAAGGGGGCGTCTATGCCGTCGCGGTCGACCTGGCCGGTTATCTGACGGCGCACAACAGCCGCTACTCAAAGCCCTTGACCGGTGATTACCGCCAGGACCTGGTCGGTAACCGGACTCGCCGCAAATTCGATGCTCCGACCGAGTTGCGGGCGGCACGCAATACGCAGCCGCTGCTGCTGCAGACCTATCAGCGCGATACCGGCGAAATCCTCTGCGACATCGCCATGCCCATCGTGCTCGACGGACGGCACTGGGGCAATGTCCGCGTCGGTTGCGACAGCGCGGCGCTGCTCGGTTCCTGAATGCCGGGGGCGGCATGGCGGGGCGGCGGGCGGCGCAAGCGCCTCCCTCTCGTCCCCACATGGTGCATGTCCGGCCTGGCCTGCGCTTGACCCGGCGTCAGCGCAGTTTCAACTCTTGCAGGATGGTGGTGGAGATTTCCTCGATTGATCGGGTCGAGGAGTCGAGCCAGCGTATGCCTTCGCGACGCATCATCTTCTCTGCCTCGGCGATTTCGTAGCGGCAATTGGCGAGCGAGGCGTATTTGCTGCCGGCTCGACGTTCCTCACGGATACGGGCCAGGCGTTCGGCCTGGATGGTGAGCCCGAAGAGCTTGGCGCGGTGGCGTTCCAGGGTACCGGGCAACCGGCCACGGTCGAAGTCTTCCGGGATCAGGGGGAAATTGGCGGCCTTGAGGCCGAACTGCATCGCCAGGTAGAGCGAGGTCGGCGTCTTGCCGCAACGCGAGACGGCGACCAGGATCACGTCGGCTTCTTCGAGGTCGCGGTCGGTGATGCCATCGTCGTGGGCGAGGGTGTAGTTGATGGCCTCGATCCGAAGCTTGTAGTCCGAGCTGTCGGCGGTTCCATGCGAACGGCCGACGGTGTGGTTGGACTTGATCCCGAGTTCGGCTTCGAGCGGTGCGAGAAAGGTATCGAAGTAGGAGAGGCAGAAGGCATCGGCCTGGTGCACGATATTCGAGAGTTCGGTATTGATCAGCGTGGTAAAGACGATGGGGCGCATGCCATCACTTTCGCCCTGGGCGTTGATGCGGGCAACCGCATCCTGTGCTTTTTCCAGGTTGTCGAGGAAGGGGATGCGGATCTGCTTGAATTCAATGTCCTCGAACTGGGTCATCAGGCTGTGGCCGAGGGCTTCGGCGGTCAGGCCGGTGCCGTCGGAGACGAAGAAGACGGTGCGTTTGATTGGATTGGGCATTTGCAAGGCTTTCAAGGTTGTTTTTCTACAATTCAAGGCATCGGAAATGAGCGGGTTGCGGCTCGATATTCGTCAAGCAGTGGCTGCGGCAGCGTCTGGCGGACCAAAGTCGGCGGCAGGGCGTGATATTGGACGAAAGTCATGGAGTGGGCAAAAAACTGCCCGGAGGCAGCCCCGTTATCACCCGCCATTCTTGATTACTATCAGTTCTGACAGGTCATTTCCCTGGTTTTTGTTGTTAACATCGCGCCCCTCGAAGGCGAGTCGGTATTCGGAAGGAATAGGCGCGAGAATGATGGAAACGGTGGATATTTTTCCGTGGGAAGACAGCTTTTGCACAGGGATCGAGCTGATCGATACCCAGCACCGCAAGCTGGTTGAGCTGCTCAACCTGTTGGCCAGCCGGATGGCGTTCCGTTCCGACGATATCGAAGTCGGCGAAATTTTCGACGGTCTGCTCGAATACGCCAGCTATCACTTCGCCAGCGAGGAAGCGATCTGGGCCGAACATCTCGCCGGCGAGGAGATGGAAGCGGCACACCAGGAAACGCATAGCGGTTTCGTCGAGAAAATCGTGGCTCTGCGCCAGGAACTCAATGGCGGCCAGATCGACCACGTTGCCGAGGAAGCGCTGGGTTTTCTCGCCCGCTGGCTGGCCTCACACATCCTGGAGAACGACCGCTACATGGCGGCCGTGGTGTTGGCGCTCGGTGAAGGCAAGAACCTGGCGGCGGCCAAGCAGCAGGCCAGCGAAAAGATGAACGGCGACGGCCGGATCCTGATCAACATCATCCTCTCGATCTACGGCAGCCTGTCGGCCAATACCCTGCAATTGATGCGCGAAATCGCCGAGCGCAAGAGGCGCGAAATCGAACTGGTCCAGGCCCGGATGCGCGCCGAATCGGCCAATTTCGCCCGCAGCAAGTTCCTCGACAACATCAGCCATGCTTTCCGGACGCCGCTGAACGCGATCATGGGCATGGGGCAATTGCTCGACGATCCCGGTTTTTCGCCCGAGGAACGGCAGGGTTTCACCGGGGTGATCATGGATTCCAGCCGCGAATTGCTGGCGCTGGTCGATCACCTGATCGGTCTGGCCGAAGCCGATGCCGGCCGGATGTCGCTGGAAACCCGCGCCTTCGAAGCGCATTCCCTGCTGCACACGAGTTATGCCCAGTATGCCGACTTGCTGCTGCAGAAGGGGCTGCAGTTCGAGTCGCAGATCGTGTCGAACGCCGGGCGTTACGCCGGCGACAGCCAGAAACTGCTACAGATGCTCGGTAACCTGCTCGGCAATGCGATCAAGTTCACCGCGCAGGGCAAGATCGAGATGGCCGTGCGCGAACTGCGCCAGGAATCCGGGCGCGCGCTGCTGGAGTTCTCGGTCAGCGATACCGGCGTTGGGATCGAAGCCGCCGACCAGGAATGGCTGTTCCAGGCCTTTTCGCCGCATTCGCTGAGCAGCCCGCGCAAGAACGAGCACTCCGGCATCGGCCTGGCGATCGTGCGCAGCCTGGCCGAACTGATGGGCGGCACGGTTGGTCTCGAAAGTCAGCCGGGCGTCGGCTCACGCTTCTGGTTCACCGCCTGGGTCGAGGTCGTCGATCTCCCCCGTTTTCAGCGTTCCGCCAGCTTGACCAGCGCCAGCGCATTGATGCAATAACGCAGGCCGTTCGGCGCCGGGCCGTCGGGAAAGACGTGACCGAGGTGGCCGTCGCAGACGGCGCAGGTGGTTTCGATGCGCTGCATGCCGTGGCTTGCGTCGCCATGGTAGGCGACGGCGTTGGCTGCGACGGCCTGGGTGAAGCTGGGCCAGCCGCTGCCGCTGTCGAATTTCTCGCTGGCGTCGAACAGTTCGCTGCCGCAGCCGGCGCAGGCGTAGCGGCCGGGGCTGAAGACCGTGCACATCCCCGAACTGAAGGCGCGCTCGGTGCCTTTCTGGCGCAAGACATGAAACTGCTCCGGGCTTAGCCGTTGCCGCCATTCGCTTTCGCTCAATTCCAGTCGCTGTGCTGGTGGTGGATTGCCGTCGCGGGCGCGTTGCAGGATGTCGCGCCAAGTCATCGGGACGGGCGGGGGCGGGCTGTCAGCGGTGGGCATGCGGGTCTCCGGTGAACGAGGGGATGGGTGCGGGAAAGAAGCTTCTTCAGGTGCCGCAGAAGGTGCGGTAAGTGGCGGTGACCGCTGCCGGTGCCGCTTCGGCGTAGGCGGCGTGGGCCGGGTTTTCGGTAAACGGATCGTGCAGCGCGGCGAGCAGGCGGCGGCAGGGTTCGAGGTCGAAATGCTCGCTGGCGGCGGTGAGGGCTTCCTCGACCCGGTGGTTGCGGGCGATCAGCCAGGGGTTGGCGCGGCGCATCGCCTCCAGCAGGGCCGGGTCGCGTTGCGGCTGGCGTGCCTGCCAGCGCTGTTGCCAGGCAGCGAATTCGCCGTCGTCGGCGGTAAATAGTCGGGCCAGCGCGGCCGGCTGGCCGGCAGCGTGGTCGTAAAGGGCGCGGAAGGCGAGGGTGAAGTCGAGGCGGCGGGCGTGCAGCAATTTGAGGAAGTCCTCGGCCAGCACCCGGTCGAGCGCGGCGGATTTTTGCCCGTTTTCACGGTCGACCGTGGTTGGGGCGGTTTTTCCAGCGACCGCCAGGCCCAGCTTGGCGCGCATCACCGCCAGCCACTCGTCGGCCAGCTGTTCAGGGAAGGCGCGGATGACTTCGGTGGCCAGTTCGACCGCCCGCGCTTGCTCCGGGTCGATCAGCGGCAGCAGGGTCTCGGCCAGGCGCGCGAGGTTCCATTGCGCGATCTCGCCCTGGTTGCCGTAGGCGTAGCGGCCGTGGCTGTCGATTGAACTGAAGACGGTATCGGGGTCGTAGGCTTCGAGGAAGGCGCAGGGGCCGTAGTCGATGGTCTCGCCGGAGAGGGTCATGTTGTCGGTGTTCATCACCCCATGGATGAAGCCGACCCCGAGCCAGCGCGCGACCAGCGCCGCCTGGCGGGCGCAGACCGCCTGCAGCAGCGCCAGGTAGGGCTGTGGGTGTTCGGCCAGCATCGGGTCGTGGCGGAGCAGGGTGTAGTTGGCGAGTTGCTCGACCGCCTGCGGCCCCTGGTGCGCCGCAAAATATTCAAAGGTGCCGACACGCAGGTGGCTGGCAGCGACGCGGGTCAGTACCGCCCCCGGCAGCGCCCGTTCGCGGCGCACCATGTCGCCGCTGGCGACCACCGCCAGCGCCCGCGTGCTCGGGATGCCGAGCGCGTGCATCGCCTCGCCGATCAGGTATTCGCGCAGCGCCGGGCCGAGTGCGCATTTGCCGTCGCCGTTGCGCGAAAACGGCGTCCGCCCCGAGCCCTTGAGGGCAATGTCGCGGCGCCGGCCGTGGCGGTCGATCACCTCGCCGAGCAGTAGCGCCCGGCCGTCGCCCAGGCGCGGCGAAAAACCGCCGAACTGGTGCCCGGCGTAGGCCTGGGCCAGCGGTGCCGCACCTGCCGGCTCGGCGTTGCCGGCGAGCGCGGCCAGGCCTTCGGCGCTGCGCAGGCGGGCAGGATCGACGCCGAGTTCCTCGGCCAGCGCGTCATTGACCAGCGCCCAGACCGGCTTGCTCGCCGGCTCGGCCGGCCAGCGGACGTAAAAACCCTTGAGGTCGCGGGCGTAGGTGTTGTCGAAGGCGAACAGCGGCGGGAGTGAGGACATGGCGGTTTTTTCGTGATCTGGACAGTCGACCGTGGCAGGCCGGCGCGGTTCGACCGGAATCAAGCGGTGAGGTTCCGGCACGGCCGGCGGTGTCAAGTCCCGCCTGGTTATAAACGCGTTTTTTGAACAGTTCAGGTTTTTTCCTCTGCCATTCCTTCAGTGCCTGAACGGGAGAACGATGGTCGAGTGCGCGCTGCGGAATCTGCTGTTTGTAGGTATCGCCCCCGCTAATACCCCCGCAAATCCGCTGCCGCTTCAGCTTCGTCGAGTACCGAATCCAGCCCGGTATAGAGTGCGTTGAGTACTTCGTGGGATTGAAAGACCCGGTTTCTTTTGTATTCGTTGTTGGTCCGCAGGATGTCCAGGGCGACCAGGTCTTCGATGGCGTCGTTGGCGGCAGGGAAGGTGACGGCGAGGCGTTTGGCGGCTTCGCTGGCGGTAATCACCGGTTGGCCGATCAGCAGGTCAGCGACTTTCCAGACGGTGGCGTGTTTTCTGCGCTTTTCGGCTGTCAGCCGCTGGTGCCAGCTGTTGCGGATTGCGGTTAGTTGGCTGAAGAGCTGGACGGTGTGGCGTGCCGAAGCGATGGTGCATTCGAGAAACAGCTTGATCCACGGCTCCCAGTTGAGTTGCATTTGCACGCTGAGCAGCGCTGCGTAGTAGTCGCGCTGGCGCACCTTGAGGAAGGTGGCCAAGTGCAGCGGCGGTTCGCCGTCGGCAAGGAGCATCAGGGGGAGCAGGAGCCTGCCGGTTCGTCCATTGCCGTCGAGAAAGGGGTGGATGGCCTCGAACTGGACGTGAGCGATGGGCGCGCGCATCAGGATGGAGGCGGCTTTGACCTCGTCCGGCTGGTATTGGAGCAGGGTTTCCAGGTCGTCCAGCAAAGCGGGTACGAGGTCCGCCGGCGGCGGGACATAGTGTGCCGTTTCCAGCCGGGTGCCAATGAAGTTCTGGCGGTCGCGTGGAATCCCCGGTGTGGAGCGCGCTTGCCCATGCAGCAAAATGGCGTGAATTTCGTTGATCAACTCCCGGTTAAGGGCGGTTTGCCCGAGCCTTTCCAGTTGCTGCGTGCCGTGCATGAAGGCGCGGACGTAGGACAGGGTTTCTTCGGCATCCTGGTTTTCTTCCCGGCTGGTGCTGCCGGCTTCGATTTCGTGAATCAGCAGTCCGTCAAAGCCGGTGTGGGTGCCTTCGATCTGGCTGCTGTCGACCGCTTCGCGTCGGTTGAGCATGTGAAAAACCAGGCGCGCCATTTCCGGGTGCGCGCTCATCGTGGTCTTCAGGCTTTCCAGCTCCCGGCGCGCCAGAACGAACAGCGAGGCGCATGCCGGCACCGAGACCGAGGTAGGGACAGGTTCCGGGACGACTGCGAAGCAGCCCGACCGCCCCGGTATTGGGCGGCAGCTTTGTTGCAGGCGCGGGTGAAGGTCGGTTTTTCTCATGAAAGATTGAATAATCGGATTTTTGTTAAGCGTAACTTAAAAAAGTTTTAATAAGGAGTGCTTTGTTAAAGCTTTCCCTTGGCCTGCTTGGCTGGCTGGCCGTTGGAGCCCGCCAGGCAGGGCGCTGCAAGCTGGCGGAATGCGGTACCCTGCAGCCGTTACTGAGTCGTGGCGGTGGTTTTTGGCTTTTGCCACGGTCGACCGTGGATTTGACGTTTTTTGCTGCCGACTGCGCGGTCGGTGGCGGGAGGAGGGGCGATGGATGGCTTGAGTGAAGAACAGCGGCTGCAGTCGGCAAAAACCCTGACGGCGGTGCTGTATGCCTTGTACGCGGCTTCCTGCCTGTTCGGGGTGACGGCGGTGGTGGCGATCATCGTCAATTACGTGAAGCGCGACGATGTCGCCGGGACCTATCTGGAAAGCCATTTCCGCTGGCAGATTCGCACTTTCTGGTTCGGGTTGCTGTGGATGGTGCTGGGCTGGCTGACCTTGATCCTGCTGGTCGGCTGGCTGGTGCTGACGGCCAATGGCGTGTGGTTGATTTACCGCATCGTCAAGGGCTGGCTCCATCTCAACGACGGCAAGCCGATGTACCCGCCGGCCGGTGCGCTGTAGGTGGGCGAACCAGGCCGGCGCTGCCAGTGGGTGGAATGAACCGGTGAGCCCGGCGGGCAAGACCGGCGGCTGACTCTGGTGGCGCTGCCGTTGGCCGGCCGGCGCAGCGGGCCGGGGTTTATTCCCAGCGCTGCGCGTAGCTGAAGGTGGGCAGCTGCCAGGCGCGGTGCAGCGCCAGCATGCGGAAGGCGAAACCAGCGGCCAGGCAGAGCAGGACGTTGCCGTTGCGTTCCAGGCCAAGCGCCTGCAGCCCGAGGAAGAGCAGGCAGACGGCGAGCGAGACGCTGGCGTAGAGTTCGCGGCGGAAGACCACCGGCACCTGGTTGCAGAGTACGTCGCGGATGACGCCGCCGCTGATGCCGGTGAGCATGCCGGCCATGACCGCGATCAGTGGCGAATAGCCGAGTTTTTGTGCGACGCTGCAGCCGATCAGCGAAAAGGCGACCAAGCCGAGCGCATCGAGGCTGAGGAAGAGGTGCTTGAGGTGATGCAGGTGGCGGGCGACCAGCGGCGTCAGCAGGCCGGCACCTAGCACCAGCGCGACGTATTCCGGGTGCTGCGTCCAGCCGACCGGGAAATTGCCGAGAATCACGTCGCGCAGCGTGCCGCCACCGAGGGCGGTGACGAAGGCGATCACCGCCACGCCGAAAATGTCCATTCGTTGGCGACCGGCAGCCAGCGCGCCGGACATCGCCTCGGCGGCAATCGCGATCAGGTAGATGCCGGGCAGTGGGTCAAAGGCGGCGAGGGCGGTGGCGAGGCTGCCGGAAGGCAAGCAGGACGAAGCAAGGGGCAGGAGGGCAGACATGGTAGCGGCTCGCAGGTTGTGGCCGGGGCCGCAAAGCGGCGCCGGCAGCAAGGTGGATGCTTCTCCCCCTGTCCTTTTACCTGAGAGTTTCGGCACGGCGTGCCTGCCCCTTCGGTGAGTCCCGCGCCGCGTGGGCGGCCGGCTTCTCTCCAGTTAGCGTAAGGTTCCTGCGGTTCCGGTGCCTGAGCGATTATGGGAGCTTGCGCCTTCGGCGGGGCTGTCGCGTGCAGCCCACTCTCCCGCAGAGCGCGCGATTATCGGCAAGGCGGCCGGGTGGCGTCAAGCGAGTGCAGCGGGAACGAGGTGTCGGCAAAGACCCCGGCGCTCGAAAAATAACGAAAAATGCCCGTTGTCACGGTCGACCGTGACAACGGGCATTTTTCCGCGGTGGCGTGCCTCGCCGGCACCTCACCCCGGTGTACTGGAAACGCCGAGCAGCATCAGGGTGTTGTAGTCGTAGGCGGCGTCGATGGCGCTGGTCGGGTATTCGACGCTGTTGTCGCCGCGCAGGATGAAACCCAGATCGGCCGGCAGGGTATCGCTGGTGCTGCCGTTGCTGTCGTGGCTGCCGTAGGCGAAGTAGCTGGTGATCTGCAGACCGCCCTTGATCACGGCGCCGATCAGCGGCGAACTGGCGGTGACGTTGCTGTCGACCACGCGCAAGGCGGCAAGCACATTGGCCAGCGAGGCGTCGAGATCGTCGTTGAACGATCCGGGAACGTCGATCTTGACCGTGTAATAGCCATCGCCCGAGGGAGCGGGTTTGACGTCGCCCTGGGTCTGGTCAAAAACCAGCGTGAAGTGCGAGATATCCTGCCTCCAGAGCGGGAAGAAATTGTTGCCGGTGGGCGGAGGAGGCGGTGGGGGCTGTACCTCGCCCACGCCATCGACGCAGAAACTGACGGTGGCCGTGTCGCTGGCGCCGTGGTTGTCGGTCATCGTGTATTGGAAGCTCAACTCGACCTGTTCGCCGGCATTCAGGTCGTCATAGGCGCCTTGGGCGTCGTAGGTCCAGCTGCCGTCGGTGTTCATCTGCAACTGCCCGAGGCCGCTGAAGGAGTTTTCAACCAGGGCCCAGCTGTGGGTGTCGAGGCGGTCGACATCGCTGTCGTTGGCGGTGACGCTGCCGTTCAGGGTCTGGTCCTCGTCGACACAACCGCCCTGGTCGTCATTGGCTACCAGGCCATCGTTGGTGCCGAGGACGCGGACGGTGAAGCTGGCGCTGTCGCTGCTCCATGAGGTGGCTTCGTCCTGGTTGCGGCCGCTGTAGTGGTAGGTGTAAACGATCTCCTCGCCGGCCGAGAGGCGGTCGGCCGGCCCGGCATCGAGCAGGTAAGCGCCATCGTTGTTCAGCGTCAGGCTGCCGAGCAGGTCGCCGCCGCTGGTCAATTGCAGCGGGCTGCCAAAGTCACCGCCGCTCCAGCCGGTCAGCACGGTGCTGCCGGGTAATTGGATGCCGGCCAGCAGGTTGCCGCTGCTGCTGTGGTTTTCAACAACGAGGGCGTCGCGATCCTGCAGGTCGAGGGCGAGCGAGGTGGTTTCCAGCAGTTTCGACGAATCGCCACGGGCACCGCCCAGGGTGCCGACCGAGGTCAGGCGCACGCCAAAATCGACCCGGGAAAAATCGGCCAGGCTCAAGGCCCGGGCGCTGCTGCCCAGGGTGAAGCTGTAGCTTTGAATGTCGTCCTTGCCGATCCCGGAACTGCCGATCTCGATCCCGACGTCGTAGCCCTTGTCGCTGCCGAGCAGGCCGTTCATGTTGGCGCCGTCGCCCAGATCCTTGATCGTGTCGTTGCCGCTGCGGATGTCGGACGATGCGGCGTTGACGATCAGGCTGCCGAGCAGGCTTTCGTCGGCCAGGTCAAAAAAGACGCCGCGCAGGTCGCCGACGATGCCGCCCGTCTGGGTCAGGTTGAAGCTGAGGGTACCGTTGGAATTCTCGGCGATCGTGACCCAGACGGCCGGGTTGCCGCTGCTGGCGCTGGCGTCGTTGATCTGGAAGCTCATGCTGGCCATGGTGGTTTCTCTCTGTCGATAGGGGCCTCGGGGAAGGCCGGGGGATGTCTTTTTGCGGACATCTTTTCGGTCGCCTTTTTTTGGGGCCTGGACCTTGAAGAAACTATAGGAGACGGGGAGGGAAGGCGCGTCGCCGTGCCGTCAATTACTTGTCGGATCGGCCCAAACGATCGTTTGCCGCGCTTCTGCCGCCGGCTGCCGTTTTTTTACGATTTGGCCGTGGCGCCTTGCCCGGAGCGAGGCTTCTTCTTGCTGTCGCTGCTCGCCGCCCGGCTGACCGGGGCGCGGGTCGGGTCGACCTGTTCCAGCCAGATCAGCGTATCGATGTAGGACATGAAGCCTTGCAGGTAGTCCGGGGCGAGGTCGCGCATCGCTTGCAGGCTGCGCAGCACCAGGTGCTGCGAATTCATCGGGCCGGCATTTTCCGGGGCTTGGGCCAGGGTTTGCGTCAGCTGTTGCTCGGTGCTGAGGCGCGACCAGGCATCGCGGAAGTAGGCGACGGCCTTCAGTTCCGGGGCTCCGGCATGGCTGCCGATGGGCGGGCGAGCCGGTTTTGGCGGATTTTCACGGTCGACCGTGGATAAACCGTTTTCTTGGGGCATCGGTAGCGCGCTGACAGTCGAAGCTTGCTGGCCGATGTAGGCGAGCAGTTCGGCGAGCGGGTCGGGGGTGGCCGGGGCTTGCACGCTTGGCATTGGGGCGGCGGCCGCGAGTCTGGCTTGCAGTTCTTCGCCCAGCCGTTGCAGCCGCTCGTCGAGCCGGCGGCGAATCGCCGCCGGCTGCGCCTCGGCGAGGCGGGTGAGGGCGGCGAGCCGCGCCTGGCGGACTGGTTCGCGTTCGGCGCCGCCGCTACCGTCAGCCCGTGCCGTGAGCTGGGATAAGGGCACAGACAAGGGCGCAGACAAGGGCGTGGGCGACGGCGACAAGGCCGGCTGTTCGCTGCTAATGACCGGATCAGTCACGCTCGGCCTTCGTCGCCGGGCTCGACTTGGGCACCGGCGCCATTTCGACGCGGCGGTTTTTGGCCCGGCCCTCGGCATCGTCGTTGGCAGCGACCGGCTGCTGCGCGCCGAAGGCGGCGGCAAAGATCGCGTCGGCCGGCACGCCTTCCTCGATCAGCGTGCGGGTCACGGTCAAGGCGCGCTGGGCCGAGAGCTCCCAGTTGTCGGCAAATTTGCTGTTGCTGCCGCGCACCGGCATGTCGTCGGTAAAGCCGCTGACCATCAGCATCTGGCCACTGGCGCCCAGGTAGGCGGTAATCGGCTCGGCCAGGCCTTTCAGCACCTGCCGGCCTTCCGGTTGCAGGTGGTCGGAGTTGAGCGCGAAGAGCACGTTGCCGCTGATCCCGATCTTGCCGTTGGCGAGGGTCACCCGGCCCGAGGCCAGCGGCCCGGCCAGCGCCTTTTCCAGCGCCAGCCGGCGTTGCTCTTCCTGCTGGCGCTTGGCGATTTCGGCTTCGAGGCTGCTCACCAGCTCCAGCTGCACGCCGAGCACGCCGACCAGGATCAGCACGAAGGCGCCGAGCAGGCCGGCCATCAGGTCGCCGAAAACCGCCCAGACCGGCGTTGCTTCCGGGCTGTCGTGGGCTTTGCCGTGGTCGATGCCATCCATCTTCAGGCCTCGGCGGCGAGTGCGGCGTTGCTGCCGGCGGCGGCGACGCGCTGCAGGTCATCGACCATCTTCTTTTGCGAGAGGATGCTGAGGTCGATGATTTCGCGGGCCTGCGCGACGTAGTAGGCGAGTTGCTCGTCGCTGCGGGTCAGCGACTTGGCCAGCGCGCCTTCGATTCGCTGCAGGGTGCCCATCATCTTGTCGTTCGATTCGGCAAAGCGGTTCACCGCGCTATCGAAGGCGGCGCCCAGGCTGGCGACTTCGAGCGCGCCGCCGGCGATGCCGGCACCGATCTCGACCAGCTTGCCGGCCTCGTTGCCGACCTGTGCGGCGAATTGCTGGCCGCTGCGTTCGAGCAGCCCGGCGGCGCTGCCGACCAGCGCGTCGATTGCGGTGCGTTGCTCGGTCGAGGCGTGGTTGATCGCGTCGAGCAGGCCGCTCAGGGTTTCCATGATCCGCGTCCGCTCGGCGAGCAGGCTGTTGTCGCGGGCGATACTGGCCGACAGCTCCTGGCGCAGCTGGCCAATCACCTCGGCGGCGGCCTTGGGCGCTTCGGCGGCGGTCTGCATCAGGCGAGTGACTTCGCCGATGGTGCTTTCGCTCTGCGCCCGGGTGGCGGCGATCAGTTGCTGCGTGGTTTCGCCCAGGGTGTGCGTCAGTTGCTGCTGCTGCGCGCGGGCAGCCTCGGCGTGCTCTTGCCATTGTCCGGCGAGTTGCTCGGCGAGTTGGCCGACGGCGGCGGTCAGCTGCTGCTGGCGGCTGGCTTCGCCGGTGGCCCAGTCCTGCTGCCAGGCGGCCTGGGTCGCGCGCAGTTCGCCGAGCAGGCTGGCGCTGCGTTCGGCAAAGCTGGCGGCGAGCCCGTGCTGGGTCTGGTCGAGGGCGCTGCAGAGGCGTTCGCTGGCCTCGACGTGCTTGCCCAGGGCGCTGTTCCAGGTGTTGCTCACCTGTTCGGCGGTGGCGGCAAAGTGCTCGCCGATGCCGGCCAGCTGGCGGGCGATGTGCTCGCCGAGCGCCAGTTGCTGGGCCTGGCCGTGCTCGATCAGTGCGCCGTGGCGGGCGGCCAGTTCGTCCTTGAGCGAACGCTGGCCGCTGGCAACGGCGGCGAGCAGGGCTTCCGCCTGTTCGCCAAAGCGGCTGCTGAAGGCCAGCAGCGTCGTCGCCAGTTGTTCGCGGTTGCGCGTGTGGTCTTCGCTTTGCGCGGCCTGCGCCGTCTGCCAGTGGGCGGCCAGCTGGCTGACGGTGGCGTCGAGGTGGCTGCTCAGTGCGCGCAAGTGCTGGTCGAGGCTGGCGGCGAGTTGCTGCTGGCGCTCGGCCGTCGTGCTGTCGAGCGCGGCGTGGGCGCTGCCGACCGAGTCGAGCAGTGCGGCACTGCGCCCGGCAAAGGTCGCGGCGATCTGTTCGACGCTCTGTTCCAGGCGCTGGCTCAGGGTGGCGAACTGGTTGCCGAGGCGCTCGGCCAGTTGTTGCTGCTGGGCGCGGGTGTCGGCCAGGAGTTCGGCCTGCGCCTGGGCGGCGGCGCTCTGCAGTTGCCCTTGCTGTTCGGCCAGCGTGCTCAGCAAGCTGCCGGCGTGTTGTTCGAGGTGCCGGGCGTAGGCATCGAGGCTGGCCTGCTGGGCGGCTTGCTGGCTGGCGGCCAGTTGCCGCTGCTCGGCCAGCGCGACTTGCCACTGGCTGCCGAGTTCGCCGGCGGTGTGCGCGAAGTGGCCGGCGGCTTCGCTCAACTGGCCGTGCACGCTGCCGAACAGGCGGTCGTGCAGGCGCTGGTTTTCGTCGGCGATGCGGCCCATGGTCGCGGTGACCACCGGCTGGATGGTCTCGGCGGCGACGCTGGCACTATCGCGCAGGCTGGCTTTGAGCGACTGGTCGACCGATTGTGCAAGGTCGGTGTACAGCGTCTTTGCTTCGGCGTGGAAGCGTTCCTGGCCGCTCAGCAGGCGTTCGCCCAGCTGGCGCTGCTGTTCGCTCATCTGCACCAGCAGGGTGTCGAGCTTGCCGACCAGTTCCGGCAGCGATTGCGACTGGGCCTGCAGCGCCTTGAAGGTTTCCTGGCGCTGGTGGGTCAGCGAAAAGTCGCGCAGCACGCCGGCGATGCGGCTGTCGAGCAATTGCCCGACCTTTTGCCGCTCGCGCCGGCACAGCGCCGAGACCAGGCCAAGCATGGCCGAGGTGGCGACCCCGGCGACCGAGGTGCCGAAGGCGACGCCGAGGCCCTTGACCGGCGCTGCCAGCGCGGCGCGGATGGTGTGCAGGTCGGTGGTACTTTCCAGCGCCAGCACCGCGCCGTTCAGCGTCACCACCATGCCGAGAAAGGTGCCGAGCATGCCGAGCAGGACCAGCAGGCCGACCAGGTAGGGCGCCAGTTGCGGGCCGGGCAGCGCCACCCGCTCGCCTTCGATGCGCAGGCGGACCGGGTTGCGCAGCGCCGCCGGCACCTGCTGCAGCCACTCGCCAAGGTGGCCGAGATCGTCCGGGATCTGCGCCAGCGCTGCCGCCAGGGCTTCGGTGTGGCGCTGGAAACGGCGCATTTCGAGGGCGCCGAACAGGTAGACGACGAGGATCACCAGCGTCACCGCCAGCGCCAGCAGGCTGCCGCCCAGGTAACCGTAGGCCACCCAGAGCGCGGCCAGCAGGCCGAGAAGGAAAGCGGAGAGAGCGTAGATGCGGGCGTGGTGACGGTTCATGGTGCGGGATTCGGGTTGGGCGCGCCGGGACCGAGCGCGGCGATCAGGCCGGCCACGGGTTTGAGGCGCAGGTCGAGTTCGGCAAACAGCACCGCCTGGGTGTCCTGACAGAAGGCGTGCAGCCAACTACCGGGCGCAGTCCACGTGGCCGGGTCGTCGGCGTGGGTACCGAGGCTGGCGCTGTGCTCCCGGTAACGTTGGGCAAAGCGCTGGGCGAGCAGGATCGGGATATTGGCCAGCAGTTTGCGCTCGCGGGTTTGCAGCGATTTTTCAAAAGCCGCATCGAGCGCCGCCAGTTGCCGCTGGCCGGGGCTGCCGTCGGCCAGCGCCTTCCGCGCCTGGGCGCGCAAGGCGCCGATAATGGCGGCCTGGTCGCGCTGCTGCGCCAGGTAGTAGCGGTGGTAGGGCGAAAAATCGGCGGCACTCTCGGCGTCGACGTCGGGCAGCGGGGTCGGAAAGCGCAGGCAGACGCTTTCGGCGGTGAACACGCCGTCGTTGGCAATCGCCTTACCCAGGGTCCGGCGGACGCGCGCCAGTTGCGCCTGCAATTCGGGCGCGGCCGGGTGCGCCGGTGCGTCCGCCGTCGCCGCCGATTCGCCATTCAGCACCGCGGAGAGGGCGAGAGCGTCGGCAAAATCCAGCCATTGCCCGAGTCGTTCGCCGAAATCGTATTTGAAATCAATGGGATTGCTTACGGTTTCAGAAAGGATGCGAACGAGGTCGGCGCGATTGAAGGTAGCGCGTTGCAATCCACCTGCCATGTGTTGGAACAGTCTCGAAACTCATGAAAGGCGGCAAGGCTACTACAGGCGCTCCCTCCGAGAAACCCGGAATGAAATGTTCAGCGTCCGCCTTGTTGTCGCTGCATCAATTCCTTGAGACGGGGATCGTTCATCATTTCCTGCAGATTGCCGCCGCTCCCCATGCCGGGAACGACGACATCGCCGGGTTTTTGCCCCGGCTGGCAGGGGCCGAGCCAGCGGGCTTCCTGCTGCATGCGCATTTCGCGCATTCCCTGTTGCGGTGGGTCGTAGCGCAGGTGCATTTCGTTGCGGTACTGGCGTTCGAGGTCGCCGCTGAGGGTCGAATCGCTGGTGACGGTCATGCCGTCGTGGCGGCAGATGGCGTGAATCAGGATTTTTCCGCCGCTGCGGCTGACTTCGAGCGTCGGGCAGTTGTTCTGGCGACGGCTGCGTTCCTGCAGCAGGTTGTCGCTGGCCTGATCGATGCACATCCGGATCGGCATCGCTCCCGGCATGCCGGCGGGCATGCCCTGCATCTGGGTGGTGATTTCCCAGAGGCCGGATTTGCGCTTGGGCAGTTCGCCGGCCTGGGCGGAGTGGGCCGTGGCGAGCAGGGCGCCGGCCGTGGCGAGCGGCCACAGCCACTGCCGGACGCTGTGGCGGGAAGGGGAGAAAGTGGCGAGCGAGGAACGGGTGACAGGCGCTTGCATGGCATTGCTCCGGTGAGAGGGGATTGGACGATTGTAGTGGGATAATCGCGGCTTTTTTACGGAACCCTGTGCATGGCGCTCAAATCCACTGTTTTCAAGGCCGATCTGCAGCTTGCCGATCTGGATCGCGGGCATTTTGCCGACTACGCCCTGACGCTTGCCCGGCATCCCTCGGAAACCGATCTGCGCATGATGGTGCGCCTGCTGGCTTTTGCCCTGCACGCCGGCGAGGATCTGCGCTTCGGCAAGGGACTGTCGAACGAGGAAGAGCCGGCTCTGTGGGAGATCCATCCCTCCGGGGTCGTCAACTGCTGGATCGATGTCGGTCAACCGGATGAGGATCGGGTACGCAAGGCGGCGGCAAGAGCCGGGCGGGTCGTGGTCATTGCTTATGGCGACAAGGCGGTCGATGTCTGGTGGCAGCAGAATCGCGACAAATTTGCCCGTTTCGGCAAGTTGACCGTGTTACGCATCAGCAACGAGGAGGGCGAGGCGCTTGCCGCCCTGGCGGAGCGGACGATGAAACTGGCCTGCACCATCCAGGAGGGAACGGTCTATCTCGATGGCTGCGAGTTGCGCCCCCAGTGCCTGCAGGCGCCGGCGACATCCGGCTGAACGCCTTCGCCTGATTTGTTATGCGGGATGGTCGTCTTCGTCGCTGGGCGCACCCAGGGTCCAGGCGTACATCAGCGACGATTCGCTGAATTCGGCAAGCGTTTCGACATCCCGCCACCAGACGGCGCCGCGTGCATCGCAGCCGAGGTGGCGCCAGCGCCGGATTTCGCCGCTGCACAGGGTAACGAGATAGCTACGGCCGGCGACGGGGGGCTGCTCCCGGTTTTTCTCCGGCGCTTTTTCCCCGCACTTCCCCTCGTCCGACGGACGGTCGCTCTTCATGTGCCGGAAGCGCTGTCGCGGCGGCTCGCCTTGGCCTGCAAGACGCGCTCCGTCGCGTCGCGCGCCAGGGCTACCGAGCCGATGGCTTGCCCGTGCTCGTCGCAGACCAGGGCGAAGCTCATGTCCATGTAGCGGGTTTCGCCGTTGCGATGTAGCGCCCGCGTGGTCGTCGGTCGGCCGTTCAGCCGAGTGCGGCCGTTTTGCATGGCTGCCTCGAAGCCACGCCAGTGGGCGGCGCGCAAGCGTTCCGGGATGATCAGATCCAGGCTTTGCCCGATTGCTTCGGCGGCGCTGTGGCCGAACATCGCTTCGGCAGCCGGGTTCCAGATTTCGATGATGCCCTGGCGGTTGCTGTAGATCACGGCTTCGGCCATTTGCAGCAATATCGACTCGGCCAGACCGGCCGGGAGGAGGGGCTGGGGGATCATGGCTTTCCTTTCTGCTCGCGTGGAAGCGGTATTGTGCGCCAGATGCGAACAAAGCGCCTCGCTCCCGGTCCAACTGGACCGCGCTCGGGAGCGATTCTGGGCCACTTGAACCCGGACCTGGATAGTAGAAAGAAATCATGCGTACCGTTTCCCGATTCCAACGCCGCCCGCCACCCGATCCACTGGAAAAGGCAAGCGCCGAGCGCATCATCGACATCCGGCGCTGGAGCGACAAATTATTCTCGGTGAAGGTGACGCGTCATGCCGCCTTCCGCTTCACGCCGGGCCAGTGGGTACGTCTGGGGATTGCCAGTGGCAGCGGCCTGCCGGGCGCTGTCGTCTGGCGCCCGTATTCGCTGGTCAGCGCCGACTACGACGACTATCTCGAATTTTTTTCGATACTCGTTCCCGGCGGTGCCTTCAGTTCGCGCCTGGCGGCCACCGGTGTCGGCGATACCTTGTACGTCGAGCGGCAGGCCTACGGTTTTCTCACCGCGGCCCGTTTCAGCGGTGGCCGCCATCTCTGGCTGCTGGCCAGCGGCACGGGCGTGGCGCCTTATCTTTCCATTCTGCGCGACCCGGATGTCTGGCAGCGCTACGACGAGCGGGTGCTGGCGTACAGCGTTGGTGAAGCGCGGGATCTGGCCTATCGGGAAGAGCTGGCCGGGCTGGCGACGGACGAATTGCTCGGCGCCGGTCGCCCGCCCCTGCGTTTTGTACCCATCGTCACCCGCGAACCCTTCCCCGGCGCCTTGCACGCTCGCCTGCCAGCATTGATCCGCGATGGGCAACTCGAGCGGGCGGCCGGGCTGACGTTTTCCCCGGACGATAGCCGCATCCTGATCTGCGGCAACCCGCAGATGCTCGACGACGTACGCGATGCCCTGGCGGAAAGGGGCTTGCGCCCGGATCGCAGCGCCACGCCCGGACATTTCGCCAGCGAAAATTACTGGTAGCCGTTGCTTGCTTCGGAGGGCGGCGGCCGTCGTACCGACCGCGCTTTTTTCTCCGCCTTGTGGCGCGCCGGGGCAGGCGTGTCGGAGGGCTCAGGTATAATTCCGCACTTCGCGCAACCCCCTGATTTCTCCTCATGGCCGACATCCTTTGTCTCAAGGGCGACACCGCTCTTTCCGCTTTCCGTCTGCAACGCCTGCAAGCCCGCCTGACCGCCGCCGTCTCCGATATCGAGGCAGTGACCGCCGATTACTGGCACGTCGTGGCGCAAAAGCGTCCGCTGACCGCCGACGAGCGCGCCAAGCTGGCGCAATTGCTGGAAGAGCAGGCCGCCGGCGAGGATAAAGGCCAGCTGTTCCTGGTCGCGCCGCGCATCGGCACCATTTCGCCGTGGTCGTCCAAGGCCACCGACATTGCCTTCAATTGCAATCTGGAACCGGCCATCGAGCGCATCGAGCGCGTTGTTGCCTACCACGTCGTGGTCAAGGCCGGGCGCCCGCTGAGCGCCGACGAGCAGAAGATCGTTGCCGGCCTGTTGCACGACCGGATGACCGAATCGGTGCTGGCCGGCTTTGCCGAGGCTGGCGAACTGTTCCGCCATTTCGCGCCCAAACCGCTGTCGACCGTGGATGTGCTGGCCGGTGGCAAGCCGGCGCTGGTGGAAGCCAACGGCACGCTGGGTCTGGCCCTGTCTGACGACGAAATCGACTACCTGCTCGACATCTTCACCAAGGCCGGCCGCAACCCGACCGACGTCGAACTGATGATGTTCGCCCAGGCCAACTCCGAACACTGCCGCCACAAGATCTTCAATGCCTCGTGGGTGATCGACGGCGAGCAGAAGGACAAGACCCTGTTCGGGATGATCCGCGAAACCCACGCCGCCCACCCGCAGGGCACGGTGATGGCCTACGCCGACAACGCCTCGATCATCGAGGGCGCGACGATCAACCGTTTCTACCCGGATGCCGACCGTGGCTATTCCTACAAGGAAGAGCTGACCCACATCCTGACCAAGGTCGAGACCCACAACCACCCGACCGCGATTTCCCCCTTCCCCGGCGCTTCGACCGGCTCGGGCGGCGAAATCCGCGACGAAGGCGCGACCGGCAAGGGCTCCAAGCCCAAGGCCGGCCTCTGCGGCTTCTCGGTCTCCAACCTGAACATCCCGGACGCACCGCAGCCGTGGGAAAAGGCCTACGGCCGCCCGTCGCGCATCGCCTCCGCCCTCGACATCATGATCGAAGGCCCGATTGGTGCCGCCGCCTTCAACAACGAATTCGGCCGCCCGAACCTGACCGGCTACTTCCGCACCTACGAGCAGGACGTCGCCGGCATGGTCCGTGGCTACCACAAGCCGATCATGATCGCCGGCGGCCTGGGCAGCATCCAGGCCGAGCAGTCGTTCAAGGAAGAAACCTTCCCGGTCGGCACGCTGTTCGTGCAGTTGGGCGGCCCCGGCATGCTGATCGGCCTGGGCGGCGGTGCCGCTTCGTCGATGACCGCTGGCGTGAACGCCGAAGACCTCGATTTTGCCTCGGTCCAGCGTGGCAACCCGGAAATCCAGCGCCGTGCGCAAGAGGTGATCGACCGCTGCTGGCAGTTGGGCGCGCCGAAGGTGGACATCCAGCAGCCGGGCGACGGCAACCCGATCCTCTCCGTGCACGACGTCGGTGCCGGCGGTGTCTCCAATGCCTTGCCGGAACTCGCCCACTCGGGCGGCGTCGGCGCCAAGTTCGACCTGCGCAAGGTGCCGATTCTGGAGCCGGGCATGTCGCCGGCCGAAATCTGGTCCAACGAATCGCAGGAACGTTATGTGCTGGCGATTCCGCCCAGCCGCATCGCCGAATTCCAGGCGATGTGCGAGCGCGAGCGCTGCCCGTTCGCGGTGGTCGGTGAAGCCACCGGCGACGGCCATCTGACCGTGACCGACGCGCATTTCGGCGTCAATCCGGTCGATATGGAAATGGAAGCGCTGCTCGGCAAGCCGCCGCGCATGACCCGCGACGTGAGCAGCCAGCCGTCCAGCTTCGTGGCTTTCGATGCCGTGTCGCTGGAGCTGAAGGATGCCGCCTATCGCCTGATGAAGCTGCCGGCGATTGCCGACAAGACCTTCCTGATCTCCATCGGCGACCGTTCGGTCGGCGGCATGACCGCGCGCGACCAGATGGTCGGCCCGTGGCAGGTGCCGGTGGCCGACGTGGCGGTGACCACGATGGGCTACCAGGGCTACCTCGGCGAAGCCTTCGCGATGGGCGAGCGCACTCCGGTGGCGGTGCTCGACGCGCCGGCCTCCGGCCGCATGGCGATTGCCGAATCGCTGACCAACCTGGCCGCCGCCGATGTCGGCGACCTCACCAAGGTCAAGCTCTCCGCCAACTGGATGGCCCCGTGCGGCGTGCCGGGCGAAGATGCCCGCCTGTACGCGACGGTCGAAGGCATTTCCGAACTGTGCAAGCAGGTCGGCGTCTCGATCCCGGTCGGCAAGGATTCGCTGTCGATGCGTACTGCCTGGGACGAGGTGACAGAAACCGGCGTCGAGAAGAAGCAGGTGGTTTCGCCGCTGTCGCTGATCATCACTGCCTTCTCCGCCGTCGATGACGTGCGCAAGACGCTGACCCCGGTGCTCAACCGCGATTGCGGCCCCGGCGGAACAGATTCCGACCTGATCCTGATCGACCTCGGCAAAAAGCGCCTTGGCGGCTCCTGCCTGGCACAGGTGTACAACGCCACCGGCAACGACGCGCCGGATGTCGATGAACCGCAGCAACTCAAGGCGCTGTTCAATACCGTCCAGAACCTCAACCGCGCCGGCCTGATCCAGGCTTACCACGACCGTTCAGACGGCGGCCTGTTTGCCGCTGCCGCCGAAATGGCCTTTGCCAGCCGCTGCGGCGTGACGCTGGACATGGATGGCATCTGCTTCGATGCCCAGGCACTCGACGTTGATGGCGCCGAAAAGCGCCCCGACCTGATGGCCGGTCGCGATTTCGAGAACGTCGTCCGCGCCCTGTTCAACGAAGAGGTCGGCGCGCTGATCCAGGTCAAGCGCGACGACCGTACCGCCGTCACCCAGCAACTGCGCGACGCCGGGCTGCCGTACCACTTCGTCGGCTACCCCAACCAGAGCGACGAAATCCGCGTTATCCGCAACGCCAAGAAGCTGCTGCGCGAAACCCGCGTCGAACTGCAGCGTGCCTGGTCCGAGACCAGCTACCAGATGCAGACCCTGCGCGACAACCCGAGCTGCGCCCGCCAGGAATACGACCGCATCCTCGACACCAGCGACCCCGGCCTCTCGCCCAAGGTCACTTTCGACCCGCAGGACGACTTTACCCAGGTCTACCTGCAGCTCGGCGCCAAGCCGCGCATGGCCATCCTGCGCGAGCAGGGCGTCAATAGCCATTACGAAATGGCCGCCGCCTTCGACCGCGCCGGCTTTGCCACGGTCGACGTGCATATGAGCGATATTTTGGCTGGCCGCGTCAGCCTCAAGGACTTCAAGGGCCTCGTCGCCTGCGGCGGCTTCTCCTACGGCGACGTGCTCGGCGCCGGCCAGGGCTGGGCCAAGACCATCCTGATGCACGAAGGCTGCCGCGACGAATTCGCCGCCTTCTTCAACCGCCCGGATACCTTCGCCCTCGGCGTCTGTAACGGCTGCCAGATGATGAGTGCGCTCAAGTCCATCATTCCCGGCGCCGAACACTGGCCGGCCTTCCGTCGCAACAAGGTCGAGCAGTTCGAGGCCCGCTTCGTGATGACCGAAGTCACCGATTCGCCGTCCTTGTTCTTCAACGGCATGGAAGGCTCGCTGCTGCCCATCGTCGTCTCGCACGGCGAAGGCCGCGCCGTGTTCGACAACGCCGACGACGAAGCCAAGGTCCTGCGCACGCTGCGCTACGTCGACAACAAGGGCGAAGCCACCGAGTCCTATCCCTACAACCCCAACGGCTCCAAGGGCGGCCTCACCGGCGTGACCACCGCCGACGGCCGGTTCACGATCATGATGCCGCACCCCGAGCGCGTCTTCCGCACCGTCCAGATGTCCTGGGCACCGAAGGAATGGCTGGCCGGCGAAGGCGACTCCCCGTGGCTGCGCATGTTCCGCAACGCGCGGCGCTGGGTGGGCTAAGGCGGGAGGCTGGTTGGTGGTAATAAAAAACGGCGCTTTCGGGCGCTGTTTTTTGTTGGGGGCGGTGGTTGGACGTTGTTGTCGTTTACCGGCTTTTTGTGTCTGTCAGCTATGAGCTACTTACCTGCTGTTCAGTCGCTTGGCGACGATGAAAACGATAGCTACTCGATTCGATTTTGCGGTGCAGCTGACGTGGTTGTGCGAGTTCCTGGATCGCCTGCTTGACCCGGGATTTGGGTTGGAGATGCTACTGATCTCTAGTCGTTGGTACATCGGTGGTAGTTGGATCGTTGTTGTCTCGAATCGTTTTAGAATAGAAAAATGATGATCAGCTCATTCACCTTTGGAAAAATTTGGCTCGCTAAAATCGGGCTTTTTGTCATCGTATCTCCGACTTGCTCGATCAATAAACGAACAGTTGGTGTACGTATATGAGCGCCATTCCCTTTACGGATCGTGAATTGACACGTGCCTGGCGAGAGCTGTTAGTGGTGGCTCAACCACCGGCACCAGGTGACCGCAAGAACCCCCACCGCCTGCTCTTGTTTTACGCGGTGGAATGTGGGCTAAAGGCAGTCTGGCTCAAGCGACAGCGCCGCACTCTTTTTGAAGGAGCCGACATTCACCAAACAGGGCATGACTTGCAACAACTGCTCAAGAATTTAAAAGTCGGCTCTGCATTGTCGCTACCAGAGTCATTTCAGTTGCCTGACACCAGCCAAGGTGCCGACTCTCTGCAGCGCAAGGGAAAGTTTGGTGATTTGCACCTGGTTTGGCGCTACGGGGGCAAATGCCAAGCCCCTACCGACAAAGATTGTGAGCAGCAGCTGCTGAAAGTGCTGGCCTGGATTCAAGGAGAACTCAAATGAATGTGCAAAACGGCGATGCCGGGCATTTGCTGACCTGGCTGGATGTGGAGCGTTTGCTCAAGCAGCGCACGGCGCTTTGGACTCGGCTTCCCGCTGGCGTGCTGGGCGTGGATTGCTTTTCCAGCGGCATGGAGATTCGTCATGCAGCTGGGGCGGATGTCGCTGTTGCAACTTGGTTGAGCCAGATGTTTGGCCGTGCCTATCTGCCGGAGCAATTTGCCATTCAGTTGCGAATCGGCCAGGCGACTTACTCTATCGAACTCGTTCAGGACCAGGTGTCTGCAGCCCCTTCTGTGGGGCAGAACTATCCGTTGTGGCGCGATGTGACTTATTTGCCTGTTGTGCAATACGATGGTGATGAGGCTGGGGGGCTGACCAACGGTGAGGTGTTGCCATCGGGTGCCTGCATGGTGCGTATGCCCCAGCGCTTTATCGACGGGCCGGATTTGGTGTCTTTTCATTCGTTCAAGGGCGGCGTGGGGCGTACCACCACGCTTATGACTTATGTCGCCGCGTGTATGCGGGAGGCCAGTCCAGGTACCAAAAAGATACTGGTTGTAGATGCCGATCTAGAAGCACCTGGTGTAAGTTTTTGGCTGGATGACACCAACCGGCCCACGGTGTCCTTTGTTCAGTTGCTCGAAGCCTTGCACTATCCCCCTGCAAGCTTGGAAGCGAGCTTGGACTATTTTGCTGAAGAGTTGCGCAAGACCTCATTGAGTGTGGGTGGGTTGCAGCGAGAACTGTTCGTGCTGCCTGCTGCGCTGGAGTTGGCCGAAATTCAAGACATGCCTGTAACTCCAGAGCATTTAGCGCGAAACCCCGATAACCCCTGGCAGCTTAGTGATCATTTGCATGCATTGGGGAAACGCCTAGGTGTGGACGCCGTGTTCATCGACCTGCGCGCAGGCCTCAGCGAGTTGGCTAGTCCGATTCTGTTTGATCCTCGCATCGATCACTTCTTTGTTAGCACCGTAGCCCCGCAATCCGTGCTGGGCATGGCGGAAGTATTGCGACGCTTGTACGCCAGCAATCACCAGCTTCCCCCGGATTGGCAAGACGCAGCGCGCCCCACAGTGGTGTTGAGCCTGCTAACCAAAGAGCTGCGTGAGGCTGGACACTATGAGTCTGCACTCAAGACACTGGGTGAGGCTTACCCCGCTGCAGATTCCTTAACGCCGTCGGTACAATGGATCGAAGCTGAGTTCCTAAGCGCCTTGATGTCGATCGGCAGCCTGCGCGAGGCCTTGGGTAGCCTGCCACAATCCCCAGGGCTCTACGCAAGTGCCTTAGAGTGGGCGCAGTCGCTGTATGCGCAACAGGTCGATTCGCCTAGTCAAGCGAATACTGCTGCGGCACAAACAGGTGCAACCTCACGGCAACAAACCGCAATCAAGTTGCGGGATGTATGCCAGGCCGCTGAATTTGCTGAAGGTAGCTCAGCGGCCGCCATTTTGGCCACGGAACCTTTGCTCAATCTTGGCAAGCACTTTGCACATGAGTTACCAAACGTGCTGATGGTTGGCGCCAAGGGTGCTGGCAAGACATTTACCTTCCGACAGGTGGTGCAGTCGGGCTCTTGGTCGAGCTTCTTGGTGAAGCTGGGATTTGATCAGGCAAACATCACAGATGCTGCTATCTTTCCCGTTCTGTGGTCCGAAAACATTGAGGACAAGCCTGATGGTGAGATCAAGAGGGCGCAAGGGGCCGCACTGGGTTTGATCAGTGGGGATAAGACCAAGCTGTACACCCGCAACGATTTGAATAAGCGGATTGCTTCCACACTCCAGAACCCTCCGGATCATTGGGATGAGTTCTGGGATGCACTCATCGCTAGCCAGTTCGGGATCGAGCAGGGTGGACTGCAAGCCCTAAATCAGGTGCTGGCGAATCAATCAGCTCGTGTCATCCTGACTATTGACGGCATCGAGGACGCTTTTGGTGATGCCAATGACAATAATGCGCGCAAAGCCATTGAGGCACTGCTCAAATTAACCAATCGCATCAGCGAACTGGCCACACCGCACCTCGGCGCCCTTGTTTTTGTGCGACTAGACTATGCACAGTCTGCGATTCGTCAGAACCTGGGACAATGGTTGCAGCGCTTCAATCCATTCCGTTTGCACTGGAACACTGAAAGTTTCCTGCGGTTGGCCTACATGCTGAGCAGTCAGGCAAGGGTTTATTCAACCTCGAAAAGAGCTGAAGACCTTCACGTCGAAGAACTGAAAATCGAGCTGGAGCAGCTTTGGGGCAAGAAGATGGGTGGAGAAAAGTCCAAGGAGGCGCACTCCGCACGGTGGGTGTACGCAGCCTTGTGCGACCTAAGGGGTAATGTGCAAGCGCGCGACCTTGTACGATTCCTGAAGATTGCCGCTGAAGAGGAGTCCAAACGCACAGGACAAATTTCGTCCGACCGTGTGTTGGCGCCGGAGTCAATGCGCAAGGCAGTTCCGCTTTGCAGCATGGAAAAGGTCACCGAGGCAAAAGCAGAAATCGCATCACTGCGAAACTGGGTCGAGACGATGACACAGCAGCATATTCGCAACCTGAAAGTGCCATTCAGTGCAGCACAAGCTGGGTTGAGTTCTGAATTGCTTGCCGCACTGCAAGAGCTAGGTGTGGTTTACGAGGACTTGGATGGAAAGCTGGGAGAGGAACGCTTGTTCTTACCTGAGATTTACCGATCTGGTTTGGGATTCGATACCTCCGCTGCAGGTCGGCCACGTATGCAAGCACTGCTGAAAAAAAACATCGGGACCATTCCACTGTGAGCACTGGGCGGTGTTCGGCAGTATTTGCTCAATCCCGATGGTGGTATGACGGATTGCGGCTTGGTTGATGTTTGTCTGTCAATAATCGGAGTGGCTGGTTAGCCGCCCCTCACTCCCCCAGCACCCGCCGCAACCCCCCGGCCTCCGTCTCCCCCGCCAGCCGGGCCTTTTCTTCCTTGCCCTGGAAGCTGATCACGGTCGACTGGCTGCGCACGGACATTTGCCGGCGCAGGTCGCGGGCTTTGTTGTAGTCGACGACGAGCAGGGTACCGGGGACCTTGGGGTCGCCTTGTCAGCCGTTGAAGACTTTTTGCCGGGCGCGGCAGGTCCAGCACATCTCGGCGTTGAGGTACTGGCTGATACAAGTATTTTCCTGCGGCAAGCAGGGCCAACCTTCGGGGCGGTGGGTTGTGCGCATAAGCCCCAACCTCCATCCCCCGTTGGTTAATGCCCCATCCCGTAACGGCGCGCTGCGTCGACGGCGAGGCCGGCGCCGATGCTGCCGAAGAGGTCGCCTTCGACGGCGCGCGCTTGCGGCAAGAGCGAGGCTATGCGCTGGCGGAGCAGGGGGATGCCGCTTGAGCCGCCGGTGAAAAAGATGGTGTCGATGCCGGCGGCGGTGAGGCCGGCTTCGGGGAGCAGGCGGGCGACGGTGCCTTCGATTTTTTCGACGAGCACCTGCGCGGAGAGATCAAATTGGCAGCGGGTGAGCAGTTGCTGCTGGCCCGGCGCAAAGCGCTCCAGCGAAAGCGTGGCCGTTTCGTGGTGGGAGAGGGCAATTTTGACCTGTTCAACCTGGTGGGCCAGCCAATGGCCGGCCCGATCGCTGATCAGGGCCAGCAGGCGCTCCAGCATTTCCGGGGTGCTGGCGTCGAGATGTAGCCGTTGCTGCTCGGTCCAGACCTGGCGGGTGTAGGCAAAGTTGATGGTGTGCCAGGTCGCCAGGTTGAAGTAGACGCTGGCCGGTATTTCCCGGCCGCTTTTCAACTGGCTGCGATAGCCAAGCAGGGGCATGACCTCGGCCAGGCTCAGTTGCTTGTCGAAGTCGGTGCCGCCGATGTGGATGCCGTCGTTGGCCAGGACATCGCTCCAGCGGTCAACCGCGCGTGCCCGTTCCGGGGAGAGGCGGACAATCGAGAAATCGGAGGTGCCGCCGCCAATGTCGGCGACCAGGACCACTTCTTCGCGGCTGAGGCTGGTTTCGTAATAGAAGGCGGCGGCAATCGGTTCGTACTGGAAACTGAGTTCCTTGAACCCGACCGCACGCGCAATCTCGCCCAGGGTGGCTTCGGCCAGCCGGTCGGCGGCGCTGTCGTCATCGACAAAGTGCACCGGTCGCCCGAAAACAGCTTGCTCGAAAGCGCGTTGGCCCTCGGTTTCCGCCCGTTCCTTGAGGGTGGCGATGAACTGGGTCAGCAGATCGCGAAAACGCAGCGGGCGCCCCTGGACTTCGGTGATGCCGTCAATCAGGCTGCTGCCCAGGAGGCTCTTGAGGGAGCGCATCAGCCGTCCCTCATGGCCGTCGAGGTAGTCCTGCAGGCCGGCGCGACCGAAGCGGACCGTATCGTCCTCGGCGTTGAAGAAGACGACGGACGGCAGGGTCGGCTTGCCGTTTTCGAGGGGGAGCAGGGTGGCCTGCTGCGGCCTGAGCCAGCCGACGGTGGAATTGGAAGTGCCGAAGTCGATGCCGCAGGCGTGGGCGGAAGTAGGAGAAACCATGGGGGCGTTTTTGGGGAGGGGCGGCGATGCTACTGCGCCGCTTCTTGCCTGTCCAGAAGATCGAGCCCGAAGAGATGCCCGGGCATGTTCCGGCTCGGCCCCGGCGCGGCGACGAGCGAGGCATTGAATGGTCGGGGCATGAACAAACCGGCTGGCATCGGAGGCCGCACCGGTTTGGGTATCCGTCTTGACGGGCAATGGCCGGCGCCGATGCGACCGCCTCGGGGGAGGCGGCTCAGGTCCGGCTTATTTCCGCCACTTGGCCCAGGGGTCGGAGTCGTCGGCGGCCGGGGGGCTGGCGCGCGGGGTGGTGCGCGGTCCCGAGTGTTGCCCGGCGGCCGGGTTCGACGGGCCGCGGCGATCACCCTTGCGGCCGCCGTCGCGGTCGTGCGCTGCGGCCTTGCGGGCACGTTTTTCGCGCAGGCGTTCGGCGTCTTCCAGGCTCAGTTCGGCCGGCGGCCCCGGCTGTTGCTCGGGCGGGACGATGCGGTCGCGCGGCGGCAGCTCGAACTGCTCGGCCGAGGCGCGGGGCAGGCTCTTGAACTGGTAGAGATAGAAGGCCTCGACTTTTTCCCGCGCCCAATCGGTTTTCTTCAGGAACTTGATGCTCGCGTCGATGCTCGGGTTGTCCTTGAAGCAATTGATGTTCAGGTAGGCGTAGAGGATTTCGTAACCGTAGTGGTTGACGATTTCGCTCAGGAGTTGCTTCAGGCTGATGCCGTGCAGCGGGTTGTTCTGGTAGTCGGAATCGGTAGTCATCGGGCCGGAGTGCTGAAAAGTAGGGGGAGGGCGGGTTCAGTGGAAGCGGGCCTGGTTCTGCGCCAGGATTTGCCGGGCCAGTTCGCGATAGGCTTCGAGGATCAGGCGTGCCGCCCGTTCGACGTCGGCCGTGGCGCTGATGCCCTTGGAGACGCAATAGCTGGTGACCGCGACTAGATCGAAGGGATTGGCCGCGCCATCGCCGCCGAGCGCCGCGACCACGGCCTGGCCGAGCGCGCTTTCCTGCGACAGGCGCTGGAACTCGGCGAAGCGGGTTGCCTGCACGACGACCTCGCTGGCGGCGAGATGCAGGGCGACATCCTTCGACAGATGCAAACTGACCAGCCCGTTCGAGCGGGCGTCGGGCGCAACCAGCCCGACCACGGGCAGGGGAAAACCGGGAATATGGGGGATCAGGGCGATCTGCCAGTTGTTGTAATCGTTGCTTACCTGCATTCTGAATCGGCTGTACGGAAAAAAAGTGAGGATAGGGAGGAGACCGGTGGCTTCTCCGGAGCGCCCCGGATGCGGGCGTTCCGGGGGCTGGCGCAGGCCGGGCGAACGGCTGGCGCGGTCTCGCGGCGAGCTATTCTGGGGGGCGCCCGCGGGCGCGTCAATTCCCCGCGGCCAACACCCGCCGCAATGCCCCGGGCTCGGTTTCCCCCGCCAGCCGGGCTTTTTCCTGCTGGCCCTTGAAGCTGATCACGGTCGACTGGCTGCGAACGGACATTTGCCGGCGCAGGTCGCGGGCGTTGTCGTAGTCCACGATGAGCAGGGTGCCGGGGACGCTGGCGTCGCCTTTCCAGCCATTGAAGACCTTTTGCTGCGCGCGGCAGGTGGGGCACCAGTCGGCATGAAAGTGCAAGCTGACGCCGGCGTTTTCCTGTTGCAGGCGGGCGAAACGCTCGGGGCTGTAGGTTTCAATCTCGAGTGCCTGGCCGAGCGAGCTGAGGGCGAGCAGGGCGAGGGCGATGGAGAGGTGGCGGGTCATGATCATGCTCCTGAAGGAAGGGGTTAATAACGTACGCTGAGATTGACCCAGGCGTCCGGAAGGAGGGCGAGGATGCGGGCTTCCAGCCATTTGTCGGCACCGCTGAGAATGGCGAGCCCGACTAGCAGGATGAGCAGGCCAAAACCGGTCTTGAGCATGCCGATATGGCCGAGAACCCAGCCACGGGCACGGTTGAAACCGCTGCGCGAGGCGTAGGCGACGGCGACCAGCGGGATTGCGGCACCGGTGCCGAAGAGGCCGAGGATCAGTCCGCCGTGCAAGACGCCGCCTTCGCTGGCGACCAGGGTCAGGGCGGAAGCCAGCAGCGGGCCGGAGCAGGGACTCCAGATCAAACCGAGCAGGGCGCCGAGCAGCAATGCGCCACCCAGTGAGCCTTGGTCGAGCTTGCTGCCGGCGGCGTTGGCCTGGCTGGCGAGCGGTAGCAGCCAGGTGTTGAAGCGTTCGTTCAGTACCGGGATCAGCATCACCAGGCCAAAGGCGAGAAGCAGCCAGCCGCCGGTCTGGCGGATGTGTTCCGGGTCGATGCCGAGCGCCGGGCCGAGGGCGCCGACCAGCATGCCGATGCCGGCAAAGGAGAGCGCCATTCCCAGCCCCATCGCCAGCGGTGCCAGCCGGTTGCCCTGAACCGCGCCGCCGAGGACCAGCGGCAAGAGCGGAAATACGCAGGGAGAAAGGGTGGTCAGACTACCGGCCAGCAGACTGAGGGCCAGCGAGGAAAAGGCGATGGGGTCGGACATGGGAGGCATCCCGAAGAGGTGATGGGAATTGGTCGTTCCTGCCCCGCTTTTTCTTACAGTCTTGAGCAAATTGCCTCATTTTGCCGGTTGACCGTGAAAATTATCCTCGTGGACCGCATTTCCCCTTAGCGAGCAAGCAAGCGCAACACCAGTTTGCGTATTTCCTCGAAGAGCAGCGTGGTCGAGGCCACCGCGATGCTCAGTGCCCATTCGGCGGCGTCGAGGTCCACGGTGTCGAAGATGGCTTGTGCCGGGCCCCAATGCACGGCGACGACTTGCAGTGCGACGACCGCGAACAGCGCCAGCCACAGCTTGCCGTTGCTGAAGAACTGGCGGTTGAAGGCGCTGCCGTGTTCGGCGCGGGCGTTGAAGATGTTGAAAAACTGGAAGAGCACGAAGGTGGTGAAGGCCAGCGTGGTCGCCTTGGCAGCATCGGCGTGCTGCAGGCCCCAGGCGTAGATGCCGAGGGTGCCGACGGCCATGGTCAGCCCGTACATGGCGACCCGCGCCAGGCGGCGGCTGCTGAGGATGGCGCTGCCGCCGGCGCGCGGGGCTTCGTGCATGATCCCCGGGCGCGCTGGCTCGACGCCGAGGGTCATTGCCGGCGGGCCGTCCATGATGATGTTCACCCACAAAATCTGGATCGCGGTGAAGGGCGTGGCCAGGCCGAAGAAGGGCGCGCCGAGCACGGTGAGGATGGCGCCGATGTTGGTCGAGAGCTGGAAGCGGACGAACTTGACGATGTTTTCGTAGATGGTGCGGCCTTCTTCGACGGCGCGGACGATGGACGCGAAATTGTCATCGGTCAGCACCAGGGTGGCGGCTTCCTTGGTCACCTCGGTGCCGGTAATTCCCATTGCCACGCCGATGTCGGCGGTTTTCAGCGCCGGCGCGTCGTTGACCCCGTCGCCGGTCATCGCCACGACTTGCCCCTGCGCTTGCAGGGCTTCGACGATGCGCATCTTGTGTTCCGGTGCAACGCGGGCAAAGACCGCGCTGCGCTCGACTAGCGCCGCGACCTCGGCTTGGCTCAGGCCGTCGAGTTCGCGGCCGGCATGGGTTTCGCCGACCAGGCCGAGTTCGCGGGCAATCGCCGCTGCCGTCACCGGATGGTCGCCGGTAATCATCTTGACCTGAACGCCGGCCGCGTTGCAGACGGCGATGGCATCGCGAGCCTCGCTGCGCGGCGGGTCGATGATCCCGACCAGCGCGGTCAGGGTCAGCCCCTCGGTCCAGCACAGCAGCGCCTCGGCCGGCGCCGCCGGGTTGAACTCGGCCGCCGGGAGGCTGCGCCCGGCCAGCGCCAGCACGCGCATCGCCGCCGCGCCCAGGTCGTCGTTTTCGGCGCGCAGCACTGCCGCCGTGGCCGGGTCGAGCGGCGCAGCGCCGTTCGCGGTCTGCACCGCGCTGCAGCGGGCGAGGACTACGTCGGGCGCGCCCTTGAGCCAGACCTGGACCCGGTCGCCATCGTGGTGGAAGGTGGCCATGAATTTTTGCGCCGAATCGAAGGGAATTTCGGCGATCCGGGGCGTCGCTTCGTTCAATGTCAGCGGCTCTAGGCCTGCCTTGGCCGCCAGCGCGAGCAGGGCGCCTTCGGTCGGGTCGCCGATCAGCTCGCCGTCGCGAATCCGCGCATCGGCGCACAGCGCCGCCGGCAGCAGGGCCTGTGCCAGTTGGGCGGCGGGCAGGGCGCTGCCTTCGCTGACACTGATCTCGCCCTTGCCGGTGTAGCCGTCGCCGCTGATCCGGTAGCGCTGGCCGGCGCAGTAGAGTGCCTTGGCAGTCATCTGGTTGAGGGTCAGGGTGCCGGTCTTGTCGGAGCAGATCACCGTGGTGCAACCCAGGGTTTCGACGGCGGCCAGCTTTTTGACAATCGCGTTGCGCTTCGCCATCCGGTGCATGCCCAGCGCCAGGGTGACCGTCACCACCGCCGGCAGGCCTTCGGGAATCGCTGCGACGGCGAGGGCAATCGCGGTCATCGCGGTGCGCACCAGATCATCACCGCGCCACAGGCCGGCGACGAACATCAGGCCGACGACGCCGCTGGCGATCAGCGCCAGCTTCTTGCCCAGCGCGTCGAGCTGTTGCTGCAGCGGGGTGGCCGATTCAGCGGTTTCGGCCAGCAGGCCGGCCAGGCGCCCCATTTCGGTCTGCATCCCGGTTGCCACCACCACCGCCTCCAGGCGGCCACGGGTGACCACGGTATTCATGAACAGCAGGTTGCTGCGCTCGGCCAGCGCCGCGTCGGCGGCGACCTCGGCCGGGGTTTTGGCGACGGCGTGAGATTCGCCGGTCAGCGCTGCTTCGGCGACTTCGGCGGCATGCGCGCCGAGGACCCGGGCGTCGGCAGGAATCCGGTCACCGGCTTCGAGCAGCAGGATGTCGCCGGGCACCAGTTGCGCCGCCTCGACCTGCACCACCTCGCCGCCACGGCGCACTCGCGCCACCGGCGCCAGCATGTTGCGCAAGGCGGCCAGCGCATTTTCTGCCCGGTGTTCCTGGAAGAAGCCGAGCGCAGCGTTGAGCAGCACCACCAGTACGATCACCACCGCATCCTTGACCTCGCCGACCGCGCCGGCGAGCAGCCCGGCGCCGAGCAGGATCAGCACCAGCAGGCTGCGGAACTGGTCGAGGAATTTCAGCCAGGCCGGACGCGGCGGCCGCTCGGCGAGGCGGTTTTCGCCATGCTGTGCCAGCCGTTGCGCAAGCTCGGCCGAGTTCAGGCCGGACTCGGGGCGCACCGCCAGTTGCGCCAGCACGCTGGCACTGTCCTGCGCGTGCCAGACGGGTGGGGAAGAAGAGGGAGGCGTCGGGAGAGACATGGCTTTATCCGGCAAGGGTGAACACAATGAAGAGGAGATAGAGCGCCAGCAGCGGCAGCGCCCGCCAGCGTTGCAGCCAGCCGTTGGCGGCAGGCCACAGCAGCGCCACCGAGAGTGCGCCGAGCAACAGGGCCGGCAGCACGCTGCTGGCGTCAATCGTGATCGGGTGCAGGCCGGCGGCGACGCCGACGATGCACAAACCATTGAACAGGTTGCTGCCGAGCAGGGTGCCGACGCCGATTTCGTCGTGGCCGCGCCAGCGGGCGAGCAGCACGGTGGCCAGTTCGGGTAGCGAGGTGCCGAAGGCGACAATCAGCGCCCCGATGATGTAGCTGTCGACGCCCCAAGTGGCGGCCAGGCTGCTGGCACCGCTGACGAAGAGGTGGCCGGCGGCAATCAGCAAGGCCAGGCCGCCCAAGCCGTACCAGTACCAGCCGGCCGGTGGCGCTTCTGCCTCACCGCTACCGGCGTCCTCGCCGCTGCAACGCTGGCGCTGGGCCTGGCGCAGCTTGGCCAAGACCCAGCCGGCAAACAGGGTGATCAGGATCAGCGCGTCGCCGCGCCCCAGTTGGCCGTCGAGCAGCAGGAACCAGGTCAGCGCCGGGGCCGCCAGGGCCAGCGCAAAATCGCCGGCAAACGCCCGGCGCTCGGCCTGGATCGGGCCAAAAAGCAGGGCCAGCGCAAAAATTAGCGCCAGATTGACCACATTGCTGCCCAGCGCATCGCCCAGCCCGATTTGCGGCGCACCTTCAAGCGCCGCAATGCTGGAAACGGTCAGTTCCGGGCTGGAGGTGGCAAAGGCGGCCAGCGTGCTTGCCGCAATCGCCGCCGGAATCCGCCAGGCGCTCGCCGCACCGACGATGGCGCGGACAAAGGCCTCGCCGCCGAATGCCGCGCAGGCAATCGCCGCACACAGGGTCAACAGGTCAAAAAGCGGAAAATTCATCGTCAGGCAGCTCAGGGGGGGGGCCGGCGCAGCCGGTTTCATGCGCCGAGTATAACTTTGGTCGAACCGGCTTTTTTCGCAGGCAAGCTTCGGGGAAACCGAAGCGTGGCGAGCTCCGGCGTGGGGTGAGGAGTTCGGTTAAGATAGCGCCCCGCTGCCGCCGGCGTGCCGCGTTGTCCGAGCAAGCGCCACAGCGCTGACCTGTTTGCCGCCCTCCCGATAGACTGAAGCAATGACCGACCTGACCCTAACCGTCCTCGACGACGCATTTTTCATGCGCGAAGCCCTGTCGCTGGCCGAAGCCGCCGGCTGCCTCGGCGAAGTTCCGGTCGGCGCGGTGGTGGTCAAGGATGGGCAGATTGTCGGGCGCGGTTTCAATTCGCCGATTGGCGCACACGACCCGACCGCGCATGCCGAAATCGCCGCCCTGCGCGACGCGGCGCGCAATCTGGGCAATTACCGGCTGCCCGGCTGCGAGCTGTTCGTCACCCTGGAACCCTGCGCGATGTGCGCCGGCGCGATCATGCACGCGCGCATCGCCCGCGTCGTCTATGGCGCGCGCGACGCCAAGACCGGGGTGCATGGCAGCGTGGTCGACCTGTTCGGGGTCGAGCGGCTGAACCATCACACCGCAGTCGAAGGCGGCGTACTGGCCGAGGAATGCGGCCGCTTGCTATCGGATTTCTTTGCCGCCCGCCGCCGCGCGGCCAAGGAGGCACAACGGCAGGCGCAACAACAGGTCCGACTGGAGGCCGGCGAATGAAGATTCGGGTTTCGGTCGCCCGGCAGACCTTGAGCCTGCTCGCCGACGACGGCCAGCTTTTACGCGAATATTCGGTGTCGACCGCAGCTGCCGGCGTCGGCGAGGTGCCGGGCAGCTATCGCACGCCACGCGGGCGGCACCTGATCCGCGCCAAGATCGGTGCCGGCCAGCCGGAGAATGCGGTCTTTGTCCGACGCCGGCCAACCGGCGAAATCTGGACCCCGGAACTCGCTGCCGCGCATCCCGGCCGCGACTGGATCCTCACCCGCATCCTCTGGCTTTCGGGCTGCGAGCCCGGTTTCAATCGGGGTTTCAACCCGCAGGGCGATTGCGACACCATGCGCCGCTACATCTACATCCACGGCAGCCCGGACAGCGCCGAGATGGGCCGCCCCGGCTCGCACGGCTGCATCCGCATGCGCAACGCCGACCTGATCGAGCTGTTTGCGCGGGTGCCCTGTTATACGCCGGTCGAGATCAGCGCGGACTGAAGCGCCACGCCCTGCGGGCCGTAGCTTTGCTCGTGCAGTTGCACGGCGCCGTCGGCGCGTTGCCAGACCACGGTCGACGCGCGCGTACCGTAATTTTCCGAACGCACGAAAATCGCCGACAGGCGGCGCTCCCACTCCAGCGACACCCCGGTCTGCGGCAGTTCGTGGTCGGGAACGATCTCGTCGTCGGCCAGCAGCGACACGAAGACCTGCTCATCCGGCAACTGCGGCAGCGCGGCGGCAAACCGTTCGCGGGCCTTGAGCAGCTTCGGCCAGGGGCTGTCGAGCAGGCGGTTGGATAAACCATAGATGCCGGGTGGCAGGCAACGCGGCGGGCCGCCCCGGTTGGACAAATAGGCGAGTTGCTCGCCGTCACCGACCAGCAGGTTGAAACCGGCGTAATCCGCGCCGGCCAGTTGTTGCAGATAGGGCAGGGCCGCCTGTTCGCCGCACAGGAAATCGCGGGTCAATTGCCCCCGGCTGTAGCGGCCCGGCGGCTGGCCGGGTTCGCGGACGTTGGTGACGGCGGCGAAGCGGCCGCTGTCGGTGATCCCCAGCCAGGTGCCGCCAGCCTCAAGGTCGCGCCCGGCGATCACTTGTGGCGCCTGCGGCCAGCGGGCAGCCAGCGCCGTCGGCCGGGCGTAAAACTCGTCGCGGTTGGCGGCGACGACCAGCGGATAAGCGGAAGCCACCCGCCAGCCGACGACGATCAGGCACATCGTGCGCTACCTGTGCGCTGCGCCGGGCTCAGGGATTGACCGCTGCGGTTTGCAGCAGCGGGCCATCCAGGGCTCCGAGGCGGACGTTATCGGCATGGCTGGATTGAATCACCGCCAACCCGGAAAAACCGCCTTGCGGCGCGGCGGCAGCGCTCATGATCAAGCCCACCGACTGGTCCGGGTTGCCCGGCGAGTGGAGCACGTCACCGGCCTTCAGCTCGGCCGCGCAGCTGACCCGGAACAGGTGGCGCTTGACCTTGCCCAGGTACTGGGTACGGGCGACGATTTCCTGGCCCGGGTAGCAGCCCTTGTGGAAGCTGACGCCACCGATTTTCTCGAAATCGGCCATTTGCGGCACGAATTCCTCCTTGGTCGCCAGCGTCACCAGCGGGAACGCGGCAGCCACGTCGAGCCAGCGCCACACTGGCACGCCGGCCGGCCGCGCCGTGACGCTCAGCTTCTGCCACAGGTCGGGGAGGGCGCTGACCGGGGTCACGATCAGGTAGCGGCCGGCTTCGAGGCGAACCACTTCCTGCTCACCGGCCAGCGCCAGTGCCAGGTCTTCGTCCGGGCAGGGCAGGCCGGCAGCGGCTAGCACTTCGGCGGCTTGCGGACCGGCCAGGCCGAGCACGACGCGCTCTGCGCACGCCGCCAGCTTAACCTTGGCGCGCAGGATGAACATCGGCAAGCGCTTGAGGGTGAATTCGACCAGGTCGGCGGCGAGCAGCAGGCGGTAGGCGCCGGCGTTCTGCCAGACCAGGAAGCTGGCCTGCATCCGCCCCTTGGCCGAACACCAGCCGGCATGCTGGGCACGCTCGGCGGGCAGGTGGTTGATGTCGCTGGTGAACTGGTTGTGCAGGAAACTCTGGGCGTCGTCGCCGTGGGCTTCGAGTTGCGCCAGGTGGGTCAACGGGACCAAGACGGTCTGGCCGGCAGCGGCCTGCAGTTCGCCGGCGAGGTCGCCAAAGCCGCTCAGTTCGGCTCCATCGGCAGAAAACACGCCGGCGGCGGATTCGAGAAAACTGCGCCAGTTCGGATTCATGAAAACTCCTGTCAGGAAGGGTTGACCGTGGAAGGACGCCGCAGCGGCGGAAATCCGCTACTGCGTGCAGCCGGCCGGGACCACGGGCGGGTTCATCGCTTATTATATCGTCCCTTGGGGATGCCCTCCGGGCTGACCCCGCTGATCCGTTCCCGGCGCTGCCGCCCTCTGGGCAGAGGCAGACCGGTCCGCCCGTCGCGAGTTCCCGTGTCTTCTGTGTTTCGTTTCTTCGTTCGCCTGTTTCTGTTCCTGCTGCTGCTCGCCACGCTCGCCGGCGGTGCGGCCTGGTGGTGGCTGCAAGCACCGCTGCCATTGCGCCAAAGTCCAGTCGATTTCCGTATTCCGCCGGGCAGTAGCCTGCGCGGTGCGATCGTCCAGATGCAGGAGGCCGGCGTCGATACACCCGCTTGGCCGCTCTTGCTGCTGGCCCGGTTGCAGGGTGCTGAAACCGGAATCAAGGCCGGTAGCTATTCATTGAGCACCGGCACCACGCCACTGCAATTGCTCGACAAGCTGGTGCGCGGCAAGGTCACCCAGGGCGAACTGGTGTTGATCGAAGGCTGGACCTTCCGCCAGTGGCGGCAGCGGCTCGATGCTCACCCCGACCTGCGCCACGACAGCGCCGGCCTGCCCGAGGCCGAGCTGGCCCGCCGCCTCGGCTTGTCGGGCGAACGGCTCGATGGCTGGCTGTTCCCCGATACCTATTTGTTCGACAAGCAATCCTCCGACCTCGAATTGCTCGCCCGCGCCCGGCGCGCACAGCAGCAGCGGCTAGACGCCGAGTGGGCGGGGCGGGCGGCCAAGCTGCCTTACCGCTCGCCACAGGAGGCGCTGATCATGGCCTCGATCGTCGAAAAGGAAACCGGGCGCGAGGCTGATCGGGGGCTGGTCGCCGCCGTTTTCGTCAATCGCCTGCGCCTGGGGATGCGGCTGCAGACCGACCCGACCGTGATCTACGGCCTGGGCGAGCGTTTCGACGGCAACCTGCGCAAGGACGATCTGCTCGCCGACACGCCTTACAACACCTATACCCGCAGCGGCTTGCCACCGACGCCGATTGCGATGCCGGGGCTGGCCTCGCTGCGTGCAGCGCTGCACCCGGCGAGTAGCGAGGCGCTGTATTTCGTCGCCCGCGGCGACGGCAGCAGCGAATTCTCGCGCACGCTGGAAGAACACAATCGCGCGGTCAACCGCTACCAGAGAGGAAAACGCCCATGAAATTCCCTGACGCCCCGCAAGAAAAGCTGCCCGGCAAATTCATCACTTTCGAGGGGATCGACGGGGCCGGCAAGAGCAGTCACGTCGACTGGCTGGCCGAGTGGCTGCGCAGCCGCGGGCTGAGCGTGCGCGTTACCCGCGAACCCGGCGGCACCGAACTCGGCGAAAAGCTGCGCGCCTTGCTGCTCAACGAAGAGATGCACCTGGAGACCGAAACCCTGCTGATGTTCGCCGCCCGCCGCGAGCACCTGGCGCGGCTGATCGAACCGGCGCTGGCCGCCGGCGAATGGGTGATCTGCGACCGCTTTAGCGACGCCACCTACGCCTACCAGGGCGGCGGGCGCGGGCTCGACCGGCACAAGCTGCAGGTACTGGAGCAATGGGTGCATGGCCATCGCCAACCGGACCTGACGTTGGTTTTCGACCTGCCGCTGGAAGTCGCTCGCGAACGCATCGCGCTGGCCAATCGCCATCTCGACCGTTTCGAGCAGGAGCGGGCCGAGTTCCATCAGCGGGTCCGCCTGGCCTATCTCGAACGCGCCCGGCAGCACCCCGAGCGGATGCGCGTGATCGATTCGGACCGGGCCATCGAAATTATTCGCAAAGAACTTGAACAAATTGTTTCAAGTGTCTGAAAATGAATGAAATAGAGCTGCATCAAAAAGTCTGGAAAAGCCTCCAGGCGCGGCGCGAGAAGTTGCCGCACGCGCTGCTGCTGGTCGGCCAGCGCGGCATCGGCAAGTTCGCTCTGGCCCGTCAGTTCGCCGCCAGCCTGCTCTGCGAGGCGCCGCAAACCGACGGCTGCGCCTGCGGCCGCTGCCTGGCCTGCAATTGGTACGCTCAGGGCAATCACCCGGATTTCCGCCTGCTGCAGCCGGAAGCCCTGGCCGACGAAAGCGAGGCCGACGAGGGTAAGGACAGCAAGAAGAAGCCGAGCCAGCAGATCACCATCGAGCAGATTCGCGGTCTCGACGACTTTCTCAACGTCGGTACCCATCGCGGCGGTTTGCGCGTGGTGCTGGTTTATCCGACCGAGGCGATGAATCGCAATTCGGTGAATGCACTTCTCAAAACACTTGAAGAACCTGCGCCAAATACATTGTTTTTAATGGTGTCAAGTGAGCCTAACCGGCTCCTGCCGACGATCCGTAGCCGTTGTCAGGCGATGCCGGTGCCACTGCCGCCCGCGGCACTTGCCGAGCGCGTCCTCAGCGATGCCGGGCTGGCCGACGCCGGGCGCTGGCTGGCGCTGGCCGGCGGTGCGCCCATGCTGGCCGCCGAACTGGCCGCCTCGGGGCAGGGCGCCTGGCTCGATCTGCTCTGCCGCCGCCTCGCGGCCGGTCGCGACCTCGATCCGCTGGCGACCGCCGGCGAATTCGACAAGGCGATCAAGGACGCCAAGGGCAAGCTGCTACTCAAGCAGGTTGTCGAAGCCTTGCAGAAGTGGTGCATCGACCTGACGCTAGCTGCCAATGGCCTGCCGGTGCGCTATTTTCTGCCGCAACAGGCGGCAATCGGCGGGCTCGCTGCTATGATTCCCGATGTGCGGCTGATCCAGGCCTACCGGGCGCTCAACAGCCGCCGCCAGGAGGCCGAGCAACCCCTGAATTCGCGGCTGTTCCTGGAAAGTCTGCTGCTTGAATATCGTGCACTGTTCGTCCCGCGTTAGCTGAGTACCGTCGATTGCCATGAGCGAAACCAAACCCGCCGCCCGCCCCAGTGTGCTGTCGCTGAACATCAATTCGCGTTCGGCGCTCTACGCGGCCTTCATGCCGCATCTCAAGCATGGCGGGATCTTCATCCCGACCACCCGGTCCTACAAACTAGGCGACGAGGTGTTCATGCTGCTGTCGCTGATGGATGACCCGACCAAGCTGCCGATTGCCGGCACCGTCGTCTGGATGACCCCCGGCGGGGCGCAGAACGGCCGCGCACAGGGCGTCGGGATTCACTTCAACAAGGACGAAAGCGGCCAGGATGCGCGGCGCAAGATCGAGGGCCTGCTCGGCGGCGTACTCGGTTCGTCGCGCCCGACGCATACGCTATGAAGGTGGTGCGAAGTCCGTTGGCCGCTTTTGGACGTCCTTTTTTGATGATTTTCACGGTCGACCGTGAAAATCATCAAAAACAAATGGTTGTAACATATTCCTCACCTGAAGCATTAAATAAAGAGCGACCTCTCCCAAAGGGAACTCGGCCCCTGCGTCCGCCGGATTTCGCTCCCCACGCCTTATTCAGCCCGGTATCCCAACCGGGCACGGATTGAAAGATGATTGTCGATTCACACTGCCACCTCGATTTTCCCGACCTTGCCCAGCGCCTGCCGGAGGTCCTGCAGCGAATGCAGGACAACGACGTCGGCGTCGCTGTCTGCATCGGCGTCAACCTCGAAGACTTCCCCCGGGTGTTGGCGCTGGCCGAACAGGATCAGCGCCTGTATGCCACGGTCGGCGTCCATCCCGAATACACCGAGGTCGAGGAGCCCGACGTCGCCCGCCTGCTGGCACTGGCCGCGCATCCCAAGGTGATTGCAATCGGCGAAACCGGCCTCGACTACTACTGGCAGAAGGACCGCCCGGAATGGCAGCGCGAGCGTTTTCGCACCCACATCCGCGCCGCCCGTGCCTGCGGCAAGCCGCTGGTGGTGCATACCCGCGAGTCGGCCGAGGATACGCTGCGGGTGCTGCGCGAGGAGGGGGCCGAGACGGTCGGCGGGGTGATGCACTGTTTTACCGAAGACTGGGAGATTGCCCGCGCGGCGCTCGACCTCGGCTTTTACCTGTCGTTTTCCGGGATCGTCACCTTCAAGAACGCGACCGTGGTCAAGGACGTCGCCAGTCGCTGCCCGCTCGACCGCCTGCTGGTCGAGACCGATGCGCCCTACCTGGCGCCGGCGCCGTATCGCGGCAAACCCAACGAACCGGCCTACGTCCGCTACGTCGCCGAGGAAATCGCCCGCCTGCGCGGTCTGCCGGCAGACGAGGTGATCGCCGCCAGCACCGACAATTTCTTCACCCTTTTTTCCCACGCCCGCCGCCCTGAAAAATGAGTCCAAAACGCCTGTTGACCGTAGTTGTCGCGCTGAGCCTGCCGGTTCTCGTCCATGCCGCGACTTACGATGACCTGATTACCGCCGCCAAGATGGGCGATGCCCAGGAGATCGCCAGCCTGACCGCGCGCGGCGCCTCGGTCGATACCACCGATATCGACGGCAACACGCTGCTGATGCTGGCCGCCCGCGACGGCCATGCCGGCGTGGTCGAGGTGCTGATCAAGCAGCGCGCCAAGCTCAACGCGCGCAATTCCGACGGCGACAGCGCCTTGCGCCTGGCCGCTTTCCGGGGCCACCAGAAGGTCGTCGAACTGCTCCTCGCCGCCGGCGCGACGCCGAACAATCCGGGCTGGACGCCGCTGGCCTACGCCGCCTTCGCCGGCCACCTGGAGATCGCCCGGCTGCTGCTCAAGGCCGGCGCCAATATCAACGCTGCCGCCGAAAACGGCATGACGCCGCTGATCGTCGCCGCCCGCAACGGGCATCTGGAGATGGTCAAGCTGCTGCTGGCCAACGCCGCCGATACCGGCGCCAGGAACGAAACCGGCGAAACTGCCATCGACCTCGCCCTGCGCGCGGGCCATGGCGATATCGCCGATCTCATCCGCCAGGCCGGCGGCCGCTCCAGCCGCTCGGTCACCATCGAAGTTCGTTGAGTCGCAAGGGCCGCTCGCCTCTTGCCGCCATCGATGCAGGAGCGTGGCTCACCCTCCCGCGCAGCCGAAGCCCGATCAATTGAGCCTGCCCAAGGTGTCCGGGCGTGCACGATCAAGGCGCAGCCATAACTCCGGCCATGGCGAGCCTTTGCAAGGCCGAGCGGGCTCGTCCAGGCGCGGTGGGGGGGGACAAATATTTCACAGGCTCTCAGGACAGACGGGCGAGCGCGGCGTCGAGTTCGGCGAGCGGGATGCGTTCCTGCTCGAGGCGTAAGGCCGGGGCCAGTTCATCGTGACGCAGGAGGTCGTAGACGGCTTGTTCAGCGGTATCGAGCAGGTTCAGAGCGCGGTGCGTCGGGCTGCTTTCCCGGCCCCAGGCCTCGCGATGGGTGAGCAGGGTCGCGCGGTCCATCAACAGCGAGCGGACTTGCGGCAAATGGCCGCGCAACTCGTCGAGAATGGCGAAGCCGTGAGTATCGAGGTCGCCCCAGTAATAGATCGGTAGCGATTGCAGCCAGCCGGCTTGGGCGAGTGCCGCCAGGCCGTAGCCGGCGCCGAAAATGAGAAAGCCACGGTCGACGGGCGGAAAAGCCAGAAAATTGACTTCGTTTTCGCAGATGAAGACCCGCTCGACCGCCGGTGCCAGCGCTGCGAAGCTGGCGCTGTCGAGGGTCAGGTCGGCGCCCGCCAGGGCCGGTAACGGGGCGCAGGTCGGGTCAAGAAAGCGGCAGCGGATGCGCTCCGGCTTGTCGCGGAAGCCGTAGCGGCGGTTGAAACCGGCATTGCCGCTGGCGCTGGTGTCGATTGCCTCGGGGGGCAAGGCCAGATCGAGGAGTTCTGCGAGCAGGCCACGCCGGGTTTCGACAAATTTGCTGTCGATGCCGGGCAGGTCGATTTGCCGCAGATAGCAGCCGGGGCGCGGTCGCGCCTGCAACCAGCCGATCAGCGCCAGCAGCTGCGGCCAGTCGGCTGCATGGTCCAGGGCGCGCAAGGGGTATTTCTGCAACCAGGGACGCAGGCCGGGTTGTTGTGCCACGGTCGACGCAAGCAAAGCGGTAAAAACCCCGGCTTCGCGCGTTTTGCCAAGCAGGCGGCAGGCCTCTGCCGGCGTCTCGACCCAGGCAGCGCTGGGCAGGCGGTTGTCGCCGAACAGGCGATGGCGAAAGCTGCGGTATTCCAGGCGCAGGCCCGGCCTGGGCTGTAGCGCCTGAGCCCAGGCGCGAACCGCAGCAAAATCAGCGCCGATCTCGCTGGCCGTAGGCGATTTCAGTGTCAGGCGATAGGGGAAGCAACTGGCCGCGCCCGCTTGTTCGGCGAGAATGGCGCCCTTGTCCCACAGCCGCTGAACCTGGCCGTGCAGTTGTTCGGGCGTGGTCCAGTTCATGCCGGGAGCGCGCTGGCGAGTGTGGAGGTTGCGGCAGCCTGGCGCGCTTTTTCTTCTCGGTAAGCCTGAATGCTCAGGTTGCGCAGGCGCGAGTCGCGGCCATTGTCGTTATGGACGAAGCCGACGCTGGCGACATAGAGGGTCGGCCGGGAATCATGAAAAATTCCCCGAAAACCGCCTACTCTTCTGAATTAAAAAGCGAATTCTGACTGTCAACATTCTTCTTTGGGTTGACACTTTTCGCCGGCGGCGCCTGCAAAGCCGTGAGCTTTTCAAAAATCTTCTCGTGGCTGACGACAACGGCTTTTGCCGCCATCAGTTCGGATTCCAGCCGCTGCCCAGTTGCCATAGTCTCCTGCAGTTTGCCGATGTTCGCTTGGTTTTCCTTGTCCAGATCGGTCACCCGCTCATTGGTTTGCGCCAATTGCTCTGACAAGTGTTGGTTTTTCACCTCAGCGATGGCCAATTGCTCTTTGGCCGAACGCAGTGATCGTAACTCGCCCTCTTGTCGATGAAGTTCGCTACGTGCATGGGTCAGTTCGCTCGATAGCCGGGCATTGTCCTCATGGCTGCGGATGAGTTCCTGCTGCTTGGTATTCACCGTGTCCTTGGCAGAACGCAATTCGCCCTGCAGGAACTGAATCTGTTGTTCGAACTGCCGCTGATCCTGCTCCCGTTGTTCTTTGGCTGCTGTACGGAAATGCTCCAGCGCCTCACGAGCATGTTGATGCTTTTCTTCCAGGGAAAGACGATGGGTTTCCTCCTTCGCCAGTTGCCCTTCCATGTCCTGAATGCGCTGAGCCATTTGCGCTCGGGCAATCCGCTCTTCCAGAAGCGCCGCCACGGTGTTCGCATGAGCGGCTTTTTCATTGGACAGATCGAGGGCTTGACGTTCGACCTGTCCTCGGAACGATTCGACCTCGTTACGCAAGGCAGTCATGACGCCGTTCAGAGACGCGATTTCCGCTTTGTGTTTGTCGGTCAGTGCGGTCATGCGCTGATCAGCTTCCAGATGCAGACGTTCAGCCAGCCTGGCTGACAGATCCTGAATGGCATCGCTGACTGCGACCTGAGTGCCGGTGTTCCCGCCTTCCTCTTCCTCGATTTCCTTGAGGTAGCGGTGAATCGTGCCTTTCGAGCCGGTGTTGCCCAATTCGCCACGGATGGCGTCGATCGATGGGTAGCGCCCCATCGCCAACAGGTTGTCTCGCGCTCTTACCACTTCTGACTTGTAGATTCCGGCTCTGGCCATGGCATCCTCGAATTTCGTACCGTATTACGTAATATGATATTACATACTAATTTAACGAAATTCAAGGCTGATTAGATCGCAATTATAAGACGTGATAATGGTTGTTATTTGTTGTGATAAGCGACCGAGCGGAAAACTCATGTAGGAATGGTACGAAATAGCCGGTTCGCTTCCTGACAATTTGCGTACATAAGCTTTCAAAAACGTAACGCGGGGGTCAGCGTCCTGTTGGTATCGGAATCCTAAGATGGCATCACGGTTGGACGAAATGAGTCCGACACGATTAACCCGATGTCACAAGGAGAGAACCATGAAAACGAAATTTTCCAAACTTGCCCTGATTGCTGCGATTGGCCTCGCTGCTGCCGGAACGAGCTACGCTCACGAAGACTATTCCGAAGCCGGCACCTACCATTGGCTGAGCCACGTTTCAGAAAGCAAGAGCGCGCCGACGGCAAATCAACTGGCTTCGTTTGGCTACGCCGCCACGAAAAATGCCGACCGCGAAATCACCCTGGCTGGCGGCAGCAAGTATCTGAACGTGACGCGCCTAGAAACCGTCAAGATCAATGTCGGTGGCAAGAGTGTCGTCTGGACCTTCGATACGCTCGGCACCGCGCCATTTCCGCTCTCCAAGATCGTATCTGGAGCCGACGGCATTACCGTCTATGTAACCGAGAACCCTTCCTACCAAGGCGGTTGATCAGCCTGACCGATGAGTGACGAAATTGTCACTCATCGGTTGGCAAATTGTCAGGATCAACACCCTACCATTCGTATTGCAGTACAACTTCTTGAGGAGATTTAAAATGTTGAAAAAAATGCTTGCAATCGTGGCCCTGAGCTCACTGGGTGTTTCCGCCTATGCCGTTGATGCATCTCAAGTTGAGAAATCCATCGAACTGAAAGATGGCTCGACGGTTTATATCTTCAAAGACGGAAAGATGGCCATGGAAGATAAAGTTGGCCGCACGGTCCGCATGAAGAAGGATACCGTGATGGAAACCAAAGATGGCCAGAAAATCTTGATGCACGGTGATGAGGTTATGCGCCTCGAGAATATTCTCCGCCCAGCGAGTAGTCGCGGTTAAGACTATTCTGCCGCAGTCACGGCTCCTTCGGGAGCCGTTATCAATTTGAAGCAACGTTCAAGCATCGCCTTCAATTCCAGTATCCATTGGGCGTGATCTCTGGACTGGCCTTGCTCGTATAGCATCGGGGCAATCTGTCGGAAGACGACATAGATCGCCGGATCGAAATGCTGCCCAACCTCCTGTTCCATGATGCTCAGCGTCTCGTCCAATGACAAAGCCGGTTTGTAGGGACGAACGGAGGTCAGTGCATCGAACACGTCGACCAGGGCAAAGATTCTTGCGGCAAGCGGGATCGCCTCTCCCGAAAGCCCGTCTGGATAGCCTTTCCCATCAAAGCGTTCGTGATGATGCCGGATGGTCTTCTCTGCACCGGCCAGCCAGGGATTGCCGGCGACAATCTCGATGCCCAGCACGGCGTGGGTCTGCATGACCTGGAATTCTTCGCTGGTCAGCCGCCCAGGTTTCAACAAAATCCGATCCGGAATGCCGATTTTTCCAACGTCGTGGAGAAAGGCGCCCAGCACCAGTTCGGCAATCGTTTCCTTGTCAACGCCCACCGCTTCGGCAAGTGTGATCGCATAGCAGGTAACCCGGTAGTTATGGGCGTCGGTGTCCGCGTCACGCTTGGCGATGGCGTTTCCAAGGGAGCGCAGCAGTGAAAGATTGGACTCCAGGAGTCGAGACGACAATGCCACCGTTCGGCTCAGCAATCCTGACATCAATGGGTAAAGCAACAAGGCCGCCATGAATACCGATATAGAGGCCGTCAAGGCAGCCCAGCGAATCTGCTGTTTTCTCTCTTGCAGCGCCGACCGGGACACCAGGCTGACTCCCTCGACATAGCCTGCAAGACGACCGTCATTGGCGGTTATAGGCAGAATGACCTGGACCAGTTCTTCTCCTGCCACGGGGATTCGCTTGCTATGGCTATTGGGTGGGATTGGCCATGGATGGCGCTGCTGTCGGGCAACCTCTTTCAATGCTTCGGGTAGTGGTCGCCAGGCATCAAACAGCATCTCGGCATTGGGTGCAAAAACACGAATCCCGACAAACTCGTCGGTCAGCAACTGCGAAATCGCGGAGTGATCATCACCTTTCTCACCGCTGACAGCCAATTGCATTGCAGGCGACTCGAAATGCCTGACCCCCGCAATGGCTTGCTCAAGGGTACGCTGCTCGACGCGATACGATTCGACCCAATAGGCAAGACCTCCCGCGAGGCTTCCAACCAGGAGCGCGCCGATGCCAAGGCGTCGCGCCAACATGCGGCGCAATTGCCGGGGAGTGTCAGGAAGTTCGAAGGTTCTCATCTCAAATTCTGCATCAGTTCCATGAAGTGTTTGAAATGCCCGCTGACGCGATCCAGAGAAAACTGGTACATCAGCGAATTTTCCGAGAACTTCTGTCGCTCGGCATCCATTTCCACCGTATTGCCATCGGCTGCGGTTTGATACGGCACATGGTACTTCAGCGGGAACGGTGGCGCCTGCATGCCCCCTGACAAATGGCCGGTAGCGGTGGTTGCCAATGGCAACGATCCCGATGCACCTTTGACAATTTGGGCGGCTTCTTCAATGTCTATATCGACGGCCTTGTAGCCAGGCGTATCGGCATTGGCGATGTTCGAGGCCAGAAGCTGCTGCCGATAGGCACGAACCCCCAGCATTTTCTGCTGAAAATCATGGCCGGCATGGCCACCTTGTCCGATTGAGAAGTGGTTTGGATGGGCAGATGACGCGCCAGAGGCAGTCCCGGCAACTTGCCCGCTGTGAGCGCCGTGGCTGCCTTCAGGATTATTGGCCTTTTGAGCAATCGCCTGATTCAATGCCTGGGAAAACCCCCCGTTGTCGGCGTTGGCCGACGCCCCTCCATGCCCCTCATGACCGCCCTGAACCGAAGATAAAGGTGTGTTGGCAGCCGGTGGAATGGATGGAATTCCTGCCATGATGGCGACTACTCGTTCATGATCAGGATGGCCTTCACTGGATCAATCTGGCCGACGTCATGCCATTTTCGATCGCTATCCACCACGACAGGCTCTGCCTGGCACCCATGGTTGCATTCGACGATCCAGCGTTTCTGAAGCACCGTCCGACAATAGTTGTAATTCAGCATCTTCGGGTCACAGCCGACCGCCAGCGCCAGTGTGCGACACACACACCGATCGCCGTGCTCTGCCGGTTTGCGGATATCCATGGCTGAAATAATCAGGCCCCGGTTTCGGGGCCTTTGCTGGACAGTTATTTACCATCTCGCGGATGGTAGTGCTTGCTCTTGTCCTTAGCTGCGTTTGGTTTATCGGCCTTGGCATCCGGCATGCTTTGCGGCATGCCGGTTTTTTCCTGGACATGGGAATGTGGCTTGTTCGCAGTCTTGTCCATTTGGGCCTCAGCGGCCTTCGGGGCGGCGGCTTTTTCGTCGGCGAAGACGACGCCGGTCATCGTGGTGCCAGCAAACAGAACGGCGGCAATGAGGGAGGAAACTTTCATGATCTTGGCTCCTGAGTTTTGGGGATTTCAACGGTCCGAATCGAGTGGACAGTTGCAGTCTGTGCTTCCGTCACTGTCAACAAGGTGACTTGCCGATTACATTGCTGTCAGGAAACGCGGCCGAATACGGATTCACCAAATGCCTGACTGCCTCTGCAAGCGCATTACGCAATTGCTGTTCGCAACACCCCATCAGAATTCCGTCCTCCAGCGCATCCTGAGCCATCTGGCGAAGTTCATCCAGGTTCTCGTTCAGCACCTTGATTTTTTCCGTACAGGCAATGACCTGGCCGGATGAGTCTTGCCAACGCGCCGGTCTTGACGGTCTCATCGAGTTCAATTTGCCGAATGTTGGGCCAGCGTCTGCAATACTTGATGTTGGTAATCCAAACTGTCGAGGGTGTATGCCTTCCAATACTCGATGGATGAAAAGCCGACGGCAGCCCACCATGCCCCTGCTTGCCCAGGCTCACCCAGAGAAAACGACGGTGTTCGCTCAAGGAGTTCCTTGAGCGGGGAAATCTGCGTGGAAACCATCTTTTCCAAACAGTCGAGATTCACGCCAACCAACCGGGCAACCAAATCCAAATGGAAGTCGGAAGGTGCATTGAAGATGGCGAACGAATTCTGTGCGGACATGATTTTCTCCCTGCTGCACGATCAAGGCCCATTGCCTCGTAGGGAGAGTTTGCCTGTGGCTAGCTGTCACGCCCATAACAGGAGTATTACAACCCGGTCACTGTTTCGTCAGCTTATTGCCGTACGTCGCTGAGACGTTGTTTTTTGGGGAGGTGAAAAAAAAGGAATAAATCGTACGTCAACTCAATACATCAACCTTGGTTGCCTTGATAGCCCTTTGCCAACCTGCGGTTTGCAGCATGCCCATGCGCTGCTAGAACGTGAGATGCCGTCTTGCCGCTGGCGCAATCGCCTGAGACAAGCTGTCAAGAATGCCGCAGTGGGCAGCATCCCGCGCCTCGCCACACCGTTCACGCAGGTCTTTTAGTTGCCTCTCCAGTTCCTGGAGTTCCTGCATCCGTTGGGCGACGTGTCCAATGTGTCGGTCAAGCAGTCGATTCACATCCGCGCAGTTCTCCTGGGGAGACTCCTTGAAGTGCAGCAAAACCCGGATCTCATCCAGCGTCATATCCAGACCGCGACAGCGCCGAATAAAGAACAGTCGCTGGACATGGGTATCCCCATAGACGCGGTAGTTGCCTTCACTGCGGGCCGGTATGGGCAGCAGCCCATCACGCTCGTAATAGCGGATCGTTTCCACATTCGTCCCGGCAAGGCGGGCCAGTTCGCCGATTTTCATCTTCGCATCCTGACGTTCAAACGGGACGAGCCGGTTGGAGCATTATGATCGCCATACCGGCCAATGCGACCGCACTGCCAACAAGATCCCATCGGGTCGGCACAACGCCATCGATCCGCCATAGCCAGATCAGGGCAATCGCCACGTAGACACCCCCGTAGGCAGCGTAGATTCGCCCGGCTGCGCCCGGATGCAGGGTCAGTAGCCAAGCAAACAGGCCCAAGGAAACGGCGGCAGGAATCAAGAGCCAAACTGAACGTTGCTGGGTCAGCACCAACCAAGGCAGATAGCAGCCGAGAATCTCGGCCAGCGCCGTTAATGCGAACAATCCAAGAACTTTGACGAACTCAAGCATTGCTTTGGCTCCGATTATTTTCCTTTATTGTAATCGCTTGACTCTGTAGCCACTAAAGGGTTTCTAATGCAGATAAAGGAGAAACACCATGAGTCTTGAGCCCAACTCCAAGCCCCTTCAGGAACCCGCACATTGCGGATGTGCCGGTGGCTGTTCGGCAGCTGCGCCTGCAGTCGGCGAAATCCCGTCAGCCTCCAATCCCGCTCAGAATAATGGCGCGCCGGTTTTTCTGATTCCAACCATGGACTGCCCGAACGAGGAGAATGACATCCGTCGGGCGGTAGCCGGTATTGAGGGCATCCGTTCCCTGCGTTTCCAACTGTCGGCGCGTACCGTTTCGATAGATGCCACCACCGAAGCCCTCGATGCAGCCTTGGCCGCTATCCGCAAGGCGGGGTTTAGCCCCAAAGCGGTCTCGGCAGATCAGGCAGCAACGAAAAACGCCAGCCTCAGTGAACTATGGCGAAGTGTTCTGGCGCTATGTCTGGCCATCGGTGCAGAAGCGCTGGATTTCTTCGCGCCCGACACCTTGCCTTTCAAGGGCTTCGGTATGGCATTGGCCATCGTGGCCATCTGGCTGTCCGGCATTTCCACCTATAGCAAAGGCGTGGCGGCATTGCGGCGCGGGCAGTTGAACATGAACGCGCTGATGGGGGTGGCCGTGACCGGTGCCTTCCTCATTGGCCAGTGGCCCGAGGCGGCGATGGTCATGGCTTTGTATGCCATTGCCGAACTGATCGAGGCCCGCTCCGTGGATCGGGCGCGTAACGCCATCAAGGGCCTGCTTGACTTGACGCCGGAGACGGCGGAAGTTCGGCAGGTTGATGGAACATGGCGGGAAATACCCGCCGCAGAGGTAAAGCTGGAAGCCTGCGTTCGGGTCAAACCCGGCGCCAGGATACCGCTCGATGGCCAGGTGACGGCAGGAACCAGTGCGGTCAATCAGGCGCCGGTCACCGGCGAAAGCATCCCGATTGACAAGGTGGCCGGCGACCCGGTATTCGCCGGCACGATCAACGAAACCGGCATCCTGGAGTTCCGTGTGACGGCTGCTGCCGACAACACCACGCTGGCCCGCATCATCCACGCGGTCGAACAGGCGCAGGGGACACAAGCACCGACCCAACGCTTCGTTGACCGGTTTGCCGCAATCTACACCCCGGCCGTGTTCGCCATCGCGGTTGCCGTGGCCGCTCTGACCCCCTGGCTTCTCGGCTGGACCTGGACGCAGGCGCTCTACAAAGCCCTGGTGCTACTGGTCATCGCTTGCCCCTGCGCGCTGGTGCTCGCCACGCCGGTGACCGTGGTCAGCGGCCTGGCGGCAGCGGCCCGACGCGGCATCCTGATCAAGGGCGGCGTCTATCTCGAGGAGGCCCGCAAACTGCGGGTCATAGCCCTCGACAAGACCGGCACCATTACCGAAGGCAAACCCCGTCTGGTCGCCACAGAACTGCTTCCCTCGACGATCCCCGAATCCCAGGTGCTTGCCTGGGCGGCCAGCCTGGCAGGGCACTCGGACCATCCGGTCTCTAAGGCGATTGCGACCGGTCTCAAGCTTCCGGAAAATGGCTTGACCGATTTTGTCGCACTTGCCGGACGAGGTATTGAAGCTCGCACGGATGGCCAACGCCTCGTTCTCGGCAACCATCGCCTGATAGAGGAACGCGCTCTGTGTAGTGCCGAGATCGAGGCTCGCCTTCAGGTGCACGAGACGCAAGGCCGGACGGTCACCATGCTGGCGTCGGCACAGCAGGTGCTGGCGATTTTTGCGGTGGCGGACACCATCAAGGAAAGTTCGCGGGAGGCGGTGGCCGAACTGCACCGTCTCGGTGTCGTCTCGGTCATGCTGACCGGCGACAATGTTGCGACGGCCGCGAGCATCGCCAAGGAGGCCGGCATCGACGACGCCCGGGGCAATCTTCTCCCTGAGGACAAACTGACAGCCATCGAAGATTTGCAGGCTCGCTATGGCCCGACCGCGATGACCGGCGACGGCATCAACGACGCACCGGCGCTGGCTCGCGCCGACATTGGCGTGGCCATGGGCGCGGCGGGCACGGACACGGCGATGGAAGCGGCCGACGTGGTCATCATGAACGACGACCTGCGGCGTATTCCAGAGACCATTCGCCTGTCCCGGCGCACCCATGCGGTGCTCTGGCAAAATATCGGGCTGGCCCTGGGGATCAAGGCGATCTTTCTCGGCCTCGCCGTTTTCGGCAATGCGACCATGTGGATGGCGGTCTTCGCCGACATGGGCGCCAGTCTGCTGGTGGTGGGTAACGGCGTGCGACTACTGCGCAAATGATCCCGGATAAGCCCATGATGGACCGGTACCGCTGGCTGGGGTTGGCCATCGGTGTGGCCTTGGCGGACCAAGGGGCCAAGCATTGGATCGCGGGGACCTTCCCCTTGGGCGCAGGCGAAACGGTGTTACCGTTTTTCAATCTTGTCCACATCCTGAATAGCGGCGCAGCCTTCAGTTTTCTCGCGAATGCCGGCGGTTGGCAACGCTATGTCTTCATTGCCCTCGCCTTGGTCGTCTCGGTGGGGCTGACCGTCATGTTGCTCAAAGGCGTGGCGAACCGGTGGCAAGGGTGGGGGTATAGCCTGCTCCTCGGCGGTGCCGTCGGCAACCTGGTAGATCGCTTGGTCCAGGGAGCGGTCGTGGATTATCTGGACTTCCATGCCGGCGGCTGGCACTGGCCAGCCTTCAATCTCGCCGATACGGCGCTTTGTCTGAGCGCCTTGATTCTTCTTTGGGGGACCTTGCTGTCGTCAGCTCAAAGCAAGGCGACCCCTTAGCAAGGGCGCAGGAAATCTCGATGCAAATCCTGGCTATAAACCAAAACGAGGAACACAAATTGGCTCAACGATCCTTCTCCCTATTTGACCGTCGCACGTTGTCTGCCTTGATGCTCCTGGGCCTGGTCCATTGCACTTCGGCAGCCGAGGAACCCTTGCCTCCTGATCAGGCGTTTCGGCTCAAGGCGTCCCTGAAGGGTAGCGATACGGTGGTGGCTGAAATCATTCCTGCACTTGTTCCTTGCATTACTTGACCAGTTGAGACCAATTCTCGATAATCGATAGCCATGTTCCGTCGTTTCTGCTTCCGCTCCCGCTCGCTTGTCGCGATGCTGCTGGCCTTGTGTCTGGTCAGCGCGTCGCTATGGGGCTATAGCGCGGAAGCGATGGCGGATGCCTTGTCCGACGAGACCAGTATCGCCGTTTCGGGTGGCGGCTCCGGCGATCACACCTCGACTGAGAAGTTGTGCAATCATGGATGTCATGCCCAGACCCATCTGACGGGCCTCGAATCCAGCGCGCAGACTTTTGTCCTACCGTCCGCTGATGTTGTTTTTAATAGCGAGGGGGGAATCGACCTACCCACTCAATCCGGCGACAGGCTGTTCCGTCCGCCCCGAAGCGCCTTTCAAGCCTAGACCGACCTAGTTCCTCAGCGGATGCCGTAGCGCATTCTGCTTCTTCATCGCTTGAAAGGTTTCTCCCATGTTGTTCGACACCCCTGCCGGGGAGCGCGCTTGGTCGCGTCGTCTCGGCATTCTGGCGGGCCTTGTCCTTGCCACTGGCAGCGCCTTTGCGGCTGCTCCATTGACGCTGGACGAGGCTTGGCGCCTGGCAGAGAGCGCCAATCCGACGCTACGCGCCGCTCGTGCCAATCTCGACGCCGCCGAAGGCCAACTGCGGGACAGCTCCGGCCTGCTCTACAACAATCCGCAGCTCTCGACAGACCAGACCCGCCGTCGCGTTCCACAAGCGGGCCAGTCGGATAACCGTTTCCATGAACAGACGGTCGGTATCTCGCAGACCTTCGAGATCGCCGGACAGGCCGGTTACCGGCGCGAAGCTGCCGTCCGCGAGCTCGCCGCCGTCACGGAAAGCATCGACGAAGTCCGCCGCCAGGTACGCGCCGAAGTCGAGCAGCGTTTCTACCGGGTACTGATCCTGCAACGGCGCATCGAGACCGAGCGTGAGGCTCTGAGCGCCGTCAACGACGCCGCTTCGGCGGTCAAGAAACGGGTGGCGGCGGGCGAGGATAGCCGCCTCGACGGCAACCTGGCGGCGGTGGAAGCCGAGCGCGGCCACAACCAGCTTGCCGTGCTCGACGAACAACTCCTGCAGGCCCGCGCTGAGCTGGCGACGGCGCTGCAACTACCCGCCACTACCTTGCCGGAAACAGTTGGTGAATTGCGGGCGATGCCGATGGCTGCCACCCTGGAAACATTGCAGGCAGCAGCCCGCGAACGGCCCCTGCTGCGTTCATTGGAACACCGGGAACTGGCTGCCCGCAATCGACTCGGCCTGGAACGCTCGGCCGCCTATCCCGATATCACGGTGGGCCTGAGCACGGGCCGGGAAGGCCCCTACGACACCCGCGAACAGTTCACCCGTCTGACGCTCTCCGTTCCATTGCCGCTGTTCCGCCGCAATGGCGCCGGAATTGGCAAGGCGATGACAGAACTGACCCAGGCGGAAATTGAGCGACAAAGCACCGAGCGCGAAGTCACGGCCCAGGTGAATGCCCTCTGGCAACGGCTGAGCAGCCTGCAAGGCCGCGTCAAACGGCTGGGCGACTCCGTCTTGCCGGCCCTCGACGAGAACCGGCGCCTGTCTTCTACCGCCTATCGGGCTGGCGAAATCGGCTTGCTGCAACTCGTGCTGGTCAATCGCCAATTGCTGGATGCCCGCCGCGACTACCTCGATGCCCTCGGCGATTTCATCCAGACCCGCATTGCCCTGGAGCAGACCGCCGGCTGGCCCAACCTTGCCCCCGAGAAAAATAAATGATGACCCGTACCCTGACTGCCGCCACCCTGGTGCTTTTGTTGACGCTGGCCGCTTGCGACCGCAATGCCCCCGAGGCCAAGCCGGCAACCGAAAGCCAAACCGTCGCCCCGGAAAAGACCGCTGCCAACGACAAGGAAGCAGCCAGCGAAGCGCCGGAAGCCGGTCAAATCGATCTGACCGAGGCGGACATCAAGGCGGCCGGCATCCGCACCGAGGAAGCCAACGAAGCCGAAGTCCATGAGCGCATCGCCGTCACGGCCACCATTCAGGCCAACCAGGACCGGCTGGCGCATGTCGTCCCACGGGTGCCGGGCCGCCTCGTCGGCATCACGGCCAAACTGGGCGACCGGGTCAAGGCCGGGCAGACCCTGGCCAGCCTGGACAGTATCGAGATCGGTGAAGCTCATTCCGCTTATCTTCAGGCCGACAGCCAGTTCCGGCTGGCCCAAGCCGATTTCGAGCGCGCCGAAAAGCTCCATGCGGAGCAGATCGTGCCGGAAAAGGACTATCTGCGCAGCCGTTCTGAACTGGAAAAAGCCCGCGCCAACCTGCGGGCGGCCACCGACAAGCTGCGTCTGATGGGTGTGCCGCCGGCCCGCTCGGAATCGGCCGTCTCGGTCTTCCCGGTTAGCGCGCCCTTTGCCGGCACGGTGATCGAGAAGACGGCGGTGCTGGGTGAGCTTGCCCAGCCGGACAAGTCCCTGTTCACCGTGGCCGATCTGTCTGTCGTCTGGATCGAGGCCAATCTGTTCGAGAAAGACCTCGGCAAGATCAAGGTCGGCGCCACGGTCGGCGTATCGGTTGCCGCCTATCCCGACGAGTTGTTCAAGGGGCGCCTGACCTACATCAGCAGCGTCATGGATAAGGAAAGCCGGACGATCAAGGCTCGCGTCGAAGTTGCCAATGCCGACGGCCGCCTGAAGCCCGACATGTTCGCCAACGCCGCCATCGACACCGCCACGGCGGGCAAGGCGCTGACCGTGCCGACGAGCGCCGTGCTCCTGCTGGAGGGAAAGAAGACCGTCTTCGTTCGTGAGAAGGAAGGGTTCGAGAAACGGGAAGTCGAGTTGGGCGACAACCTCGGTGGCCGTTTCGTGGTCAAGGAAGGCATCGAGGCCGGTGAGGCGGTCGTGGTCGAAGGCGCCTATGCGCTCAAGGCGCGGCTGCTGAAATCCAAAATCGGCGATCACGACTAAGGGACAGCCATGCTCAACAAGATCGTCGATATTTCCCTACGCTACAAGCTCCTGGTTCTGGTGGCGCTGGCGCTGATCGTGCTCCTCGGGGCGCGGGCCTGGCAGCGGCTGCCCCTGGATGCCTTCCCCGATGTGACGCCGGTCCAGGTCAACATCTATACCGAATCGCCGGGCCTGGCGGCCGAGGACATTGAAAAGCTGGTGACCTTCCCGGTCGAATCGGTCCTCGCCGGCCTGCCCAAGGTCGAGGAAATCCGCTCCACGTCCATCTTCGGCCTGTCTTTCGTCAGCGTCTATTTCAAGGACGACATGGACATCTATTTCGCCCGCCGCCTGGTAGGCGAGAAGCTGATCGAGGCCAAGTCGCGCATCCCCGAAGGCTATGGCGAACCCGTCCTCGGCCCGAACGCCGCCGGGCTGGGCCAGGTCTTCTGGTACACGCTGGAGACGATGGACGACAAGCTCTCCGGCATGGACCTGCGCACCGCCCAGGACTGGGGGGTACGCATGATCCTGCGCACGGCACCGGGTGTGGACGACGTGACCTCCTGGGGCGGCGATGAAAAGCAGTTCCAGGTGCTGATCGACCCGCGCCGGCTGATCAAGTACGGCCTGGGCTACAAGGAGGTGATGACCGCCATCGCCGCCAATAACCGGCAGGTCGGCGGCCAGTACATCAATATCCAGCGCGAGCAGTACCTGGTGCGTGGACTGGGGCTGGTGGCCAATGTGGAAGACATTGGCGGCATTCTGGTGGCTGAGCGCCAAGGCACCCCGATCTATGTCCGGGATGTGGCGGATATCCGCCCGGCGCCGGCATTGCGCACCGGCGCGGTGACCAAGGACGGCAAGGAGGTGGTGCTTGGCATGGCGCTCGCCCGTACTGGCGAGAACGCCCAGCAGGTGGTCGAAGCCGTTCGCCAAAAGGTGGCTACCGCCCTCAAAACTCTGCCCGAGAACATCAAGTTTGATGTCGCCTACGACCGTACCGAGTTGATCGGCAAGGCTATCGGCATGGCTGACCGTGCCATGCTGGAAGGCGCTGCGCTGGTGGTCCTGGTTCTGTTCCTGTTCCTGGGAGATGTGCGTTCGGCCTTGATTGTGGTGGTCGCTATTCCCATGGCACGGCTAATCGCCTTCCTCTTCATGGACGGGGTGGGGATGTCGGCCAATCTCATGTCCCTGGGTGGGCTGATCATCGGCTTGGGTATGACCATCGATGGGCCTGTGGTCTTGGTGGAAAACGCTTTCCGGCAGCTCTCTCACCATGCCGGCAAGCCGGTCAACCGGACGGCGGTCGTGCTCAAGGCGGCCCGCGAGGTGATGAATCCGGTCGCCTTCGGCGTCCTCATTATCATCGTGGTTTTCCTGCCACTCTTTGCCCTGACCGGGTTGGAGGGCAAGCTGTTCAAGCCCCTGGCCATCAACATGACTTTCGCCATGGTTGGCTCACTGATCCTGACCGTCACCCTGATGCCGGTGCTATGCGCCCTGGCATTGCGCCCAAAGCAGGAAAAAGATCCGCGCCTGGTGTGCTGGCTCAAGCAGCGCTTCGAACCGCTGCTACTAAGGACGCTGGCGAACAAACGACGGGTCATGCTGGCCACCGGCGCCCTGTTCATCGCTTCGCTGGCGCTCTTCCCCTTCCTCGGCAAGGAGTTCATGCCCACCCTGGGAGAACAGGAGATCATGTTCCGGGTGACCAGCATTCCGTCCACCTCGCTGGAGGAGTCCATTGCCGTTTCGCAGCGCATCGACGAAGCCCTCAAGTCCTTTCCCCAGGTCAAGCATTCGCTGGCCATGATCGGCCGCGCCGAGAAAGGCGAAACGGCGGATGTCAACTACATGGAAATCCTGGTCGACCTCCAGCCGCACGAATCCTGGCCTGAACGGATAAGCTACCGCGAACTGTCCGCCCAGTTGCAGGAACGCCTGGAAAAGGAAATCCCCACGGCCGTTCTGGCGGCGACCCAGCCCATCCAGATGCGAGTCGAGGAACTGATCTCCGGGGTGCGGGCGACGCTGGCGCTGAAGCTGTACGGCGAAGACTTGGCCACCCTCGACAGGCTGGCGGCTGAGGCCAAGGAGATTGTCGAAAAAGTGCCGGGGGCCACCGACGTGGCGCTGGAAGCCAATCAGGGCAAACCGCAGATGGTCATCAAGGTGAATCGTCCGGAAGCGGCCCGCTACGGGATCAATGCCGACGACGTGCTCGACGTGGTGCAGGCGGGCATTGGCGGCAAGGCGGTCAGCACCTTGATCGACGGCGTGCGCCGTTACGAGATTCAAGTCTGGCTGCCGCCCGAGTTCCGCAACAGCAGCGAGGCAGTGAGTGCCATCCCGATCCGTACGGTCGGCGGCGCCCTGGTGCCCCTGTCGCGGGTGGCGACCGTGGAACTGACCGAAGGCTATTCCTTCGTTCGCCGCGAGCAATTGCAGCGTTATGCGGTGCTGCAACTGGACGTCAAGGGGCGCGACGTGGATGGCTTCGTCAAAGAGGCAGAAGCGCGGCTCAAGACGCAGTTGAAGCTCCCCGCCGGCTACTGGCAGGAATGGGGCGGCGCCTTCGAGAACCAGCAACGGGCCATGGCCAAGCTGGCGGTCATCGTACCGCTGACCATCGGCCTCATCTTCATCCTGCTCTATACCGCCTTCAACTCGGTGCGCTACGCCACGCTGATCATCGCCAACGTGCCCTTCGCCGCCATCGGCGGGATCATTTCGCTGTTCGTCAGCGGCCAGTATCTGTCGGTGCCGGCGGCGGTCGGCTTCATCGCGGTCTTCGGCGTCGCCATGCTGAACGGCATCGTGCTGATCTCGTTTCTCAATGGTCTGCGCGAACAGGGGCTGAGCATCCGGGAAACCGTGGTGCAGGGTGCAGTGCTGCGCTTGCGGCCGGTGCTGATGACGGCTTTGGTAGAGATTCTCGGGCTGCTGCCGTTCCTGCTGGCTACTGGTGTTGGCTCGGAGGTGCTACGCCCGCTGGCGACCGTCGTGGTGGGCGGTCTCGTCTCATCCACCGCACTCACCCTGTTCATCCTGCCGCTGGTCTATGAGTGGATGGAGCAGCGCAGGCAATCACCGACTCTGGAAGGAGCAAGCCAATGAAGGAAATCAAGGCATTCATTCATCCCCACCGCACGGCGGCGGTCATCCAGGCGCTGAGGGAGTCCGGGGCGTGCGATGCGCAGGCGGGGGCCGCATGCATCCATATCGCTATCTCGCAGGTGCAATGCGTGCATGCGACCAGCGACAGCACGCAACAGCACTATTCTGTCGAACTGGGAGAGCCGGTCGTTCTGCAAACCAAACTTGAATTGGTTTGTGAGGACGACGCTGCCGATGCGCTGGTCGATTTGATCGTTCGCAATGGCCATGCCGGACAGCCTTGTTCGGGATGGGTGCATGTTTCCACGCTGGATAGGCGAGTGCCTATCCTCTGATATAGCCCCATGTGGATGCCATTAGCAAATCCTAGAGATGAAAAAACAATTCGATTCACTTTTGCCTGATTCACACCTAATTCCACTAAACCATAAATCATGAGCAACTTACTGCAAGAAACCATCCTTTCCGTCCATCACTGGAACGACAGCTTGTTTACTTTCCGCACCACGCGCGACCCCGGCTTGCGTTTTGCCAACGGGCAGTTCGTGATGATAGGCGTCGAAGTCGATGGCAAACCGCTGATGCGCGCCTACAGTATTGCCAGCGCCAATTACGAGGAATATCTCGAATTCTTCAGCATCAAGGTGCAAGACGGTCCGCTGACTTCGCGCTTGCAACACCTGCAGCCGGGCGACAAGCTCATAATCAGCAAGAAGCCCACCGGCACGCTGGTGCTGCGCGACCTCAAGCCCGGCAAACGGCTTTTCATGTTTGCCACTGGCACCGGACTTGCGCCATTCATGAGCCTGATCCACGATCCGGAAACCTATGAGCGCTTCGAAAAGGTCATCCTGATCCACGGGGTTCGCTGGACCAACGAGCTGGCGTATCACGATTACATCGAACAGGACTTGAAAGAGCACGAGTACCTCGGTGACATGATCCGCGACAAGCTGATTTACTACCCAACTGTCACCCGTGAACCCTTCCGCAACGAAGGCCGGCAAACCGACCTGATCCTCTCAGGCAAGTTGTTTTCTGATTTGTGCGAACCCCCTATCGACCCCGCGACGGATCGGGGCATGATTTGCGGTAGTCCGGCCATGCTTAAGGAAATTTCGGCCATGCTTGATGGTTTCGGTTTAAAGATTTCCCCACATATCGGCGAAGCCGGGGATTACGTGATTGAGCGTGCATTCGTCGAGCAGTAAGCAACCGTTGGGCGTTTCAAGCTCAAACCCAAAGACATTATCTCCGGAGAAGATTTGTGAAAATCCTGGTGCCCGTAAAGCGGGTCATAGACTACAACGTGAAGGTTCGGGTGAAGGCAGACGGGTCGGGTGTCGATCTGGCGAACGTAAAGATGAGCATGAACCCGTTTGATGAGATTGCGGTGGAAGAGGCGGTTCGTCTGAAAGAAGCAGGCTTGGCCAAGGAAGTGATTGCCGTCTCTTGCGGTGTCGGCGCCTGCCAGGAAACCTTGCGCACCGCGATGGCCATTGGCGCTGACCGTGGCATTCTCGTGGAAACTGATGTCGAACTACAGCCGCTGGCTGTCGCCAAGCTACTCAAGGCACTCTGCGACAAGGAACAGCCGCAACTCGTCATCTGCGGCAAGCAGGCGATTGATGATGATGCCAACCAGACAGGCCAGATGCTGGCTGCACTTGCCGGGTGGCCGCAGGCCACCTTCGCCTCCAGGGTCGTCATCGCTGGCGACAAGGCGGCGGTAACCCGCGAAATCGACGGCGGCCTGGAAACTTTGGAAATCAGCTTGCCGGCTGTCGTTTCTACCGACCTCCGCCTTAATGAACCGCGCTACGCCACCCTGCCCAATATCATGAAGGCCAAGAAGAAACCGCTCGACACAGTCAAGCCGGCTGATCTCGGTGTCGATGTCGCGCCGCGTCTGACGACCCTCAAGGTCTCTGAGCCCCCCAGGCGTTCTGCTGGCATCAAGGTGACCGATGTGGCCGAACTCGTTAACAAGCTTCGCAATGAAGCGAAAGTAATCTAAGGGGAGACCATGACCATTCTCGTCATTGCCGAACACGACCAGAAAAGCCTTAAGGCCGCCACGCTGAACACCATTACTGCCGCCCTGGAGATCGGTGGCGATATTCACATTCTGGTGGCCGGTGCCAACTGTAACGCCGCAGCACAACAAGCCGCCAGCCTGCAAGGCATCAGCCTCGTCAAAGTGGCGGATGCGGCCCACTATGAATCCCATACTGCCGAAAACCTTACGGCCCTCGTCATCGCCCACGTGGCGGGCTACAGCCACATCCTCGCTCCAGCCACCACCTTCGGTAAGAACCTTATGCCGCGCGTCGCCGCCTTGCTCGACGTGGCACAGATTTCCGAAATCACCACCGTCGAATCGGCGGACACCTTCGTTCGCCCGATCTACGCCGGCAATGCACTGGCTACTGTTAAGAGCGCCGATCCGGTCAAGGTCATTACCGTCCGTACCACGGCGTTTGATGCGGTCAACGCCGGAAATGCAGCAAAAATCGAAAGTATTGCCGCTGCCGCTGATACCGGTCAAAGCACACTGACCAACCGCGAACTGACCAAGTCCGAACGCCCGGAACTCGGTGCGGCCAAGATCATCGTTTCCGGTGGCCGTGGTCTGGGGAGTGGGGAGAATTACCACAAGTTGCTGGAGCCGCTGGCCGACAAACTTGGTGCGGCGCTTGGTGCATCCAGAGCGGCGGTCGATGCCGGCTTTGTCCCGAACGATTACCAGGTTGGCCAGACTGGCAAGATCGTTGCCCCACAGCTTTACATTGCCGTCGGCATCTCCGGTGCCATTCAACACCTGGCCGGGATGAAGGAGTCCAAGGTCATCGTTGCCATCAACAAAGATCCGGATGCACCGATTTTCCAGGTGGCGGATTACGGTCTGGTCGCCGATCTCTTCGAAACCGTACCTGCGCTAACGCACTTCCCTTTATGATCTATTTGCTAGCCTCTCACCGCGGGGGTCAACTTCTGGTCGAAACTAACGCCGGCCCCAGTCTTGTTGCTGCCGGTACTGTTGTCACGTCGTGACCAGAGGCGGTAATGGCCCTCCGGCAATCAAAACGGCCGAGCGGTACCGCTGGCTGGGGTTGGCCATCGGTGTGGCCTTGGCGGACCAAGGGGCCAAGCATTGGATCGCGGGGACCTTCCCCTTGGGCGCAGGCGAAACGGTGTTACCGTTTTTCAATCTCGTCCACATCCTGAATAGCGGCGCAGCCTTCAGTTTTCTCGCGAATGCCGGCGGTTGGCAACGCTATGTCTTCATTGCCCTCGCCTTGGTCGTCTCGGTGGGGCTGACCATCATATTGCTCAAAGGCGTGGCGAACCGGTGGGAAGGGTGGGGGTATAGCCTGCTCCTCGGCGGTGCCGTCGGCAACCTGGTAGATCGCTTGGTCCGGGGAGCGGTCGTGGATTATCTGGACTTCCATGCCGGCGGCTGGCACTGGCCAGCCTTCAATCTCGCCGATACGGCGCTTTGTCTGAGTGCCTTTATTCTTCTTTTAGGAACCTTGCTGTCTTCAGCTCAAAGCAAGGCGCCCACTTAGCACGTGCGCAGGAAATCCCGATGCAAATGCTGGCTATAAATCAAAACGAGGAACACAAATTGGCTCAACAAGCCTTCTCCCTATTTGACCGTCGCACGTTGTCTGCCTTGATGCTCATGGGCCTGGTCCATTGCACTTCGGCAGCCGAGGAACCCTTGCCTCCTGACCAGGCGTTTCGGCTCAAGGCATCCCTGAAGGGTAGCGATACGGTGGTGGCTGAAATCATTCCTGCCAAGAAGCACTACCTCTACAAGAACAAGGTCCGCTTCGCCTTGAAGAATGCCAGCGGCGTCATGATTAAGGAGGTGAAGCTACCTTCCGGCGAGATGAAGAACGACCCCTATTTTGGGTTGATTGAAGTCTATAAGTCGCCCGTCGTCGCGGAAATCGTTCTGGAACGCGCTCCCAAGTCTAAAGCCTTCACCCTTTATGCGTCTTATCAGGGGTGCAATGAGAAACTCGGCATCTGCTATCCGCCGATTGAGAAAACCATTGACATGAAGTTCGATTGACGCCGGTTATCACATTTCCCCATTATTAGCGATTAGCCCATCTGCCATCTATTGAAAGGTTTTATTGTCATGTTGAAAAAGCTCATTGCCTGCCTGTTAGCGACCACCGCACTACAGGGCGCCCTTGCGGCACAACTGCCCGAAGTGACCGTCTATAAGGATCCTGATTGCGGCTGCTGCACCGAGTGGGTCAAGCACATGCAAGAGTCCGGCTTTCAGGTGAAGCAGGTCAATACCCGAGCCATGGACGCGGAACGGCAACGGTTTGGGGTACCCCCGCATTTGGCTAGTTGCCATACCGCGAAAGTTGGCGGCTACACCGTGGAAGGCCATGTCCCCGCCTCCGCCGTCAAGAAAATGCTGGCCGAAAAGCCGTCGGTACGAGGCCTGACCATTCCGGGCATGCCGGCCAACGCCCCTGGCATGGGGCCGCACATCGTGGGAACGCTCAAAGTATATACTTTGCCCAAAGCGGGTGAGTCGTCGCGCCTCTACTCGGTCGAATAGCGCCGATTCCCGAAAGTGCGGTTGGTGGAGTTTTGGCAATGCAACCATGTGGATGGCAATGTTCGCCGACATGGGCGCGAGTCTGCTGGTGGTGGGTAACGGCGTGCGTGTCCTGCGGTGGACTTCCGGCAAAGACTTTCGCTGATACAATCCCGCCCATGCGCCGCTGGCTCTCTATCCTTCTTCTCGTATTTCTGCCGTTCCAGTTCTCCTGGGCGGCGGTCGCCGGCTATTGCCAGCACGAGACCGGGGCGGCGGCACAGCACTTCGGCCATCATGACCACCAGCATCAGGCTGCTGCCGATCAGGATGGCACACCGGATGCCAAAACCTTGGGTGGCGGCATCGACGGCGATTGCGTCGCCTGTCATGCGAGTTGTGCTGCGGCGATTTTCAGCATGGCTTCCTTGCCGGCTTCAAGCAGCGCGTCCTTTGTGATTCCCTGGCTACAGGGAAATCTGACCACGCCACCTCTCGCGCACCCCGAACGCCCCAACTGGTCCGTCCTCGCCTAATCGGCGGGGTGGATAGCACTTTTCTGCGCTTCTCCCTTGCGGCTGCGGTGGACTGATCCGCCCTGACGCATTGCGACGCTTCCCGGTCGCACCTCGCCGATTCCCCGTGTGTCTTTTCATCACTGGAGAATCGGATGTCTCGAAGCAAATCAGTTTCACGAACCACCTTTTTACCGGCCCGCGTACTCGTGGCCGGACTGTACTCGCTCGCTGCGCTAGCGACCGGCAACCTCTGGGCGCAATCGACGTCAGCCCCCGCCGGCGCCGCAATTACCTTGCCGCAAGCCTTTGCTGCCGCTTGGGCACGGCAACCTGAGGCGCAATCCCTTGACCTGCGGCGCGATGCCGCCGAGGCGCGTCGGCAGGTTGCCGGCAGTTGGACGGCCCAGCCGCCTTCGCTGGATTTGGCCGGCAAGACTGACCAACTGAGCAAGAATCAAGGCAGCCGCGAATACGCGGCCGGCGTTGCCTTGCCCCTGTGGCTGCCTGGCGAACGCTCCCGTCAGGGTGCCTTGGCCGATGCCGAATCGAAAGCCGTGGATAGCCGGGTGACGGCCGCCCAACTGCGCACTGCCGCCGCCGTGCGTGATGCCTGGTGGAACTGGCAGCGGGCTCGCGGCGAACAGGCACTGGCCCGCGAGCGCCTGGTCAGCGCGCAAAAACTGGCAGAAGATGTCCGCCGCCGAACCAAGGCCGGCGACCTGGCCCGCTCGGACCAGCATCAGGCCGATGGTGCAACGGCCAGCGCCGAGGTGACTCTGGCGGAAAGCGCCAGCCTGCTGGCCGCAGCCACCCAGCAATTGCGCGCCTTGATGGGCAAGCTACCGGACGAGAAAGCCGCCGACGGACCGGAAAACCCGCCGGCGGTGCCTGCCGACTTCACCGCCCTGGATGCGACCCACCCGGCAGTCGTCGAACTGTTCGACCGGGCCGAAGTCGCCCGCCGCAGCGCCGATCTGGCCAGCGTGCAGACCAGGAACAATCCCGAACTGTTGTTGGCCACCACCCGCGAGCGGGGCGCTTTCGGCGACGACTATCAGCAGACCGTCACCCTCGGCGTGCGCATCCCGTTTGGTTCTGATAGCCGCAATCGCGCCAAACTCGGCCTGGCCCGCGCCGAAGCCCTCGAAACCGAGGGGCAACTTCGCCTTGAGCGCGAGCGCCTGGTGGCTGATCTGGAAGCGGCGCGGGTGCGCGTCGAATCAGGCCGCGCGCAACTGGCGGCCGCCGAAAAACGCGCCCAACTGGCGCGTGAGTCGCGGGGGTTCTTTGACAAGTCCTTCCGCCTGGGCGAAAGCGACCTGCCGACCCGCCTGCGCATCGAACTCGAAGCCGTCGAAGCCGAACGGCAAAACGCTCGCGCCCGAATTGAACTGGCCGCCGCCATCTCCGCCCTGCGCCAGGCCCTGGGCCTGCTCCCCGAACAAAAATGAGGAACCCGAACATGAGAACAACAACCACGCTGGCCGCTTTGGGATGGGCCGCCTGGATCGCCCTGGCGGCACCACTGGCCTGGGCCGGTGACGGGCACGACCATGGTGAGGCGCCTGCATCTTCCGCTGGCCCCGCCGCGCCGCGTTTTGCGGCAACGTCTGAAACCTTCGAACTGGTCGGCATCGTCAATGGCAAGCAACTGACGCTCTATCTCGACCGCTATGCCGACGGCAGCCCGGTCAAGGATGCCAAGCTCGAACTGGAACTCGGCGGCGTCAAAGTCCCCGTCGAACCGCATGCCGAGGGCGAGTTCGAGGCGACGCTGGCGCAGGAACTCAAGCCGGGGGTCGTGTCGGTCGCGGCAACCGTCATCGCCGGCGAGGAAACCGACTTGCTGGCGGGTGAACTCGACATGCACGAAGAGGCGCATGCCGAAACTACTGCCCACACCCACGGCTGGAAGGAATACGCCCTGTGGGCTGGAGCCGCCGGTGGGGCGCTGCTGCTCCTTGCCGCTCTATTGCGCCGCCTGCGCGCTTCCCGCAACCCGCGTTTCGGAGGTGCCGCATGAAGCCCCGTCTGTTAATAAGTGCTCTTTGCTTTTCCATCTTGTTTTCCTCAACGCTAGTGCGGGCCGGTGACGGCCATGATCATGGCGACGCCCCACCCGCTGCGAGCGGCAATGGCCCCAAGCGCCAACCGGACGGCAGCGTCTTCCTGCCCAAACCGGCGCAACGCCAGATCGGTGTTCGCACCCTGCTGGTTGAGCTAGGCGAACTGCCCCGCACCCATGAGCTGGCCGGCAAGGTGGTCATGGACCCGAATGCCGGCGGCAAAGTGCAGGCCATCGTCGCCGGTCGTGTTACACCGGGACCACGCGGTCTGCCGCTGCCCGGCCAGCCGGTCAAGAAGGGCGAGGTGCTCGCTTACGTGACGCCGGAAGTCGGCGGCAACAGCCGCTCCCTGGCCGAAAGCCGCCTGCGCCGCCTGCGCGAACTGTCCGACACTGTGCCGCGCAAGGTCATCGAGGAGGCGGAAGCCGCCGTGGCCAACGAACAACTGGTGGCGCCGGTCAGCGGCGTCATCGCCTCGGCCAACGTCGTCTCCGGTCAGGTGCTCGAAGCCCGCGAAACCCTGTTCGAGATCGTCAATCCGGAACGCATGCTGATCGAGGCGCTGGCTTTCGATATGGCCGTCGCCAGCGATGTGGCCGGGGCCTTTGTCGCCGTCGGCGAGCAGAAGCTGCCGCTACGCCTGGTCGGCGTCGCCCGCAGCCTGCGCGAGCAGGCCCTGCCGCTGACCTTCCGGGGTGAAGGCGGCGTTTTGGCGGCGTTGGCCGTCGGCCAGCCGGTTCGGGTCTTCGTACAGACGCGCAGCGCGGTGCCGGGCATCCGCGTGCCGATGGCGGCGCTGATGAAGAACCCGGCCAACCAGAGCATCGTCTGGGTCAAGACGGCGCCGGAACGCTTTGAGCCGCGTACGGTAACTGCCGAGCCGCTGGACGGCACCCACGTGGCGGTGACCAGCGGATTGAAAGCCTGGGATCGGGTTGCCGTCCGCGCGGCCACTCTGATCAACCAGATACGCTGAGCGGAGCCAATCATGTTCAAGTGGCTTCTCGACAACAGCTTGGCCAACCGCCTGCTGGTCATCATCGCCAGCCTGGTGCTGATGGCTTATGGGGCATTCACGCTCTCGCGCACGCCGGTGGATGTGTTTCCCGACCTCAACAAACCGACGGTCACCATCATGACCGAATCCGGCGGCATGGCCGCCGAGGAAGTGGAGCAACTGATCACCTTCCCGCTGGAAACGACCATGAACGGTCTGCCCGGTGTGGAAAGCGTGCGGTCGGTCTCCAGTGCCGGCCTGTCCTTTATTTATGTCACTTTCAATTGGCGTACGGAGATTTTCCGAGCGCGGCAGATGGTGTCGGAACGTCTGTCCTCGATGGAGGAAGGGCTGCCAGCGGGTGTCACCCCGCGCATGGGGCCGATCAGTTCGATCATGGGCGAAATCATGCAGATCGCCATTCCCATCGACACGGCGAAGATTTCGCCGATGCAGGTGCGCGAATACGCCGACTGGGTGCTGCGTCCGCGTCTGATGGCGATCGCCGGCGTCGCGCAGGTCATTCCCATTGGCGGCGAGGTGCGGCAGTTCCAGGTGCAGCCGAACACGACCCGGATGGCGGAACTGGGCATCTCGCACGAGCAGTTGACCGGGGCGCTCAAGGGCTACTCGGCCAACACCTCCGGCGGCTTCCTTGAACTCAACGGGCGCGAATACCTGATTCGCCATCTCGGCCGCACGTCGCGTCTGGACGACCTGAAGAACTTGGCGCTGACGGCCCGCCACGGTCAACCCGTGTTATTGCGGCAAATCGCCGACGTGACCTTTGCGCCGGCCATCAAGCGTGGCGATGCCGGTTTCGAGGGCAAACCGGCGGTCATTCTGGGCATCCAGAAGCAGCCAACGGCAGACACCATCCATCTGACCCGGAGCATCGAGGCAGCCGTGGAGGATCTGAAGAAATCGCTGCCAGCCGGTATGGAAGCGCCCAAGGTGACCTTCCGCCAGGCCAGTTTTATCGAATCGTCGATCAACACGCTGCAAGGCAAGTTGATCGGGGCATCAGTCTTCGTCGCCGTCATCCTGTTCTTCTTCCTGGGCACCCTGCGCCCAACGGTGATCGCGCTGACCGCGATCCCGGTGTCGATTTTCATGACGGCGCTGGTCTTCGACTATTACGGCCTGTCGATCAACACCATGACGCTGGGTGGCCTGGCCATCGCCATCGGCGGCCTGGTCGATGACGCTGTGGTCGGCGTCGAGAACGTGCTGCGGCGCCTGAAGGAGGACCGGGCCAAGCACCACGATCACCGGATGCACCCGATTGAACTGGTGGCCCATGCGACGATGGAAGTGCGTTCGGCCATCCTATACGCAACGATTATCATCGTGCTGGTTTTCCTGCCGCTCTTCGCGCTGCCCGGCATGGAAGGACGGTTGTTCGTGCCGCTCGGCATCGCTTTCATCGTTTCGACGCTGGCTTCGCTGGTGGTGTCGGTGACGGTGACGCCGGTGCTTTCCTTCTACCTGTTGCCCCGCATGAAGTCGCTAGATCATGGCGACACGAAACTGCTGGCCTGGCTGAAGGCGAGCTATGGCCGCAGTTTACAGACGGTGCTCAACCATTCCAAAGCCGCGTTGGCGGCCGGTGCCATCGCCATTCTGGTGGCGGCGGTCGCGGTGCCGTTCTTTCCCAAGACCTTCTTGCCCCCTTTCAACGAGGGAACGCTGCTGATCGGCATGCGCCTCAACCCCGGCGTCACGCTGGCCGAGTCGTCGGCTCTGGCGCAACAGGCCGAGGTGCTGGTCAAGGCGGTGCCGGAAGTCATGCACGTCGGGCGACGCAGCGGCCGGGCGGAACTTGACGAGCACGCTGAAGGCGTTCACGTCAGCGAACTGGATGTCGGTCTGAAGCCGGCATCGGAAATGACGCGCACAATGGGTGAGATTTCGGCGGATATTCGTGCTCGTTTGATCAACCTGCCGGCGGCGATTGCCATCGGCCAGCCGATTTCGCACCGCATCGACCACATGCTGTCCGGCGTGCGTTCGCAGATCGCCATCAAGATTTTTGGCGACGACCTCGACACGCTACGCGGTCAGGCCGATGCGCTGCGCGGCAGGCTGGCCGGTATTCCCGGCATCGCCGATCTGGAAATCGAGAAGCAGGTGCTGGCCCCGCAGATCAAGGTCAGCGTCAACTACGCGACGGCGGCGCAATACGGTGTGCCGACCCCGCAGATTCTGGCGACGCTGCAAAGCCTGGTTGAGGGCGAGAAGGTAACGCAGGTGGTCGAAGGCGGCCGGCGCTTTGCGCTGGTCGTGCGCTTGCCCGAGTCGTCCCGCTCGTTGCAAGGGCTGGGGCAGATATTGCTGGAGACGCCCGGTGGCCCGATTCCCTTGTCAAAAATCGCCACCATCGAGGATGGTGACGGGCCGAACCAGGTCAGCCGCGACGACGGCAAGCGGCGTATCGTGCTTTCAGCCAACGCCCAAGGACGGGCGCTGTCCGAGATCGTCGAGGACATCCGCAAGGTCGTCGGCGAAAGCAAGCTGCCGGAAGGCTACTTCATCACCCTGGGCGGACAGTTCCAGGCGCAGGAAGAGGCTTCGCGGCTGGTTGGCCTGCTCTCCATCGTCTCGCTGGTGCTGATGTTCGTGGTGCTGTTCAGTCGCTACAAGTCGGTCGTGCTGTCGGCGCTGATTATGGCCAACATTCCGCTGGCGCTGGTTGGCGCAGTGCTCGGCTTGTGGCTATCCGGGCAGCCGCTGTCGGTCGCCGCGCTGGTCGGCTTTATTACGCTGGCCGGCATTTCGGTGCGTAACGGCATCCTCAAGGTCAGCCACTACATCAACCTGATGCGCATGGAAAGCGAGAACTTCGATCACAAAATGATTCTGCGCGGCTCGCTGGAACGACTCGCGCCGGTCTTGATGACCGCGCTGGTGACGGCCTTTGCGCTGGCGCCGTTGTTATTCGAGGCCGAGCGGCCGGGTACGGAAATCCTGCATCCGGTGGCGGTGGTCATCTTCTCGGGCCTAATCAGCTCAACCCTGCTCGACACCTTCCTGACACCCGCCATGTTCTGGCTGTTTGGCCGCAAGGATGTGGAACGCCTGATGGCCGACCGCGATGCCGGTGCGCTTTGATTTTTGCTCAACAAAAGGAATTCTCATGAAACCGATTCATCTTCTCGCCGCTGTTATCCTCTCCATGTCGGGCCTTGCCTTCTCCGCCGGTGGCCACGACCATGGGCACGAACACAAGCCGCTCCATGGTGGCGTCGTCAGGGAGGTCAAGGATATGGATTACGAACTGGTTGCCAAGCCGGATTCGATTCAGTTGTATTTGCGTGATCATGGCAAGCCTGCCGACATCACAAAGGGGTCGGCAAAACTTACGGTTTTGTCCGGCAACCAAAAGCAAGAGATCAATTTGATACCCGACGGAGAACGCTTCCTCGCCAAGGGAACATTTGCCATTGCACCAAGCGCTAAAGCTGTGGCGCAAGTGAGCATGGGGGGGCCAACGGTAACGGCGCGATTCGTTATAAAGTAAAACAACAGCGACACCTCGGCCATCGGGATTTCATCTGGATGGCCGAGGTACCCTCCCAATTGTGATGACAACTGGCAAACCATTCGTCTAAAACGCATAGTCTGCCAGTTGTTTAGTCATAGTTTAAAAACACTGCCATGCCCCAACTCAAACACTTGCCATCCGGGCCATACACGCTGACCGACTTACTTCTGGTTTGGTCGATGATCCTTGTTGTGTTCATTGGCTTCTGGCTTCTAAATCGCCATCTCAAGAAAGCCCCGAAGAGTCGACCCTACGCAAAAAGCCTAACGGGCCGGTTGAAAACACGTAAAAAACGTCATCAATAACGAGTCCTGTGTTCGGCCAAGTCTCAGCCAAATGAAATTATCCCTGAAAGCACAAGAATGCAACTGCATCCTCACACGGCTGCATTGAGTCGTTTTCTTCGGACAATTTTCCCCCCTTATAGTGCATTTCGAACCATCCGCTATTGGATGCCAACCTTCCGCTGCTCAGCCCGCACATAGGCGGTGACGTGGGCGACGTCGTCCGGCGTTACCCCTTTCACCGGAGCCATGTCGCCAAATTTCCAGTGATGGGCCCGCACACCGTTGGCCACGGCCAACTGGAATGCCGCATCGGCATGATGTGACGGCTCATAAATCTTGTGCAGCAGGGGCGGTCCCTTTTCCGATCCCTTCAAGTCGCCGCCATGACAGCCTGCACAGTGATTGGCGAACAGCGCCTTGCCCATGACGGGATTGGGCATTAGGCCGGGGCCGGGTTTGGGAATGCTCCAGCCTTGAGCCAGGGCAAGGCTGGGCAGCAGCGCCACAAGAAACGATGCAGGAATCCAAAACAAACGCTTACGCCTCATTGTTCCATCCCCCGTTTCATTCGCCACTGCTTGACCAGCGCGTAGATAGCCGGGATGACCGCGAGCGTAAGTACCGTCGAGGAAATCATCCCGCCGACCATCGGTGCCGCAATGCGGCTCATCACCTCGGAACCGGTCCCTGTCCCCCACATGATTGGTAGCAGGCCAGCCATGATTGCCACCACCGTCATCATTTTCGGGCGAACCCGTTCCACGGCGCCTTCCATGATGGCCTCGTAGAGATCGTGCAGCGTTGGCGCCTGATTTTCCGTCCGGCGCTTGGCCTTCAGCGCTTCCCAAGCATGATCGAGGTAAATCAGCATGATCACCCCGGTTTCCGCCGCAACCCCGGCCAAGGCGATGAAGCCCACGGCGACGGCAACGGACAGGTTATAGCCGAGCAACCACATCAACCAGACCCCGCCGACCAGTGCAAACGGCACCGACAGCATGACAATCAAGGTTTCTGTCAGACGTTTGAAGTTCAGGTAAAGCAACAGAAAGATGATCAACAGCGTAACCGGGATGACGATTTTCATTTTCTCGATGGCCCGTTCCATGTACTCGAACTGGCCGCTCCAAGTGACGTAGTAGCCGGGTGGGAACTTGACCTGTTCGGCGACTGCTTTCTTGGCGTCGGCCACGTAGCTGCCAATGTCGCGGTCGCGGATGTCGACATAAATGTAGGCAGAGAGCAAGGCGTTTTCGGTGCGGATGCTGGGCGCTCCCTTGGCGACGACAACCTTGGCCAATTGCCCGAGCGGAATCATCGCCCCGTCCATGGTCGGGATCAGCACCTCGCGGGCAATCTGCTGCGGATCGGAGCGTAGTTCGCGCGGATAGCGGATGGTGACGCCGAAACGTTCCCGTCCCTCGACCGTGGTTGTCACCATCTCACCGCCCAGCGCCGTGCCGATCACATCCTGCAAGTCGCCGACGGCCAAGCCGTAGCGCGCCAGTTGCTCGCGATCTGGTTCAATGTTGAGATAGAAGCCACCGGTGATGCGCTCAGCAAAGGCACTGGTCGTGCCGGGTACAGCTTTGACCACGGCTTCAATTTCCTTGGCCATTTTTTCCATCTCGCCGAGATCCTTGCCGAAGACCTTGATGCCGATCGGCGTGCGAATGCCGGTGGACAGCATGTCGATGCGCGCCTTGATCGGCATCGTCCAGGCGTTGGCTACACCGGGGAATTGCAGCGCCTTGTCTAGTTCGGCGATCAGCTTGTCAGTGGTCAGGCCCTGCCGCCATTCTGATTGTGGCTTCAGATTGATCACCGTTTCGAACATCTCGGTTGGAGCAGGATCGGTTGCCGTGTTGGCGCGCCCAGCCTTGCCATAAACCGAAGCAACCTCGGGGAAGCTCTTGATGATCTTGTTCTGCGTCTGCATCAACTCGGCAGCCTTGGTAATCGACATACCGGGCAGCGATGCTGGCATGTAGAGCAGCGTGCCCTCGTTGAGCGTCGGCATGAACTCCGATCCGAGTTGAGAGGCTGGGTAAATAGAGGCCACCAAGGCAACAACGGCTGCGACGATGGTCATTTTCTTCCAGCGCATGACGCCGGCGATGATCGGCCGATAGGCCCAAATCAGGAAACGATTCACCGGATTTTTTGCTTCCGGCATCACCTTACCTCGGATGAACAACATCATGAGGACTGGCACCAACGTCACCGAAAGCAGCGCGGCGCCGGCCATCGAGAAGGTCTTAGTGAAGGCGAGCGGCGAGAAAAGTCGCCCCTCCTGGCCTTCCAATGCAAAGACCGGGAGGAAGGAAACAGTGATGATGAGCAGCGAGAAGAACAGCGCCGGGCCGACTTCCTTGCAGGCTGCGAGCATGGCATCGGCGCGCTCGGCATCGGTGTGCTCCTCTGGCAGGCGTTCCAGGTGCTTATGAGCATTCTCGATCATCACGATGGCAGCATCGATCATGGCGCCGATGGCGATGGCGATGCCTCCCAGACTCATCAGATTGGAGTTCATGCCTAACGAGCGCATGGCGACGAAAGCGATCAACACGCCGACCGGCAACATCAGGATGGCAACCAGGGCACTGCGCACGTGCATCAGGAAGATGATGCAGACCAGTGCAACGATGATCGCTTCCTCAATCAGCGTTCGTTTCAATGTGTCGATGGCGTTGTGTATCAGTTCGGAACGGTCGTACACCGTCTGTACCGTGACGCCCTCAGGCAAGCCGGGACCAATTTCAGCTATCCGGGTTTTTAGATTGTGAATGACTTCCAGCGCGTTGGCACCATATCGCGCCATAGCGATGCCTGACACGACTTCACCTTCACCGTTGAGTTCGGTCAGGCCGCGCCGTTCGTCGGGCACCAATTCGATGCGAGCAATGTCGCGGATCAGCACTGGCGTACCTTTGTCGCTTTTGACGACCAGCATTTCAAGGTCGTTTTTGCCACGCAGGTAGCCCTTGCCGCGCACCATGTACTCGGTTTCAGCCATCTCGACGACGCGCCCGCCGACATCGCGATTCGAGTCTCGGATGACTTGCGCCACCTTCATCAGCGGAATACCGTAAGAACGTAGCTTGACCGGGTCGACCGTGACCTGATAGGTCTGAACGAAGCCACCGATTGAGGCTACTTCGGCGACACCAGAGGCCTTGGTCAGTTGATAGCGGACGTACCAATCCTGAATGGTGCGAAGTTCGGCCAGCGTCTTGTCTTTGGCAAGTAACGCATATTGATAAACCCAGCCGACGCCGGTGGCGTCCGGTCCGAGCGAGGGGGTGACGCCCTTTGGCATGCGGCTGGAGGCAAAATTCAGATATTCCAGCACCCGCGAGCGCGCCCAGTAGATGTCGGTGCCATCCTCAAAAATGATGTACACGAAGGAAGCGCCGAAGAACGAAAAGCCGCGCACCACCTTTGATTTCGGCACCGACAACATGGCCGTGGTCAGCGGATAGGTCACCTGGTCCTCGACTACCTGCGGCGCCTGGCCGGGATACTCGGTATAGACGATGACCTGCACGTCCGAAAGATCAGGCAAGGCATCGATCGGCGTGCGCAACACGGCATAAATGCCAGCGATGGTGATGAACAAGGTGGCGAGCAGAACCAGGAAGCGGTTCCGACCCGACCATTCGATAATATTGGCCAACATGGGGTGACTCTCCGTGGTTCTCGGTCAGTGACCGGCGTGCGGCTTGACGGCCGTAATCACCCATTCGCCGGGCTGCCGCTCGACGAACTCGACGGCGACTTTGGCTCCCGGTTTCATCCCTTGCAGCAGCGATGCGTTGGCAGCCTTGAACTCCATGGTCATGGCCGGCCATTTGAGGCTGGCGACCGGGCCGTGATTGAGGCTGATCGTGCCGGCTGCCGCATCGACGCCATCCACCGTGCCTTCGGCCTGGTGGCTGGCTCCTTTGGCGCCTGGCTGTCCGGGTGCTGCCGCTTGCCCTTCTTTTGGGGCGGCGCCATGGGCGGCGTGGCCGAAACCGCCGACCGCTGCCTTGAGGTTGCTCTCGGCATCGATCAGGAAGTTGGCGGCGACCACCACCTGCTCGCCATCTCTGACACCCTCCAGCACTTCGACATGATTGTCACTGCGGGCACCGAGCTTGATTTCGCGTGGCTCGAAGCGACCTTCACCCTGCTGGATCAGCACAATCTGGCGGGCACCGCTGTCGATGACGGCGGAAGTCGGTACCGTGACTACCTGGCCTTTGGTGCCCACCGGCAGTTCGACCTGGGCGAACATCGACGGCTTGAGCAGCAGCCCCGGATTGGCCAGTTCGATGCGAACCGGTACCGTGCGGGTCTGGGCGTTCAAGGTTGGATAGACATAGCTGATCGTGCCTTCGAAGATCTTGTCCGGGTAGGCGTTGATCCTGACCTTGGCCTTGGCCCCCGTCCTGACCTGGCCGATGTCCTGCTCAAATACGTCGGCGACCACCCAGACGGCCGACAGGTCAGCCACTTGGTAAAGCGCCTCGCCTGGCATGAAACGCATGCCTTGTAGCGCCTTCTTCTCGGTGACGATGCCGGAAACCGGCGAGCGAAAAGTCAGCGTCCGCCGCGCTTCGCCGGACTTCGCCAAGGCTTTGACCTGCTCTTCCGAAATATCCCAGTTCTTCAGGCGCAACAGGCTGGAATCGGCCAGTTGCTTCATGCCATCCCGCGCCTGGCCGCCAGCGTCCTTCAGCGATTCGACGCCTTGGGCGGCAATTGCGTATTCGCGCTGGGCGGAAACCAGTTCCGGACTATAGACCTCGAACAGTGGCTGCCCCTTGCCGACCGACTGACCGGTGACATTGACATGCAGGCGCTCGACGTAGCCCTCGAACTTGGGAGAGATCGCGTAAATGCGGCGCTCGTCCGGTTCGATACGACCGGCGGCGCGGACCACCTTGTCAAGGACGCGCAATTGGGCGGCTTCCGTCCGCACACCCAGCTTCTGCACCTTCTCGGTACTGATCTTGATCTGGTTGGCCGATGCCGGTTCGTCGTCCTGCTCTCCCTCATAGACCGCGATGTAATCCATCCCCATCGGGTCTTTCTTGGGCACCGGCGAAGTGTCGGGCAGCCCCATCGGGTTACGGTAGAAGAGCAGTTTTTTTTCTTTCTTGGCCGGTTCGGCTGGCGCGCTGGCGACCTGTGCCGCATCGCCATAGGAGGCGCCGCCACGTCCGCCCAGCCAGTAACCGCTACCGGCGGCCACGGCAACCGCAATAACGCCGATGGTTAGTCCCGCACCCTTGTTCATAGATCTTCCCCTAAAAGACGTTCGATTTCGGCCAGACGCATCTGGGCGTCGACTTGGGCCTTAAGCTGGTTTTGTCTGGCCTGCCGGATTTGGCGTTGGGCATCGAGCAAGGTGGCAAAATCCACCTTGCCGGTCTCGTAGCCGGCCAGCGCTGCCTTGAAGGTCAGTTCGGCCTGCGGCAGCAGGCTGTTGGCCAGCAGGTTTTCCGTGCGACGGGCGGCTTCAATGCCGGACAGCGCCTCGGCCAGTTCGGCGGAGACCTGGTTGGTGGTGGACTCCTTGCGCGAACGGGCGGCATTGAGCATCGACTCGGATTCCCGCTCCTGCGCCCGACGCGAAGACTGTTGCAGCGGGATATTCAGTTCGACCATCAACTCCCATTCCTTGATTGCGCTCTGGTACTGGATGGGGGATACGCCTAGCGTAAAGTCGGGATAGCGGTTTTTGTAGGTCAGGTCGCGAGATTTCTCGGCGGCCTTGATTTTCGATTCGTCGGCGAACAGTTGCGGGTTGCGGGTTCGCACGCGCTCTTCCAGCGTGGCGTAATCCAGCGTCACCGGCGCCGGCAGCTTGCGCAACTGGGCTGGCACCTGCAACGGCGCATTGTTTGGGCGAGCCAGCAAAGCGTTCAGCCGGGCATGCAGGTGGTGCTGTTCGGTTTCCAAGGCAATCAACTCGTTGCGTATGTTGGTCTGCTCGACCTGGGCGCGGATGACATCCTGCTGCGCCGCCAGGCCGCCGGAATAGCGTACCTGGGCGACCTTTTCCAGGCGGGTCATCAGGTCGAGGATTTCCCGGGTCAATTGCTCGTTGCGATGCACGTAATAAAGCTGGGCGAAATTGACTTTGATCCGCCCGGCCACATCGGCCCATGTGCCCAGCGCACGACCCTTGGCGCCGTCGGCTTCAAGCGCTGCAATCTCTCGCTTCAGGTCGCGCTTGCCGAACCAGGGAATATCCTGCATCAACAGGTAACGGGTGCTGCCGACGCGACTCGGGGACAAGGTTGCATTCTGCTCACCGAATCGGGTGATGTCGCGCAACTCGGTACGAAACTTCGGGTCGGGCAAGGCGCCGGCCGGCGTCACCCGCTCGCCCGACGCTTCGGCCTCGGCCTGCATCGCAGCGTATTCCGGATTGCGCGTCTTGGCGTAATTGATCAGGCTGTCGACGTTCGCACCGAGGGCGGCCTCTTGGGCAAACACGGGCGCGCCAAAGGCGATGGCAAGCGACAGGATCAAAATGGGTAACGGCCTGAGTCGGCGCATGCGACCTCCCTGAAATATTCATTTTATGGAACATGCTGACAGCGAAATGGAATCACCCTCTCGCCGCCAGTCGATCTTGTTATTTGGCTGGTTCGAAATGGACGACGGTGATGGCACCATTCACGGTGTCGGCCATGAAGCGAATCTTATCGCCGGACTTCATTTGGTCCAACCAGGCGGCATTGGAAACCTTGAAGACCATGGTCATCGCCGGCATGTTCAGGTTGGTCAGCGGGCCGTGCGACAGTGTCACCTTGCCGGCGGCCTTGTCCACTTTTTTGACCTGGCCGTCGACCATTTGCATTTCAGCGGACGCGGCGGCCGGTGCAGCCATGGCATGGCCGGCATGGTCGCCTGCAGCCTGGACCGAAACGGTGCCAAGGGAGGCAAAGGCAATCAGGGAGGCGGTGATGAGTGTTTTCATGGGTTTCTCCGATTAGGATCAATGTTTGGCAAAGACGCTGGTTTCACCGCCGGACTGAACCAGCAGCGTGTTGTAGGGGACAGGTTTTGGGCTTTCCATGCCCGGCGATCCTGGCGGCATCGACGGCACCGCGATGCCGAGGGCTTTCGGTTTTTCTCTGAGCAGACGCTGAATGTCGGCAACCGGCACGTGGCCTTCGACCACATAACCGCCCACCTTGGCGGTATGGCAGGAGCCGAGGCGGTCTGGCATCCCCATTTGCTTCCGGGCTGCCGGGACGTCCATGACGTTGTGCGCGCGAACCTCAAAGCCTGCGTCTTTCAGGTGATCAATCCACTTGCCGCAGCAACCGCAGTTTGGGCTCTTGTAAACATCGACCATTTCGCCTGCCGTTGCGGCGGAGGAAAGGCCGGCTCCGAAGGCTGTGATCAAGGCGAGAACAAGGACGGGGTTACGCATGGCAAGGCTCCTGTTTGAATCGAGTGGCGTCAGTATGGATAGCCAATGCCAACAATTGGCTGTCCCGCTGATTACATTTTTGTAATGTTTGACCGCTTAGTGCTTGTGCGCTCCATGGTCGTGACCGTCGGCTTTTTTGCTCTTGCCCGCCGGCTTTTCAGGCACCTCGGCAGGCTTTGCTTCGTGGTCGTCATGCCCATGGTCGTGGCCCGCGACTCCGCCATGCGAGTGCCCGTCGCTCGCCGCCACCAGTTGCTCATAAGCGGGTGCCGATAACAAAGGCATCTTTTGCAGAAAGGCTGCCAGATCCCAAATGGCTTCGTCTTCCATGCCGCCCTTCGACCAGGCTGGCATGCCGGAAGCCTTGATGCCGTGTTTGGTGATCCAGAAATCGCGGGCGGCATCACGTAAAGGGGGTGATGTCGGCTTCTCCGACAGATTGGGTGGCGTGGGATAGAGCCCCTTGCGTATTTCCGAGTCGGGAGCCTCCGGCGACAAGTGGCAATTGACGCACATGGCCGCATAATTGCCCGCCCCGCGTCGGACCCGCTCGGGATCGGCAAGATCAGCCGGAACCTGGATATCACCGGTGCGGCTGGCAATGGCCCTTTCGCGGGCAAACGTCAGCGCCTGGTAGGTGAAGGAACTATGAGGGGTATCGGCCCCGACATCGACGATGCCGGACATGACGACACCGCCTGCTGTCGCGGCACCTAGACCAACGGCAGCCAGTGCGCCCAAAAATAGTTTGTGCATATCTTTTACCTTCGTTGAGAAAACAAGGAGCTTTTTGCGGCGATGACCGACATCTTGCGATCGCCAAACCAACATCTTGCTGACTTGTGGATTACATTTCCGTAATCTAGGCATTTAGCCTTCAAAAGCGACGGAAAATGCGCCATCAATAGCCAATGGATGGCGGAGAGAGCGATGAAAATTCTTGTGGTGGAAGACGAAACCAAAACCGGGACCTACCTCAAGCAGGGCTTGGTTGAGGCGGGATTCGTCGTGGATTTGGCCATCAACGGCCTCGACGGACTACATCTGGCGCTGACCGAGGCTTACGATCTGGCAATCCTCGACGTCATGCTCCCGGGTATCGACGGCTGGCAGGTGTTGCAAGGCATTCGCCGGGCCGGCAAGGAAATGCCGGTGCTGTTTCTGACGGCACGTGACCAGGTGGAAGATCGAGTCAAAGGATTTGAACTGGGAGCAGATGATTATCTGGTCAAGCCCTTTGCGTTTTCTGAACTGTTGGCTCGCGTCAGATCTCTTTTGCGTCGTGGCGGAAAAGCCAAGGAATCCGAGTTTCTGCGCGCCGCCGACCTCGAACTTGACCTTCTGCGCCGCCGGGTCAATCGGGCCGGGAAACGAATTGACCTGACCGCCAAGGAATTTGCCTTGCTCGAATTGTTGCTCCGCCGTCAGGGTGAGGTGTTGCCACGCTCATTGATAGCCTCTCAGGTCTGGGACATGAATTTCGACAGCGACACGAACGTCATTGAGGTCGCGATCAAGCGCCTGCGGGTCAAGATTGACGACGGGTTCGAACCCAAGTTGATTCGTACGGTGCGTGGCATGGGTTATGTTCTGGAGATCACCGATTGACACCGACTCGCGGCCCCTCACTGACGCTTCGCCTGACCCTGCTGTTCGGGCTGGCCTCGGCCTTTGTGCTGTTCCTGCTTGGCCTGCTTATTGGCAATGCGGTTGAACGCCACTTCGAAGAGCAGGATTTGGATGTATTGAATGGAAAAATGCAGTTGGCGAGGCATATCCTGGAACGAAATCCGGGTAGTCAAGCGAAAGAGACGCTGACCCAGCAATTGGATGATGCGCTGACGGGGCATCATGGGCTGATCGTTGCTGTCTATGACCAGAATGGCGAAACACTGTATGCCAACGAATCCATGGTCTTTCCGCAGGAACTACTAAGCATTGGCGCGACATTAAAGCGCGAGCAGCCCGCCAAATGGAACAGTAACGACGGCCAGCCATGGCGGGGAATTTCCTCGATGGTCAAGCTAGGCACCGATGGCGGCGGTAGTTACACCGTGGCAATTGCCACAGAAATCACCCATCACGAGCACTTCATGGAATCTTTCCGGCAGACCTTGTGGGGGTTCATGAGCATGGCAACCCTGGCGATGGGATTGCTCGGCTGGTTTGTCGTCCGGCGCGGCCTATTGCCGTTGCTGGCCATTAAGCGCCAGGCTGCCGAGATTACCGCCAATCGCCTGCATACCCGCTTGCCGGTCGAAGCCATCCCACGCGAATTGGCTGATCTGGCCGATACCCTGAATGGCATGCTTTCGCGCCTGGAAGAGTCCTTTCAGCGTCTGTCGGATTTTTCATCGGACTTGGCCCATGAGTTGCGAACGCCGGTCAGCAATCTGTTGACCCAGACCCAGGTCACGCTCTCGAAAGCACGCTCGGCGGACGACTATAGGGACATCCTGGCGTCGAATGCGGAGGAGTTCGAGCGCCTGTCGCGTACCATTTCCGACATGCTCTTTCTGGCCAAGGCCGACAACAACCAAATCATCCCGAACCAGGAGCCGATCAATCTCGCCGAGGAAATCGGCGATTTGCTGGAGTATTACGACGTGCTTGCCGAAGAGAAGTCGGTTGCCTTGTCACTCTCTGGTGACGGCCAAATCGTCGGAGACAGATTGATGCTGCGCCGTGCAGTCAGCAATCTACTCTCAAATGCACTGCGGCACACGCCGAACGAGGGCAAAGTTACCGTTCGAGTCGAAAAAAACAGTGAAGGCAGGATTCTAGTCTCCGTCGAGAACACAGGGAGCGACATCCCGGCCGAATATTTACCTCGTCTGTTCGATCGTTTCTACCGTGTCGACAGTTCGCGCCTGCGCACGACAGAAAATTCAGGCTTAGGGCTCGCGATAACCCAATCTATTGTGTTCGCTCACGGCGGGGATGTGGGCGTCAATTCGGAAGGTGGAAACACGCGCTTCACACTCTCATTGCCCTGTATTCATCAGTAATCTTGGGTGCTCTGAAAAGACGACGATGAGCCAGGTTGATCTCTACCTCGATGCTGCCGAGCGGACCAACACCCGGCGTAGTTATGCCTCGGCTATCCGCCATTTCGAGATCGAGTGGCGCGGTCTGCTGCCGGCAACAATAGATTCGATCGCCCGGTATTTGGCCACGCATGCCGAATCCTTATCCCTAAACACGCTCAAGCATCGCCTAGCTGCCTTGTCGCGCTGGCACCAGGAACACGGTTTCCCCGACCCGACCAAGGCCGCTAAAATCCGCCAGGTCCTCAAAGGCATCCGGGCCATGCACCCGGCCCAGGAGAAGCGCGCCAAGCCGTTGGAACTGGATATCCTGCAACAGACCTGCGACTGGCTGGTGCAGGCAACGGCTGCCGCCGTTGTCCGGGGCGATGCCGGCAGCGCGCTACGACATACCCGTGACCGCGCCCTGGTGCTGCTTGGATTCTGGCGGGGATTCCGATCTGACGAATTGGCCAGTTTGTGCATCGAATTCATCGAAATCAAGCCTGGCGAGGGCATGACTTGCTATCTCCCACGGAGCAAAGGGGATCGCCAACTGGAAGGGCGAAAGTTTTCCTGCCCGGCTCTGTCCCGGCTGTGCCCCGTAGAGGCGGTCGAGGATTGGCTGGCCTTGTCCAAACTCAAAGACGGTCCACTCTTTCGCAAAATTGACCGCTGGGGTCATCTCTCAGGGAGCGGGCTTCTCCCCGGAAGCATCATTCCCATGCTTCGCCAGTTCCTGGCGCGAGCCGGGATCGCCGATGCCGACGCGTTCAGCAGCCACTCCCTACGCCGGGGATTTGCCCAGTGGGCAGGTTCGAGCGGGTGGGATATCCGGGAGTTGATGACCTACGTCGGCTGGCGCGACATTAAAGCCGCAATGTGCTATCTGGACGGGATTGATGTTGGTCTCAAGGCGCGCTTCGAGCGGGGTTTGGATCGTGCTTTGCCGGAGACGGCAAAGCCGACGCCACAAATGCCGGCCCTACCGGAAGTGGCACATACAATCATCGAGGTATCGATCCACCTATCTTCGTTCAACGGCAGCCGCCGGAAAGAAGCCAGTGCGTTACGCGATATGCTGGATACCGGTCTCGCCCGTTTTCAGGCGCAGCAGGTCGACAGCGATCGCAACCTGTATCGGATATCCGTCCCGACCCCCTCGGCCGATATCCTGGACGATCATCTCTACGCTTTGCTGGATGAACTCCACCGCATTGCCGATGCCAAGGAATGTTTTCTGGAGGCAGTTTGCCGCGATTCATCAAGCGGCAAGCACTGGGATTGACTTGGGATGACCCAACTTCACGAGACCGCGTATCCCCGCTTGAAAGCGGACCCTTCCGCTCAGGATCTTGAAGAGGTCTACACCATGACTCCGGATGAAATCGCCTTCATTGACCAGACCGTCAAACGACCGACGGCACGCACGGTGGCATTTCTCTACCTGAAGCTTTTTCAGCGACTGGGCTACTTCATCCGTCTCAAGGATGTGCCGACCGTCATCCGGCAGCACATTGTGGCCCAAACGGGATTTTCACGTCCCCCGAGGCTCGACGAGTTGTTGCAGTTCGACCGCTCAACCGGCCGCGAGCGGATGGTCGAATCGTTACGCCGCTTCCTGGATGTCCGCCCGCTAAATCCGGAGGGTCGTGCCTGGCTCCAGCACATTGCCGAGACGGCTGCCGACAATCGACACGTCGTGGCCGACATCATCAACGTGATGCTGGAGGAACTGGTCCATCACCGCTATGAGTTGCCCGGCTTCACGGTTTTGGATCGATTGGCGATCCAGGCCCGCGAAAAGATTCACGAGGTGCATTTCGCAGGCATTGCCAGCCAACTCGATACCAAGGTCAAGGAACGGATCGACAGCCTGTTCAAGGTCAGCAAGGATGAATCCAGCACAACCTGGAACATGCTCAAGCGGGAACCGAAGAAACCAACCAACAAGGAAACCCGCTCCTATCTCCAACACATCCGGCGCTTGCAATTGCTGGTTGAACAATTGCCCCAACCAGACATTCCCGTCCCCAAGCTCAAGCAGTATCGCTATATCGCTCGCTCCCTGAATGCCAACGAAATGGCGGAACTGAAACCGCAGAAGCGTTACGCGCTGGCGGTCATTTATATCCGCGCGCAGTTTGCGCAGACCCTCGACGATGCGGCCGATCTGTTCGTCCGCATGCTCCAGAACCTGGACAATCAGGCACGCGTCAAACTGGGTGAGTACCAGCAAGAGCACTTGCAGCGAACAGATCGCCTGATCGGGCAATTGAAGGAGGTGTTGCTGGCGTATCAGATCAACGGAACCGACCATCAGCGCGTGGAAGCCATCGGCTCCAGTCTGATCGCCGACGTCGATGATTTGGTGGCCATTTGTGACGAACACATGGCCTATGCCGGTCGCAATTACCTGCCGTTCCTAATCCAACCCTACAAGGCAGTGCGCGCCCAATTACTCAACTGTATCGAAATCATCAATCCACAAAGCAGCAGCGAGGACGATACCTTGATCCGGATGATGAAGGCGTTGCAGGCACTGCGCAGCTCACGTCACGAGATCGTACCGATTTCGCTGGTCGAACTGGAACCAGAGCGCGATCTCCAGTGGTTGCCCGCAGCCTGGCGAAAACTGGTCGTTACCGAACGTGCCGACGGACGGATCGCCACCATCAATCGCCGCTACTTTGAACTGGCAGTCTTGTATGCCATTCGCGATGAGCTAAAGTCAGGCGACCTCTTCATTCAGCATGGCGAACGCTACGACGATTATCGCGAACAGTTGGTTGACGATGAAACTCTGAGTCGCGAACTGGCTGACTATGGCCAGGTAACGGGGGTCGAAACCGATCCCAAGGCCTTTACCCAGGCATTGAAATCCGCCTTGCTGGAGACGGCCGAAGCCGTCGATGCCGAGTTCCCGGAAAATGCCTACGCCGAGATCGTCGACGGTCGATTGATCCTGAAAAAGCCACCGGCGAGCGAATTGCCGCCCGGCATCCGCCAGATTGATCATCTGATTACCGAGCGCATGGAGAACGTCAGCATTGTCGACGTGCTGATCGATACCGAGCGCTGGCTGCAAATGCATAAGCTGTTCCGGCCCATGATGGGAACCGAAAGCCGAATCGAAGAATTACGCCCACGGGTGATCAGCACCTTGTTTTGTTACGGCTGCAATTTAGGCCCCACCCAGACGGCACGCTCGATTCGCGGAATGAGCCGCAAACAAGTAGCCTGGCTCAACATCAAATACATGACCGAAGAGGCGCTGGAACAAGCCATCGTCAAGGTGATCAACGCCTACAACAAGTTCGAATTGCCTGGATACTGGGGTTCGGGAAAACATGCCTCGGCCGATGGCACGAAATGGAATCTTTACGAGCAGAACCTGATTTCTGAGCACCACATTCGCTATGGTGGCTATGGCGGCATCGGTTATTACCACGTCTCCGACAAGTTTATCGCCTTGTTCAGTCACTTCATTTCCTGCGGCACCTACGAAGGGACACATATCCTCGACGGGCTGATGACCAATACCTCGGATATCCAACCGGATACCATTCATGGCGATACGCAGGCCCAGAGCTACACGGTCTTCGCTTTGTCGCATCTACTTGGAATCAAGCTGATGCCCCGTATCCGGGGCATCAAGGATCTGGTGTTCCATCGCCCGGATAGCGACAAGAAATTTGCGCACATCGATGGCCTATTTACGGACGACATCAACTGGCAAATGATCGAAACCCATTTGCCGGACATGTTGCGCGTGGCCATTTCCATCAAGCTCGGAAAAATCTCGGCATCGGCCATCCTGCGCCGTCTTGGCACCTATAGCCGCAAGAACAAACTGTATTTCGCCTTCAAGGAATTGGGCAAGGTCGTCCGAACCATGTTCTTGCTGAAATACGTCGGCGATGTTGAATTACGCCGGCTCATTAACGCAGAAACCAACAAGTCGGAGCAGTTCAATGGCTTCGCCAAGAAAATATTCTTTGGCGGAGAAGGGGAGATCGCCGAGAACCTGCGCCATGAACAGCGCAAGGTGATTAAGTACAACCATCTCGTCGCCAACATGGTCATTCTGCACAACGTGGTGGGAATGAGCCGGGTGTTGAAGCAGTTGCAGGCCGAGGGCGTGCTAATCAATCAGGAAATACTGGCTGGGTTGGCACCATACCGCCTGGAACACATCAATCGCTTTGGTGACTATGTTCTGGATTTTCGGCGGAAGGTTGAGGTGTTGGCGGATGGTTTTCGGATTCTCGATGTTGAATCAGAGGCTTAAAGCAGAAACGGGGAATTTTTCATGATTCCCGGCCGACCCTCACATAGGGCTCGATGATGTGGATTTTTTGCAGCGGGGTGACGATCAGCAGCTGCAGATTGAGCTGGGCAAACAGGCGCAGGCCGTACTGCGCCGATTCGTCCGAACCGCGACCGAAAGCTTCGTCGATCACGACAAAGCGGAAGCTGCGCGAACGGACTTCGCCCCATTCCAGACCGAACTGGTAGGCCAGGCTGGCGGCGAGGATGGTGTAGGCGAGCTTTTCCTTCTGGCCGCCGGATTTGCCGCCGGAGTCGGCGTAGTGTTCGTGTTCGCTGTCGTCTTCGCGCCAGCGTTCGGAGGCGCCGAACAGGAACCAGTTGCGCACGTCGCTGACCTTGGCGGTCCATCGCCGGTCGAGTTCGCTGTGGCCTTCGCGGCCACGAAAGCGGTCGATGATCTTCTTGACCTGCAGGAATTTGGCTTCGGAATACAAGGTGTCGTCGGAGCCGGTCAGCGCGCCTTCGGTGCAGGCGCGCAGGTCGCTGATGAAGTCGCGGATTTCGGCGTCGGGCGTGGCTTGGGCTTCCAGGCGGATGTAGCGGCCGGGGTTGTAGTCGATGCGGGTCAGCGACAGGTTGATCAAGGTGATCCGGTCGATGATTTCTTCGCGCTCGCGGGCCAGTTGCGCATTGAAATTGGCGATCTCATTGATCGTATTGACGTTGAGCAATTCCTTGAAGCGTTCGACAAAGCGCGGCAGGTCGTCGGCCTGGAGCTGGTCGAGCAGCTTTTTGTACTCGAAGGCAGCGGCCAGGCTGGCGTCGATTTCGCTGGTTTCGAGCTTGAATTCGTTGTTGAAGGCGGCCATCGCCTTGATGATCCTCCCGCCGAGATCGGACAGGCTGTGGTTCTTGCTGTCGATCTGCTTTTGCAGCCAGGCGCGAAACTCCTGTTCGCGCTTGTCGCAGGATTCAAGGCTCAGCGTCTGGGTCTCGACCGCGCCGGGGTAGAGCGGCTGGAGTTGGGCGTTGGCCGCGGCCAGGGTGGCGGGCGGCAGGGTGGCGACGATTTCGGCCGTAGTGCGGGCCTGTTCTTCACGCTCTTCCCGCTTGCCTTCGAGTTTGCCGCGTTCGCCGGTTTTTTCGACAATTTCGCTGTTGACCGTGGCCAAGTCGCGTTGCGCCTGCGTCAGCCGCAAACTGAGCTCGCGCAGCAGGTCGGAGCTGGCTTCCAGTTCGCTGTGTTCGGCTTGCAGGGTCGCAATCTGCGCGGCTACGGTCGACCAATCGATTTCGGCAAAATCGCCGAAGGCGCTCAAGGTGGCGAGCGCGGTCAAGCGGGCGGCGAGTTGGCGGCGCTCGTCTTCGTGACGGGCGATGTCGCCACCGATCTGGCCGAGGCGGACCTCCAACTGCTGCTGTTGCGCGCTCAAGGCCGCGACCTTGGCGTGGTTGCTCCAGCCCAGCACGTAGCGGCTGCGGTCGTCGAGGCGGTGGCGATCATCCTTTTCGTGCCGTTCGCCGGGCGCTTTGATCTGGCCGGCGCGGGTCATCGCGCGGGTTTCGCGGCGGAATTGCGCCGCATCGGCGCAGCAGGCCACATCGAAGCGGCGGGCGATTTCCTGCTCCAGCCAGTCGTAACACGGGGTGTCGGGCTTGATCGCCAGCTTGCGCACCAGCGATGCCGGGTGCAGGCTGGGCAATTCGCTGCTGCCGCGCCCGGCGGTGCTGCGCAGGCGGTAATAGACCAGCCGCCCGCGCAGGTGGGTACGCTCGACCCAGTCGCTGACCGCCGCGTAATGCGCATCCGGCACCAGCAGCGACAGCCCGAAACTGCGCAGCAGCCGTTCGGCTGCGCCTTCCCAGTCGCGCTCGTCTTCACGCACCTGGACCAGCTCGCCGGCAAAGGGCAGCTCGGCCTCGGCAATGCCCAGCGCCTGGCTCAGGGCGCTGCGCAGGGTGATCTGCTCCGCCGGCAGGTTGCTCTGGCGGGCCTTGAGACTCTGGATTTCCTCGGCCCGCTCGGCGTGTTGCTGTCGCCCCTGGGCAAAGCTCACCGAGGCTTCGGTGATCGCGTTCTGGATTTCGGCCAGGCGGCTTTCGGCGGTCTCGCGCCAGGCGCTGAGTTGCGCCCGCTGTCGGGTAAAGCCGGCGGCATCTTCGGCGGCGGCCTCGCCCAGGGTCTTCAGCAAGTCGCGGTAATGCGCCGATTTTTGCTGCCGCCTGTCGCGTTCGCCCGCCAGTTGGCCCATTTCTATGCGCAGGCGTTCGAGGCGGTCGCCGCCATTGCTGGCCACCGCCTGCTTGAGCTGGTCGATGCGCAGGCCGAGCTGGTCGCGTTGATCCGCCAGTTGCCGGAGCTGCAGGTCAAGCCGCTGCCCATCCTCGGCATACCTGGCCAGCCGTTGCGCGATCAGTGCTGCCTTCAGGCTGGCGAACCAGGGGCGTAGCCAGTCGCGGCACTGGCGCAGGTTTTCGATGTTTTGGGCGAGTTGACCGTGGCGTTCGCATTGCGCGACCAGCGGCGCCAGCAATTCAACTTGCCGCTGGGCGCGCAGCACCGCTTCGTGCGCCCGGTTGAGGTCGTCGACGTGCTGGATCAAGGCCGCGATGCGTGGCGCAACGTCAAAGGCTTCGAGCATGTGGCTGCGCACGAAGTCGGTCAGGTTGCCGACCGACTTCATCGACACCGTCTGGTGAAACAACTCCAGCGCCTGCTCGGTTTCAATCCCGAAACGCCGGCGGAACCAGGCGCCATAGGGCGGAAAACTGTCCTCGACCAGCGCCCCGGCAGTGCGCAGGCGCTTGCGCAAGGTATTGATGTCGCTGCCGAAATTGGCGAAGTCGCTGGCAATGGCCAGGGCTTTTTCGGCACCGACATAAAAACGCGCCGGCTGCCCCTGCGCCTCCTTGAGCCAGAAGACCTGCGCCAGCGTCACCGTTTGCTCGTAACCGGCATTGTAAAAAACGCCGAGAATCACCGAGTAGTTGCCCGGCTCGCGCAGGCTGACCGGCCGCGTCGTCCCGGTCGCTTCGTTACGCTCCGACTTGTAATGCCCGAGCACGTAGGAGCGCAGCGAGCGCTCCCGCGCATCCGCCCCCGCCGCCTTGTTGTAGGCAATCCGCTGTGAGGGCACCAGCAAGGTGGTCACCGCATCGACCAGCGTCGACTTGCCCGAACCAATGTCGCCGGTCAGCAGCCCGTTATCCCCCTCCAGCTGCAAACGCCACACCCGCTGATCAAACGTCCCCCAGTTATAAACCTCCAGTGTGTGCAGACGGAAACCGGTACGGGGGGTGTCGGCGAGGAGGTCGAGGCAGGTGGGTGGGGTCATGGAAGGGAGTTCTGTTGCATGAGCAAAAAATCAGCGCAATTGCGGTGCATGGGCCTGTAAAACCGCATCGGCGATGGGGCCGAACAATTGACGGGTGAGGCTGAAAAACTCATTCAGGCGGAGAAGGTAATGTGGTGCTGTACGCCGTCCGTAAGGCAACAGTTCACCCATGCATAGATGCTCCAGACTCCAGTCCTGCTGTTCATGACTGATGATCAGGTTAGTCAGGTCATCCCAGAGTTGTCGTCGGAGTACGAGCAGAAATGGGCTGTTGAGATTCAGTAGCTGAATCGTGTAGGCGGCTCTGGCTTGATCTGCGGTGTTTTTGCGTAAATTCGGGCGAATCTTTCCATCAGAGATATAGCTGAAGTAAGAGGCGCAGCCAGGGTCGCGAATTGAAATAAATTGCGCCATATCAACCGCATTTTGCTTGCCGTTGGCATGGCCGCCAAAATTGATTTCTTCCCCGTTTGATTGTTCCCTTTGCTTGGCGAGAAAGGAAAGCCCTTTTTTGCTATCCAATGCGCTGCCTGCCAGGTTTGCCCACTCAAATGTTCGCTGCGGTGCTTGGCTTTTGTTCTCGATGTGTTCGATATGATAGCCAAGGGGAGGACGTAGATCTGCGCGTAACTCACTGTAGCAGCAGAGCAAATATTGATCTTCCAATAACCGTTCAATAATTTTCTGTGTGTGGCGGAAGTTGTCCCAGCATCGTGTTGCCTCCTCAGCAGTGCTGGGCGGATTGTGGTTGGCTTCAGCAAGCTCACGCGGGCCATTGCCGGTTGGGGCAATATGTCTCATGGCTTGTTGATCGACTCAGCCAGTAATTTTTGTCGCTGAATGCTTCGTGCCAAGCGCAATAGTTGTGGATGATTCTCGCCGAGGCTTGTCTTGAGCGAGGTGAATAGCGCCTCTGCTTCATCCTTGAAATCAGCAAGCAGTCCTTGGTCAACAAGATCACTCAGTCGCTCTAACGCAGCTTTTTCTTTGATGGGTGGTTGTGGGTCAACCAGCATGACAGCTTGTAAAACATCGCCGCTCGGTTGCCCGTAGGGATTGAAGAACGGGCGGAGGTCTTTGGTGGCTCCAAGTACCCGGATATTTTCCTGTTTCAGGGTGCTGAGTACCTGCGGGCTATGCGTCGTCACAATAAACTGGATTTTGGGAAACGCAGCCTGCAACTGCCCCAGTACGGTCTGCTGCCAGCCAGGGTGCAGGTGCATGTCGACCTCGTCGATCATGACCACGCCTTCGGTTTGTTCGGCGGCGGCCAGCCCCAGGTGCGGGTTGAGCTTGACGCAGCGATAGGCAATATCGCCGACCATCGCCAGCATGCTGCGGATGCCATCGCTGAGGTTGTCGACTTTCATGATGCCGTGCTCGGTATGTTGCAGCACCAGCGATTGTTCGTAACCATGGCTGTAAGCGAGGCCATGCCAGCCAGTGACGGCTTGCAGCACGCGGTCGATGGCTTGGCGGACGACGGCAATCTGGGTGTCGATACGTGTCAGGTCGCGCTCCTCCTGAATACTTGGGAGTGGGCCGCCTAGTGGAGTGCGATCACCTAGGCGGCTTTGGCCAAAGGTGAAAACATATTGCGCACGCGACAGGGCTAGCCAGCGGAACCAGTCCTTGAAATGCTTGAACGACGAGGCGGGATTGAGGGCGTCTCGGTAGGCGAAGGTGCGAATGTAGAAATCACTATCGTCGGCACTGTCTTTTTCCTGGTTGCGTGCTTTGCTTCCTTCGGTCAGCTTTTTTCCAGAGCAGTTGCGGCAAGTGCCGTAGTAGCCGAAAACGGGCAGATTAAGGTCGCCGATTTCAGGGTTGCGGATTTGTGTTTGAATATCTTTGGCATGCTTGCGGATTGGATAACCTGATTCCTTGACCACCTTGGTGTTTTGTTCTTCTGTGGTTCGGTAACGTTTCCATGATTCAGGTGTTTGCGTACCCAGTTGGGCGCTTACGTCGATACTGCAAGGGAGTTGCCTTGCTATGTCGTGCGAGAGCTTGCGTATCATCCGGATGTCGTCGACGGCAATACTGTCTGCAGGATCGCTATAGCGAGTTCTTGCCAAGTCGAAACTACCCACAAACGGCCACAAGGCAATTCTGATCGCATCCAGAATCGTCGATTTGCCTTGACCGTTTTCCGCGACCAGAACGGTCATTTGCGGATGCAGTTCAAGCTCCAGCCTTTCGAAGCAGCGGAAATTTTCTAGCGTGATTTTTTTCAGGCGCATGGGGCTACTCGGATCGTTGGCAAGCGGGGCATGGTGTTGGTTTCGCTGGTCAAGTCGCAGCGGATGGCGTGAATGGATTGATGGTGGTGACACCCGTACCCTGGAAATCGGCAGTATTCCTCGTCACCACCGTCATCCCGTGAATCAAGGCAATGGCCGCGATCTGCTTGTCGATGCTGTGCTGCGGATGGGGCGAGAGCAGGCTGCCCCAGACCTGGGCGCAGTCGAGGTCGAAGTCGAGGATGCGGTCGCGGTAATCGTTGATGATCAGATCGATCCAGGTATTCAGGCGGGCGGCTTGTTCGGCATCGCCGCGCAGGGCAATCTGGCGTTGGCCACGGCGGATTTCGCCGATGGTTTGCACCGCGAGGTAGAGCTTTTCTGCCGGGGTGGTGCGCAGGAAGGCGAGGACACCGGGGTTGGCGCGCTCGCCCTTGCGTGCTTCGCTGATTACGTTGGTGTCGACGAGAAACATGCTCAGGCTGCGTGGCGGGTGTCAAAATCCTCGTCGAGGCCGACCTCGGGCATGCTGGCCAGGACTTCGGCAAAGGAGCGGCGGGGCGGCTTGAGCAGCGCGGCGCGCAGGATTTCCCGGTGTTCGGCTTCGGCGCTGCGGCCATGGGCGGCGGCGACTTCTTTCAGGGTTTGCACAATGTCGACATCGACATTACGAACTACCAGATTGCTAGCCATGATGCCTCCGGGGGATGAGGTGATTGCAATGATTGCATTCTAGCCGGCACTTGCTTTTTCCGCCAAGGCTGCTTTGTACCCCGCCAGCCGTTCATCAAACTCAGCCAGCCATTGCGCATCGACAAAGGCTTTGAGGATGCGTCTGACCTCGAAATGTGCCTCTTTGTCGCCGTCGACCGTGGTATTGCCCTTTAATTTGCGCAAAAAGCCGAGTTCGACGATTTTGTTGATGTGGGCGTCGATCTGGTCGATCAGCCGGACTTCGTTGCTGTTTTCGGGCAGGAAGACGCGGAGCAGGTCGGCGATGTCGCTGCGGCTGAGGATCAGCCGGGTCTGGTCGCTGCCGGCGTCGAATTCGGCGAGCTTGCGGCGGAGCAGTGCGAGCAGCAGGCTGACCGGGAAGGAGAGCGGGCGCCGGGCGATCAGGCGCGGGAGTTTGCTGCCGCTGGCTTCCGGGTGGTCGGGGCGGGCGCGGAGAAAGGCGTGGCCTTCGGCTTCGTCGAGGATCAGCTCCAGGTCGAGCACGGCGAAGTAGTCGCGCAGTTGTGCTTGTTGATTGAGCAGGGTTTGCCAGAGGGCGCCGTCATCGTCGCGGTAGAGCACCTTCTTGAGCAGGTTGATGGCGAGGATCGAGAGTTCCTGGCGGTCTGTGCTGTGGGCGGTGGTGGCTTCGCTCATGGCTGCGGCCCCTTTCTGACAAAAATCACCCGTGGCAGACGGGCGCGGCGGGTCACTGGCTGGTCGTTGCGGTCCTGGCCGGGCCAGTACAGGCTTTCGTCGTGGTTTTCATCAATCACGGTGTGAAACTGGCTGTCGCTCAACTGCAGGTAGCTCACCAGTTCGGCCAGGCCGTGCTGCAGGGGATAGGCGGCGGCAATTTCCTTGAGCGTGACCTGGGCCTGGCTTTGCAGTGCATGCCGGATATTGCGGGCGAGCCGGGCCTTGTCGACCACGATTTGCTGGAAGAGCGCGCTGGCGTCGCCGTCGTCCTCCGCGAGCGGGCTGTCGGCAGGGCTGGCCGTGATCGCACTCGGCCCGGTCGGGCTGTGCAATGGGCGCTCGAAGGGGAGTTCAATGCTGGCGGCAGCATCGGCTATTGCCATCACGCTTTCCTCAGGCGGGGCGTCGCGCAGGCTCAGGGCCTTGTTTTCGATGCCGCGCAGCAGATCCATGATCCGCCGGTTTTCCAGCCAGGCCTGGTCGTCGAGAAAGCGTCGTAGCTGATGTGAGAGTTGGGCAACGGTGCGTTGGGTGTGTTCGCCGGCCTCCAGCCAGTCGTAGTGGATCCGGCGCAGCCGCCGGTCCGGCTGCAGGGCAGCGATGGCGGGCAGGTTGAGGATTTGGGCCAAGCGGGCGCTGAGTTCCTCCTGGCGCTGGCTCGACATCAAAAAATCCCAGAAGGCGCGGAAGCTCTTGCCCTGGTCGGAGTCGGCAATCGCATCGCGCTCGCCCATGATTTCGCTGAGCAATTCGCCCTTGTTGCCTTCCCACTGGGCAATCCGTTCGCGGACCTTGCGATCCAGGCGGCGGAAGTTGTGCTCGACTTCGCGAAAGTCGCCGAGCAGTTCGCGGGCAATTTGCTGAAATTGCTGGAAGCGGTCCTTGAGCCCGGTTGCATCAAGCAATTCGATGTCGCCAGCCAGAATTCGCCCGATTTCGGCGTCGACCGCGTCACGTCTGGCCTGCAGCTCGGCAATCCGCTTTTGCGGGTCGCTTTCGCTGCCTTCGCTCATCTGGCGCAGCAACTCGAAGAGCGTGAGCAGGCGCGATTCAGTGCCGACAAAGTGGCGTTCGCTCAGCGTTCCCAGCCAGGCGATGGCCTTTTCAGTCGCCGGCATCAGGTCGAATTGCGCTTCGTCCGAACCCTGGCGGTAAAACTTGCGCAGCCAGCCCTTGTCGGGATGCGCCCAGTCGTTCAGGTAATCGGCCGCAGCGCGGGGGAAGGCCTCGGGGCCGCGTTGTTCGCGCAGGGCAAACAAGGTGTCTTCGAGGGCTTCGATCAGGTCCGCTGCCGGCAGCACGCGCACATTGGGGGCGATAAAGGCGCGGTGCAAAAAACTGGCGATCAGCGGCGCATGCGGTGAATTAAGCAGCCGCCAGGCCGGATGGTGCTGGCGCAGGGCGTCGAGGGTGGCGTAGTCCATGCTCAAGCCAGGGTGTGTTCCGCTTCGATCTGCTCCTCGTCGTCACCCACATCGATGCCTTCTTCTGTGGTGTCGCCCTGATATGCGGACTTTCCGGTGGCCTGCTCAATCAGCTTGAGCAGGCGGTTTTGGCGGTCACTCATGAAGGCGTTGAAATCGTTGGTGCGCAGCAGGCAGGGGTCGATGAGGTGGCTACGCAGGTAGTGGTCGAGGTTCTCTGGGGGGATGGCCGGTGTTTGGGTATTGCCAGTTTCGAGTTTGCCGAGATAATCCGCTGGAGCGACGCCGCCAATAATCCGGTTCGTGCGATAGGAGAGCGGTGTTTTGTTGATCACCGAGTCGTAAATCGAGGCAGGAATGCCCTGTTTTTTGCACCAGTCCTGCGGAAAGATGTGGTGAATGTCGACATTCTCGCCAAAGAATACCGCGTGATTGAAGGCCTGGCCCGAGCGAAAATCGAGCGCCCCGGTTTTCATCAAGAGGGCATTGAGCCCCTTGTAGGCGGCAGATAGGCGCATGCGCATGGTTTTGAGGCGGTCGGGGCGGAACAGGGTTTCACTGACCGTGCTCGGGCTCGGGCCGCCGTGCAGCCAGTTCGGCACTTCGCTGAAATCACGGGCAATGCGGGTGTCGACCGCAGAACCGTAGAGTTCGCCAAAAACGCCATTCCAGTACCACTGATTGAGTTTGGCGCGATGGGCTTCGTGTTCCCAATCGTCGCCAATTTCGGCCAGGATGGCCGCCAGCGGCACGATTTGCGATTGATAAGGCAAATCGTAGACGCGGTAGATGTGCTGCATGTGCAGGAATTTGGCGGCTTTGACGAAGCCGGCTTCGACCTGCTTTTCGTATTTTTTGTAGGCCGCCAGCGGTAGATTGAGCAGGGCCTGACGGTTGCCGGTGATGGCGGGGAGTTCTTTGCCTTGCTTGCCGGCAGCCTCGGCTTCGCGGCGGCGGTCGCGGGTGTGGAAAAGCGAAATGGCCTGAAGAAAATCGGTGCTTGCGACATTGGCGAGAATGCCGCTGGGCTCGCCTGCCGGGCGGTAGGTTTCGCGCAGGCGCTGATGGCGGCCTGGATTCTTTTCGTCGCCGTACCAGTCCTTGCGCAGTTCGTGGCCGTCGGCGGCATACATGGCGGTAACGAGTTCAAAGGCATCGAGCGGCTTGCCACCGGTATTGACCTTTTCAAAGACGACGCAGACAGCTTCCTTGCTGGTGTTGCGGTCGAGTGCGATGACTGGTAGCTGGTAGTAGCGGAAATTGTCCAGCACTTCGCGCTTGAATTGGCGGAAACTTTCCCACATCATGTTTTCTTCCGGCTTGCCGCGCCAGTAGCGATCGAAATCATCCTGCCAGCGTTCGCAATCAAAAACGCGCGTGACTGGGAACATCAAGGCGGCGAATTCCTTTTCTGGTGTCGATAAATCAATTTCGCCACCATAGGTGATGCGCTCTTCCGGCAGGCCGATGATGGCGTCTTCACGGTCGACCTCGGAATTGAGGGCTTTTTGCATGTCGATATAAAACCAGCGTCTGACCCTTTTTTTCTTCGGCGTCACGGTTTCGACGACCTGGTCTCGCAGGGTGACTTGATAGAGCGAGGTGATGCGCTGCTGGCCATCGAGCAGCAGCGAGTGCGGCGGCGTGTTGCGTGCCTGCGCCGGTGCGCCTTCGACCGGGCGTGGCTTGAAATCGACCTGGCCACCGCTATTAAGTGTCATCAGCGCACCGACCGGAAAAGCGCGAGAGATCGAGGCGATCAGACTCTTGATGCGATCTTCATCCCAGACCCAGCTACGCTGGAAATCCGGAAGCTGCAAAATGCCCGTGTGACAATCGTCGAGTAGTTTGGCGAGATAGTAAGGATTGGTCTGAAAGCTGGAGGTGGTCATCTTGAGTGTGCTCAGGGCTATTGTCTGTTTTGTCTTCTGACTAACGCTACTGGCGAGCCAAGGCCCGTTCGATGAAATTGCGCTTCACTGTCGGTCGCGGCACCCGCAGGTCGAACCAGGCGCGGACGTCTTCGTCGAGGCCGATACCGTGCATGTAGTTGTAGAGCGCCTTGTTCAGCCCCTGGCCCAGTGTCGCGTGGTCGGTGCCGGTAGGGTCGATGAAGGCCACGTCGTTCTTGGCGAAGCCGGCAAAGGGCTTGGGTTGCAGGTGGATGCCGTAGTCGGCCGGGGTCTTGCCGACCGGCGAATGCACAGTGCAGGAAAAACGGTGGAAGTAGCCCGACTGGATGCAGCCGGCGGCAAACAGCTGGCGGACGTATTCGAGGGCGTCGACGGTGTCCTGCAGGGTCTGGGTCGGGAAGCCGTACATCAGGTAGGCGTGCACCAGGATGCCGGCGTCGGTGAAGGCGCGGGTGACGCGGGCGACCTGGTCGACCGAGACGCCTTTCTGCATCAGCTTGAGCAGCCGGTCGGAGGCGACTTCGAGGCCGCCGGAAACGGCGATGCAGCCGCTGTCGGCGAGTTGCAGGCAGACCTCGGGGGTGAAGGATTTTTCGAAGCGGATATTGCCCCACCACGAAATCGCCAGATTGCGGCGGGCGATTTCCTCGGCCATTGCCTTGAGCGCCTTGGGCGGCGCCGCTTCGTCGACGAAATGGAAGCCGCTCTGCCCGGTTTCGGCGATTACCGCCTCGATCCGGTCGACCAGCTGGCCGGCGGCGAGGCCGTCATAGCGGCCGATGTAGTCGAGGCTGACGTCGCAGAAGCTGCATTTCTTCCAGTAGCAGCCGTGGGCGACGGTCAGCTTGTTCCAGCGCCCGTCGGACCACAGCCGGTGCATCGGGTTGAGCATGTCGAGCAGCGACAGGTAGCGGTCGAGCGGCAGGCCGTCCCAGGTCGGCGTGCCGACTTCGGAAAAGGGGACGTCGGCGGCTTCGTCGGGGCGGCCGTGGTTGAAGTAGCGGACCTGGCCATCGACGCGGGCGTAGGTGCGGACCAGGTTGAGGCGCGGGCGCAGCGGCTTGCCGTCGACCTGCTGCCAGTGCTCGATCAGCGCCAGCAGCGGGCGTTCGCCGTCGTCGAGGGTGACGTAGTCGAAATAATCGAAGACGCGCGGCTCGGCGAGTTCGCGTAATTCGGTATTGACCCAGCCGCCGCCGAGGATGGTGACGATTTGCGGGTGTTTGGCCTTGAGCGCCTGGGCGATGCGGAAGGCGGCATAGACCGAGCCGGGGAAGGGCGTCGATAGCAGCACGAAATCGGGTCTTTCACGGTCGACGGCGGCCAGGGCCAGTTTTTCCAGCGTCGTGTCGACCAGGGTTTTCGGCGCCGCCAGCGCCTGCGCCAGCGGCTCGAAGCTGGGCTCCGAGAGGGCCAGCGACTCGGCGTAGCGGACGAACTCGAAACGCGGGTCGACGGCTTCGCGCAGTACGTCGGCGAGGTCGTTGAGGTAGAGCGTCGCAAAATGTCGCGCCCGGTCGTGCAGGCCGAGCGCACCGAAGGCCCAGCCCAGCGGGTCCTCGCCGTCTTCAGCAAAGTAGTTGGCAAAGGCCTGCGCAAAGCGCGGCCCTTCCGGCAAAAAGGCGCGGCCGACGATACGCTGCGCCAGCGATGGATCGCGGCCCTGCAGGAAGGCCATGGCCGGGCCGACGGTGGCGCGGTAACGGGGAAACTCGCTGACGAACTGGCGCAGGGTCCGCGATTTTTTGCCTTTATGCGCGTCGACCGTGGCTTTCACCGCATCGAGCCCGGCTGGCGAGAACAATTCGAGCACCAATTGCAGCGCCAGGTCGCATTGGCTGGCGGCAAAGCCCCGGCTGCGCAGAAAGCCGGTCAGGTAGGCGGTTGACGGATACGGCACGTTCAACTGCGTCATCGGCGGAATCAGGCTGAGCAGGCGGGGAGCGGGGGGGGTGAAAAAGGTGGCAAGCGCGGACATCGGGCAGGAGGCTGGGCAGGAAGGAGTGCGGCGGAATGCCAAGCCCGGCATTCTAGCTGCTACGCCGGAATCGTGTTCGCGATGCCGCCCGAGCCATCGCCCCCGGATGCACTCAGCCCACTCAGCCCACTCAGCGCCGGAGGCAGTGTCATCGAGGAATCAGAATATTCCTACAGCGTTTGAGGAATTTTCCGGCTGGAGCGTGCGCGGTAGCTGCTTACTCTTCGCCAGACCAGAAGCTGGACGGGAACGGTTAAGGCATTGCCCATTGCGTAACAAAGGATGTTCGCGATTTCGTATCCGCGAGTATCCGGTTTCTTTGCGGGCAGCTTGCCGGGCTTGAGTTGGCCTGGTTTTATTCATTTATTCAATTGCTTGACGCAATAAGGGGGAGAAATGTCAGAGGATTCGATCCAGAAACGGATAGGCCGGCATCCGAAATTCAAGGAAATGGTCGGCAAGCGGACGCGTTTTGCGATTCTGCTTTCATTGCTGGTCCTGGTGCCGTATTACGCGTTCATGATGGTGACCGCGTTCCGCCCCGAGTGGCTGGCGCGGACGCTCGGCGAGGGGAGTGTTCTGACCTGGGGCTGGCCGCTCGGTGTGGTCCTGGTTGTGGGACCGTGGTTGCTGACCGGCGTTTATGTGCAGCGGGCCAATAGCGAGTTCGATGCCTTGAACGAGCAGGTACTCCGGGAGGTTCGGCAATGAAGGGCGGCGTTAAAGGCAGTATTTTCCTGCTCACGGCCAGCCTGTCGGCCGCTTTCCCCTTGGCAGCAACGGCCGCCGGCGGCGCCGTCGAAGGTGTGATCGAGAAACAATCGATCAATGTCAGCGCAATCGCGATGTTCCTGGTTTTCGTTCTGGCGACGCTGGGAATTACGTATTGGGCCTCGCGGCGGACCAAATCGACGGCTGATTTCTACACCGCCGGGGGCGGCATTTCCGGTTTCCAGAACGGCCTGGCGATTGCCGGCGACTACATGTCGGCGGCGACCTTGCTCGGTCTGACGGCGCTGGTGTATGGCAAGGGTTTCGATGGCTTCATCTATGCGATCAGTTTTTTTGTCGGCTGGCCGATCATCTTGTTCCTGATGGCCGAGCGGCTCCGCAATTTGGGCAAATTCACCTTCGCCGATATTGCTTCCTACCGTCTCGACCAGACGCGGATCCGGACTTTTGCCGCTTTCGGCTCGTTGACCGTGGTTTGCTTCTACCTGATCGTGCAGATGGTCGGCGCCGGGCAGTTGATCCAGTTGCTGTTCGGTCTCGAGTACAACATCGCGGTGATCGCGGTCGGCGTGCTGATGATGATCTACGTCACCTTCGGCGGCATGGTAGCGACGACCTGGGTACAGATCATCAAGGCCTGTCTGCTGCTCGGTGGTGGCATCCTGTTGATGGTGCTGGCCTTCTCGCGCTTCGGCTTTTCGTTCGAGAGCCTGTTCAGCCAGGCCGTCGGCGCGCACAAGGCAGGAATCAAGATCATGGCGCCGGGGTCGCTGATGGCCGATCCGGTTTCTGCGGTGTCGCTGTCGCTCGGCCTGCTGTTCGGCACAGCCGGCTTGCCGCACATCATGATGCGCTTCTTCACCGTACCCAATGCCAAGGAGGCGCGTAAATCGGTCTTCTACGCGACCGGCTTCATCGGCTTCTTCTTCCTGGTGGTGATGGTGTTGGGGATTTCAGCCATCGTGATCGTCGGGCAGGACCCGCAGTTCTTTGAAAACGGGCAGCTCGGCGGAAAACTGATCGGCGGTTCGAACATGCCGGTGATGCATCTGGCGAAGGCGGTGGGCGGCGACGTCTTCCTCGGCTTCCTCTCGGCGGTTGCTTTTGCCACCATCCTGGCGGTGGTTTCGGGGCTGGCCCTGGCCGGTGCTTCGGCCATTTCGCACGATCTTTACGCCCGAGTGATCAAGAAAGGCAGCGCTTCCAGTGCCGATGAAATGCGGGTGACCAAGTACGCTTCGGTCGCCATTGGCCTGATTGCCATCGTGCTCGGCATTCTGTTCAAGGATCAGAACGTCGCTTTCCTGGTTGCACTGGCCTTCGGCGTTGCCGCATCGGTCAACTTCCCGGTCTTGATCCTGTCGATGTACTGGCCGGGGCTGACGACGCGCGGTGCCTTGTGGGGCGGGATTGCCGGCCTGGTTTCAGCGGTCGGCCTGGTGATTTTGTCGCCAGCTGTCTGGGTCAAGGTGCTTGGCTATCCGCAGGCTGTTTTCCCCTACGATCACCCAGCGATCATTTCGATGAGCCTGGCTTTCCTGGTGACCTGGCTTGGCTCGATCACTGATCGTAGTGCACGTGCTTGTGCCGAGGCCGCCGCTTACGAAGAACAGTACATCCGGGCACAAACCGGACTGGGGGCTTCCGAGGCGGCCAGCCATTAAGGCGATCCGTGTATTCTTGAAATTCCGGGGGCCTGCGCGGCCCCCTTGTTTTGCGGAGGCCCCATGGAAAGTGAATTCGAAATTCCCTTTCGCGGCATCGTTGAGCAGTCGTTGGCAGGGATGTACATCATTCAGGATGAAGTTTTTCAGTACGTCAATGCCACCTTTGCCGCCATGCTCGGCTACTCGCCGGAGGAAATGACCGGGATGCATTTGCGTCAGGCGGTCTATCCCGAGATGCAGGCAGCGACCATTGCCAATTTCCACAAGCGCATCAGTGGCGAGGTGCCGAGCATTCGCTACACCACGCTCGGCTGGCATCGCAACCGCGAGCCGGTGCATCTCGAAGTACATGGTTCCAGTGTGATCTATCGCGGTCGACCGGCGGTGGTCGGCGTTGGTATCAATATCACCGAACAGCTGCAGCAGCAGGAAGACTTGCATCAATCGCGCGAGCGCCTGCGCGAACTGGCGGCCTACATCAATACTGTGCGCGAGGAACAGCGTAGCCGGATCGCTCGGGAGTTGCACGACGTGGTCGGCGGTTTGCTGACTTCGATGAAACTAGATATCCAGCGAGTTGTACGACGGACCGAAGACCAGGAAATCATAGGCATTACCACTGGTCTGCTCACTCTGGTTCAGGAGAGCATTGATACGGTACGTTCGATTTCGGAGGACTTACGTCCTGGCCTGCTCGACCACCTGGGCTTGCAGGCTGCGCTGAGCAGCGTGTTGCGGGAGTTTTCACAACGCAGCGAGATGGTCTGTGAGCTGCTCGAGGGAAAATCGGTACCACCCTTGTCGCAGGCCAGGGCGACCGCGATCTACCGGATTTGCCAGGAGGCTTTGACCAATATTGCCCGGCATGCCAAGGCAACGCGGGTCTGGATTCGGTTGGGTGGAGAAGAGGGCGTTTTGCAAGTCGAGATCGAAGACAACGGTTGTGGCCTGGTCAGCTTGACGCCTTCGGGGAAAAGTATCGGCCTGCTGAGCATGCAGGAACGGGCGCGGGAAATCGGCGGTGAATTGTCCACCCGCGTCGTCAGCCAGGGGGGAACCTGCCTGGTTTTGCGCCTACCGGTGAAGGAGTGCGATGATTGAAATTCTGATGGTCGACGACCACGCCATTTTTCGTAGCGGTTTGCGGCGCCTGCTTGCCGATGAGCCCGATATGCGGATCGTCGCCGAGGCGGCAAATGGGCTGGAGGCGATGGAGCATTTGCGTCGCCGTTCGTATGGCGTGGTTCTGCTCGACGTCAATATGGGCGGGCGCAGTGGTTTCGAAACGCTGCGGCGAATCCGCGCCGAATGGCCGTCGCAGCCAGTGGTGATGTTGTCGATGTACCCTGAGGCGCAATACGTCCAGTTGGCTCTGGAGGCCGGGGCGCAGGGTTATCTCTCCAAGGACAGGGATGCCGTGCAACTGGTGACGGCGATTCGCGCCGCAGCCAGCGGCGGCTGCTACCTGGCGCCGGGACTTGCAGCCCCGCGGCTGGGCAGGCAGCGGGATGGAGCGCCCCGGCATTACTCCCTGACCGAACGCGAGGGGCAGATCATGCGCCTGATCGTGCAAGGCCATTCGCTGACCGCGATCGGCGAGCAGCTTTGCCTCAGCGTCAAGACGGTCAGCACCTATCGCGGCCGTTTATTGACCAAGCTGGGGCTTGAAAGCAACGCCGAACTGGTTCGCTATTGCCTGGAAAACGGGATTGAGGACTAATCCTCCCGACGGACTCCCTGCAGTGCCGACCGGCGGCGTGGCAAGAATCAGAAAATTCCTACAGAACTCACGGAAAGTTCCGGCTGGAAGTGTCCCCGAATCTCCTTAGTCTTGTTGTTTTTACACAAGAACATGGAGACCGCAATGTCCTTGCAAATCATCGAGGCGACACCGTCGGCCTACGCCTACCCGCTGCTGATCAAGCAATTGCTACATTCCGCCTGGGCCACTGCAGGCGACCAGGAGATTGTCTATCGCGAACAGGCCCGCTATAGCTATCGCCAGCTCTTCGAGCGTCTTGGCCGCCTGGCCAATGCCTTGAGCGGGCTGGGTATTGGCCGGGGCGATACGGTTGCCTTCATGGATTGGGATAGCCATCGCTACCTGGAGGCTTTCTTTGCGGTGCCGATGATGGGTGCGGTCTTGCAGACGGTGAATGTTCGTCTTTCGCCTGAGCAGATTTTGTACACCCTCAATCACGCCAAGGCCGATGTGATCGTGGTGAATGTGGAATTCATCCCGATGCTGGCCCTGATCCGGGAGCAGCTCGAAACGGTGAAGCAGTTCGTGCTGATCAGCGACGACGGCGCCACCATGAGCAGCTTCAAGGTGCCTTACGCCGGCGAGTACGAGTCCCTGCTGGCGGCCGCTGCACCGCATTACGATTTTCCCGATTTCGATGAAAACACGCGGGCGACGACTTTCTATACCACCGGCACCACCGGCTTGCCCAAGGGCGTTTATTTCAGCCATCGCCAGCTGGTGCTGCACACCATGGCGGTGGCGACCGCCTTGGGGAGCGCTGCCGGACAGGGGAGGGTACATCGACAAGACGTTTATATGCCGATCACGCCAATGTTCCACGTGCATGCCTGGGGTATGCCCTATCTCGCGACCATGCTTGGTCTGAAGCAGGTTTACCCCGGCCGCTATGCACCGGAAACCCTGCTCAAGCTGATCGATTGCGAAGGTGTGACCTTCTCGCATTGCGTACCGACCATCCTGCACATGCTGCTTTCCAGCAAGGCTTCGGAAAGTGTGGATCTCTCGCGTTGCAAGATGATCATCGGCGGCGCCGCCTTCCCCAAGGGCCTGGCCGCCGCGGCGCTGGCGCGCGGCATGGACGTGTTCACCGGCTACGGCATGTCGGAAACCTGCCCGATCCTGACCATCGCCCACGTCCGCGACGAACTACCGGACGCCGATGCCGAGGCGGCCGAGCGCATCCGCACCGGCTACAGCATCCCGCTGGTCGATCTGCACACGGTGGATATGGACATGCTCGACGTGCCGCACGATGGCAAGGCCAGCGGCGAAATCGTCGTGCGCGCGCCCTGGCTGACGCAGGGCTATCTCAACAATCCGGCTGCATCCGAAGACCTGTGGGCCGGAGGCTACCTGCACACCGGCGATATCGGCGTGCTTGATCCACGCGGCATGCTGACCGTGACCGATCGCCTCAAGGACGTGATCAAGACCGGCGGCGAGTGGGTCTCGTCGCTGGAACTGGAAAGCATCATCTCGCAGCACCCGGCGGTCAATGAGGTCGCCATCGTTGGCGTCAAGGACGACAAATGGGGCGAGCGGCCGCTGGCGATGATCGTGCTGCGCGAAGGGCGGGAAGCGACAGCCGACGACATCCGCACCCACGTCGAGAAATTCGCCAACGAAGGGCATATCTCGAAATACGCAGTCCCGGATCAGGTGCGCTTCGTCGCCAGCCTGGCGCGCACCAGCGTCGGCAAGTTGAACAAGAAGGCGATGCGCGAAGAAATCGCCGGCTGAGCCGTTTCACGAAAGGAAAACCATGAATTTCACGATCAGGAAGGCCGCCGTCCTGGGCGCCGGCGTGATGGGGGCGCAGATTGCCGCGCATCTCGCCAATGCCGATGTGCCGGTGCTGCTCTTCGATCTCGCCGGGCCGCAAGGCGACGGCAACCGCGTCGTCAACAAGGCGCTCGCTGGCCTGAAAAAGCTGCAGCCGGCGCCAGTGGTCAAGCGCGACCGCCTGCAATACATCGACGCCGCCAATTACGACGAGCATCTCGAGCAACTGCGCGACTGCGATCTGATCATCGAGGCCATCGCCGAGCGCATGGACTGGAAGAACGCGCTCTACACCAAAATCGGCCCGTTTTTGTCGTCGACCGCAATTATCGCGTCCAATACCTCCGGCCTCTCCATCGCGGCGCTGGCCGACGGTCTGCCCGAGGCGCTGCGCGGCAATTTCTGTGGCATTCACTTCTTCAACCCGCCGCGCACCATGCCGCTGGTCGAGATCGTGCCGACGCCCAGCAGCGATGCCGCCATGCTCGACCGTCTGGAAACCTGGCTGACCACGCGCCTGGGCAAGGGCGTGATCCGTGCGCTGGATACCCCGAATTTCGTCGCCAACCGCATCGGCGTCTTCTCGCTGCTGGCAACAATGCGCCACGCCGAAACCTTCGGCCTCGCGCCGGACACGGTCGACGCCCTGACCGGGCCAAAAATCGGCCGGCCGAAGAGCGCCACCTACCGTACCGGCGATGTCGTCGGGCTCGACACGCTGGCGCACGTCGTCACCACCTTGCACGCAAGCTTGCCGAACGACCCGTGGCACGTGCTTTTCTCCTTGCCCGGCTGGCTACGGGGGCTGATCGAGCGGGGGGCTCTGGGGCAGAAGAGCAGGGGTGGCGTCTTCCGCAAGCAGGGCAAGGCAATCCAGGTCTTCGACCCGACCAGCGGCGATTACCGTGATAGCCGCAACGAGGTGGCGCTTGAAGTCACCGCCATTCTTGGCATGCACGATCCGGTCGGGCGCCTGTGGGCCTTACGCACCTCCAGCCATCCGCAGGCGCAATTCCTCTGGGCCATCTTCCGTGACCTTTTCCATTACTGCGCCGTGCAATTGGGCGAAGTTGCCGAGAGTGCCCGCGATCTCGATCTCGCCTTGCGTTGGGGTTTCGGCTGGGCACAAGGGCCGTTCGAGTTATGGCAGGCCGCCGGCTGGCACGAGACCGCCGAGGCGATTGCCGCCGACATCGCCGAAGGGCGTACTTTGAGCAGCACACCGCTCCCGGGCTGGGTAACGGCGCCAGAGCGTAGTGGCGTGCATGCGGCACAAGGCTCGTGGTCGGCGCGGCAAAACACCCATGTGCCGCGCTCGAAGCTGCCGGTCTATCGACGCCAGATTTTCCCGGAGTTGCTGCTCGGTGAAATCGGCGCCCGCCCGGAAAGCGCCGGTGAAACCCTATTCGAGAACGAGGGCCTGCGGTTTTGGCGTTTGCCGGCGGTCGACCGTGGAATTGGCATCGTTTCCTTCAAGACCAAGATGCATGCCTTGGGCGGTAGCGTGATCGAGGGCATGCAGGCGGCACTGGCGCAAGCCGAGGCCGAACTGGACGGTCTGGTGATCTGGCACGACGCACCCTTTGCCGTCGGCGCCGATCTCAAGGAGCTCATGACTGCGGTCGACGACCGGGAATGGGCAAAAATCGCCGCTTACATCGAACGCTTCCAGCAGACGACGATGGCGATCAAGTATGCCCAGGTGCCGGTGGTTGCCGCCGTGCAAGGCCTGGCGCTGGGTGGCGGCTGCGAATTCGCCATGCACGCGGCGCGCCGGGTGATGGCGCTGGAAAGCCAGCTCGGTCTGGTCGAAGTCGGCGTCGGGCTGATCCCGGCAGGTGGCGGCTGTAAGGAACTGGCGTTGCGTTGCGCCCGCTGGGCTGCCGAATCGGGGACTGCCACTGAACAACTGGCACGCCTGACGCCGGCCTTCATGGCCGTCGCCACCGGCAAGATGGCGAAGAACGCTGTCGAGGCCATCGACCTCGGCTTTGCCGAACGCAGCGACCCGATCCGCTTCCATCCGCGCGAACTGCTGTTTGCCGCGCTCAAGCAGGCGCGGGCGCTGGCCGACATCGGTTACGCCCCGGCACAGCCGGTGCGCGGCGTGCCGGTGCTGGGCCGCGCCGGCATCGCGGCGATGGAGATGACGCTGGTCAACATGCGCGAAGGCGGCATGATTTCCGCCCACGACTACCGCGTTTCACGGGCGGTGGCCGAGGCCCTGTGCGGCGGCGAAGTCGAGGCCGGCACGCTGGTCGACGAGCACTGGCTGCTCGCCGTCGAGCGCCGCGTCTTCCTCGAACTCCTGCAAACCCCGGAAACTCAGGCCCGCATCCGCCACCTGCTGGACACCGGCAAGGCGTTGAGGAACTAGTTGCCTAGGATCGAGCTGCGAGCAGGCTGCGGTTTTGCTAACAGCTCTAGCTCCCTAACAGCTGCCCGCTAAAAGGAAAAACATGAAACAGATACAAGACGCCTACATCGTCGCCGCCGTGCGCACGCCGGTTGCCAAGCGCAAGGGCCTATTCAAAAACGTCCGTCCGGACGAATTGCTGGCGCATGTGCTGCGCGAAGTGGTCGCCAAGGCGCCGGGGCTGGACCCGACGCTGATCGGCGACGTCATCGTCGGCTGCGCCATGCCGGAAGCCGAGCAGGGCATGAATGTGGCGCGCATCGGCGTGCTGCTGTCCGGCCTGCCCAACTGCGTGCCGGGCATCACCATCAACCGCTTCTGCTCCTCCGGCCTGCAGGCCGTGTCGGATGCCGCCAACCAGATCCGCCTCGGCCAGGCCGAGGTGATGATCGCCGCCGGCACTGAGTCGATGACGGTGATGAACCACATGATGGGCAACAAGGTCACGGTCAGCCCCGATGTCTTCGCCCACGACGAAAACCGCGCCATCGCCTTCGGCATGGGCCTGACCGCCGAAAAGGTGGCAACGCAGTGGCAGATCGGCCGCGAAGCGCAGGACACCTTCGCCGTCGAATCGCACCGCCGCGCCTGCGCCGCGATTGCCGCCGGACAGTTTTCGGCCGAAATCGCGCCTTATGAAATCGTCGAGCACCTGCCCGATGGCCACAGCGGTGCAGTGCGCGAAGTCCGCCGCTGGGCGAATGACGACGAAGGCGCGCGCGGCGACGTGACGCTGGAGTCGCTGGCCAAGCTGCGCCCGGTCTTCCATGCCAAAGGCTCGGTCACCGCCGGCAATGCTTCGCAGATGTCGGATGGCGCTGCCGCCGTGCTGCTGGTGTCGGAAAAAATCCTCAAGCAGTTCAATCTCGTGCCGCTGGCCCGTTTCTGCAGCTTCGCCGTCGCTGGTGTGCCGCCGGAAATCATGGGCATCGGCCCGATTGCGGCGATTCCCAAGGCCCTGCAGCAGGCCGGTATCGGTCAGCAGGATCTCGACTGGATCGAACTCAACGAAGCCTTTGCCGCGCAGGCGCTGGCGGTGCTGAAGGACATCACGCTCGATCCGGCCAAGGTCAATCCACAAGGCGGCGCGATTGCGCTCGGCCATCCGCTCGGCGCCACCGGCGCCATCCGCACGGCGACACTGGTGCACGGCCTGCAACGGACCGGCGGCAAATACGGCATGGTCAGCATGTGCATCGGCACCGGGATGGGCGCGGCCGGTGTCTTCGAGCGGCTGTGAGGAAAAACGAATGAGCCATTATCAAGCTCCGGTGCAGGACATGCGCTTCGTGCTCGACGAGATCGTCGGGCTGGACGAGATTGCGCAACTGCCCGGTTACGAAGAAGCGACGCCCGACCTGGTGGATGCGGTGCTCGACGAGGCGGCCAGGTTGAGCACCGAGGTGCTGGCACCGCTCAATCGTGTTGGCGATGTCGAAGGCTGCCAATTGACAGCGGCGGGTGTCCGCACGCCGACGGGCTGGAAGGAGGCTTATCGCGCCTTCAGTGCCGGCGGCTGGATTGGCCTGGCCTCGCCGCCCAAGTTTGGTGGCCAGGGGCTGCCGCAAGTCCTGGGTGCGGCAGTCAAGGAAATGAGCAGCGCGGCGAATCTGGCTTTTTCGGTCGGCACCCTGTTGACCATGGGCGCAATCGAAGCGCTGCTTTTCTGCGCCAGCGACGAACTGAAAGCGATTTATCTGGACAAAATGGTCAGCGGCGAATGGACCGGGACGATGAATCTGACCGAGCCGCAGGCCGGTTCCGATCTTGCCCTGATCCGCTCCCGGGCAGAGCCGCAGGCGGATGGCAGTTACCGCATCTTCGGCCAGAAAATTTTCATCAGCTACGGCGATCATGATTTGGCAGACAACATCGTGCATCTGGTGCTTGCTCGCTTGCCGGACGCGCCGGCCGGCGTCAAGGGTATCTCGCTGTTCCTGGTGCCGAAATTCCTGGTCAATGGCGATGGTTCGCTGGGAGCGCGCAACGATGCTTACTGCGTTTCGCTCGAACACAAGTTGGGCATCCACGGCAGTCCGACCTGTGTCATGGCCTATGGCGACCAGGGCACATTCGGCGGCGGAGCGGTCGGCTACCTGCTCGGCCAGCCGAATCGCGGCCTCGAATACATGTTCGTGATGATGAACGAAGCTCGCCTTGGTGTTGGCTTGCAAGGCGTAGCGCTCGGCGAGCGCGCCTACCAGCAGGCGCGGGCCTATGCCGGCGAACGCCAGCAAGGGCGCGATGCGTTGAGCGGCGAGGCGCTGGTTACTCTCGACCGTCACCCCGATATCCGCCGCATGCTGTTGTCGATGAAATCGCGCGTCGAAGCCGCCAGGGCACTGGCTTATTACACCGCCGGCCTGCTCGATCGGGCGCACACGGTCGACGACCCGGAGCAGGCAAAAAGCTATCTCGACCAGGCCGAGTTGCTGATTCCCATCGTCAAGGGCGGTGCCACCGAGATGAGTGTCGAGGTGACTTCGCTAGGGATTCAGATTCACGGCGGCATGGGCTTCATCGAGGAAACCGGTGCCGCCCAGTATTGGCGCGATGCGCGGATCACGACGATCTACGAGGGAACAACCGGTATTCAGGCCAACGACCTGGTGTTCCGGAAATTGTTGCGTGATCGCGGCGCCTGCCTCAAGCGGATCGGTACGCAAATTGCAGCCACGATTTGTGGTTTGGACCAGTCGACGCCGCCGTTGCAGGCATTTGGCAAGAAGCTGCAGGAGGCCTGGACAGCCTGGCTGACGGCCAGCGACTGGCTGCTCGGTCAGGCGCAAGTTGATCCGGAAAGCGTGCTGATCGCAGCCGTTCCTTACCTTGATCTGGCAACGGCCGTTACCGGAGGCTGGATGCTCGGCCAATCGGCATTGGCCGCCGCGTTGCGCCTGGAGAGGGGCGAGGGCGATCCGGAGTTTTTCCGCGCCAAGATCGTCAGCGCTTGCTTTTACGCCGACCAACGCCTGCCCCTGGCGGTGGCGCTGGCCGCTACGGTGATGGCCGGGGCGACTGCACTGTCCGCTCCTTGCCCGGATGGCTCGCCGGCTTGACTTAGTGAAGAACAACGTGCGACCGGAAATTTGAACCCGATCGCACACCGTCTCCTTGTTCGCCCCCTCTTCTGGGGGCTTTTTTTTGCTTGTCGGCCTGCTTGCGGAATGTGCGGCCTGCGGTCAGCGGCGCATCCTCTGCTTGCCCGAGAAATCAGCGAGCCGGTGCCGGTGCTTCCGCCGCCGGAGCGCGGCCCGGGCCGCGTGCGCCGCGGCGCGGTCCCTGCATTTGGTAGTCGTCGAAGGTCTTCTTCTGTTCCGGCGTCAGCTGGTTATAGAAATCCTTCAGGGCGGCAACATGCTGGCTCATCGTCTCGAGGTGTTTTTTCTGCGACTCCAGCATCTTCTCCGCCCGTTCCGGCGGGCTCAGCTTGCCCATCTCGGCGCGCTCGTTACGGCGTTCCTGCATCTGTGCGAAGGGGTGGCTTGCCTGGAACTTGCTCCAGGCCGCTTCCTGTTCGGAATTGAGTTTCAGCGCGTCGTGCAATTGCTGCTGCCGCTGCTGCATGCGCTGGCCGCGCATTTCGGCACGTTGTCCGCCCATCGGGCCGAAACCCGTGCAGTCGTTCGGCTGGGCGATGCCGGCGGTGGAAAAGAAGGTGGCGCCGAGGGCCAATGCGATTGCAGAGGCGAGGTTAGTGCGCTTGTTCATGATGCTCTCCTGTCGGTTTGCGGGATTCGCGGGCAGCTACTGCCGCCGTCGAAATCATTAAAGCGCAAGCCTGTAATTCAAGTATGTCCGGGAGCGGGCAAGTTGTTGCAGGGTGTTTCCGACGCTTTGGAAACGAGTGATGGATTGGACAAAGCCATGACTTTGGCGTGAAATAGGCGTTTTGCAGCCGTTATACATGGAGGATGTTTCATGGTGACCAGAAAAAGTAGTCCGACGACCACCAGCAGCCCGGTCAATCCGAATCCGGCGCGTCGCGTTGCCCAGGGCGATGTCTCGCCGTCGCTGACCGTGGCCGGTATCGAGGGCTTCGTCGTCCAGGGAGCGCTGGATGGCGCCCAGGAGACCCGGCTGGGTGCCTTGCGCGATGTCTTGCAGGGGATGCCGGAAGAAGAGTCCATCGCCTTGCTCAAGGGTTTGCTCAAGGAGCAGCGGATGGAAATCGGCGGACCGGTGCCGAATCCCGACGATGAACTGGTCAAGGACTGGCGCGACGGCGGCTATCCCTACAAGAACCTGATGCAGCGCAAAAATTACGAGCGGCAGAAATACCGCCTGCAGGTCGAGTTGCTCAAGCTCCAGGCCTGGGTGAAGGAAACCGGGCAGAAGGTGGTGATTTTGTTCGAGGGGCGCGACGCGGCCGGCAAGGGTGGGGCGATCAAGCGTTTCATGGAACACCTCAATCCGCGTGGCGCACGGGTCGTGGCGCTGGAAAAGCCGACCGAAACCGAGCGCGGGCAGTGGTATTTCCAGCGTTATGTCCAACATTTGCCGACCAATGGCGAAATCGTGCTTTTCGACCGTTCCTGGTACAACCGGGCCGGGGTCGAGCGGGTGATGGGCTTTTGCAGCGATCAGGAATATTCGGAGTTTGTGCGCCAGGCGCCGGAATTCGAGCGCATGCTGGCGCGCAACGGCATTCACCTGATCAAGTTCTGGTTCTCGGTCAGTCGCGAAGAGCAGCGCCGCCGCTTCGGCGAGCGCAAGCTGCATCCACTCAAGCAATGGAAACTATCACCCATCGACATGGCCTCGCTCGATAAATGGGACGACTACACCAAGGCCAAGGAAGCGATGTTCTTCCACACCGATACCGCCGATGCCCCATGGACGGTCATCAAATCCGACTGCAAGAAGCGCGCCCGGCTCAATGCCATGCGCTACATCCTGCACAAGCTACCCTATGCCAACAAGGTCGGCGAACGCATCGGCAAGCTCGATCCGCTGATCGTCGGTCGTGCCAATGTGGTCTATGAACGCGGCGAACACGCCGTGGCGCTGTAGCCGGCGACCGGCTTCGATACCGGGTGCGGAGCTCGTTGATTACCACCGCTCCCGGGAAACGCCCGCCAGGGCGGTTTTGTGCCCTGGTTCCGGTCGGTGCTCAGGCAGCGTGCCGGGTACGCATCAGGTAATTGACCGAGGTATCGCGACCGAGGCGATACTGGCGCGAGAGGGGGTTGTAGCTCATGCCGATGATTTCTTCCGGTTCGAGACCGGCGAACTTCGCCCAGCGGGCCAGTTCGGCCGGACGGATGAAGCGGGCGTAGTCGTGCGTTCCCTTCGGCAGCAGCTTGAGCACGTACTCGGCACCGATCACGGCAAACAGGTAGGCCTTGGGATTGCGGTTGAGGGTCGAGAAGAAGACCTGTCCGCCGGGCTTGACCAAGCGCGCGCAAGCGGCGACGACACTGGCCGGATCGGGAACGTGTTCGAGCATTTCCATGCAGGTCACGATGTCGAAGGTCGCGGGCAGGGATTCCGCCAGTTGTTCGGCGGAGGCAAGGCGGTAGTCGACTTGCCGGCCACTCTCCAGGAGGTGCAGGCGGGCAACGGCCAGCGGTTTTTCGGAAAGATCGATGCCGGTCACCTGTGCCCCCCGTGCCGCCATGCCTTCCGAGAGCAGGCCGCCGCCGCAGCCGACGTCGAGAACCCGCTTGCCGGCGAGTCCGGCCTCGCGCTCGATCCAGTCGAGACGCAGCGGGTTGATGTCGTGCAAGGGCTTGAATTCGCTGTTCGGATCCCACCAGCGATGGGCAAGTTCGCCAAATTTATCGAGTTCCGCGCGGTCGGCATTGAGCATGATGGTCCTGGTGCAGCAAAAAAAATCGAGGTCGCGATTGTACGGCCTCGGCCACAATCCGGGAATGCTCACGACAGCGGCCGGGGGGCCGACAGCGGAGCGCTGCGCGCAGGCAGGAGGACGATCCGGGAAGCAGCAAAGGCTGTCTCTGGTCGGAGAGGGGGAAAATTCCCCATCCAGCACGTCGACCGTGTTATTCCATGCTCTGGGCCACTATCCACAAAAGCTGTGGATAAGTCTGTGGGCGAGTCGGGGAGCAATGCGCTAAGTACCGCTGGCAAAAGACTTTTCCTTGCCTTGCCGCAAACTTGAGCACTGGAGCAAGCAATTGATTTTCAAGGAATTTAACCGAGCACATGGTTTTTGGTCCGTATCCGGTCTGTCAAGGGGGGTGAGCAGGAATATTTCTTTCTGCCTGTGTGTAAGACGGCCTTGACTTGGCGCCTGTCAAGAGATTTCAAAAATATTTCCGGGGGAAAAATCGATTCAGGCACGAAGATTGCCGGTGTTGATGGCCAAATCCACTGGATGCGCCGGGGCTAGCGAAACTGGATTGCCTTGTGTGTAGCGGGTATATTACTTTAGTGATAAGAGCCTATCCGTGAGTTCTGCGCGCCGCTGCCCGGCATTTTCCCTGGACCCGATTCGATGATCCGCTTTCCCGCCTCTTCCTTGCTGCCCGCATTGCTGGCCTTTGTTCTGGGTTGTGCTGCCAGCGTCGTGGTGGGCCAGCTCGACGCCGAGCGCCTGGCGTCGGAGGAGCGGAACAAGGTCATCGTCGAGCTGGCCTTGGTGCGCGCCCGGCTTGAAGGCAGCCTGAAGGCAACCTTCAGGTCGACCGACGGGCTGGTGCATCTCATCTCCCTGCAGGGGGGCATCGGCGAGGCCTTGTTCAAGGACATGGCGCGCCTGGCGCTTGAAGGCAATCCGCACGTCCGCAACATCACCGTCGCTCCGGACGACGTGGTTCGCCACGTCTATCCCCTGGCTGGCAACGAACGGGTTCTTGGTTTTGCCTTTGCTTCGCGCCCGGAGCAGATGATTACCGTCCAGCGCGCCCGCGAGCGGCGCGAACCCTTGCTTGCCGGGCCGCTTGAACTGATCCAGGGCGGTCGGGCGCTGATTCAGCGGGCGCCGGTTTTCGTTCCCGACGACAGCGGGGAGCGTTACTGGGGAACAATTTCCATCGTTGCCTACATCGACGGCTTGCTCCAGCCCGGCGGCGAGGCCTTGCCTTCCTCGATCCGGCTGGCGATTCGCGGCCGCGACGGGCTGGGAGCCGCCGGGGCGGTGGTCGATGGCGATCCGGAGATTTTTTCACTGCAGCCGGTACTCATGGATGTCCCGGTTCCCGGCGGTACCTGGCAGATCGCCGCCCTGCCGGCAAGGGGCTGGCAGGCAAAGCACTTCCACGTTTCGCCCTATTTTCACGCGGGGATGCTGATCAGCCTGTTGCTGGCCCTGGTGGCCGGGCTGCGTTCGCGGCATCTGCGTCTTTTCGCCGAGCGCAACGCCGTTCTCGAGCAGGAGATTCGCGAGCGCAAGCGGGTGGAGGCCGATCTGCGCGATGAGGAAGAACGCTTCCGGGTGCTGTTCGAGCTCTCCCCGGATCCGGCATGGATCATCGAGGGTAACGAATTCGTGGCCTGGAACGAGGCCGCCCGCCAGGTTTTCGGACTCTCCGGCGAAACCCGGACCATTCATCCGGCCACGCTCTCGCCCGAGTTCCAGCCCGATGGGCAGTCCTCGCAGGTCAAGGCCGAATACCTGATCGACGAGGCGCGGCAAAGCGGCGTCAGGCGTTTCGAGTGGATCCATCTGCGCGCCGATGGCTCGCCCTTCACCGCCGAGGTGACCTTGCTTGCGGTCGGCATGCGCGACCACCAGATCATTCACGCGGCGGTGCGCGACATTTCAAAGCGCAAACAGGCAGAACACGAGTTGCAGGCCAGCCGCAATCTCCTGCAGGCCCTGGTCGAAAGCGCCGGCGCGGTGATTTACGTCTTCGACCGGGATGAACGTCTCCTGCTCTGCAACCAGCAATTCGAGGAAGTGCTCGGACAGCCGCGTGAGCGGATGCTGGGCCGGCGGCGCCACGAATTCATGCCGGCGGCGGTGGCGGAACAACACGAGCGCAACGACAGTGCCGTGATCGACTCGCATCAGCGTACCAGTTTCGAGGAAATCAACTTCGAGCCGGACGGTGTTCACCATTACCTGACGATCAAATGCCCGGTGTTCAGCGACGGGGAAATTCGTGGCGTCGTCGGTATCTCGACCGACATCACCGAGCGCAAGCGCGATGAGGAGCAACTGAAGCTGGCGGGAGCGATCCTGGCCTCGACCTCGGAGGGCGTGATCATCACCGATGTTTCCGGCGTGATTGTCGCGGTCAACCGTGCTTTTAGCGAAATTACCGGCTACAGCGAAGCCGAAACCCTGGGCCAGAGACCCAATCTGCTGCGCTCCGAACGGCAGGCACCGGAGTTTTATCGTTCGATGTGGGCCACCCTGAATGAAACCGGCGGCTGGCAAGGAGAAATCTGGAATCGTCGCAAATCCGGCGAAGCCTATCCACAGTGGATGGCCATCAGCACCATACGCGATAACGAGGGGCAGGTAACGCACTACGTCGGCGTTTTCTCGGACATCTCCTCGCTGAAACACTCGCAGGAACGGCTGGAACACCTGGCACATTTCGATCCCCTGACCGACCTGCCCAACCGGGTGCTTTTCCAGGACCGCCTGACCCACGCCATTGACCGCGCCGCCCGCTATCGCCACGGAATCGCCGTTCTCCTGCTCGATCTCGACGGCTTCAAGAACGTCAACGACAGCCTGGGTCACCCGGTCGGCGACCAATTGCTCATCCAGGTAGCCAGCCGTCTCAGTGCTTGCGTCCGCGTCGAGGATACCGTTGCCCGCCTGGGAGGCGACGAATTCGCCATCATTCTCGCCAACATGCGCGATAGCAGCGATGCCATAGAAGTGGTGCGCAAGATTCTCGCCAGTGTCGAGCGTCCCTTCGATCTCGATGGTACTGGCGCCCTGATCAGTGCCAGCATCGGCATTGCCGTCTACCCGGCCGATGGCGCCAGCGCCACCGAGCTGGTGCGCAATGCCGACACGGCGATGTACGGCGCCAAGGAAGCCGGGCGCAATACCTATTGTTTCTACCAGGGCGGCATGACGCAGAAAGCGCAGGAACGCCTGCGCCTCGAAGCGGCGCTCAAGCGCGCCATCGAACATGGCGAGTTCGAGGTCTGGTTCCAACCGCAGATCGCGCTCGATACGGGAAAAGTCACCGGTGCCGAGGCGCTGCTGCGCTGGCGCGATCCGGAGCGTGGCCTGGTGCCGCCAATCGACTTCATCCCCCTCGCCGAGCGCACCGGCCTGATCCTGCCGATAGGCGAACTGGTCATGATCGAGGTGGCCCGCCAGGCGCGACGCTGGCTGGATGCGGGTCTCGATTTTGGCCGACTGGCAATCAACGTCGCCACCCCACAGCTGGAACGCAGCGATTTTGCCGCCCTGCTGCAACGCACCCTGGAAGAAGCCGGCGTGCCGGCCAGCGTGCTCGAAATCGAGATTACCGAGAGCTTCATCATGAGCAACGCCGCCACCGCGCGCGAATCCCTGCTCGCCATCAGGGCGCTCGGCGTGACGACGGCGGTGGATGACTTCGGCACCGGCTATTCGTCGCTGGCTTATCTCAAGGACCTGCCCATCAATAGCCTGAAAATCGACCGGGCCTTCGTCCGCGATCTGCCAGCCAATACTCACGACGCGGCGATCAACCGGGCGATTATCGCCATGGCCCACAGCCTCGGCTTCAAGGTCGTCGCCGAAGGCATCGAAAGCAGCGAACAGCAGGCCTGGCTTGCCGGCGAGGGCTGCGACCAGGGACAGGGTTACCTGATCGCCCGGCCGATGCCGGCGGCGGACTTCACCGCCTGGCTGCGCCAGCGCTGAGCGGGTCTTTCAGGTTCCCATGTAGCGGCCTGATTTGTGATTGACCGCGAGCACCAGGTTGAGCGCCAGCGCGCCGACAATCGACAAGGCCACGCTCGCCGGGTCGCGCATCAGCAGGCCGGCCACCAGGATCAGGGCATCGGCCAGCATTTGCACCTTGCCGGCAGCCCAGCCGCGCCGGCTCTGCCAGTACAGGGCCAGCACGCCGATGCCGCCGAGGCTGGCCTTGTGACGGACGATGATGAGGAGACCGACGCCGATCATGAATCCGCCCATGATCGCCGCGAACAGCCGATCGACGCGGGTGAATTCGATAAGCAGCGGCAAGAGGGCGGCGTAGGCCGAGAGCAGGCCGACGGTAGCGAAGGTCTTGAGCGTGAAGCCAGGCCCCATCGCCCGCAAGGCAAAGGCGTAAAAGGGCAGGTTGATTCCGAAAAGGAGCCAGGGAAGCGGCCAGTCCAGCAGATAGTGGAGCAGGAAGGCAACGCCGACGATACCACCGGAAAGCAGCCCGGCCTGCTGGAAGAGGGCGACGCCGAAAGCGACGAACAAGGGGGCGACGAGAAGGGCCTGAAGATCGTCGAAAAGCGAATGCCGGGGTGGCGGAGAAGGCGATGCCGGCGGGGAAGGGGGAAGGGAGTGTTCAGCCATGCCCGTATTTTGCCGCGCCCCCTGGTCTTTGTGGGCCGACTCAGGGTTTTCCCCAGGGCAGCGCTGGCGGAAACGCGGATTTTCACGGTCGACCGTAAAAATCCGCATTTATTGGTCTTTTCAGGATTTTTCCAGATGATAAAGCCCGGCGATTGCAGTACGCTTGCGGCCTTGGAGCCGGTCGCCGCCTAGCCAGGGGATCGCCGTTCCGCTGGATGAGTCAAGAGATTGGTCGGGAGGAGAGAGCGTTCATGAAATTACGTGACAAGTTGCTGTTGATGGTACTGATTCCGCTGGTCTGCATGCTGGCCTTTGCCCTTGCAGCCGCCAATACCAGCCTGAAGAAGGCTCGCGAAATGTCGGCCTTGGCGGAGCTGTCCAGGGTATCGGTGGGCATCGGTGCGCTGGTGCACGAAATGCAGAAGGAGCGCGGCATGAGCGCCGGCTTCCTGGGTAGCAAGGGGAGCAAGTTCGTGCAGGAACTGGCGGCACAGCGGAGCGAGGTCGACAAGCGCCAGAGCGAGCTCAACAGCCTGCTCGGTACTTTCGATGCGTCCTTTTACGGCGAGGATTTTCGCCGGCAGCTGGAAATTCTGTCGCAACGCGTGCAGCAACTCGCCGCCAAGCGCAAGGAAATCAGCGAATTGACCCTTTCCGGCCGCGAAGCCGTGGCCTTCTATACCGCCACCATCGCCAATCTGCTGAATATCGTCGGCCAGTCGGCCACGCTCTCGAGCGACGCCGGCATCACTCGCCTGGGTACCGGCTATGGCGCCTTCCTGCAAAGCAAGGAAATGGCGGGCATCGAGCGGGCAACGCTCTCCAACATCATCGGCGCCGACCGCTTCACCAACGAAACCCTGGATCGCCTGCTCTCCATCGCCGCCGCGCAGGAGACCTGGCAGCAGATGTTCCTGACCTATGCCACGGCCACGCAACGCGATCTGCTGCAGCAGAAGATGGCAACGCCGGTGGTCCGTGAAGTGGCAGCAATCAAGCAGGCGGCACTCGACAAGGCTCAGGCCGAATCGCTGGGTATGGACCCCCTGGCGTGGTTCAGCAAATCGACGCAGCGTATCGAACTCCTCAAGCAGGTCGAGGATAGCCTGGCCGCCGAATTGACGCAGGTTGCCCTCGGCGGTCGCGACGATGCGCAACGCTGGCTGCTGATCAATGCGGTGCTGTCCGTGGCGGCGCTGCTGCTGACCTTCTTCGTCGCCCGGCGCCAGATCGCCAACATCCTGGGCCAGATCGGTGGCGAGCCGGAGGCTGCCGTGCGCGTGGCCCAAGCCATTGCCGAGGGCAAGCTCGACAACGACATTCCGGTCCGCGCTGGCGACACCACCAGCCTTTTCGCCGATATGCGGCGCATGCAGCGGCAGTTGAAGGAACGCATCGAGGCCGACCGCGTCCTGGCCGAAACCAATCAGCGCATCCGCATCGCGCTCGATAACGTCAGTACCGGCGTCATGATCGCCAATACCGAGCGCGAAATCATCTACGTCAACAAGTCCGTCCAGCGCATTCTCAAGGCCTGCGAAGCCGGCATCCGCCGCCAGCTACCGGAGTTCAGCGCCGACCGTCTGCTCGGTACGAATATCGACAGCTTCCATAGCCACCCCGCGCACCAGGCCGATTTGCTGGCCAACCTCCACACCTCGCACCTTGCCCGTTTGACCCTGGGCGATGCGCATATGACCATTACCGCGAATCCGGTGATCAGCGAGCAGGGCGAACGCCTGGGAACGATTGCGGAATGGATGGACCGCACGGCGGAAGTGATGGTCGAGCGAGAAATCGAAAGCATCGTCGACGCCGCCGCCAATGGCAACCTGGAGGCCAGGATCGATACCGCCAGCAAGGAAGGCTTCTTCGCAACGCTGGGTCTGGGCACCAACCGCCTGCTGGATACCACCAACGATGCGCTCGAAGCCACGCTCGGTGTGCTCGACAAGCTGGCGCACGGCGACCTGACCGCGACCATCGACCGCGATTACGCGGGGATTTTCGGCCAGCTCAGGCACGACACCAATCTCACCGTGCAGAACCTGCGCGCGGTCGTCGGACGGATCAAGGAAGCGGCCGAGGCGATCAACACCGCGGCGCACGAAATCGCCGCCGGCAACCAGGATCTCTCGGGAAGAACCGAGGAACAGGCCAGCAGCCTGGAAGAAACCGCCAGCTCGATGGAAGAACTGAGCTCGACCGTCAAGCAAAATGCCGAAAGCTCGCGTCAGGCAGTGGCCCTGGCCGAGCAGTCGAACCAGATTGCCACCCGTGGTGGTGACCTGGTGCGCCAGGTTGTGACACGGATGAGCGCCATCGAGGCCACCTCGCACAAGATTTCCGACATCATCGGCGTGATCGACGGCATTGCCTTCCAAACCAATATCCTGGCGCTCAATGCCGCCGTCGAGGCCGCACGGGCCGGAGAGCAGGGGCGGGGCTTCGCGGTGGTAGCCACCGAAGTGCGCAATCTCGCCCAGCGCAGTGCGACGGCCGCCAAGGAAATCAAGGCCCTGATCGTCGACTCGGTGGTGGAAATCGAGCAGGGTAGCCGCTTGGTCAGCCAGGCGGGCAAGACGATGGACGATATCGTCAGCAGCTTCCGGCAGGTGGCGCTACTGGTCAATGGCATCAGCTCGGCCAGCGTCGAACAGAGTGCCGGCATCGAGCAAGTGGCGCTGGCGGTCGGACAGATGGACGAGGTGACGCAACAGAATGCGGCCCTGGTCGAGGAAGCGGCGGCAGCAGCGGAAAGTCTGGAAGAACAGGCGCAGATGCTGATGGTTGCCATCGGGGATTTCAAACTGCCACCCCGGTACTAAACCCGGGGCGGCCGTTCAGGCCGCTTCGTCCTCAGGCCGCTCCGTCTTTTCCCGGCAGAACCAGATTGAGGAGCACGGCCAGCACGCCGCACAGGCTGATGCCCTGCAGCGAGAAACTGCCGAGATGCACGCCGAGGCCGCCGATGCCGGTCACCAGCGTCACCGAGACGATGCACAGGTTGCGCGGAATGGCCAGATCGACCTTGGCATCCATCAGGGTTTTCAGGCCGATGCCGGCAATCGAGCCGAAGAGCAGGACCATGATTCCGCCCATCACTGGCAGCGGGATGGTCTGCAGCAGCGCACCGAATTTGCCGACGAAGGCCATCAGGATCGCGAAGCCGGCCGCCCAGGTCATGATCGCCGGGTTGTAATTCCGGGTCAGCATCACCGCGCCGGTGACTTCGCCGTAGGTGGTGACCGGTGGGCCACCGAACAGGCCGACGAGGTTGACCGCCAGGCCGTCGCCGAGCAGGGTGCGGTGCAGGCCGGGGCTTGCGGTGTAATCCTTGCCCGAGACCGAGCCGATGGCGAGGATGCCGCCAACGTGTTCGACAATCGGCGCAATCGCCACCGGGATCATGAACAGGATCGCCGCCAGGTTGAATTCCGGCTGGCCGAACTCGGGAACGGCGATCCAGGCGGCATCATGCACCTTGCCGAAATCGACGATGCCGGCAAACAGCGAAACGACGTAGCCGACCGCGACACCGACCAGGATCGGCACCAGCTTGAGCAGGCCCTGGGCGCGGATGGCGGTCAGCATCGTCGCGAGCAGGGAAATCGCGGCAATCGCAATCGCGGTTTCGTAGGGTACAACCTGGGCGTCGCCAGCCTTGCCGGTGGCCATGCCGACCGCGACCTGGGCAAGGCCGAGGCCGATCACCATCACCACCGGCCCGATCACTACCGGTGGCAGCAGGCGGTGGATGAAGCCGACACCGCGCCATTTCACCAGTCCGGCGGCGACGTAGTAGAACAAGCTGGCGGCGGCCAGCGCGCCGAGCGTGGCGTTCATGCCCCAGGTCTGCACCGAATAGATCACCGGGGCGATGAAGGCAAAACTGGAACCGAGGTAGATCGGCACCTGACGCTTGGTGCACAGCTGGAAGATCAGGGTGCCGACGCCGGCGCCGAGCAGTGCCAGGCTGGGGTTGAGGCCGGTCAGCAGCGGTACCAGCACGGTGGCGCCAAAGGCGACGAAGAGGATCTGGGCGCCGGACAGCGCGGTGCGCCAGGTTGGCTCGTGGGCGTACGCGCTCATCACGCCTCCTTGGTGCCGAAGATCTTGTCGCCGGCGTCACCGAGGCCAGGGATGATGTAGCCGACCTCGTTGAGATGGCTGTCGACGGCAGCGGTGTAAAGCTGCACGTCGGGGTGCGCCGCTTCGAGCGCCTTGATCCCTTCCGGAGCTGCAACCAGGACCAGTGCCTTGATGTGCTGGCAGCCGTTGCGCTTCAACATGTCGATGGTCGCGATCAGCGAGCCGCCGGTCGCCAGCATCGGGTCGATGATCATCGCCAGGCGCTCTTCGAGCTGGCCGACGAAGCGCTCGAAATAGGGCTCAGGCATCAGCGTGTCGTGGTTGCGGGCAATGCCGACGACGCTGACCTTGGCATTCGGGATCAGGTCGAGCACGCCGTCGAGCATGCCGAGGCCGGCGCGCAGGATGGGCACGACGGTGACCTTCTTGCCCTTGATCTGGTCGATCTCGACCGGACCGGCCCAGCCAGCGATGGTGACTTTTTCCATCTCGAAATCGGCGCAGGCTTCGTAAGTCAGCAGGCGGGCGACTTCAGCGGTCAGTTCGCGGAATTTCTTGGTGCTGATCTCGCCTTCGCGCATCAGGCCGATCTTGTGTTTGACGAGGGGGTGTTGGAGTTCGATGACGGGCATGGCCGTTCCCGGGCAGAAAAATGACCGCCCGAGCTTAGCCGATCACGCCCCGCCTGACTATGCGGGAAATCCGCAGGCGCCAGCACGACGGCACGACGGCATTTTTGCTCTTTTTCACGGTCGACCGTGAAGAATCGAGCGACGGGGCATGCATCATTCTTCAGGGGTATCCGTGGCAGAAGTCGCCGAAATAGCGGTCCCCGGAATCTCGGTCGCCAGACTCTCTGACGGGCGCCCTGCTTTTCAGGTGCATCGACGGGTGCTGATTCGTCAGCAGCAGGAACAACTCCCAGGCAGCCAAAGGGATGGCCCGGTGATTGCGAGTTCCCACCGGCTGTTCATAGCCAGACCACGTTTTGTAGCCTGCGGCTGACGCAGGCTACACCAGGCCCGCGGCCTGAGTTTGAGTGAGCCCCCCCGCTCACGCGCCGCCCTGATCCGTTCCGGTGAGGGCTGGGCGACCCTTTCGGTAATCGTCCGCATCCGTCAAAAGGGGCTTGGACCATTCGACGACGGCTCGTCAGGGTCAGGTGGCGTCGGTTGCTGTACCTGGGCGAGATCCGGGTGGCATGCCACCAGGAAGTGCATCATTTCGGTTGCGTCCTTGGTGAGGTAGAACCGCACCATCTTCTCGTTGAATTCCAGCGCCTTCGCCGCCGGCACGCTGATGGCGTCGATCCCCGCCGACATCAGGATGCCGTTCATCATGAAGCGGGAGGTGCGCTTGTTGCCGTCGAAGAAGAACTGTTGCAGGGCACCGAACAGGAAGAAGGCCAGTCCCTTCTCGAGCGGGGTGCACGCGTCCAGTGCCGACAGACCGTTTCGGAAAACTCGATTCAGCTCGGGGGCTCCCGGCGCTGTTGGCAAAGGCGTGTAGCGACCGTGCTCTCCCAAGCCCACGTCCGGGGTATAGTTCGTTTCCTCCCCTTCGCCCCGGAAATGCCCCCATTCCAGCGCCTCGTTTCGGGCCACGATGGCGTGAAGCTCGTAGAAAATCGCCTTGTCGGGTGAAAACTGGCCAGTTTTCACCAGGGCCAGCAGCCGCTTTGAACTTTCGGCCAGATTCAGAATTTGCTCCTGGTCGGTGACCTTCCGACCGCCCACGGTAATGCCGTCCAGGAGGGTCTTCACCTCCGGGAAGGTGAAGGGGTTGCCCTCCAAAACGCTGGCGTCCCAGACAAACTCCGGAAGCATGCGGCGGAAGCGATAGCACACCCGCTCGATGGAGTGCATCGGCACAGCCGAAGGGACGGAAGGCCTATCCCAGCGAAAACCAAGTTCGGTGAAGAGTTCCATGGCGAATACCAGTAAGCAAGAAATTAGCGACAGGCATTCATGCCTGTCGGTCAAACATGTTTTGGAAGGGGTTTGCATCCCCTCCCAAAACGGTCGCCTGAAACCCCGGCCTTCAGGCCGGGGTCAGCTCCCACCGCCCTGAAGTGCGGGGTTTCAAACCGGAGTTAGTCTTACGATCAATGGCCACCTCAAAGCCCGGGGACTGCTGCTAGGCCAAGCTCGCTTGGCTGCAAGCCTGGCACATCCGCCGCCACGGCTGCTGCAACCGGCTTGGTGTACGATTTTTTCCATTTTCCGAGACGCCCCCTGTTTCAGTGCTCTGACGGCGCAAGCCAGGAGAGCAGGGCGAGCATCAGCCGGTCTGGCATCACCGGTTTGGCCAAGTGGGCGTTCATTCCGGCCTCGAGGCAGAGCCGCCGGTCCTCGTCGAAGGCGTTGGCCGTCATCGCCAGGATCGGGGTTTCCCGGTTCAGCGTTTCGCTACGTATGGCGCGAGTGGCATCGAGACCGTTGAGCCGGGGCATCTGGATATCCATCAGGATCAAGTCGTAGCGCCGGATGCGCGCCAGTTCGACGGCTTCCTCGCCATCGACGGCGGTGTCGACCTGCAAGCCGGCCGAGGAGAGCAGGGCGGTCGCGATTTCGGCATTGAGCGGTTCGTCTTCGGCCAGCAGAATCCGCTTGCCGCCGTGCAGGCGACGCAGGCTGGCCTCGCTTGTCGCGATATCGACTGTCCACTCGCGGGGAGCGGACAGTTCGCTCCGCGCCAGGCGTACGACAAACCAGAAACAGCAACCGCCGCCGGGGTTGTCGTCCATCCCGATCTCGCCTCCCATCAAGCCGACCAGACGCTTGCAAATGGCCAGGCCAAGGCCGGTGCCACCGTATTTGCGCGTGGTCGAATTGTCGCCTTGCTCAAAACTGGTGAACAGGCGCGAACGCACCTCCGGCGGGATGCCGATGCCGGTATCGCGCACCTCGAAACGCAGCTCGACGGCATCCGCCAGTTCGCAAACTGGCTCGACACGAACGGTAACGCCACCTTCGCGAGTAAATTTGATGGCATTGCCGGTGAGGTTGAGCAGGATCTGCCCGAGGCGCAGGCTGTCGCCAAGCAGCGGCCGGCCGGCGATTTCCGCCGCGATATCGACTGTAAAGCGCAGCCCGCGCTCACGCGCCTGCACCGCCTGAATTTGCGTCACCCCCTCGAGCAAGGCGCCCAACTGCAAAGGCTGCTGTTCAAGCTCGAGACGCTCTGCCTCGATCTTGGAGAGATCGAGAATGTCGTTGAGCACCGCCAGCAGGCGCTTGGCGGCGCCGGTCGCCTTGTCGATCTGCTCGCTGCCGAGCGGGTCGGTCATTCGCCGCCGAGCCAGCGCCAGCATGCCAAGGATACCGTTCATCGGTGTCCGCAGTTCGTGGCTCATATTGGCCAGGAAGGCGCTTTTCGCCCGGCTTGCGGTTTCGGCGGTTTCCTTGGCCTGGAGCAGGGCTTCGGTGCGTTCGGCCACCAGGGTTTCCAGGTGCTCCCGGTAACGCTCCAGTTCTTCCAAGGCCCGTTTGCGTTCGTCGATGTCGGCGATCACCCCGATCAGGTCGCTCGTCCCGGAAGGCTGGTCAGTGAGCCGGATACCGTTGAGATGCCCCCAGAATTGCGTACCGTCCGGACGCCAATAAAGGCGGTCGAGATCGACGGCGTTGATCTGGCTGCGCATCAACTGCAGCATCTTGGTGTGGCCGACCTCGCGCTCTTCCGGCGCGATCAGGCTGACGTACTCGCTCCCCTGCAATTGGTCCTGGCTGCGCGCAAACAACTCGCTCATGTAACGGTTGGCGTGCGTGATCACCCCATCGCCATTGACGACGAAAATACCGACGCGGGCGGTATCGAGCAGGGCGCGCATCTGTCGCTCGCTGCGCAGCAGGTCAGCCGTGCGTGCCGCCACCGTCTGTTCCAGTTGCGTTCGCTCCGCCGCCAGCAGGCGCACCGCCTGGCGCCGCTCGCGCATGCTGCGGATCAGCCAGAAAATGAGCAAGGTCTGGAGCAGGATCAGGCTGACGGTGGCGATAATTTCGCTGCGGAAGTCGTACCACAGCGAATGCGGATGGCCGATGATTTTTGCCCCGTCCGGCAACGAACTCTCGGCAATGCCAAAACGCTGCATCGCCCGGTAGTCGAAGATCGGCGTCGTCGGCGACTGCATCAGGATGGGAATCTGCTCCGCCCGCGTCCCGCCGAGAATGCGCAAGGCCTGATCGGCTGCCGCCAGTCCTTGGTCGAGACCGTTGACCACTCGTCCACCGACAACGCCGGTGCCGAGATAGAAATCCCAGAAGCTGTAGAGTGGCCAGGGGCTGGCCTCGGCGATCATGCGTCCATTTTCGACCGGCGTCAGCATCCGGCCATTGACCTGATCGCGCAGCTGGCCAGCAACGAAGACCAGCGTCCGCGGCGGCAAAGCCGCCAGTCCGGCCCGGATCTCGTCCAGGCTCGGGTCGCGAAAGACCTCCAGCCGATAGCGTTCGCGCAGGCGGGGAAATACTGTTGTCTCAGCCACTTCGGTAATTCGGCGATTGGTGCTGTCGTTACCCGAGAGAACAAAAGCCAGCGTTTGGGTGGAAGGATGGATTTTCAGTGCGGTTTCGACCGTCGCCAGGATGTCGGCTTCTTCATTGACCCCGGTCAGCTGCCGCAAGCCTTCGCGCATCTCCGGCCGGTAGTAGTTATAGCCACAAAACACCACGGGAATGCCGGGAAAAAGCCGCTCGCGTTCCTGCAGGATGAATTCGTAGGCGGCGTTGTCGGAAACGACGATCAAGTTCGGCGGATACGTGTCGTATTTGCGGGCAAGCAGGCGGGCGAGCAAGGGCTGCTGGCGGCTGAGAGGAAAACGCTTGGAATCGAGATATTCGACCGAGAGTTCCACATGCCTGCCCGACTTGTCCAGGCCCTGGCGCAGGCCGGTCTCGATGTTGTCGCTCCAGGCGTAACCCGGATGATAGGAATTGATCAGCAGGACATGGGTGTCGGGAATCTCGCTGACCGACGCCGTGGCAGCCAGGCAGAGCAGGGAGAGCAAGGCCAGGCAAGCCAGGCGGATGCCGTCGACGATGCGAGGAGGATTTCGGGACGATTTTTTCATGGCCAGACAGGCGACGGACACTCCGGAAGCGTCGAAGCATAAGCCCGATGGGCCGGAAATGCACGGGCAGGGCGCCTGTTTTGCCTATAAGCCGCTTGTGTCGGGCATATTTTCCGTTTTTTCACGGTCGACCGTGAAAAAACGGCATTTTCCCCCACCTGTTTCCGGCCCCTTCGTTCAAAACCAGATTTCCGGATAGCGGCGGGAACGTGCCAGGTTGTTGAAGAGCAGGGCAATCAACAACATCAGCAGCGGCCCCAACGTTGCCGGTAGAAGCACGTACCAGAATCCCAGACGATGAATTTCAGCCGAACCGGTAACGGCAATCAACGCGGTGGCACCCCCCGGCGGGTGCAGGGTCCGGGTCAGGTGCATCACGGCAATGGCCGTGGCCACGGCCAGCGCTGCCGCCAGCCAGGGAAAGGGCGACAGCCATTTCCAGCAGGCGACGCCGATCAGCGCCGAAAGCATGTGGCCGCCCACCAGATTGCGCGGCTGCGCCAGCGGACTGCGGGGCGCACCGAACAGCAGGACGGCGGAAGCACCGAAGGAGCCCAGCAACAGCACGCGGTCGGCCTCGGCAAAACAGGCATTGATCAACCCGGCGAGCAGGCCGATGCCGATGAAGGCTCCCAGCCAGGAAAGCAGGATTTCCTCGACGCTCACCCGCGGCGGACTGCCGCGCGTCGTCCCGCGCATTTTCTTCCAGTAATCGGACCAATGGCGCTCGAACATCAGGCTTTACCGCCCTGGCCGCCCGCCCGCAAACGCGCTACCGCGTGGCGCCAGGCGAGGTGGTAGACCGTACGGAAATCCTCGGTCGAAATGTCGATATAACCCGGCACATGAGCCAGGGCATCGAGAATGTCCTCGTCGGTCAATTCCAGTTCCGATAGAACGTCGATATCGGTGTTGGCAGGCTGGGTATCCATGATTCCTCCGGTTGGGGGACGGAATGCTAATCAATGCGCGCTCCGGACGCTATCGGACAATCGCGGGGTCAGCTTCGTTCATCGGAGGTATCGGCAATAGAACGACTGCCGCCTTGGTGGTGCCGTAATTTTACATAATACAAATATTGCGAACGGCATACGTCGGCATCATTGGCCGGCTCAGGGGCGGGCGGGGGTACTGGCGCGGTCGGGTTTTGGGGCTCCACGGTAGCGAGTTGGGCGCGCTCGACGAACAGCGGCGCCGGGTCGATTTTGAGCAATTTTGCGGCGCGCAAAATCGCGGAATCACTGAGCCGGTGGCGTTTTGTGGCTTGGCTGTATGCCTGTCGGCTAATGCCGAGGGCGGCGGCAATCGCGGCCGATGTGGGGAATTTATCGGCAAGCAGGGCGAACAGTGTCATTCCGGATTCCTCTCAAAAATGGCTGGTTTGTGGGTGCTTCTGCGTGGTCAACGCGCGGTTGACGGATGCGATGACAAGGTTCCTGGGGGTCGTCATGTTGGTTGCTGATTTGCTGGCAGAGGGCGGATTTGCTCGGGCGGTGCCGTCGGTGCGTGCCGGTGGTGTGGTGGTGTCGCTGGCGTTGCTGCGCGTGGTGTTGCAGATATCGAACGAGCGGGCCAGGGTTCGTCATAACGATCAAATGGATCAAATGCTGGCCTGGATGGATGAGGCGGGGATTGACCAGTGCGATTTGTGCGTGGATTGGCGGGAGAGGGTGGCGGCGTTTGCGGATGATTATTTGGTGTCGGATTCGCCTTGTGAGGTGGCGTTTTCAGAGCATCGCGATTGGTATTTGCCGATTCAGCACGCTGATTGCATGACTTATGCCGGTCGGCCTTTGTGGTCGGTGTGGCGCGATGACGCGGGCGGGCCGTTGGATGCGCCGGATTGGATCGCGGCGGGGGGGGTGTGTGAGGAGGCAGGCGAGATTGAGCAGTTGGTTTTGCGGCGCGGTGAGTGCGATTCTGCTGCGAGGGAGGCGGCGTTTGGAGTTTGCGCGCCGGCTATTTGGCGGGATTTGTCGGGGCGCGTGGTGATGATTACTGCGCTGTCGCAAGAGGCAAGATGGTTAAGAGAGGGCTTTTGTGAAGTGGTGATTGATGCGCCGGATTATATGCCGGCGGGCTCAATGCTTGCGTTTCAATCGGGCAAAGAGGTGTGCGCGTCAGATCGGCGGTTTTTTCGTGATGGGTGGCTTTCATGAATCCATATCGTATCGAGGGGCCGGCGACTACTTCGTTTTCCGGTGGGCGGGCCAGGGTGGCAGCGCTGTTTGTGAGGCGCGATTCGATTTGCAAAAAAATTGATGGTGTCGAATGTTTCGACATAGACAGAGACGCAAGAAATTTTTTGGGCGGGATTCCGGTGGTGGCGCATCCGCCGTGTCGTGCTTGGGGGCAGTTGCGGCATATGGCGAAACCAAGGGCGGACGAGAAAGAGTTAGCGATATTTGCAGTCGATATCGTTAGGCGGTGCGGCGGTGTTTTGGAGCATCCAGAACGGTCTAGTTTGTGGCCAGTTGCAGGGTTGCCGGATGGCGAAGAAGTTGATTGCTTTGGCGGTTTTTCGTTGGTGGTTGACCAATATTGGTGGGGGCATAGGGCAAGAAAAAGGACGAAGTTCTACATTGTTGGGTGCGATAGGTCGGAGGTTACGAACATTCCTCTTGTGCTTGGGGGAGCGGAATATGTGGTTGGTTCGTCATCTTCTGGCAAGCCGGAAATAACAAAGAGGGAGAGGGAGGAGACGCCGGTAGGGCTAGCGTTGTGGTTGGTTGATTTGGCTGCGCGGTGTCGAAAATGACGCCGGGTGAGTGTTTGAAGCAAATGCGTGAAGTGTTGGGTGCTGAGCGTGACCCGATGTTGTTGGTGTGGGCCGAGCAGGCGACGACGAAGGATCGCCGTTTGCTGCTGGCGATGGCGGGGGAGCCACCGGGGAGTGCTCGCATTTTGGCGGGCCGGGCTTGGCTGGATTTGTCGCCTGAGTTGCGGGCTCGGGTTAAGGGCGGATTGCGGCGGTTTTCGGCCTGGGCGGGGCGATTGCAATGAATGCCAGCGGCTTTTTAGGCGAGTTGTCGGCCTTGGTGGGTAAGTGTGCCAGTTGTCGGCATGCGGCGGCGGCTGGGGATGGGCGGGCTCGGGCGTCGTTGGTGTGCATGCGCGAGCATCGGGGCGACTGGCGGGGGGCTGTCGAGGCGGGGGAATTTGTCCGTCCTGGGTGGTCGTGCAACGCTTATGACTATGAGCCGGGGTCTTTGGCGTGAAGGGGTCGTTGCGTGATTGGGCGCCGAAGGCGGCGGCGATTGATCGGGCTGAGGCGCTACGGCAGGCGGCGTGGGTTGATCGCCAGGTGTGTGATATGCCGCAGCGTGAGGCGGCTCGGGTATTGGCTGCGCATCGGCGGGGGGGCGGTGTTGAGTCGGCGGCGGCGAATCGTTTGCTGTTGTTGGAATCTGAGATTGCGGCAGTGCTGCGATTGTTGCCGGATCGGTGGGCGGGGCATTTGCGCGGCGAGTTGCGGCGGGCTGGCGGCGTGGGTAATGCGGTCGCGGTGGGTCGGGTGTTGTCGACCGGTGAGGAGGCGGGCGGGCGTTTGTCGCTGGGGGCGTCTGACGAGGAGATAAGGGCGGCGGCAAAGGAGGCTGCGGAAGAGGCGGCGGCGTTGGTGTCGGTGGCTCCGGGTGGTGGGCTGGCGGCGGCTCGGTGGTTGCTGGCGAAGCATTGCGCCAAGTGGGGGGTTGAGGCGCCGGATTGTCGCGATGATGGGCCGGCGGTGCGGCGGATGTTGTGTGCTCGTTGGTATTTGCGGCGGCTGCGTCGGGCGCATGTGCGGCGGGCTGAGGGGGTGGCGATTCGTGCAGGCTTGGTGCGTCGTGGTTTGTGGATTTATTCATCTCAAGATGCGGTGGAGCGGCGGCAGGCGCAGCGGGCGCGTAATGCTTTGGCGATTGATCGGGCGTCAGTGTGCTGTTTGGAGACTGGCGAGGATATAGATTTGGCGGGGGTGGTCGCGGCGTCGGTGGCTAATCCTGAAGTGAAGCGGGCTGAGTTGATGACGCGGGTAAAGGGGTGTGATGCGGTCGCGGCTGACCGGGGGTGTGCGTGCGAATTTTGGACGCTGACGGCGCCGGGTCGAATGCACGCGCAGCGGATTGTCGGCGGGGTTGCGGTGGTGAATGATCGATTTGACGGCACGACTCCGAAAGAGGCGCAGGCGTATTTGTCCAAGGTGTGGGCTCGGGCTCGGGCTGCATGGAAGCGGCGGGGGCTTGAGGTCTTCGGCTTGCGCACGGCTGAGCCGCATCATGACGGTACGCCGCATTGGCATTTGATCGCTTATGGCCGGCGTCGGGAGTTGCGTTTTGCACGGCGGTTGTTGCGGGTGTATGCCTTGCGTGAGGCGCCGGACGAGGAGGGGGCTCGGGAGCATCGTTTTAAGGTATTGGAAGCTCGGGCGGGTACGCGGGGGGCTGCGTATGCGGCAAAGTACGTTAGCAAAAATATCGACGGCAAGGGGTTGGATGGTCAGATTGATGCGGAAGGGGAGCGGAAAATTTCCGCCAGCGTGCGGCGCGTGGATGCCTGGGCGGCGGCTTGGGGGATTCGCCAATTCCAGTTTTTTGGTACGCCGGCGATTACGGCTTGGCGTGTGTTGCGGCGGATGCGCTCTCCGGTTGCTTTGCCGGGGTCGGCGTTGGAGCGGGCGAGGGTGGCGGCGGATGATGGGGATTTTGCCGAGTTTTGGCGGGCGTGCGAGGCTGGTCCGATAGCCATTAGCTATCGCTCAGTTGATCGGGAAACGGCGTATGGGGACCCGGCGCAGCCAAAGGTGGTCGGCGTGGAAGAGGGCGGGCGGCGCGCTGAACTGCCGGAAAAGACCTGGGTGATTTCGTGGGCCGGGGTAAAGACCCGGCTTGATGAAACGATTTTTAAGGTTTTTTCGGCCGTTGACCGTGGAAAATCGGCGACGATGCCGGGGGGTTTTGGGTTTCCTCGGTCTTGTGTCAATAACTGTACGGGGTCGGGTGATTTTTCGTCGGCGGTGGTCGGGGCGCTCGGCGCGGATGATTTTTCGCGATGGTGGCCGGGGTAATTTCAGGCAAGTTTCACAAATTTTCTTGCATGTCCAATTGATTTTGGCTATCGTCGCGTCAATAGCTTTTGGCTATTGGTTTGATTTTTTCGATAACTTTGTTTTGGGGGTGTAAAAAAATGGGTACTGGCGCTGGTGAAACTGGGGGTGGTGGTGGTGTGGGCGGCGCGGATAACCGTCGCACGGTCCGCGATTTGGCGGGCATCTACCGGCTGGCAAAGGAGGCGAATCCGGGCATTGCCCCGGTCTTCCAGGTCGCGTCCGTTGGTTCGGATCGCTCGCTGAAGTTCGTGGGCTCGGTCGAGATTGAGGGGGTCACTTACGTTCCGGCGGGTGATACAGGCAAGGTCAAGTCGTTTGCCGATGTGGATGCCTTCGTTGCCTACATGTCGAAGTGCTGCGAAGCCAGTGATGGCGTTTATCAGGTTTCGGTGAATACGGCGTCAATCTTGGCGTCGAAAGTGCCGAATGACATGAAGGCATGGGCGGCGTCGCAAATCGTCAGCCTCAGCCAGAAGCGCACGGGGCAGGTGGCCGTGGTCAATACGATCGATCAGCAGTTGTCGCTCATGATCGGCTGGGAAGCGGGTAATCAGGCGCAGCGCGCAAAGAAGGCAGAAGTCGAGGCGCAGCGCGCTTGCGTCCAGGCCGACATTGCGGCAATTGATGCTGAAGTGACTCGACTGACCGCCATTGCCAATGCCTGATAGCGGCTTGGTCTTCCAGGTGCTGGCTGCGCTGGTCGCGGCTGGCGCGGTGTATGGCGGTATTCGTTCGGATATCCGCCATATCCATCAGCAGTTGGAGCACTTGGGGCGTGCGGCGGATAGTGCGCATGCGCGCATCGACCGAATCAGCGAAGGGCGGCGCGGCGATGTTTGACGACGTGATTGATCTGGCAGCTGTCACGGTCATTGATTTTGAGGGGCTGAAGTTAGCCCCTTATTTGTGTCCGGCGGGAAAGTTGACCGTGGGTGTCGGGCATGTCATTCGGCGTGGTGAATCGGCGCTGAAGAGTGGGGTCACGAGGCAGCAGGCGGTTGAGCTGTTGCATGCTGATTTGCAGGTCGCATTGGATGATGTGAGGCGGGGTTTGCCGGCGGAATGTTCTGCGCGGCTGACGGTCGGGCAGTGGGCGGCGTTGGTGTCGTTCGTGTTCAACGTTGGCGGGCCTGCGTGGCGTTCGTCGACATTGCGGTGTCGAGTGGTGGCCGGTGACGATGCGGCGGCGGCAGCTGAGTTCGGGCGATGGGTCAAGGCAGGCGGCAAGGTGTTGCCGGGTTTGGTCAAGCGGCGGGCGCGTGAGTCCGCTATTTACCTAGGGGAGTGGAAGCAATGAAGTTCTTGAAATGGATGGGTGCCAGGGCTGGCGAGGCGTCGACGTGGCGTGGCCTGGGGCTGTTCCTGGCTGCAATGGGTATTTTGCCGGCGGACGCGGTTGAGCCGTTGATTGCCGCTGGGGTTGCGATTGCCGGCGCGGTGGATATCGTGCGTCGGGAGGATTGACCGTGACGCCGGTGGTTCGGCATCGAAAGCGGGTGATGGCGTTGGATTTCCCGGCGCCGGATGCGGCTTTGGTGCAGCCTTCTGATTGGAATGATGATCATGAGGTTGTTTGTGCGGCTGGGCGGGTTGAGTTGTGGGTGCTGCCGGGGGAGCTGCCGGCGGGCTGGTTGCAGTGTTTGGGGCAAGTGGTTCGCAAGGCGGATTTCCCGGAACTCTACGGGGCAATCGGCGGTGCCTTTGGCGAAAGCGGCGCCTATTTCGCGCTCCCGAACATCAAATTGATGGTTGGAACGGGTGTCGTCAAAGCAACGATGACGCGGGCGGTGCTGGAAGAGGATGAAAGCGGGGCGCGAGTCGTCGGGGTCGATGCGGCGGCGGGGTCTTGGTTGGCGCGTTACGTCATTTCTACGGGGCGGTGATGCAAGGGGGGTTCGCGGCCTGGGCGTTTGCGCCGGGGGCGTTTGCTACGGCTTGGGCGCAACGTCCGGCGGCGACGGCTTTGCCTCCTGGCTGGATGGCGGCAGAGCTGGGGGCGGCGGGCTACATTGGGCCGGTGTCGGCTGCGCTTGCTCTGGCTCGGGGTGAGGCGCACGAATACCATGACGGCGAGTTGCGGGTGGGCGGTCGTGTCTTGATCGGGCCGGCGGGTAAGGTCTATGCCTTCCAGTCGCCTGGATCGGCTGCGCGATGGGTCGAGCTGAACAGGGGGCGACCACTAAAGGAATGGGCATTGATTGCCGGTTTGGTGCCGGGTTCGGCTGAGGTTGCCAAAAGTCGAAAGCGGGCGGCGTTGACCGCAATCGCGGCGCGTGTGGTGGCGGCGGCGGGTCGCTGCAAGGACGCGGGCCGGGCGGCGGGCTTGATTGCTGAGTCGGATTGGTGCTTGCGGAAATGGGAATGAAGCGTGGTCGAGCTGGCGCGGTTGGGCTGGCCAGGCGCGGTCGTTTGTACGGCTGGTGCGGCTGGTGTGATTGGGAGTGAGTGCTGTATGGCTATGGCGATCTGGTCTGGGCCGCGATATGGGCGCGGCTGTGTTCGGGTGGGGGTTTTTGGGGATGGGGGTGGGGCGATGAAAATACCAGTGGCGCAAAAGCCGCGTTACGGGCGCGGAAACTTGGCGGCGGCTCAACGTGCACTGTCGCAGGGTGACATTCTCGAGGTGGTCAGGCGCATCAATGCGCATGCCTTTAACCGGCAAAAAACAGGGAGCGGGAAAAAATGAGTCTGAATCTCAACGTTTTGCGTTGCACCATCTTTGCGCTGGGCGGGAAGATGTTTCAATTTCTGGCCAATGGCGGGGATTGGAAGGATGTGACGGTTACGGTTCGGGCGCAATATTCCGGCGCACGGCTGCGTTGCACGGCCACGGTTCATTTTCCAGTCGTGATCCATGGGGGCGGGGAGCCGTGGGAGCCCTACGACTGGGAAATTTCCGATTTCGCGGGCCGGGTGCGTGTCTGGAATGATCTCGGCGCGTTGATTGCCAAGTTGCGGGCTGCATTGGCCCATCCTGGGGGCGAAATCACGGTGCGGATTCTGTTTGAAAATATCCGCGTGCCGGCCATTGGTGACGTGGCAGAAGTGGCCAGAAAACGCGATGTTACGCTGCGCAAGATTCAGAACCAGGCGCAGTTGGCGATGTCGAGGGCGGGGGCTTACATGACCTTGATGGAAGGAATGCAGCCGTGGTCGGTCGTGGAGCAGGCGCGTTACGATGATTTGCTGATGATTGCAAAATCAGCGGGCGAGGATGATACGGAAGCGTATCGTCAGCTGGCAAAGTTGCCGATTGTGTCGCTGCGGCCAGATTATTGAGGCAGTGGGCGGGCGATTTGATAATTCCGGGCGGCGCGTGCTGCCCGTTTTTTTGGGGGGCTGGATTATATGGCGGACATGATAGATGTACGGTATGGGTACGATGAGGGAACGGCGCCAATTGGCATTGGTCGATATGTGGCTAATGCTCATTTGAATTGCGGCGAGGATGTGGATAAATACTATATCGACGAACAGGGAATATTGCGGAACGGGAATCGGGCGGATGGTGAGGTGACCTTTGAAAAATTTGATTGGGTTGCCACAGGGGATTGGAAACGTCTTAAATATGGGGAAGATACAAGTGTCAGGCCGTCGAATCTTGTTAAAGAAAAATCAGCGCATGTGTGGCTTGTTTCTTTCCCTGGGGTTACTGTCCGTGAATACTATGATAATTGCCGAATAATATCTTCCAATAGCAGCGGATGGCAGGTGGGTTGGACTCATTATGGAGTTAGCGTAGGCGGTATAAAGGTTGTTTCGCCGTCTGGGAAGCCCATGAAGTGGCGGGACGGGGAGCCTCGGGGGGGAAGAAATAAATGGCTGAAAACCGTTGTGGCGCGTGAACTGGCATGGTGGCGCAAATACGACGAGGGGAACATAAAAGAAAAGCACGCGATGTTCATGAAGTTGGATTTGACCGTAAAGGTCATGCGTAAATATTTTTTTCCGAAAATGGGGGTGTCTGCCATATTGTCGTGGGATCGCTATGGCGTACAAAGGGAGCGATGGCTGATGCAGGCATTATTCAACGCAGCGGAACGCAGTATGAGAAGGCAGGGTAGGTTGTATCCGTATACATTACTTTGGGGGGCGCTCGAAATAGAAGTTAAGGAGAGTTTTTGGCTACCGGAATGTACGGGGGGGTGGGAAAATAGGATTCATTTGGATTTGATTATGAGGAAAAAATCGGATTGGTTTGAAGAGCAGCATTCGGAAGCCTTTGAGAGGTATATCAATAGAAAATGGTGCGATGGGCAAATTCTTGAAATGAGTCACGACGACGTTTGGGGTACTGGTATCATGAAATAGTCGCCTGGGGCTTCGGTTTTTTGGGGTGGTGTGATTTCGGTGGTTGTAGGGCGTGATTTCGGTGGTCACGAATAGTTTTTTTCGGTTATCGTTATTTTTCAGGCAGCGGGCGCTGCCTTTTTTTTCGTTTGTCGCCTGGGGTAGTGCTTCAAATTTCCGTAGCGGGCGAAAGTTTCCGGGCATTGCTTCAAAAAGATCGGATGGGGTCTTGTTTTGTGTCTGTAGTGGGGCGGGGTGAAGGCAAAAAACGTGTTTTTCGGGTCACTTGCTCAAACCATTGTCCGCGTAGGAAAAAACGGCCTGAAAAAACGTTACACCTAATCGACCCGGAAAAATATCGAAAAAAGCCGTGAAAAAAGCGTGTTTTTTCGCCAATTAGGTGTAACGTTTTTTCGGCGGCAAGCTGGAATTTTTTTTAAAAACGGGAAATAATCTTGCTGCATTATTCGGTGAGGTAAAAAAATGGCAGGTTCGAGGGAATTGGCTGCATCGTTGGCGTTTCTTGATGCCGTAGCGGATGAAATGGGGGAGGGGAGTCTATCGCCGGTGGTTGAGAAAGAATCGGTGGCTGCGCTGGCTCGTGTTGCGGCTTTGATAGAGCCGGTAATGCAGTCCGCTTTGGGTGCGTATCTGGAAAAGTGCGAATTGCAGCATGTGAGACTGCATTCTGACCGGCCTTTTTCGGATGAATCCTTATCCGGGGCTTTGTCGCAGCTGCTGGGGGTGCCGGTGGCGTCAATCAAGGATCGTGCGGCGCTGAAAATGTCGTTTCGGGCGGCGGTGCAAAATCAGGTCAGTATTGCGGCTGGCTATCCGTTTGAAAACATCTACGACAAGAAGCTGTTATTCCGCGATGTGCTGCGGGCGACGGGGCAGCGGTCGTCACGTCTGGTGCCAGGTTTGGAGCTGCGGGATTTGTCGAGCAAGGAAATCACCAAAGAGGATTTCATTCTTTATGGCCAGCGAATGTTGTCCGATTTGACGGGGGTGAATTTCACCAATTTGCGCGACAAGCAAGCGATCAAGGAAGACGTTTACGCCTATGTGATGCCGATTATTCGGGCTGAAATTACCGGGGAAGTGATGGTGACTGGATACAAGCGTCCGTTACGCATGGATCGGAAGAGCGTGAGGAATCGGGAGCGGCAGCGGCGATTCCGGGCGCAGCGGGGAAATCGGGATAAATATGTAGGCGTGCGGGCGAGGGAAGAAGGCTATGGCGGATGAGGATTTGAAGGTCCGCATTCTGTCGGCGGTGGCGTCGACAAATGCGGGCGTGCGGCGTATCCAGTTGCAGGCAAACCCGCTGCGCCATGTGGCGGATAGCATCGGCTTTGGCGAGTCTTACCGGCGGCTTCAGGGGCTTACTGACTCGTCGCGGTATGACTTCGCGGCGGCTCGGGTGGTTGCCGATTATGCCCGTGCGCAGTTGTCGGCTCGGGTGGGTTTGGAGATTGAGGAAATTTCAGAAGCTGGGCTAGCGAGGGCTATTGGCAAGCGGGCCGGGTTTGATCTTAATTCCCTGTCGGACGTTGAGCAGATCAAGCGGGATTTGCTGATTGCGGCGGTGATCTTCATGGCGTCGCGTTTGGGCTGGGTGGTCGAGGAAGCAATCGATACGGTTGAAAAGCTGGCGCGGCTGCTGGAACGCAAGGTGGCTGCGTATCTGGAAGGGCGGTTCAAGGGATTGCAATTGCATGATCTTTTTGACCCGGAACAGACCAAAAAAGATGTGCTGCGGTATGTCTGCCTGTTGATCCGAATGAAGACCGGGATCAATGTGCGAAATGTTGATGACATTGACGCCTTCAAGAAAGAACTGCTAGATTGGGCGGACGCGGAAGTAAGGCGGCGGCTCGGGATCAGGGGAACGGGCGGCGGCTTGCGCATGACGGCGGCAGCAATCAGAAGTCGGCGGGCGCAGCGCGTTTTTTATGCCAAGCATGGCAATCTGAAAATTTATCAACCTGTCGGCCAGCAAGACGCGCTTCCGCCTTGATCGGGGCGGTTTCCTGGTCAGAGAAAGGGCGGCAATGACAATCTTGTTTTGGTTGGGCTTCCTCCTGGCTGCGGCGGTGGCATCGGTCGTGATGGGCCGAATGGCCGTGATGTTGTTTGAGCCCGTGGATGGTCGCTTTGGCGCCGTGGGCTCGGCGTTGCAACTGCTGGCGATGTGTGCCATTGCGGCCAGTGTCTGGATCGGCGTGGCGGCGGTTGCTGGCCTGGGGATCGTCTATCTGCCGGCTGCGCTCAGGCTTTGCGCCATGCTCTTGGTGCTGGGTGGCATTGCGTTGCAGTTCGGCGGATTCGTTGGCGCCTGGGGGTTTGCCATGCTCCTGGCTGCGGCAGTCTGCGCGGCGGGCCTGTTCGCGTTCTGGATCATGGGCGGGCGTCGAAAATGCGCGGCTTGATCTTCATGGCCATGCTGGCGCTGGCGCTGGCCACACAAGCGGCGCCGGCCAAAAAAGCAGCCAGGTCGCGGCCTGTCGGCGGCATCGCTTACACTCAACCGCGACCGGTGGTAAGTTGCGCGTGCGTCGACGGCGCCTATTGTGTCGGGCCGCGTGGCGGGCGATTCTGCATCAATGGCAGCGGTCGAAAACGCTATTTTTGAGACTGGTCAGGCAGTCGATGAAAACGGGAGTCCTTCGGGGCTCCCGTTTTCATTTGGGCCGGCGCCGGCTGGCCAGGTGTGGTCGAGCTGGCCGGGCGCGGCTGGCGGCTATCGATAAGTTCTATTTATCCGTCGATCAAAATATCTATTTTGCGGATTTCCGTTTGCGCGCTAGTGTTGATGCGCTCTCGGTTGCGGCTTTGGCTGGGGTCTTGGTGCTTTTTTTGGCCTTGATTTCAGGGGTGCGCAGGGGTTTTCGTGGGTAAAGGGCTTTGAAGCGTTCGTATTCTTCAAGCGCAGCCGGTACGAAGCGTATCCACGAGGGATCGAAAGGTGGGCAGTCTGCCACGGCTTCATCAAACCATCCTTCGGCTTTCGCCAGTGCGATTTTTTCGGGGACAACCCATCGGCTGACGTACTGAGCAAAGCGAGGCGAGTCCGCGCTTATGCGTGCTACGGCAAGAGTCCATCGGATCAAATCGATAGCGTCGCGATGTTTTGCATATGTTGGATGCAGGTGTAATTGAGCAATCACGTTGGTTTCTTCGTTTTTTTGAGGGCTTTGATTATGTCGGAAAAGTTTTTCTTGGGCGCCGTCGGTCGGTTCTTTTTGGGGCTTCGGCTTTACATAATACAAATTATGCGAACTAGAGAACACCTTCAAAAGCCCACCAGGAACGCTCGCTCGACCGTCGTTTGCAGGATGCTTCAGTCTTTCCAGAAGCCTTCCAGGCGCTCGGCGAGAAAATCGATGAAGGCCCGAACGCGCGCCGGTAGATGGTGGCGTTGCGGGTAAACGGCGTGGATATCGGCACCCAGGCCCATCCAGGGCGACAGGATGCGGCGCAGTTCGCCGCTCTCGAGCGCGCTGGCCACGTCCCATTCAGAACGCAGCACGATGCCGTGTCCGGCCACGGCCCAGTCCACGGCGACTTCACCGTGATTGCTGCTCAGGTGGCCGGCAACTTTGACCAGGATCTGCTCCTTGCCGTCGTTGAGATACCAGTGATTGAAAACCGCGTTGTTTTCGCGGATCACGATACAGCGGTGCTCGCTCAAGGCTTGCGGCGTGACCGGCTCGCCGTGTGTCGCCAGATAGGCGGGAGAAGCACAGAGCAGACGCCGGTTGTGCAGCAGCCGACGAGCAACGATACGGGTATCCGGCGGCGGGCCGAAGCGGATGCCGACATCGAAAGCGTGTTCGGCCAGGTCGAGGGGACGATCGGTCAGCTGGAGAAGAACTTCGAGCTGAGGATGGCGCAATGAAAACTCGGAAACCAGGCCCGCCAGGTGTCGGCGACCGAAACCGAAGGTGGCGTTCACCCGCAGCAGCCCGGCGAGCTCGTCGCGGCTGGCTGCCAGCGAGCGTTCGAGGCCGGCCAGATCCTGCTGGATCTGCTCACCCTGTTCGAGATAACGCCGCCCTTCGCCGGTCAGGCTCAGCCGGCGCGTGGTCCGGTTGAGCAGGCGTACCCCCAGACGGCGCTCCATGGCCGCCAAGCGACGGCTGACATTGGGTGGCGTCACCCCCAGTTCCTGCGCCGCGGCCGCCAGGCTCGGGTGGCGTGCCAGCTCGATGAAGAATGCCAGGTCCGATAAATCGCTCATCCATCCTCCCAGGAGCAGGCTTCAAGGCCCATCAATCATTCGTGCATTTTACGCATTAATGTATTTTATTCAATCCAATTGAATCATCCAGCGCAATAGCTATTCTCCAGTCCACGCACTCGAACCGTGGCGCCATCCTCTGGCGCCCTCTTCTTCCCGGCCTCTTTCATTCAAGCGAACTCCGATGGATACCCTGTTTTCACTCCCCCCTGCCTGGAACCCGATCTGGCTCAGCCTGCCGCTCGGGGCCGCCCTGGGATTTCTTGGGGGTCTCTTCGGCATTGGCAGCGGCATTGTCGCCATTCCGCTGCTGGTCGCCGGTTTTGGCATGGATCAGCCACTGGCCCAAGGGACGGCACTGGTCCTGATGGTTCCCAACCTGCTGCTTGGCTGGCGTCGCTACCACCAGCGCCATCCCCTCCCCTGGCGCAGCATCCTGCCAATGGTGCTTTCTGCCAGCACCACTACCTGGATGCTCGCCCGTTTTGCCAACGATCTCGACCCCCGGCTGTTGCGCAGTGTCTTCTGCGCTTTTCTCGCGCTGCTGGCGCTCAATCTGCTCTATCGGCGCCACCGGGTGCACAACGAGGAAAAACCCCTGAACCACCGCCTGATCCCGCTGGTCGGTATCGTCGGCGGCTGCAGCATGGGATTGCTCGGGATAGGCGGCGGGCTGTTGGCCAGCCCCCTCCTCTCCGGCTGGCTCGGCCAGCGGCAGACCACGGCGCAAGGACTGTCGCTGGCCTTGGTGGCCCCCAGCTCGCTGGTGGCGCTGCTGACCTACGCCCAGGCGGGACGAGTCGAGTGGTCGCTGGGGCTGCCGCTGGCCGCCGGCGGCGTATTCACCGTCTCGGCCGGCGTTGCGCTCGCCCACCGCTTGCCGGAGCGCCGCCTGCGCACGGCCTTTGCCACCATGCTGCTTCTGGCAAGCGCCTGGCTATGGGCGGGAACGACCTGATTCTCCAGCAGCGCAAGCCAGGCCAATCGGTGCCGTAGGCGCTGCCCTTTTGCCTGCTTTTTCGGGATTTTCACGGTCGACCGTGGAAATATCCATTTTTCAACGCCCGATACCTGGCGCCGGATCGACGGCAGGCATGGCGCTTGCAAAGCACACGACAGGCATCAGCAAAATTTGCTTGCCCTCGGCTGGCCGGCCCTTACAATTCCCGGCCTGCATATTCTGAGCCTCCGCCTTGGACTTCATCGATCCCCGTACCTTCCTGCTGGTCGCCAACCTGTTCGGCATTCTCTGCGCCTTTGTGCTCTGGGTGCAGGCGCGCAGCTTTCCCGACGATATTCAGGGCCTGCGCGACTGGGCGCGGGCCGTGGTCCTGATTGGCTGTGCCTCCGGCCTGGCCTCGATGCGCGGGCACCTGCCGGACCTGCTGAGCATCGTCGCCGCCAGTGGCTTGCTCCTCTTCGGCCAATTGCTGCTGATCGTCGGCCTGCAACGCTACGCCGGTCAGGCTCCGACCTGGCGGCCGGCACTCGATGCCATCGGTGCCGTGCTTTTCCTCACCCTCTGGCTGACCTACGGCTCGCCACATTACCAGGGGCGGCTGCTGATCATGGGCCTGGCGCACATCGGCCTCTTCTCCTTCGGCGCCCTGCTCGCCGCGCGGGCTCGCCCGGCAGGCTTCGGCAACCGCTTTCTCGCCGCGTTTTTCGTCCTCGGCGTGGTCATTGCCCTGTGGCGCATCGCCACCCTGCCGGCCAACGTGGCGCAGAGCGACGATATTTTCGATCACAACCTGATCCAGCAAGCCTATCTGGCCATGTTCTCGCTTGGCGTGCTCGGCCTGTCGATCGGCTTCATCCTGCTCGCCAACGAACGCCTGCGCGTCGAACTCGAATTTCTCGCCACCCGCGACCCAATGACCGGCGCCCTCAACCGGCGCGCCTTCTTTGCCCGTGCCGATATCGAATGGGCTCGCAGCCAGCGCGGGCGCCGGCCGCTGGCGGCAATTGCCTCGGACATCGATTTTTTCAAGAAGGTAAACGACACCTACGGCCACCACGTCGGCGACTTGGTGATCAAGGACTACTCACGCCGCGCGGGCGAACAGCTACGGCTTCCCGATGTCCTGGCCCGTTTCGGCGGCGAGGAATTTGTCATCCTGCTGCCGGATACCGGGCTGGCCGAAGCCAAAAAGGTGGCCGAACGCATCCGCCGCGAGATCGAAAACCAGCGCGATCCCGAACTGCCGGTCTACACCGTCAGCCTGGGCGTGGCCGCCTGCTTTGGCGACGAAGCCAGCCGCGGGGATATGGAAAACCTGCTTGCCGCCGCCGACGAGGCGCTTTACCGCGCCAAGCAGGGCGGGCGCAACCGCGTCGTCGCCTGACGCCGCCTTTCCGGAAAGCAGCGGCATCCGCGCCCGATCCGCCCTGCCTCGGGCGGCGCGGCGCATTCCGCCAATTGCATTCAGATTATTGACAACGATTCTCAATAAGGTATTATGGGAACAATTCTCAATTAATTATTACTTCATTTGCGACCCATCATGCTGCAGACCTCCAGTTCCCCTTCCCAGCCGATCCTCCGCACCGAGCAGGGCGAGAGCAAGACCTGCATCGACAGCCGCCAGCTGCTCGGCGGCAGGAACCTGATCGAAATCGAACACGCCGGCCAGCGTTATCAATTACGCATCACGCGTGAAAACAAGTTGATCCTGACCAAGTAAGCCTCTCCGCTTCTTCTGCCTCTTTCCATCTCTCCGTTGTAATCCTTCCCCACAGCCAGCCAGCGTCCGCAAGCAAGCCACGGGTTTTTTGTGCCTTGCGGGCGATGCGAAAGATCATGAGTTACGCACTTTCCTCTCCCACCGCCGGTCGTCGCGGCAGTCTGCTCGGTATTGTCATCGGCCTGCATGTCGGCGTTTTTGCCGTGATCATGGCCGCCAAGACCATCGCGCCGCAGATTCTCGAAATGCCGCTGATCGTCGACCTGATTCCGCCGGTCGAAATCCCCAAGCCACCGCCGGAAGAAGCCAAACCCCTGCCCATGGCCAAGCCGCAGCCGGTACGCTCGCAACCCCAGCCCAGACCGGCGCAGCCACAGATCGAAACCACCACCAGCACGGCCCCGGCACCGGCCGCGCCACTCGCCCCGGTGGTCGAAAACAAGCCGACGCCGCCCGCGCCGCCCGCGCCCGAGCCGGTCAGCCAGGCGCGGTTCGACGCCGATTACCTGAAAAACCCGGCCCCCGCCTATCCGCCCCTCTCCCGCCGCATGGGTGAGGAAGGCAAGGTCATCCTGCGCGTTTCGGTCACGCCGCAAGGCACGGCCGAGGAGGTCGAGATCAAGACTTCCTCCGGCAGCCCGCGTCTTGACGAAGCCGCCCAGAAAACTGTCCGCAGCTGGCGCTTCATCGCCGCCAAGCGCGGCGACACCCCGGTGCATAGCTGGGTCCTGGTTCCCATCATCTTCAAACTGGAGCAATAAGACATGCAGGAAAATACGCAAAACGCCTTTGGCTTTGCCCACCTCTGGGCTGCGGGCGACACCATTTCGCACAGCGTCGCGGTCATTCTGGCGCTGATGTCGGTTGCCAGCTGGTACCTGATCCTGGCCAAGGCCTGGGACTGGTACAGCGTGCGCCGCGCTGCTCGCGCCGTCGGTGCCTTCTGGAGTGCACGCAGCGTTGCCGAGGGTCTGGAGCGCCTGCGCGAGGCCGGTAACGACAGTCCCTACGCCCAGCTGGCGGCCCAGGCCAACTGCTGCAACCGCGACTGCGAAGCCGCGACCGGTCGCCTGGCTTCCCGCTTCGACCCGGCCGAGCAGATGGAGCGCGCCTTGCGCCAGCAACTGTCGACCACCCAGGCCGGGATGGAAAACGGCCTGACCCTGCTCGCCACCACCGGCGCCACCGCGCCTTTCGTCGGTCTCTTCGGCACCGTCTGGGGCATCTATCACGCATTGGTCGCCATCGGCATTTCCGGCCAGGCCGCCCTGGAAAAGGTCGCCGGCCCGGTCGGCGAAGCGCTGATCATGACCGCTGCCGGCCTCGCCGTCGCACTGCCGGCGGTCTTCGCCTACAACGCCTTCACCCGCGCCAACCGCGTCATCCTCGCCGACCTCGACGCCTTCGCCCACGACCTGCATGCCTTCTTCACCGTCGGCAAGCCCTTCGTCGCCAACAGCGCCCAGATCCACCCGATGCGCGCCCGCGCTGCGGCGGAGGTGGCCTAAATGGCGATGGGTTCGTTCAACTCCGGCGGCAGTCAGATGCCGACTGCCGAAATCAACATGACGCCGCTGGTCGACGTGATGCTGGTGCTGCTGATCATCTTCATCATCACCGCACCGCTGATGACGCACTCGGTCAAGGTTGACCTGCCGCGCGCCGCGAGCAATCCAACACCGGAAAAGCCGATGACCTTGCAAGTGTCGATCAACGCCGAGAACCAGGTTTTTATCGGTTCCGAGCCGGTTGACCGTAACGCGCTCGAAGCCCGGGTGCGCGAGGCCGTCCAGCAGGATGCCCAGGTCGAGATGCACCTCAAGGCCGACCGTGCCACCCGTTACGAGACGGTGGCCGAAACCATGAGCGCGGCCCGCCGCGCCGGTCTGGCCAAGATCGGCTTCGTGACCCAGCCCGGACAGGAGTGAGCCGGACACGAGACTGTCTACGCTCTCCGCCGCCACAAGGATGACCCCGAACCGGATGACCCCGAACCGCCCGCAAGGCGGTTGTGGCGGTGAACCGCTGCCCATCGTTTGCAGCCGGTTCGCCTGGCCCATCCACCGAATCAGGGAGAACTTACAATGCAAAAACCGTATCTGCGTCCGCTGGTGGCAGCGTTGGCTGTCGCCTTTGCCGGACCGACACTGGCCGACAAGCAACTCGGCGAAATTACCGTTTCCAGCGGCCGCTCTGTCGGTGCCAAGCCGCAGTTGCGCGACGAAATCGTCGCCACCGAATCGATCGGCGCGCGCGAACTGGAAAAAACCGGCGCCACCATGCTGACCGAAGCCCTCGACAAGCGCCCCGGCATCTCGGTCCAGGGCGAATGTTCGATCTGCAATGTGCGCAATGTCGTGCTCAACAACCTGCCGGGTCGCTACACGACCCTGCTGATCGACGGCATCCCCATCTTTTCCTCGGTCTCCTCCGCCTACGGTCTCGATAGCGTCAATCTCGGCGGTATCGAGCGCATCGACATTTCCCGGGGCGCCGGCACCAGCCTGATCGCACCGGAAGCACTGGCCGGCTCGGTCAATATCGTCACCCGCCGCCCGAACCGGGACGAGTTCATTGCCAATCAGCAATTCGGCAGCTACGGCCAAAACAGCACCGATCTTTTTGCCGCCAAGGCTTTCGAGCGCGGCGCGCTGACCGCCAATTTCCAGCACAACCAGCATGACACGGTCGACGCGGATAAAAACAGGGTTTCCGAATACACCGGCTACGAGCGCAAGCTTGGCGGTATCGGCTTCTTTGCCGACGATCTCGGCGGATTCAAGCTCAAGGGACGCTTCGACATTGTTGATGAAAAGCGCATGGGCGGTGCCAAGGGACGCAATTACAGCGCGGTGAAGGCCGATGGCGACAGCAACCCCTTCGACTGGAGTCGCGGTCCCAATGCCTCGCCCGATCCGCGCGGCTGGGTCACGCCCGACGGCAGCGGCGGCGATACCCTGCGTAATGGTCAACCCGGCCTTTTTTACCGCGACGGCGGTGCGGGCATGTCGGAAATCATCTTCACCGACCGCAAGCAGTTCGTTTCCAGCGCCACGCGCGCCCTCGGCGCCGGCAGTCTGCGCCTGGCCTTCGGTTATGCCAATCACAAGCAGGATTCGTTCTACGAAAAAGCCTTGTACAAGGCGGACCAGGACCAGTATTACTTCGAGGCCAGTACCCAGCAGCCTTTCGGTGCCACCCTGGTCACTGTCGGCGCCAACTACCGTTACGAAGACCTCAAGAGCAAGGGCAGCGATGCCAGCGGTCGCGTCAACGACGGTATCGACAACTACACCTATCGCACGCCCGGCGCCTTCGTCCAGGCCTACCGCGCCTTCTTCGACGGCAATGTGGAAGTCAATGGCTCGCTGCGTCACGACGAGCACAATGTCTTCGGCGGCATCACCAGCCCGCGCCTGAACCTGCTGTGGACTCACAGCCACGAGCTCAATAGCCGCTTTGCCGTTGGCCACGGCTATCGCGCGCCGACTTCGTTCTTCGAGCAGGACCACGGGATTCTCGATACTACCCGCGTCGTGCGCGAAATCAAGAAACCGGAAACCGCGGACAATTTCTCCTACGCGCTCTCCTATGCCGGCGACCGCCTGGCCTGGGTCGGTTCCTTGAACTACAACCGCATCAAGAACATGGCGCTGCTTGATTCGGGCGCAATCGATCCCGCCACCGGCGATGCAATCACTCGCTTCACCTCGGCCCGCCAACCGGTGACGGTGATCGGCGGCGACCTGACCTTCACCTACAAGCTGACCCCGCAGCTCGAAGCAACCGTGGCCGGCGAACACTTCAAGTACGACTTCTCGGAAGCCGGCACACTCGCCTTTGCCCGTCCGGAAACCCGTGCCTACCTGCGCCTCGACTACGACAGCGGTCCGTGGAGCGGCATGCTGCGAGCCACCTGGACCGGGGCAATGGACCTGGCCAAGTTCTACGATTACGACAACAACCAGCGTTACAACTTCGATGGCACGCCGAAAAAGCGCAAGAGCCCGGCTTACTGGGTCGTCGATGCGCGTGGCGAGTACCGCCTGAACAAGCAGTGGTCGGCCTATGTCGGCGTGGATAACCTGTTCGACTTCAAGCAGTCGGACAAGGAAAGCATGCTCTGGATCGATGCCGCCGGCAGCTATGACGTGACCCATATCTGGGGTCCGAACCGTGGCCGCTTCATCTACGGCGGAGTCAAATTTGCGCTGTAAGCCCGGCGCTTGCCCTGGACAACCCGTTCGCACCCCGGTGCGGGCGGGTTGTCGTTCGCTCTCGAGGCGGCTTTCACTACCTGTGCTCGCCTTGGCGCTTTTTGCTACGACATTGACGGTCCACGCCGAAAATCCGGCTTTTTCACGCACGCCGCTCGATTTCGAGCTGGCCGCCGGCACGAGTTTTGTCCGTCTTGCCGACTTACCGCCCCAAGTCAGCGTGATCAATTTCTGGCGCAGCGATTGCCCGCCCTGCATTCGCGAAATGCCGCTGCTGGCGGCCAGCGCCGTCAACCACGCGGCCAGTGCCCGCATCGTTGCCGTCGCCCTGCAGCGCCCGCAGGAAACCGCCCGAGCCCCAGCCGAAGTGCAACGCGCCTTGCGTCCGCCGCTCATCCTGCTGCACGGCCCGAGTGAGCCGCGCGGCCTGCTTGCCCGCTTCGGCAACCGCGTCGGTGCCCTCCCCTACACGCTCGTTCTCACCCCGGATCGCCGTCCCTGTGCCCGCCACAGCGGCGAAATCGGCGAGCAATGGCTGAATACCGCCATTGCCCGCTGCCAGCACACCTGAATCGATGAATAACACTTCCGCCAGCGCCATTCTTCTCGTCGGCCATCCCAACGTCGGCAAATCGGTCCTGTTCCACCGTCTGACCGGGGCCTACGTCAATGTCTCCAACTACCCCGGAACCACCGTCGAGGTCACCCGCGCCACGGCCCGTTTCGATGCCAGCGCCAGCCTGCTCGATACGCCGGGCGTGCTCGCGCTACCCTCGCGCAGTGACGACGAGCGGGCGACGATGCGCGCGCTGCTCGGCGAGGATGCTCGCTGCTGGCTACAGGTGGGCGACGCCAAGAACCTGCGCCGGACGTTGACGCTAACCGCCTTGCTCGCCGAGCTGGGGGTGCCGATGGTGCTCAACCTGAACATGCACGACGAAGCCGCCGCCCGTGGCGTCACCGTTGACCTGGCTGCGCTCGGCAAAGAATTGGCGATTCCGGTGCTGGCCACCGTCGCCACCGGTGGCGAGGGGATAGAGGCGCTGACCCAGGCGCTGCCGCAAGCCCGCCGTCCCGACCCGCTGCTGCACTACGACAGCACCACCGAAAGCCTGATCGCAAGCACCGGCGAAGCCATTGCCCGCCTGGCACCGCACCCGCATCTGGCGGCGCGCGGCCTGGCCATCCTCTTTCTCGGCAACGACAGCCAGGTCGATGACTGGCTGCGCGAACGCGCCGGCGATAACTACGGTCAACTGGCCGAAATCCGTAAAAATGCCCAGGCCGGGTACAACGGCAAACTGCCGGCCGAACTTGCCCGCGAACGTACCCGCGCCGCCGATACCCTGGCTGCCAGCGTCATTCGGCGCAGCGCGCAGAGCAGCCCGCTACTGTCGCAACGGATCGGCCAGTACGTGGTGCATCCGCTGTGGGGCGTTCCCTGCCTGCTCGCGGTGCTGTTCGCCGTGTATGAATTCGTCGGCGTCTTCGGCGCCACGACCCTGGTCGGACTGATGGAAGAAGATCTTTTCGAGGGGATACTCAACCCGGCCTTCACCGCGTTCGTGAAATCCACGGTCGACCAGGCCTGGCTGGCCGAATTGCTGGTCGGCCAGTACGGTTTGTGGACCATGGGCATGACCTATGCGCTGGCACTGATCCTGCCCATCGTCACTACCTTCTTCATCGCCTTCGGCGTGCTGGAAGATTCCGGCTATCTGCCCCGGTTGACCGTGATCGCCAACCGCCTCTTCGCCGCCATCGGTCTCAACGGTCGCGCCGTGCTGCCGATGGTGCTCGGCCTCGGCTGCGTGACCATGGCCACCTTGACCACCCGCATCCTGCATTCGCAACGCGAACGCCTGATCACCACCTTCCTGCTGGCGCTGGCGATCCCCTGCTCGGCGCAGCTCGGTGTGGTCCTCGGGATGCTCGGCGGCGTTTCCTTCCAGGCGGTGCTGATCTGGGCCCTGGCGATGGTCGGCGTGCTGCTGCTGGCCGGCTTCCTCGCCGCCCGGCTGATCCCCGGCCGGCGCATTCCGCTGGTCACCGAACTGCCGCCGATGCGTCTGCCCATCCTCGGCAACGTGCTGAAAAAGACCGGCGGCCGTCTCAAGTGGTACCTGATCGAGGTTATTCCGCTCTTCCTGCTCGGCACCCTGATCATGTATTCGCTCGACAAATTCGGCATCCTGCCGGCAATCATCCGCTTCGGCGAACCGCTGGTCGGCGGCTGGCTCGGCCTGCCGCCGGAAGCCTCGGCAGCCTTCGTAATGGGCTTTTTGCGCCGCGATTTCGGCGCCACCGGCCTCTTTGCCATGGCCGGCAGCCTCGATCCGATCCAGGCCGTGGTCGGGATGATCACCATCACCCTGTTCATCCCCTGTTTTGCCAGCCTGATGATGATGGTCAAGGAACAAGGCCTGAAAACCGCGCTTGGCATGGTCGCCACCGTCGTTCCCTTTGCCTTTTTCGTCGGCGGCCTGTTCAACATCGCGCTGCGCGCGCTGTGGTCGTGAGAAAATAGCCCATGACGCCGAAAAACCAACCCCGCCTGCCGCTGGCCTTTGTGCCGACCGGCCAACAGGTCAAACTCGCCGAACTCGGCGACGAGATCGACCCGGTACAGCGCGAACAGCTCACCGCCTACGGCCTGGCACTCGGTCAACCGCTGAAGGTACTGCAGCAGCGGCCGATGACCGTCATTCTTGCCGATGAGGTTGAACTTGCCCTCGAACACAGTGTTGCCCGCCATGTCTGGGTCGATCGCTAAGCCCGCCACGCGCATCGTCTCCGCCACGCCGGGACGGATCCGCATCCGCGACCGGGCCTTGCGCAGCCCGGCCTTGCTCGAGCGCCTCGAAGCCGCCGTGAACTGCTTCGAGGGCGTGACCGAAACCCGCGGCAACGCAGCGGCTGCGAGTCTGGTGCTGCATTTCGACCTGGCCCGGACCGCGGTCGAACAACTGGAAAGCGAGGTCGAGCGAGCCCTGGATGCCCTGCTCAGGCAGCCTGCCGCCGATTCGGGCAGCAAATCGCGGCGCCGGCAGATCAATCGGCTGGCAAAGGCTGGGATGCTGGGTAGCCTGGCCGTCTCCCTGGCGCTCGTCGCCGCCGGCAAGAAACGAGGGCACGCCGTCGCCGGAGCACTTTTTCTCGGCGCACTCGGGGTGCATCTGACGGTGCATCGCAAATCGCTGCTGCGCTGAGACCCAACAACCGCCGACTCGTTTTTTTCTTCCGCGCCACCCGGCTTGCCGCTACTTTCTCGACGTCGGTTTGACTTTTTCGATCCTGAAATATAAATAATACTGATAACGCCTATCACCAACGACCCAACGGCAGCTTGATCCAGGTCAACCGATACCAGGGTTTGTGAATGATAAATTGCGGTCGCTCCCCCCTCTCAACAGCCAGCCAGGCGCCGCGCGCCAGCCAGCCAACAGCACCGGATAGATAACGCCATGGTTGGCCATGCTTCGCCCTCTCTTCCCTCCGCACTTGCCTCGCTCTCCGGCGCCACGCCCGGGGCTGTCGATCTGGCCGCGCTGATGCCGCGTATCGCCACCTATCTCGCCATCGCTCACCAGATTCCCGGCCGCATCCGTTTCAAGATCGATGCCGGCGTGCTCAAGGATCCGGCCTTGCAGGCCCTGGGCGATCGAGGACTGTCCGATGCCCTCGGTGTCATCCCCGGCGTGCGGGAAATCCGCATCAACAAGCTGGCCCGCTCCTGCACCGTCGAATACGACGGCACAATCATCCCCGACATCGCCTGGAGCGACCTGCTCGCCGGCCGCAGGACCGCGGCGGCGGCGACGCTGCTCGGAATCATCGAAAACAAATACGACGAGGTGTGCCATGGCCAATCACGATGAAAGCATCCTGCGCGGCCAGCGCCTGCAGCCCGCAGCCCCCTTTCCTCTTCCCTACCAGGCGCTGCGCATCGCGCTTTATCACGAATATGCGGCACGGGCTTTCCATCGCCAGGTGACGGAGGCTTTCGGCGCACAGCCACCGTTTGCCGACGTCCTGCGCACCCGGGAACAGCGGATTGCCGCCTTGAGCGAGCTTTGCCAGCGTTATGGCGTGCCCCGCCCGCTCGACCCCTTCCCTGCCGAAACCACCATTTCTCCCGGTTGGCGCGACAATCTCCAGCGTGCGCTCGCCGGCGAGGCCGCCGGCATCCGGCTGTATCGCTATCTGGCGCAACAGGTCGTCGCACGGGATATCCAGAAAACCCTGCTCAGGCTGCAAACCGCCTCGCTCGACCACCTTCCGGCTTTCGAGCAGGCCCTGCAATCGGCGCAGGCACGCGAACGCTACCACGCCGAACGCGGCATTCCGGCCAGTCAGGCCTATGTCAAGCACGGCCCCCTGACCGATCTGCTCGAACGCGGTTTTTCCCTGCTGGCCCGCCAGCACGGTGCGCTCGGGCTGGTCGGCTCCCTGGTCCGGGCGACGCACCCGGCAACGCTAGCCGGCATCGTCGCCGGTGGCGCCGCGGTCCATTACCTGCGCAAGCGGGACCACACTTCCCAACCCCTGGAGGAATGATCATGCTCCCCTTACTTCCCTTCGTCGCCGGATTGGCCGCTGGCGCGGCTGCCGTCAAACTCTGGCGCAACGACAAGGCCACGCAAGCCCTGGAAAGCGCCCGCTCGCGTATCCGCGAAGCAACCGTCGGCGGCCTCTCGCGCATTGAATCTTCATCCGCCGCGCTGCGCGAGAAGCTGAGCGGCAGCGAGGACGAAGCCGGCGGCGACATCGGCACCGATGCCGTCGCCACACCGACCGCGACGGTCGAAACGGCGCTTCCCGCACCCAGCGACAAGCCGGCCGCCGGAGACGGGGCATGAAACGTCGCCAGCCGCCCCAGCCGTTCTGCGAAATCGCCGCTCCCGGCGTGGGCGGTGAATTTCTGCGCGGCTTTTTTACCACCGGGCTGCTGGCGGCGGCACAGGATCGCCCGGGCAAGCCCCGGCTCGACCGCCGTGCCTTGCGCCTCGCCCTCCAGGGCGGCAGCGCCCTGGCCGCCGGCTCGCACGCCGCACGCGCCTGGCGTTTCGGCGAACCCGTGCGCGCATTGACCAGTGTCGCTCTCGGCCTGGTGGCCGTCGCCACTTTTGAACAGATTTTGCAGGACCCCGTAGCCAAGGAGAATTCAGATGGGCAAGAAGAAGCATAAGAAACAATCCGCACGCCAGACCGACTGGGCAGAATCCGGTTACGGCCGGGGTGGCTTCGACACCGGCGAGGGGATGGACTGGTCGCGCCAGGGCGCCGGCTTCGACGCCGGCGCTGCCTGGAACGGCATGATGAACGGCCTGCCGCCCGGACAGCAGGGTTTTCTCCACGGTTTGCAGGGCATGGTCGGCTCGCGCCGGACGGAGCAGTTCGTGCTTGGCGCCTTGATTGGCGCGGCGGCCGTCTATGTGCTTGGCGACGAGGAGATGCGCAACAAGCTGATCAAGTCGGCCATGAAGCTCTATGCCGGTGTCGCCGGTGGAGTCGAGGAAATCAAGGAGCAGATGGCCGACATCCGTGCCGAAGTGGAATCCGAGGCTCAAGGCTGAGCAACACCGACACAGGCTTCCCCGCATGACTTCCTCTCCCGCCACCCCGCCCTTCGCCGCTCTCTGGCCAGTCCATCGGCTCGCTGACCGGGTCCGCTTCCGCTATCGCGCCGAAACGCCGGTCGACGCCGAGGGCGTCGTCCGTGCCGCCAGGAATCTGCACGGCGTCCGCAATGTCCGCCTGAATCCTGCCGCCCGTTCGCTGGCGGTGGACTTCGACCCGGCGGAAACCGATGCCGCCAGGCTGCGAGCAGCCCTGCTCGGGCTGGACCTGACGGGAAGCGCGCGCGTCCACGATGGGGTCGACCATCGTGACGGCCTGCTTGGGGTTGCCGCCAGCGGTGCGCTGCTACTCGGCCAGAAACTGGTTCCCGCCGGCCTGATGCTGCCGGCAACGCTCGCTGTCGCGCTGCCGGTCTTTTCCGAGGCGGTCGAGGATCTGCGAACCGAAGGCATCACCTCGCATGTACTGGAAGCGCTGGCCGTGGCCATTTCCACGCTGCGCCGCGATTTCACCGCCGCCAACGCCACCAGCTTCATGCTTGCGCTTGGCGAATATCTCGAACAATCGATTGCCCGCCGCTCCGACGAGTTGCTCAAGGAACTGCTGCGCCCCGATACCGGCCGCGTCTGGGTCGAGATCGATGGGCAGGAACGGCAGATCGCCAGCGCCGCCGTCGAGGTCGGAATGACCGTGGTCGTCGCTGCCGGCGCGACGGTGCCGGTGGACGGAACCGTGCTCGGCGGCGAGGCCAGCCTGAACGAAACCGCGATGACCGGCGAGAGTCGGCCGATTGCCAAGAAGCGCGGCGATCAGGTGCTTTCGGGAACCCTGGTCGAGGAAGGACGGCTACGCATTTATGCCGAGCACGTCGGTTGCAATACCGCTGCCGCACGCATTGCCGATTATGTCGAGCGTTCCCTCGCGGCAAAAAGCCAGGCGCAGTTGGGGGCAGCCCGTCTTGCGGATCGTCTGGTACCGGCAGTACTGGGTCTGGCCGGGGTCAGCTGGCTGCTCACCGGCGATTGGCAACGTGCCGCCGCGGTACTGCAGGCCGACTATTCCTGCGCACTCAAGCTGGCGACGCCGGTGGCTTTCAAGGCCGCCATGCACCGCGCCGGCGTGCGCGGCATCCTCTTCAAGGGCGGGGATATCGTCGAGCGTCTGGCCGAGGCCGATACCTTCGTCTTCGACAAGACCGGAACGCTGACTACCGGCCAGCTGGCCGTGACCGATGCCATCGCCTTCGATCCGCAGTACACGCCGAAGGACATCATCGATCTTGCCGCCTCGGTCGAGGAACACTATTTCCATCCCCTGGCGCTGGCCGTGGTCAATGCGGCGAAAAAGCACCAGGGACGCCATTTCGACCACAAGGAGGTCGAATTCATCGCTGCCCACGGCGTCGCCAGCGTTATCGACGGCCAGCGCATCGTGGTTGGTTCGCGCCACTTTGTCGAAGAGGACGAGGGCATCCCCATCGGCCAGCACCGGCAACGCCTGGAAGAGCTGTTTCAACAGGGCAAGACCCTGCTCTACATCGGCTTCGGTGGCCGCCTGATCGGTGTCATCGCCCTGAAGGACGAGTTGCGGTCGGCAAGCCTGGCGACCTTGCGGCAACTCCGCGCGCTGGGGGTCAAGCGCATCGTGATGCTCACCGGCGACCACCGCGACCGGGCGGCCGAACTGGCCGAAGCCCTGGATATCGACGAATTCCACGCCGAACTCTTGCCGCAGCAGAAAGCCGAACTGGTCGCCCGCATGAAGGCCGAGGGGGCACGCATCGCCTTTGTCGGCGACGGGATCAACGATGCACCGGCGCTAGCCGGCGCCCATGTCGGGATTGCCATGCAGAAAGGGGCGGACATCGCCCGCCTCACCGCCGACGTTGCTCTCCTCGAGGACGGCATCGAGCGCGTGGCCGAGGCCAAGGCGACCGCCTGCTCGACGATGAAACGTATCGAAAGCAATTTCCGCCTGACCATCGCCACCAACACCGGCATCCTGGCGGCGGCGGCAAGCGGCCGGATGTCGCCGGTCACTTCGAGCATCGCCCACAACGGCAGCACCATTGCCATCCTGCTCAACGCCCTGCGCGCTGCCTGAGCCGCGGCTGCCGGATCGGGTCCGATAGACGACGGTTTTTGCACTTTGTCACGGTCGACCGTGACAAAGTGCAAAAAAGCCCCGATCGCTCCCCTACACCACCTCGACCCCGGCCGGGCCATCGACGATTTCGCCAACCACCGTCGCATGGTTGAAGCCGTGCTGCAGGAAAGCCGACAGCACTTCGGTGACGGTATCCGGGGCGCAGGCGACGAGCAGGCCGCCCGAGGTTTGCGGATCGGTGAGCAAGGCGCGGTCGAGGTCACTGACGCTGGCGGCCAGGCTGACTTCCTCGCCGTAGCTGGCCCAGTTGCGGCCGGAGGCGCCGGTGATGTAGCCGGCCGCTGCAAACTCGCGGGCACGCGGCAGCAGCGGAATCTCGGCCAGATTCAGGCGGGCACGCAGGCCGCTGCCGCGTGCGATTTCGAGCAGGTGCCCGAGCAGGCCGAAGCCGGTGACATCGGTCAGCGCATGCACGCCGTCGAGGCAGGCGAGCAGCTGCCCCGGCGTATTCAGCTGGGTGGTGGTGTCGACCAGCGTCGTGTAATCACCCGGATGCAGTTGCTCCTTCTTCAGCGCCGCACTGTAAACGCCGACGCCGAGCGGCTTGCCGAGGATCAATTTATCGCCGGGGCGGGCGCCGGAGTTGCGCTTGAGGTGGCGCGGATCGACCAGGCCGATGGCGACCAGGCCGTAAATCGGCTCGACCGAATCGATGGTGTGGCCGCCGGCAATCGGAATCCCGGCCGCCTTGCACACGCTCTCGCCGCCGGCCAGGATGCGGCCGATGGTCTCCAGCGGCAGCACGTTGACCGGCATCCCGACCAGCGCCAGCGCGAACAGCGGCGTGCCGCCCATCGCATAAACGTCGGAAATGGCATTGGTTGCGGCGATGCGGCCGAAGTCGTAGGGATCGTCGACAATCGGCATGAAGAAATCGGTGGTCGCGACTATCGCCTGGGTTTCGTTGATCTGGTAGACCGCTGCGTCGTCGCTGGTCTCGGTGCCGACCAGCAGCTGCGGCGGGACGATGCCGGCAACACCGGAAGCGGCGAGAATCTGGCGCAGCACGGCGGGCGCGATCTTGCAGCCGCAGCCGCCGCCGTGCGACAGCTGGGTCAGGCGCGGCGGGGCGCTGTTCGGGGGGGTGGCTTGCGTCATGCGGGGCTCCGGGCGTGTTATTCGGCGTCGAAGCCGGCGTCTTCGATCGCCGCCAGCAAGTCGGCGCGGCTGATCTGCTGCGGGTCGAAGCAGACCTGCGCGGTATTCTGCTCCAGCGACACCTCGGCGCTGGCGACGCCGGGCAAGGCGGCGAGCACGCCGCCGATATTCTTGACGCAGCCCTGGCAGCTCATGCCGCCGATCTTGATTTCCGTACTGATTTGCGTACCTTCCACGGTCAACTCCTGAAAAAGTGAATTTTTAACGCCCGGCGCGCCAGCGCTTGAGCAGCAGCGAATTGCTGACCACCGACACCGAACTCGCCGCCATCGCCGCGCCGGCGATCACCGGATTGAGCAGGCCGAAGGCGGCGGCGGGAATGCCGAGCACGTTGTAAATGAAGGCGAAGAACAGGTTCTGGCGGATCTTGCCCAGCGTCGCCCGCGACAGGTCGATGGCGTCGGCCAGGCCATGCAGGTCGCTGCGGATCAGCGTCAGGTCGGCGGCCTCGACCGCCGCGTCGGAACCAGCGCCCATCGCGAAGCCGACATCGGCAGCGGCCAGGGCCGGCGCGTCGTTGATCCCGTCGCCGACCATCGCCACCAGCGCCTTGGCGTCCGCTGCCTGCGCGGCAGCGCGCAGTTCGCCGATGGCGGCGGCCTTGGCGCCGGGCAGGATGCCGGCGCGGAACTCATCGACCCCGGCCTCGGCGGCAATCGCCGCTGCGGTCAGCGCCTGGTCGCCGGTCAGCATCACTACCCGGATGCCCTGGGCGCGCAGCCGCGCCACCGCCGCCCGCGAAGTCGGACGCAGCGCGTCGGCAATCGCCAGCAGCGCCAGAATCGTCGGCGCGGCCTCGGTCTGGCCGGCGGCGACCGCCCCCGCAACCGCGTCGTTGGCAGAATCTGCGCTAACTTCGGCGCTAACTTCAGCACCAGGCAACTCGGCCAGCACCACCACCGTCTTGCCCGCCTGCTGCAGGCGTTGCACCTCGGCGTCGGCGGCCAGCCCGAGCCAGGCCGGCGACCCCAGACGCAGGCGCCGTTCGCCGGCCGGGGTCGTCACCCAGGCTTCAACGCCGTGGCCGGGCAGTGCCCGGAAGTCGCGCACCGGCAAAAATTGGGCATTTTCACGGTCGACCGTGAAATGATGCAAAATCGCCCGCGCCAGCGGGTGTTCGGACGACTGTTCGAGCGCGGCGGCCAGCGCCAGCGCCTCGTCAGCCGTTGCGGCACGCGGCAGCAAGTCGGTCAGCTGCGGTTCGCCGCAGGTCAGGGTGCCGGTCTTGTCGAGCGCCAGCACCTTGATCTTCTCGGCCCGCTCCAGCGCCTCGGCATTGCGCACCAGCACCCCGGCGCGCGCGCCCTGGCCGGTGCCGACCATGATCGCGGTCGGCGTCGCCAGCCCGAGGGCGCAGGGGCAGGCGATCACCAGCACCGCGACGGCATTGACCAGTGCCGTCGCAAAACCGGCGCCGGCCAGCCACCAGCCGATGAAGGTCGCCAGCGCCAGGGCGCACACCACCGGCACGAAAATTCCGGAAATCTGGTCGGCCAGCCGCTGCACCGGCGCTTTCGAGCCCTGCGCCTCGCCCACCAGGCGGATGATCCCGGCCAGCAGCGTGTGTTCGCCGACACCGGTGGCACGACAGGTGAGCGCCCCTTCGCCGTTGTGGGTCGCGGCAAAGACCCGGTCGCCGGCGGCCTTGCCGACCGGCATGCTCTCGCCGGTGAGCATCGCCTCGTTGACGCTGGAGGCACCGTCGACCACCTCGCCATCGACCGGCACCGCCTCGCCGGGGCGAACCAGAAAGACATCGCCCGGCATCAACGCCTCGACCGGCAGTTCCCGCCAGACCACCGCGCCGTCCTGCTCGCGGCGGACGCGGGCGGTCTTCGGCTGCAGCCGGATCAGCGCCTCGATCGCCTCCGAGGTGCGCGCCTTGGCCCGCGCTTCGAGCAGCTTGCCGAGCAGGACCAGGGTGATCACCGCCGCCCCGCCCTCGAAATAGACATGCTCGTCGAGCGCCAGCAGCGTCACCACCGCCGACAGCAGCCAGGCCATCGTCGTCCCCAGCGCCACCAGCACGTCCATGTTGGCGCCGCCACCGCGCAGCGCCTTCCAGGCGCCGTCGTAAAAGCGCCAGCCGATCCAGAACTGCACCGGCGTCGCCAGCGCCAATTGCAACCAGCGCGGCAATTCGGCGTGGCCATGTCCGTCGGCCGGGAACATCCACAGCATCTGCAGCACCAGCGGCAGGGTCAGCGCGGCTGCGATCCAGAACTGGCGCAATTCCTGGGCATAAGCCGCCTGTTTGGCCACCTTCTCGCGCTCGCGGGTGCCGGCATCGACCGGGGTGGCGCTGAAACCGGCCTTGGCCACGGCAGCGACCACCGCCGCCGCCGCGACCCCGCCGGCCAGGCGCACCCGAGCCCGTTCGGCAGCCAGATTGACGTTGGCCTGCATGCCCGGCTGGCGGTTGAGCACCTTTTCCAGCCGGGTCGAGCAGGCGGCACAGGTCATGCCGCCAATCGCGAACTCGACGACCTGCTCGCTGCCGGCAGCGGTCTCCTGCGGCGCGGCGCTCATTTGACCAGCAGCAGCGGCGTTTTCAGCAGCTGCGCCAGCTTCTGCACGACCGAGCCGAGCAGCACGCCGGCCAGCGCCGTGCGTCCGTGCGAACCGATCACCACCTGATCGACCGCCAGCAACTCGGCCTGGTGCACGATCACTTCCGCCGGCAGGCCGACGTGCAGGTGCGGCGTATACGCCAGCCCGGCCGCGGCCAGCCGCTGCTGCGCAGTGGCCAACACCGCTTCGCCCTCCTCGCGGTAATGCGCTGCCAGCGTTTCCTTGCCGATGTGCGCCTGCACCCGGCCGAGCGGAATCGGCGGGTGTACGTGCAGCAAGTGGATCTGCGGCGGCGTCCGCCATTGCGCGACCAGTTCGATCAAGTGGTCTACCGCGCGTAGCGAACAATCGGAGCCATCGACAGCGAGCAGGAGTTTCATCGTTTCATTTTCCTTCGAGAGCCAGCAGGCGGAACCAGCCGAGCAGGCCATACAAGCCAAAACCGAGCACCAGCGCGCCCGACAACAGGCGTACGACCGGGCGGCGGACGAATTCGTTCAGACGGGCGAGGACGATCCCGGCGAGCAGCAGGTTGGGCAGGGTGCCGAGGCCGAAAGCCAGCATCAGCGCCGCCCCGCGCCCGGGCGAGCCGGCAGTCAAGGCCGTCGCCAGCGCGCTATAGACCAGGCCGCAGGGCAGCCAGCCCCACAGCAGGCCGAGCGGGAACGCCTGGGCGACGCTGCGCGCCGGCAGGAAACGCCGGGTCAGCGGTTGCAGGCGTTGCCACAGCACTTGGCCGGCACGCTCGGTCAGCGCCAGCGCCCGGGTGGCGCCAAGCAGGTAAAGACCGAGCGCGATCAGCATCAGGTTGGCGAGCAGGTACAGGGTCAGCCGCACCGGCGCGACACCGTCGAAACCCAGGCTGGCCGCGCCGAGCGCCCCGGCCAGGGTGCCGGCCAGCGCATACGACGCGATCCGCCCGCCGTTGTAGGCCAGGTGCAGCGACCAGCGGCCGCTACCCGGGGCGCCCAGGCTCAAGGCGCCGACAATCCCGCCGCACATGCCGACGCAATGCGTACCGCCAAGCAGGCCAACCAGGAACAGTGCGAGATAGCCGGAATCGGGCATGAACGACCAGCGCAATGACAAAGGCCGCACAGTGTAGCGAAGAGCAGCCGCCGACGCGACCCTGAAGCAAGGGATATCCGCCAAGGCACGCGAAACGCGAGGGGTGGCCCTCTTCTCTTTTTTCTCCCGGCTCGTGCCGTCAAGTCTCCTGCCGATCCCGCCGCAACTGGGAACGCAGCCGGCCATCCTCATGCACGATGTGGAATACCAGCCACTGCCGTAGATAAACCAGTACGTCGAATTGCGTCGTCAGGGGATTGACATGCATTGCCTCGTAAAAGGCACGCAGGCGATTTTCAAATTCGGCATGTTGCGACTGCTGCAGTTCGAGGCCGGTGTAGCCCCAATGGGCCATCATCCTTTCTTCGGCCCGGAAGTGCACCTGTGCGTACTGATCGAGCGCCCGCAGTACGCGCATGACCTCGCGTCCGCCACGTTTTTGCGAAACGACCTCGAACAAGTCGTTGGTCAGGTCGAAGAGGTAGTGATGGTGAGCATCGATCACGTCGATACCGATGTTGTAGCTTTCGTCCCAGGACACCCATTGGCTGTCGTGAAGGGTAATTTCCGGCAGAAGCAGCGATTGATTGGGATCGATGATGTCGTCGCGATAGAGTTCGCGTATGCGCAGGATTTCCGGCAGCGCCCGGTCGAAGGCCGCGACCACCGCCGGATCGAAATGCGACCCGGATTGCTGGCGAATCCAGGCAACCGCATCGCTGACCGGCCACGGCTGCTTGTAGGGACGCGAGGAGGTCAAGGCATCGAAAACGTCGGAAACCGCGCAAATCCTTGCCAGCAAGGGAATCCGCTCTCCCGCCAGGCCATGCGGATAACCGCTGCCGTCCCAGCGTTCGTGGTGGCTCTCGGCAATTTCACGCGCGGCCAGGATCAGGCTGTCGTCGCCGGTCAGAAGGCGGCTGCCGATGTCGGTGTGCGTCTGCATGATCCGGAATTCGTCTTCCGAAAGCTTGCCCGGTTTGAGCAGGATGGCGTCGGGGATGCCGATCTTGCCGACATCGTGCATGGGCGCGCAGATGGCCAGCAGCTCCCGCTGCTCCGGCGGCAGCCCCAGGGCCTTGGCAATACTGCTGGCAAAATGGGACATCCGCATGACATGCATGCCGGTTTCGTTGTCGCGATACTCGGAAGCGGCGCCAAGGCGGCGGATGGCGTCGGTACGAGCTTCCTCCAGCTCGATTTCGCGCACTCGCAGCGCCTCGTTGGCCAGCGTGCGCAGGATGATCACCGAAAGTGCCCGAGCCAGATCCTCCATGAATTCGTGGTCGACGGCATCGGGCTGCCAATCGGGAGCGATGAATAGCAGCAGGCGTCCGCCTTGCCAGACCGGCAAGGCAAAGCAGCGGCTTGTATCGTCGAGTTCGGCAAAGTGCAAGACTGGCCGTGATTCGCTCAGGGTCAGAACGGTAGCCCGGCGCAGGGGCTCGGCCTTTTCCGGTTCGCCTTTCGGCTGTAGCCAGACCGGCAGCAAGCCGTGTTGCGCCACCTGCGTCAACACCCCGTCGATATTGGGTAGAAGAAGAACCGCCCGATTCTGTACGCACATTCCGGGCAGGCCAGGCAGTAGTTGGCACAGATGTTCGAGCATCCGGTCAAGATCGTCGTCGCCGATGCGCGTCAATTCCAGCACCGCGCGACTGACCGCAAGAATCTCCGACTTTTTATCCATGAAGCCCTTATTCGCGAGAATAAGCCAAGTAAATATCACAAGGGGCCACATGCTAATCGCAAGGCGATATACCGCCTTGATCAAGGTCAATACCACTGATGGCTCGCCGGTACCCCTGCCGCAAGCTAGGGATAGGCGGATGTGGGATGTTCAGGCGGTCTGAGCGAGGATCGACAGCGCCACCGCTTCCGCCACCTTGATTCCATCGACCCCGGCCGACAGGATGCCGCCCGCGTAGCCGGCGCCTTCACCGGCCGGGAACAGGCCACGGGTATTGATGCTCTGGAAATCGGCACCGCGCTTGATCCGGATCGGCGACGAGGTGCGTGTTTCGACCCCGGTCAGCACCGCATCCGCCATCGCGAAGCCCTTGATCTGACGGTCGAAGGCTGGAATCGCCTCACGCAGCGCCTCGATCACGAAGGGCGGCACGCAGCTGGCGAGGTCGGTCATCCTGACCCCAGGCTGGTACGAAGGCTCGACGCTGCCCAACACGGTCGACGGCCGGCCGGCGAGAAAATCGCCGACCTTCTGCGCCGGTGCATCGTAATTTTCGCCACCGGCGACGAAGGCCGCCGACTCCCATTGCCGCTGGAAGTCGATCCCGGCCAGCGGATTGCTGCGGTAATCGCCGGGGAAATCTTCCGGCTTGACTTCGACCACCAGTGCCGCGTTGGCATTGCGCTCGGCGCGCGAATACTGGCTCATGCCGTTGGTCACCACCCGTCCCGGCTCGGAAGTCGCGGCCACCACCTGGCCGCCCGGACACATGCAGAAGCTGTAGGCGGCCCGCCCGTTGGCACAGTGGTGCACCAGCTTGTAGTCGGCGGCACCGAGGATCGGATGCCCGGCCGCCGGGCCGAAGCGCGCCTTGTCGATCAAGGTCTGCGGATGCTCGACACGGAATCCGATCGAGAAGGGTTTGGCTTCGACGTAAATCCCCTGCTCGTACACCATCTGGAAGGTATCGCGGGCGCTGTGGCCAACCGCCAGCACCACATGCCGGGTGGCGATCCTTTCGCCGCCGGCGAGTTCGACTGCGACCACCTGCCCGCTGTCCTTGCCTGATTCGCGAACGATACGGTCGACCTTGCTTTCGAAGCGGATTTCACCACCCAGCTCGGTGATCTTGGTGCGGATGTTTTCGACCATCTTGACCAGCCGGAAGGTGCCGATGTGCGGCTTGCTGACGTAAATGATCTCTTCCGGCGCCCCGGCCATGACAAACTCTTCCAGCACCTTGCGGCCGTAGAAATTGGGGTCCTTGATCTGGCTGTAGAGCTTGCCGTCGGAGAAAGTGCCGGCCCCGCCCTCACCGAACTGGACGTTGGACTCCGGATTGAGCTTGTGCTTGCGCCACAGCCCCCAGGTATCCTTGGTCCGCTCGCGGACGGCCTTGCCGCGTTCGAGGATGATCGGCCGGAAGCCCATCTGCGCCAGCAACAGCCCGGCCATGAAGCCGCACGGTCCCATCCCGATCACCACCGGCCGCTCGTTGAGCCCGGCCGGTGCCTGCGCGACATACTGGTAGCGGGTATCCGGCGCCGGCTGCACCTGCTTGTCGCCGGCAAAGCGGGCGAGCACCGCCGCTTCGTCGGCCAGGGTCACATCCAGCGTGTAGATCAGCGAAATCTGGCTCTTGCGCCGGGCATCGTAGCCGCGCCGGAAAATGCTGTAGCCGAGCACTGCCTCTGCAGGAACATCCAGGCGCGCGCAGATCGCAGCCAGCAGCGCTTCCTGCGGGTGATCGAGGGGGAGTTTGACTTCGGTAATTCTGAGCATGCGTTTGATCCGGCTGGCCGCAGGCGGCTGCCCCGGCAAAAACCGGCATTTTACCGGCTTCCTCGATGACCGCGAAAAGCCTTGCGAAACAAATCGGCATAGGGGGCAACTATTATAGGCTGCACCCCTGCCACACCACCCGGCATGCGGGTCCGCACCGGGCGGTTCGAGAAGTTGAGGTCATGAGAGACGAGGCACCCTGAGTCGATCAAAGTAGGCGATGGTCAGT
>NZ_JAKLLH010000016.1 GCF_023150235.1 Azonexus sp.
CCATCGGCTCGCAGATTACGATCCACGCTTCCTCCCCACACTCGGTCGCCCTCATGCAGTTGCGCTTCACTTCGTTCGCTGTGATCAACTTACGGCGGGACTTACACCCGCAGGAGTGCGCCCATGCTGGGCGCACCAAAAAAAAAAGGGGGACTGCCCCCGCAGCCCCCCTTTTCCTCCCTACCCCCCAACAACAATCGGTCAGATCACCTTCGAATAACGGGTGCGCTGACGGTCGGCCCGCAGATAGCGATCGAAGGCCATTGAAATCACGCGCACCAGCATGCGTCCCGGCGGTAGAACGGTAATCCACTCGCGGTCGATCTTGACCAGGCCACCGCGCTCCAGCTCGCGCAGATCTTCGAGTTCGGCGGCGAAATATTTGTGGAAATCGATCAGGTGAGCGCTTTCGATGCTTTCGATCGACAGCTCGAAGTGGCACATCAGCGCCTGGATGATCGAACGGCGCAGGATGTCGTCGGCGGTCAGCTCGATCCCTCGAAACACCGGCAGCATCCCGGAGTCGAGGCGGTCGTAGTACTCGTCGAGCGTCTTCACGTTCTGGCTGTAGGTCGGCCCGACCTTGCTGATCGACGAGATGCCGAAGGACAGCATGTCGCAGTCGGCGTAGGTCGAATAGCCCTGGAAATTGCGGTGCAGGCGCCCTTGCCGCTGCGCCACGGCGAGCTCGTCGTCGGGCTTGGCGAAGTGGTCCATGCCGATGAAGACATAACCGGCCTCGGTCAGCTTCTTGATCGCCAGCGCCAGGATCTGCAGCTTGCTGTCGGCCGACGGCAGGTCGTCTTCGGCAATCCGCCGCTGCGGCTTGAACAGGCTGGGCAGGTGCGCATAGTTGTAGATCGACAGGCGATCCGGGTCCATCGCCAGCACCCGTTCCAGGGTCCGGTTGAAGCCCATCACCGTCTGGTGCGGCAGGCCGTAGATCAGGTCCACCGAAATCGACTTGAAACCGTTGGCACGAGCCGCCTGGATCACGTTGGCGGTCTCTTCCTCGCTCTGGATGCGATTGACCGCCGCCTGAACGCGCTCGTCGAAATCCTGCACGCCGACGCTCATCCGGTTGAAGCCGAGTTCGCCGAGCAGCGCGACGGTCGCGGTATCGACCTTGCGCGGATCGACTTCAATCGAGAACTCGCCGCCCTCGAGCAGTTTGAAATGCTTGCGCGTTTCACCCATCAGCTGGCGCATTTCGTCGTGCGACAGGAAGGTCGGCGTACCGCCGCCCCAGTGCAGCTGAATCACCTCGTGCTCGCCTTCCGTACCTTCCAGCGCGGCACTCTGCAAGGCCAGTTCGCGGCCAAGATACTTCAGATACTTGGCGCTGCGCCCGTGATCCTTGGTGATGATCTTGTTGCAGGCGCAGTAGTAGCAGATGGTGTTGCAGAAAGGGATGTGGAAATACAACGACAAGGGCCGGCTGATGCCGCCGATGTTGCGTTTGCCCAGCCACAATTTGGCGGCATCGGAGTCGAATGCCTCGACGAAACGATCCGCGGTGGGGTAGGATGTGTAACGCGGTCCGTTGACGTCGAAACGACGGATGATTTCAGGATCGAAAACCAGATTTTCAGTGGCAAAATTCATTGAGCGTGGCGCCTTACTTTTTGCGGCATTATGTTCGGAAGGTCGATTTCAACGATTGACTTGGATCAATCGATTGCAGGTTGCGTATGGGTCAGCATAAACTGAGTGACGAAGTATCCCTCGCGGTCATCAAAAAGGCCTGTTCCAACTGCAATTTGCGCGAGCTGTGTCTGCCGCTGTGCCTGTCGCGGGAGGAAATGCTGCGACTCGACGATTTGGTATCGACACGACGGCGTGTCCGGCGTGGCGACCACCTCTATCGTGCAGGCGAAGAATTCGACGCCATCTACGCCATTCGTAGCGGTTTTTTCAAAACCGGCGTCTTGCTCTCCGACGGTCGCGATCAGGTGACCGGCTTCCAGATGGCTGGCGAATTGCTGGGACTCGATGGTATCAGCACCGAGCGCCATACCTGCAACGCCATTGCCCTGGAAGACAGCGAGGTGTGCGCGATTCCCTTCTCGCGCCTGGAGTCGCTGTCGCGTGAGATCCATACCCTGCAACACCATTTTCACAAGGTGATGAGCCGTGAAATCGTGCGCGACCACGGGGTGATGATGCTGCTTGGCACAATGCGTGCCGAGGAACGTCTCGCCGCCTTCCTGCTCAATCTGTCGCAACGCTTCACCGCCCGTGGCTTCTCGCCCTCGGAGTTTTACCTGCGGATGACACGCGAGGAAATCGGCAGCTACCTCGGATTGAAGCTGGAAACTGTTTCGCGCGCTTTCTCCCGCTTTCAGGAAGAAGGCCATATCGCCGTGCAGCAGAAGCACATTCGTATCCTCAATGTTGCCGGACTGAAGAGCTTGATGCACCCATCGCACTGAACGGCAATGCGGGCTTCCGGATTTCAGTTCCAGGGCCAGGGGTTGCGGCTGAAGGCAACGCTGACGATGTAGGCGTAGGCAACAATGGCGAGAAGGAAAAAAACTGCTCGCGCCCTGCGCGTGCGAGCTCTTTTGAGCGCCAGTGCCCCGAGCACGATGTAGGCAAGCAAGCCGAAAAATTTTGCCGTCAGCCAGTCGAGTAGAAAAGGGTACTGGCTACTGAGCCAGGCCAGCAGCAAAGCACTTCCCAGAAGCAGGCTATCGACCAGATGCGGCAGAATGCGCGTCAGTCGGTGCGCCAGCAACGGTGAGCCGGACAACATCCAGTATCCGCGCAAGAAGAAGCCGATCCCGCTGAAAACGACACAGCCGACATGCACGTATTTGAGCAGCCAATAGCTCATACCGCCTCCGAAAAGTGCTCGGCGATCCGACGCAGATGCTCGCGATAACGCCGCAACGCACGAAACAGGTTCCAGGCCAGCATTCCCATCGCGATGGCAAACAATGCCCCTGCCGGACGAGCCAGCCAGGCTGGGAAAAACACCGCCAGGATCAGGCTTGCCATGGCAAACAGATACAGACGCCATTGGCGCAGGTTTTCTTCCTCGGGCAGCAACTTCCCCATGCTTGGAGCCGTCAGCTTGCCGCGCCCCGCACTTTGCAGATGCATCCAGCCGAGAAAAGGAACGATCTTGTAAAGCATGCCGGTAATCAGTGCGACGAATGTGCCGGGCAAGAGCAGGATGCCGATCAAAACCGGCCACCCCGGCCAGGAGAAGGCATCCGGAAGGGCATTCACGGTCAACACCAGCAGCAAGGCAAAAAGGCCGCAACCCAAACCGCTCTGCCAGAAACGGTAGATTGCATCCGGGCGCGCTCGCCGACGTTTGGTCTGCAGATACATGGTCTGCGCAACGAAGGCCAGACCCAAGCCAGCGGCGCACTGCTTTCCGAGCAAAACCAGAGGGGGCAACGCAAAAATTTCGCCGGCGGACCAGAGCAACAGGGCGGCACTCATCGCGGGCGCAAAATACCAGCCCGAGCGCGCCTGATATGCCGGCGTCAGTTGAAACATCGGCACGACCACATAGGCCACGGCGGCCAGCAGCACCGTTGACCATGCTCCCAGCGCCCAGCCGGCATGGAGATTGGTCAACTCGGGCAGGGGCCAGGCCCAGCCGTGCGCCAAGGCCAGGGCCAGGGCGCCACCAAGGAGCAGGCTGACGCTCAAGGCCAGCAAGGCAATTTTCAGCCCCGCCACGGTCGGACTGGTTGACGGCGCCGACCACAACGCCCTCCCCGCGCTAGCGAGAAACAGGAGACCGCCGCTCAGCAAGAGCAGTGTTGCCACTTGCAGCAACTGCTGCTCCCCCGAGGCGAAACCACCGGCCAGTGCCAGCACACCGAAAGTGAGCAACGGGTGCAGGAGGCGCGCCAGCAGGAGCGGTGAACGCAGGCTGGCACCGGCAACCACCGGCAGGATCTGGATCAAGGCTCCCAGCATCACCATCAGCATGAAGCCCACCGTCAGGAGATGGGTCAGCGCGAGCGCACCGGGGTGCCAGCGCGACAACAGCAAGTCTCCCCCCTCCCAGAGCAGCAGCAAGCCGGCCAGTGCTGCCAGCAAGGGCGCGGTGATGAAAAAACGCAAGGGTGCGGTGAACGGCGGGGCATTCTCGAACGACAACAGCGCCTGCATGAAATCCGTCCCCGCTCAGCGCGTGATCAAAATCTCGAAAGTACCGTCCGGCAACAGTTCGGTTTCATAGGCATGGCCGTTCTGGCGCAAAGCCTTGTAGAGCGGGTGCGGCTCGCGAAACAGCAGCAGGAGCATTTTTTCGCCGACCTTCAGCGTGTCGAGCATTTCCATGGTTTGGACGAAAGGCTCCGGCGGCTCCATGTAGCGAGCGTCGACGACATGCGGGGTCTTGGGGTGTGTCATGCTCATTCGCCAGCCAGTTCGCTTTCCAGACGTGGCAGCAATTCGGGAAGCTCTTCCGAGAGATGCTGGTCGCACATCGGATAGAGCATGTTCTCTTCCTTCATGTTGTGCTGCTGCATCATGATCAGCAAGGTCTCGGCAACGCCAAGGTATTCATCGGTATCACCGGAAGAGAGCGCCGTACCCGCCTCGTCGAAGAGTGCGCGCATTTGGGTGTGCTCCATGCGCATCACCTGGGTCGGACCCATCGTCATCCCGGTCTTGGCTTCGAAGGTCGGGAAGAGGGTTTTTTCCTCACTGGCGAAGTGTGCCAGCGTTGCCTGGCGGAAATGAGCAAAGGCGGCCTGAGCGGCCTCGAGCTTGCCCTGGCCGATCGCCTGCTCGGCGTCGGCAAAGAAATCGTCACACCGACGGTGATCGTCGGTCATCAGGTTGCGGATGGTAGTCATTGGAATTCACAGCCTCGGAAACAGGTTTCCGATTGTCGGCGCGACCCTGCCTCTCACGCCTTGACAGCCGTCAAATCGATGAAATTAGCCCGTCGACCGTGAATGAGGCCAGACGGGCTCCAGCAGGCTCAATACTGGACGATACCAACCTGGAGTTCATCGAACCAGTTGATGAAACGCTGCACATCCGCACCGCGATAGATAGCTCCGTGCTGCGGGCAAAGCATGTCGATGCCGAGTTGTGAAACCCGTTCGCACCAACGCCGCTTGGCGTCGTTGGAGCCCATCCAGCGGCGATGAAAGCCCTCGGCATGGCGGATGTGGGTATCGAACTTTTCGACGAACAGACCTTCTTCACCGGCGGGCAGAACGGCAGCACCGACATCGCCGCTGAACAAGATTTTGGCTTGCCTGTCGTAGAGATGGAAATTGCCCGAGGAGTGCAGGTAGTGAGCCGGAATGGCCCGCAGAGGCAGGCCGTTGAGGGAAATGTCCATTCCCTCGTCGGGGATCGGGATGAAAGTATCGGAATTGCCGCCGAAATGCGGAATGAAACCTGCCCACAGCCAACTGACGTAGCAGCGCATTTCGGGGTTGAATTCAAGCCACAGGGCCAGCGATGAACAAGTATCCGGATCCTGGTGCGAGGCGAAGATGGCGCTCAGTGCCGAAGGATCGAACTCGGAAGACAAGGCGGAAAACACGGCAGGAAAAATCTCCGCCCCGCCGGGATCGAGCAACAGCCCCTGCTTGCCGTTGACCACCAGATATTCGTTGGTGTCGATCAGATAACCCGGGCGGTCCTGATCGCGGACAATGGCAAGCCATTTGTGGCTGCCATCCTGATAAATGGTTTCTGTTTTTTTCATTTTTTCATCCCTTTCCGGGCAATCAGCGAGCAGTCACGAAGGTTGATCGGCGCAAGGATTCCAGCGAGTTGCGGATTTCCTCGACGATGCCGTCGAACTCCCCCGAAACCTGGGCCAGGGCCCCGGCGAATCCCTGCCCATAGGCAGCCTCGATCTTGGCCGACTTGGCGAGAACCCCACCCAGCTCGACCATCTGGAAAGCGTCCTCAAGTGCCCGCTTCAGCTGCCTGCGCAATAACTGGAACTTGGCCTGGTGCCGATGATTCTCATCCTCGCAACGTGCCAGCGCCGCGCCAGCGGGAGAATTCGGCGCCATCCGTGCCGCTTCGCGCAGAAGGCGGGTACGACGAACGTTTTTCAGGGTCACGGAGACCTCGCCGACACTCGAATGAATCAACTCGGTCAAGGTCAGCATGCAGGTTCGCAGGTCCTGGGAAAAAACACGCAACTCGTTCGACAGCACGCCGAAGCCGAGAGCGGCCGTTCCCGCCCGCTTGGCGAGAAAAATCGCATTCAGCGCCATGATGTTGATCTTGAAGGCGACATTGACAACAGACTTGATTTCCTCGTTGATACGCACGATACGCAACAGGTCGGTGCCCGCGGTCGACACGTCCCCTCTTGCCACTGACAATCCTGTGCTCATAGCAGAACTTTCCCAATTGCTTTCCGAAGCAGGCGGTAATTTAGCAATTCAGGCCGCGAAGGCATAGTGAAAAACCCCGTGCCGGCAAGAAAAAACCGTGAAAATCATTTTTCCCGCACATAATCGCCGGGTGCATCGGCCAGTGCCGGGTAGCGGGCATTCGCTGCCGGATAGGGATCGACCAACGCTCCCGTGCGCTCGCCCAACCATTGCGTCCAGTCTTCCCACCAGGTTCCCGCCTTCTTCTCGGCACGAGCCAGCCAATGCTCCCAGTGTTCGTTGCGCTCGGGCTCGGCAATTCGATAGGCCCGCTTGGGCGGATTGGCCGGCGGATTGACGATGCCGAGAATGTGACCGGAAGTCGACAGTACGAAGCGTACCGGAGCGGCGACATTGACGTACTTGCGGATACGGTAGCACTGCTTCCACGGCGCGATATGGTCGTCTTCGGCAGTGACTGCATACAGCGGCTGAACAATGCGGTCGAGGTCGATTGCTTCGCCGGCAAGGCTCAAGCGATCGCGCTTGATCAGGTTGTTGTGCAGATACATTTCACGCAGGTAAAAAGCGTGCATCGCCTGCGGCATGCGCGTCGCATCCATGTTCCAGAACAGGACATCGAACGGCGGCAAAGGCTCGCCCAGCAGATAGCTGTGCACCCAGTAATGCCAGATCAGGCCATTCGAGCGCAGCATGCGGAAAGACATGGCCATCTCGCCGCCGTCGAGATAGCCTTTCTTGGCCATCGATTCTTCCAGCGCTCCGATGCAGGCTTCGTCGATGAAAACATCGATATCGCCCGGATGTGAAAAATCGGTCAGGGTGGTAAACAACGTCCAGTGTGCAACCGGCATCTGTTCCGGTGGGAAATGCCGATTGGCCCAGGCCATGTAGCTTGTTACCAGCGTGCCGCCAATGCAGTAGCCGACCAGGTGCACCTGCTCCACCGCACAGAATTCGCGGACCACCCGCAGCACTTCGTTCACGCCTTCGAGCAGATAGTCGTCGAAACGGACATCGGACATCTCTACGTCCGGATTCTTCCAGCTCGTGATGAAGACCGAGAACCCCTGATCGGTCAGGTATTTGACCATGCTCTTCCTGGCGGTGAGATCGAGGATGTAGAACTTGTTGATCCAGGGCGTGACGATCACGAGCGGCATGGCCCTCACCTTGTCGGTGCTCGGCTCGTAATGGATCAGTTCCAGCAGGCGATTGCGGAAGACGACCTTGCCCACCGTCGTTGCCAGGTCCTTGCCGATCTCGAAGGCATCGGGCTCGACCATCAGGATGTTCTTTGCCTGCAGATCGCGCTGAAAATTCTCCCATCCTCGGCGCAAGCTCTCACCCTGTGTCTCGACGCAACGCTCCATCGCTACCGGGTTGAGCCAGAAGAAATTGGTCGGAGCGACCAGGTTCAGCCATTTGCGCAGCCAGAACGCAGCCCGGCGCCGCTCCTTGTCGGAAAGGCCGGGAGTCTCGAAAAACATGTCCTGCAAGCGGTGGGTAAAAGCGAGGTACCACTCTTTGATGATGTCCCAACTCGCCGAGTCGGTCCAGACCGGTGCCGAAAAACGCGCATCGTCGGCGTTCGGCGCGATGACATCAACCGAAGGCAGGCCCATCGCCCGCCGAGCCACGTGTGCCTGCAGGGCGAGCAGATCGCCGGAAAGCCCGTTGACTGCCCGCGCCAGTTCCTGCGGGTGCAAGGCCCAGGCCATCCAGGCATTGACCAAGGAGGTCGTGACCCCGAAAGGGTCGAGGCTTTTGCCAACGGCGCGGCCGATGTTTTCCAGCGAGCTCATGCCCGCAGGATCGTGATCGCCGGAAGTGTCGTGATTGCCGAACATGGAATTCACCTGATTCACCTATTCAATGATTGATGGAGGCGGGACGCCCATCTTACCCCCGAGTTTCTTCCGGCATCGTTGCATGGCGTAAAGCGGCTGTGTTTTTGCCAGGAAAATATGGCGGGCGAGCCGGCCAGATCGCGGATTCTCGTCCGGCAGCCCCCTGCCCGAGCGGCGTTCGGCAGGCGGTTTGCCTTCATCCACGCTTGGGCGTAGCATGGAAACGGAGTGGCACGATGGGCGGAAGAAGCCCGCCGGGCAAGGATTTGCAAGGGGATTCACAAGGAGTCAGACCATGTTCAAGCATATTTTCGTCCCGACCGACGGCTCGGATCTGTCGCGAGCAACGGTGCAGCGTGCCGTGACCTTCGCACGCGAGGCCGGCGCCAGGATCACGGCCTTCTTCGCCAAGCCGGAGTATCCGATCGCTTACTTCGGCGAGGGGGCGCTGATCGACCCGACCACGCCGGAGAAGTTTGCTGAAATGGCAGAGCAGCAGGCCAGCGAGTATCTCGGCGAGGTGGTCCGGATGTGCGAGGAAGCCGGCGTGCCCTGTGCCACATCCACGGCAACCAGCGACATTCCCTACGAAGCGATCATCGAAGCAGCCGAAAAGGCCGGGTGCGACCTGATTTTCATGGCTTCACACGGTCGACGCGGCATCAGCGGTTTTTTGCTCGGTAGCGAGACCAACAAGGTGCTGACGCACTCCAGGATTCCGGTCCTCGTTTACCGCTGAATCGCCACTTGGCCCCAGGACCAGGTGGCGGTGTCGTCGCCTTTCAGGTTCCAGATTCCGGCGGTATCTCCGCCGGAATTCCTACGGCTGACGCCGGCAGCGCCCATCCCCGCCGCGCTCGATCCGGCAAAGCGTCTCGCCATTCTGCCGGTCGAAGGCTTCGAGCAGTTGCAATTTGCCGATGAAATAGCGCTTCTTGAGTGTCAGGTCGCGCGGCTGGGCGTGAATGGCTTTCCAGAAAGTCGTACTTTCGGAAAGCGCAGTCTCTCCAAGCACCACCCGCGCCCGCAGGGCGACGCGCTCGCGAGGCAAGGGCGGCAGTTCGGCGTCGAACCCGGCCTCGTCGTCAACCCGGCGCGGATAGAAATCGTACAGGTTATCGAAAGCCAGGAAGTAGTCGTAACGCCAGACGATGCGCATTTTCTGAGCTTCGCCGATCTTGTCTTCGTGGGTGTATTCGCCGCGTTCCACGGTCAACGACTGCAGGGGCAGGTATTTGAAACGGTAGTAATCTTCGCGTGCCGGGTCGGCCATCGGTTGCCAGCTCCAGCCCTCGGCCACCTGATTGCTGGCCATGCGGTAATGCAGGTACTGCTTGCCGCCCTCTTCCCGCAGCACAACATCGCTGGCAGCGAGATCGATATCGAGCGTCAACTCCCTGCCCTGCAGCGCCGCGCCGGCCTGCTGTTCCGTTTGCAGCAGCGAGAACTGCTGTTCCGCGTTCGCGCCGGCCTGGGCATGTGCGGCAATGGGAAAAAATGCGGCGACCGCAGTCGCCGCCAAAAAGTTTCTGAGGAAATGCATGTCAACTCCGCCTTCTGCCGAAAGCGGCAGACACGGGGCCGCAGCTTAATCGATCGCTTCCCGGCAACCCATGACGAAGATCAATTCAGTCCCTTGCGCCATGCCGGAGAGGATATTGCCGCCGCTCGTTGCGCCGCCGAGGCGGGAGAGGCCAGCAAGTGCCGCAGCAAATCCAGCGCCGCCGCCGCATGGACGCTTGCCGCCGGGCTCAGCGGCTCGCCCAGGGCAAAGCTTTCGCCGCGCACGCACAGCACGTAGGCCGGCGGCGGCGGCATTCCCATCTGCAAGGCCACTTGCAGCACGCTTTCCGGCGGCAAGGCATGGGTCGAGTGACTGGCCACGGTCGACGCGGCCAGCGGGCGAAAAACCACGGGCACCGGGGTTTCCACCCCGGCATCGACAAAGATCGCCAGTTGTCGCCCGGCCAAATCGAGCGCGTGCTCGATCTGCAACTGGAAATCCTCGATCAGCTCGACCGTCGCATCGAGACCGGCACTTTTCAGCCAATTGTCCAGTTGACCGTGGACATACGGCCCGAGCGCGTCGTCGCCCCGGCTCGGGTTGCCGATACAGAACACCACTACGGGCGCCGGGACTGGTGCCGCAACTGTGTCTGAGCTTGCTTTGCAATCGATCAAGAGGCGCCTCAGCCCCGCGCCAGCGCGTGCAGGCGCTGGCCGGCGGCGTCGATCAGTTCGACTTCCAGCGGCATCCTGCCGAGCGCGTGGGTGGCACAGGAGAGGCAAGGATCGAAGGCGCGGATCGCGACCTCGATATGATTGAGCAGGCCCTCGGTGATTTCGCGCCCGTGCAGGTAACGGCGCGCGACATGGCGGATCGCCTCGTTCATCGCCTGGTTGTTGTTGGTGGTCGACACGATCAGGTTGGCCATCGTCACCAGGTCGTTTTCATCGACCCGGTAATGGTGGAACAAGGTGCCGCGCGGCGCCTCGATCACGCCGACGCCCTCAAAAGCCCGCTCACCCTCGACCAGCAGATTGTCCGCCAGCAGATCGTCGTCGTGCAGCAGGTCCTTGATCGTTTCGGCGGCGTGCAGCATCTCGATCATCCGCGTCCAGTGGTAGGCCAACGGCGCATGCAGCGGCGAACCGCCGGCGTAATCGACGAATTCCTTGCGCTCGCGCTCGGCGAAGGGGGTCGGAATCTGGTCGCAGTTCTGCACCCGCGCCAGCGGCCCGACCTTGTACCAGCCGTGCTCCTTGCCCAGCGCCCGGAAGTACGGGAACTTCATGTAGCTCCACGGCTTCACTTCCTCTTCGATATAGCGCTCGTACTGGCAGTAATCGACGCCGTCGAAAATCGCCTTGCCGTTGTCGTCGCGGGCACGCAGGCTGCCGTGGTAGAAGTCGAGGTCGCCGTTGTGGCCGACCAGCGACATGAAGTTCGAGCGGAAGATACCGAAGCTGTTGTAGAGGCCGGGGTCCTGCATATGCACCTTCTGGATCAGGTGTACCGCATCGCGCGACCAGGCAATGATCTGGTAGATGTCGCGCAGCAGCTCATCGCGCTCGGCGACCGTCAGCGCCTTGTTCACCCCGCCCGGCACCGCGCCGGTGCCATGTACCCGCTTGCCCGAAGTGACGCGAATCACCTCCTGACCGAACTTGCGCAGCAAGACGCCGCGCTTGGCGATCTCCGGGTGTTCCTGGGCGACGCCGACGATATTGCGGCGGGTCACCTCGCTGTCGAAACCGAACAGCAGATCGGGCGAACAGAGGTGGAAGAAATGCAGCGCGTGCGACTGCAGCATCTGCCCGTAATGCATCAGCCGGCGCAGCTTTTCGGCTGCCGGCGTGAGCTGGCGGGCGCCGACCACCTGGTCGAGCGCCTTGGCTGCCGCCAGATGGTGCGATACCGGGCAGATCCCGCACAGGCGCTGGACCATCACCGGCACCTCCCAGTACGGGCGGCCCTGGATGAACTTCTCGAAACCGCGAAACTCGACGATGTGCAGGCGCACCTGGTGCACCTTGTTCTGCTCGTCGAGCAACAACGTCACCTTGCCATGGCCCTCGACCCGCGACACCGGATCAATCGCCACCCGGCGCAAACTCTCGGGATGGGCAGCGGTTTCCAATTGGTAGCTCATGCTCAATCCTTCCTAATCAACACAACTCGCTTGATCCTTGATCCTTGATCCTTGATCCTTGATCCTTGATCCTTGATCCTTGATCCTTGATCCTTGATCCTTGATCCTTGATCCTTGATCCTTGATCCTTGATCCTTGATCCTTGATCCTTGATCCTTGATCCTTGATCCGATCCTCGATCCTCGATCCTCGATCCTAGTCATAGTGCAGCAAGCCGTGCCCCAGCTCGGGTTCGCGGCCGGCCAGCAGGTCGCTCAGCACCTTCCAGATCGCATCGCCGGACGGCGGACAACCGGGGATGCAGTAATCGACCTTGACCACTTCGTGGATCGGGTGCACCTGGTTCAGCGGCAGCGGCAGCTCCGGGTCGTTCGGGATCAGGCCGTTGGCCAGGCCGGGGCTGGTGTGATAGACCTCTTCGAGGATCACCGGCAGCGGCAGATGGTTGCGCTGCGCCGGCAGACCGCCGTTGATCGCGCAGGCACCGATGGCGATCAGGACCTTGCACTGCTTGCGGAACTCGCGCAGCACATGCACGTTTTCGGCGTTGCACAGCCCGCCTTCGACGATCCCGATATCGCAGTCCGGGCTCACGGTCTTGATGTCGGTCAGCGGCGAGCGGTCGAATTCGATGTGTTCGAGCAGCGCGAACAAGCGCTCGTCGATGTCGAGGAAGGACATGTGGCAGCCGAAACAGCCGGCCAGCGAGGTGGTTGCGACCTTGAGCTTGCGCGGTGCGGTCGGGTTCATACGCCCTCCTCCCCGGCCGCAGCGGTCTCGGCCAGTGCGGTTTCGGACAAGGGCGCACGGTCGTAGGGCCGTTCGCCGATCGGCACTGCGAAACCCCGGCGCTTTTTGAGGATCACGCCGACCGGACAAATTTGCGCAGCCTTGTCGTCGACCGTGAAATCGGTGTCGGCCAGCCGGCCGGACTTGGCATTGACGATCAGCTGGGTGCGAATCCCGCGCCCGGACAGCGCGAACACGTTCTTGCCATCGACATCGCGGCTGGCACGCACGCACAGCGAGCAGAGGATGCAACGGTTGAAATCGAGCAGCACCTCGGGGTGCGAAGCGTCGACCGGCCGGTCGGGGAAGAAATGGTCGTAGTGCGGGCTCATCATCCCGAGGTGGTAGGCGGTGGCCTGCAACTGGCAGTGGCCGCTCTTCTCGCACGACGGGCAGAAATGGTTGCCCTCGACGAACAGCATCTGGGTCAGCGCCCGCCGCTCGGCGTTGAGTTCCTCGGTATTGTTCTCGACCACCATGCCGGCGGCGGCGCGCAAGGTGCACGATGCGGTATGGCGGCCATTGACCTTGACCGTGCACAGCTTGCACGAACCGTGCGGCTTGAACTCCGGGTGGTAGCACAGGTGCGGGATGAAGACGCCGGCCCGGGTCGCCGCCTGGATGATGGTTTCGCCGTCGGTAAAGGGAATGCTCAGTCCGTCGAGGGTGAAGGTCTGGCTCATCTCATGCCTCCTGATCGAGGAAATGCGCGCCGGCATCGTCGCGCCCGGTCATCTGCCGCGCCGCCGCCAGCGCCCGGTCGAGGTCGAAGGCAGGGGCAAATTCCTGCTGCCGCATCCGCCGCTCGTAAGCCGGGCGGAAACGGGCGATGGTGTCGAGCACCGGGTTGCAGGCGGTATGGCCGAGGCCGCAATGGCTCATCGTCTGCAGCAACTGGTTGAGCTTTTCGATTTCGGCGAAGTCGTAGGGCGAACCGCAACCCTGGTGCAGCTTGTCCATCAGATTTTTCAACAGCGAGGTGCCGACCCGGCACGGGGTGCAGAAGCCGCAACTCTCGTGCTGGAAGAAATGCACGTAGTTGCGCGCCACCTCGAACATGTCGCGGCTGTGGTCGAAGACGGTGAAGGCGCCGGCGGTCGGGATGTCCTCGAAGCCGATGCAGCGGTCGAACTCGGCGGCGCCTAGGCAGACCCCTGACGGACCGCTGACCTGCACCGCCTGCGCATCGGCAGCGCCGCAATCAGCCAGCACCTGACGGATGCTGACGCCGAAGGGGTATTCGTAGATGCCCGGCCGGGCGCAGTCGCCGGCTACCGACAAGAGCTTGGTTCCGGCCGAATGGCGGGTGCCGATGGCGGCATACCAGTCGCCGCCATGCACCGCGATCAGCGCGGCGGCGGCGAAGGTTTCGACGTTATTGACCACCGTCGGCTGGTCGAGATAGCCGTTGGTCACCGGGAAGGGCGGACGGTTGCGCGGTGTGCCGCGCTTGCCTTCGAGCGACTCGATCAGCGCCGACTCCTCGCCGCAGACGTAAGCCCCGGCTCCAACATGAATCTCGATCTCGAAATCGGCTCCCGGCATGCCGGCAATATCGCTGCCGAGCAGACCGTCGCGACGGCGGCGTTCGAGCACCGCGTTGAGGTCGTCGAGCAGGTAGCGATATTCGCCGCGCAGGTAGAGAAAGCCGCGCCGGGCGCCGATGGCGTAGGCGGCAACGGTCATGCCCTCGAACACCAGGTCGGCACGCCTGCTCAATAGCACCCGGTCCTTGAAGGTGCCGGGCTCGCCCTCGTCGGCATTGCAGACCACGAAGCGCTGCTGCCCGGCCTTGAGCGGCGCGTTGCGGCAGGCCTCCCACTTGAGCCCGGTCATGAAACCGGCACCGCCGCGCCCGCGCAGGTTGGCGCGCTTGATTTCGTCGAGCATCGCCGCCGGGCCGCCGAGGCCGGTCGGCAGGCCTTCGCGCCAGGAACGCAGGTTGGCGGCGGCGAGACCATCGCTGGGCACCCGCGCCTGCGCCGCACGCAAGGCATCGCCGGGCGCGAAGGGGGTGGCGAGCAAGACATCGGTGCGGCGGATGTTGCCCTCGATCGCGAAGAACTCGGCCGGCCAGTCGGCCAGCGGCACCTCGTCGCGCACCAGTTCGACGATGCGGTCGATGCGTTCCACGGTCAACCGGCCGATGGCCCGCAAATTGACCAGCAGGCCCGGCCCCTGGTCGCACAGACCGGTGCAGGAAGTGCGGTCGACGCTGACCAGCCCGTCCTCGGAAACCTTGCCCGGCTCGATCCACAGCGCCGAACAGAGGCGTTCGAGCAGTGCCGCCGAGCCCTGCATGCGGTCGGTGATGTTGTCGGAAAAGAGCAGCCGGTAGCGGCCGACCGGGCGGGTGTGGAAAAAGGAATAAAAGCCGGCCACCCCCTCGATCTTGGTGCGTGGCACTCCCAGAACAGCCTGCAGCCGGTCAATGGCCTCCGGCGAAATCCAGCCGCACGCCTCCTGGACTTCTCGCAGTATTTGCACCATGTACGAGGGGTCGTGGGCATAACGGGTCAGTACCCGGTCTACCGTCGATTGGGCCACCGCAGCCGTCGCCGGTGATTTTTTTTCGTTCGACAGCATCTTTATCCCTCCCCATTCGATGCCTGGAGGTTAGCAGTCGGCAACTTTGCTTTCTTGTTCCAGATCAAGGGCAAAAAAGATAGGGAATATGACAGTACGTCACTTTCTTGCAATGCGCCTGTGACACGATCCTGCTGCAGCACAGCATTGCAAGCCTCTTGCCTAGGATGCGCAAGAGGAGTTCAATTGATGCAGAGCAGCATTTTGAAAACCAAGCAAAGGGAAGAGAACAGAATGAACGCCATCAACCAGGCCCTGCCGCTCGCCGGCAAAAAAGGCATCGTCACCGGCATCGCCAACGACAAGTCCATCGCCTACGCAGTGGCCAAGGCCATCGTCGAACTCGGCGGCGAAATCGCCATTACCTACCAGAACGACAAGACCGCCAAGTACACCCAGCCGCTGGCCGAAGCCCTCGGCGCCAAGTGCTTCCTCAAGCTCGACGTGGCCGAGCCGGGCTGCCTGGAAAACGTGATCGCCGAATGCGGCGCCGCCTTCGGCGAAATCGACTTCGCGATCCACTCAATGGCTTTCTGCAATGCCGACGACCTGCACGGCCGCGTCATCGACGCCACCGAAGAAGGTTTCGACGCGGCGATGAACGTTTCCTGCCACAGCTTCCTGCGCATGGCCAAGGCGCTGGAACCGCTGATGGCGCACGGCGGCTCGCTGATCACCATGTCCTACCTCGGCGCCGAGCGCGTGGTCCGCAACTACGGCGTGATGGGCATCATCAAGGCCGCGCTCGAATCGGCCGTCCGCTACATGGCCTACGACCTCGGCCCCAAGGGCATCCGCGTCTTCGCCGTCTCGCCCGGCCCGATCATGACCCGCGCCGCCTCCGGCATCGCCAACTTCAACAACCTGCTCGAATCCGACGCGCAGAAGGCGCCGCTCGGCCGCACCGTGACCATCGAGGAAGTCGGCGCGCTGACCGCCTTCCTGTGCACCCCGGGTTCGTCGGGGATGACCGGCCAGACCATCTACGTCGACGCCGGCGCTCACATCGTCGCCTGACCGCCACAAGCCCCCCGGCTTGAGCACATCACGCAGGATCGGGATGCCGCCAGCGGCATCCCCCTGCCCTTTTCCAAGGTGGAGTCGCCCATGGACAGCAAGGACACACCGATCATTGCCGACCCGGTTCCCGAGCATCCCCTGCTCAAGGGGCGCCGGGAAATCGGCCGCGGCGAAAGCACCATCGTCGTCGAAGCCGATACCGTCGACGGCCAGGAACGAGTTTTCAAAATTCTCTCATCGCCAACCGACTACGCTTATTACACCGCGCCCGACCGCCCGACCGGCCGCCATTTTCCGGTGGTGTTCGCCGATCACGGTACGGCCGGCAAGTCGAGCCGCGGCTTTCCCTTCCATATCGTCGAAGTCGAGCGACTCTATCCGCTGCCCGGCCAGGGCGATGCGGTCGAGCTGGCGACCAAGATTTCGACCTCGTACTTCGACGCCTGCATGGCCTGGCGCAATTTCGCCCACGACATGGGCCGCATCGCGCTGCACCACCTGGCGGTAACGCCGATGGGCTGGAGCGACGCGCTGCAGGAGTCGCTGCAGGCACTGGAAGAATTTTCCTCCGAGTACGATGCCTTGCCTGACCTGATCAAGGCCGACAATCTGATGATGCGCAAGGACGGCACACTGGTTTTTTCCGACCCGGTATTCATGGAATGAAAAACAGCCTTTTTCACGGTCGACCGTAACATGACGATCAATCACGTTTTCTACACCTCGCGCCAACTGGCCGAATCGCTGGCCGGTAGCCCCTACATGGCGGTCATCTCGATCACCGACCCGACGACCCCGGAAGCCCGGCTCGATCCGCTGTTCCGGCACGTACTGCGGCTTTCCTTCTTCGATAGTGTTCCGGCCGACGAATTCATCCCGGCGCTTCCCGGCCTCTTCGATTTCGAGATGGCCCGCCGCATTCGCGATTTCATTGCCGAAATCGACGCGGCGCCGTTCGAGATGTCGGTCATGGTGCATTGCGAATACGGCGTCAGCCGTTCCGCTGCCGTTGCGCTGTTCGTTGCCGCCTACAGCGGTGCACCGCTGGAAGCCCGCGAATTTACCTACGAGGCGAATCCCTGGGTCATCGAGCGGCTGCAAACGGTTTGCCCGGAGCTCGATATTGAAATTCCGGCGGCAACCGCAGCCCATGAACGACGTCAGGGCCAGCGCGCCTGACCCTCCATTTTCCAGTACGGAGAAACTGCATGCAGCATCACCATGGCGAACAACGCCACGTGGTCAACAAGACCTTCGATGAAATTCCAATTGGCGAAAGCGCCTCGCTGACCAAGACCCTGATGCCCGAGGATGTCAAACTCTTCGCCGTCCTCACCGGCGAGATCAATCCCGGCGTCGCCAACCCCGAGTATTCGCACAGCGGCCTGTTCCGCGAGGTGATGGCGCACGGGATGTGGAGCGGTTCGCTGATCTCGACCATCCTCGGCACCCAGTTTCCCGGACCGGGCACGATCCTGATCGATCAGTCGCTGCATTTTGCCCGCCCGGTCAACATTGGCGATACGGTGACCATCACCGTCACCGCCAAGCAGAAATTCGCGCACAACAAGCACATCCTGTTCGATTGCGCCGGAACCAACCAAGAGGGTCTGGAGGTCGTGCGCGGCAGCGCGGAAGTGCTGGCGCCAAGCGAAAAGGTCAGCCACCTGCAGGAAGTGTACCTGCCGGAAATCCACATCGACGACAAACACGAGCGCTATACCCAATTGCTGCAACGGGTCAAGGGCCTGGAAGCGATCCCGACAGCGGTGGCCCACCCCTGCGACCGCGAATCGCTGAAAGGTCCGGTCCAGGCCTTCCAGGCCGGGATCATCGAACCGATCCTGGTCGGCCCGGAAAACAAGATCCGCGCCGTTGCCGAGGAATTCGGCATCGACCTGCACGGCATCCGCATCGTTCATGCCGCGCACAGTCACGACGCCGCTGCGCTGGCCGTTTCGCTGGTGCGCACCGGCGACGCCGAGGCACTGATGAAGGGCAGCCTGCATACCGATGAACTGATGGGCGAAGTGGTCAGCCGGGCCGCCGGCCTGCGCACCTCGCGCCGGATCAGCCACGTCTTCCTGATGGACGTGCCGACCTACCACCGGCCGCTCTTGATCACCGATGCGGCGATCAACATCGCGCCGACGCTGGAAGAAAAGGTGCACATCATCCAGAACGCGATCGACCTCGCCCACGTGATCGGCATCCCCGAACCCAAGGTAGCGATCCTCTCGGCGGTCGAAACGGTCAACCCCAAGATCCAGTCCACGCTCGACGCCGCCGCGCTGTGCAAGATGGCCGACCGCGGCCAGATCAAGGGCGGCCTGCTCGACGGCCCGCTGGCCTTCGACAACGCGGTCTCGATCGTCGCCGCCAAGACCAAGGGGATCAAGTCGGCCGTCGCCGGCCACGCCGAAATCCTGGTCGTCCCCGACCTCGAATCCGGCAACATGGTCGCCAAGCAACTCGAATATCTCGCCAACGCGCTGACGGCCGGTATCGTCCTCGGCGCCAAGGTACCCATCGTCCTGACCAGCCGCGCCGACACCGCCGAAACGCGGACCGCCTCGTGCGTGATCGCCGCGCTGGTCGCCCATGCCAATCGCAACAAGGGAGCACAGTAAGTCATGGCTCGTGGAATTCTCACCATCAACGCCGGTTCATCGTCGATCAAGTTTTCCTTGTATGGACACAACGGCCAACTGGCGGCCAAGCCGCTGCTCTCGGGGCAAATCGACGGTATCGGTGCCTCGGCCAAGCTGGTCGCCAAGGACCAGGACGGCAAATACGAAATCGCCCTCGACCTGAGCGGCGAACAGGAAGCGCAACATGCCGCCTCGCTCGATTTCCTGCTCAAGTGGATCGGCGAACACCTCAGCGGCGTCGAGCTTGCTGCCGTCGGCCACCGCGTCGTCCATGGTGGCGAACTTTTTTCGGCCCCGATGCAGGTTGACCGTGAAAAGCTCGCGCAACTCGAACAATTCATCAACCTGGCGCCGCTGCACCAGCCGCACAACCTCAACGGGATCAAGGCGATTGCCCGCACCCTGCCGCAACTGCCGCAGGTCGCCTGCTTCGACACCGCCTTCCACCGCAGCAATCCGGCCGTTGCCCAGGCGTTCGCCATCCCCCGCGCACTCTCGGCTGAAGGCGTCAAGCGCTACGGTTTCCACGGTCTCTCCTACGAGTACATCGCCCGCGTCCTGCCCGAGCACAGCCAGCGCGCCGACGGCCGGGTGATCGTCTGCCACCTCGGCAACGGCTCGTCGGCCTGTGCCATGATCGGGCGTAAAAGCATTGCTTCGACGATGGGCTTCACCGCCATCGACGGGCTGATGATGGGCACCCGCACCGGCGCCATCGACCCCGGCGTGCTGCTCTACCTGATCGACAACAAGGGCATGGGTTCACAGGAGCTGACCCGGCTGCTTTACAAGGAATCCGGGCTGCTCGGCGTTTCCGGGATCAGCCAGGACATGCGCACCCTGCTCGCCGCCGACCAACCGGAAGCCGAGGAAGCGATCGCCCTCTACTGCTACCGCATCGTGCGCGAAATCGGCTCGCTCGCCGCGGCCATCGGCGGCCTCGACGCGCTGGTGTTCACCGGCGGCATCGGCGAACACGCGGCCGAAGTCCGCCGCCGGGTCTGCACGCAATCGGCCTGGCTCGGCATCACCCTCGACGAGCCCGCCAACGCCGCCGACCAACTCCGGATTTCCGGCAGCGACAGCGGCGTCGACGTGCTGGTGCTTCCGACCAACGAGGAATGGATGATCGCGCAGCATGCCTGCGCCGTCCTCGCCCTGTAAGCCTTCTTTTCTTCCGCTCGGCCCCGGTCGCGAAAGCTGCCGGGGCCTTGTTTTTTCTCGACTTGCACAAAGACAAAAGCATTTTTTGCAAGCAAGGCACAAACCACTGCATCTAGTCAACGGATTGCCTTCAACCACTATATATAGTAGATTTCGTCCTCAGGCACACTAAAAAACCCCCTAACAAAAACTCTCCCAAGGAGCAAGCGATGGCCCCTTTAGCCGAACAACTTTCCCTGACTGAAATCCCCGCGCCAACGGCTTTGCCACCGCTGCCCGAGCAAGAAATCTCGGCCGAAGTCCTGATCGAAAAATACGCCAAGGGCAAGGAAACCAACGTCCACGACGTGCGCAAGCGGGTCGCCTGGGCACTCGCCCAGGTTGAGCAGGAAAAGGATCGCGCCCACTGGGAAGCGAAGTTCCTGTGGGCCCAGGAAAACGGCTTCATCCCGGCCGGCCGCATCAACTCTGCCGCCGGCACCGACCTGCAGGCGACGCTGATCAACTGCTTCGTGCAACCGGTCGGCGACTCGATCGTCGAAACCGTCGATGGCCGCCCCGGCATCTACACCGCGCTCGCCCAGGCTGCCGAAACCATGCGCCGCGGCGGTGGCGTCGGCTACGACTTCTCGTCGATCCGGCCCCAGGGCGCGCTGGTCAAGGGCACGCAATCGCGCGCCTCCGGCCCGGTCTCATACATGCGGGTCTTTGACCGCTCCTGCGAAACCGTCGAATCCGCCGGTGCCCGCCGTGGCGCCCAGATGGGCGTACTGCGCTGCGACCACCCGGATATCGAGGAATTCATCCACGCCAAGGACCACGGCGACCTGACCAATTTCAACATTTCCATCGGCGTCACCGACGCCTTCATGGAAGCGGTCGACCAGGACGGCGAGGTCGAACTGCTGCACCGCAGTGAACCGAATACCGACATGCGTTCCGCCGGCGCCTACCAGCGCGAGGACGGCCTGTGGGTGTACCGCAAGGTGCGCGCCCGCGACCTGTGGGACCAGGTGATGAAGTCCACCTACGATCACGCCGAGCCGGGGATCCTCTTCCTCGACCGGATGAACAAGGACAACAACCTCAACTACTGCGAGCTGATCGAGGCCACCAATCCCTGCGCCGAACAACCGCTGCCGCCGTACGGCTGCTGCTGCCTGGGTTCGCTGAACCTCACGCTGTACGTCCGCGACGCTTTCTCCGACAAGGCCAGCTTCGACTTCGAAGGCTTCGCCGAAGCCGTCCGCGTCTCGACCCGGATGCTCGACAACGTTCTCGACGCCACCCACTGGCCGCTCGCCCGCCAGGCCGAGGAAGCCGCCAACAAGCGCCGCGTCGGCCTCGGCTTCACCGGCCTCGGCGACACCCTGACCATGCTCCGCCTGCGCTACGACAAGCCGGAAGCGCGCGCCCTGGCCAGCCGCATCAGCGAATTCATGCGCGACACCGCCTACCTCGCCTCGGTCGAACTAGCCAAGGAACGCGGTGCCTTCCCGCTGTTCAACGCCGAGCTCTACCTCTCCGGCGGCAATTTCGCCTCGCGCCTGCCCAACGACGTCAAGACCGAGATCCGCAAGCACGGCCTGCGCAACTCGCACCTGCTGTCGATCGCGCCGACCGGCACCATTTCGCTGGCCTTCGCCGACAACGCCTCGAACGGCATCGAACCGCCGTTCTCCTGGACCTACAACCGCAAGAAGCGGATGCCGGACGGCACGCTCAAGGAATATTCGGTCGAGGACTACGCCTGGCGTCTGTACAAGCACCAGGGCGGCGATGTCTCCAAGCTGCCCGAGTATTTCGTGACCGCCCTCGAAATCTCGGCCAAGGCCCACGCCGACATGGTCGCCGCCGTCGCACCGTACGTCGACACCTCGATCTCGAAGACGGTGAACGTCCCCGCCGACTACCCCTACGAAGACTTCCAGGACCTCTACATGCAGGCCTGGAAGGCCGGACTCAAGGGCCTCGCCACCTATCGCCCGAACAGCGTGCTCGGCTCTGTCCTCTCGGTCGAACCGAGCAAAACCGAGCCGGCGCCCGCCGCCGATGCCAAGTCGCCGCAGGACTTCATCTCCGACGCCAACCGCCGCCTCGAAATCAAGCACCTGCCGGCACCGGTGCTGGCCAGCCTGCGCTGGCCGGGCCGCCCGAACCTGCCGGAAGGCAATCTGTGCTGGACCTACATGCTCGACTCGGCGATCGGTAAATTCGCGCTCTTCGTCGGCCATGTCGAACCCGAAGGCCGCGCCTGGCCGTTCGAGGTGTGGACCAACGGCCCGGCCGAACCGCGCGGCCTCGGCGCCGTTGCCAAGACGCTGTCGATGGACATGCGCGCCAACGACCACGGCTGGCTGGAAATGAAGCTCGAAGCCCTGGCCAAAACCCCGGGCGACGCAGTCGATATCGCCATGCCCCCGCACGGCGAAAAGAAGCGCCAGCCCTCGGTGGTTTCGGCGATGGCCCAGATCATCCGCTGGCGTTGCGAACAGCTCGGCGCCTTCAAGCACGAAGGCCCGACGCCGGTGAAGGACGCCCTGTTCAGCGCCAAGGAGCCGAAGACCGGCACCGACGGCACGCTGTCCTGGACGGTTGACGTCGGCAATCCCTCGACCGGCGAAGACTTCGTCCTCGGTCTCAAGGAAATCACCCTGCCCGACGGCACCTCCCGCCCCTACTCGATGTGGCTGGCCGGCAACTACCCGCGTGCCCTCGACGGCCTGTGCAAGCTCTTGTCGCTCGACATGCGCGTGCTCGACCCGGCCTGGATCGGCATGAAGCTGCGCAAGCTGCTCGACTACTCCGAGCCGCTCGGCGATTTCATGGCCTTCGTTCCCGGTTCGCGCAAGCAGCAGACCTACCCCTCCACCGTCGCCTACATCGCGCACCTGATCATCCACCGCTACGCGATGCTCGGCATCCTCGACGAAGCCGGCTTCCCGCTGCAGCAGATGGGCATCCTCGAAGCCCCGGAAGACACCGTCAGTAACAAGGTGCTGCCGACCCAGGGCAAGCTGTGCAGCGAGTGCGGCAACCACACCGTGATCCGCAAGGACGGCTGCGACTTCTGCACCGCCTGCGGCGCGGTCGGCACCTGCGGCTGACCAAACCCCCGCTCCGGAAAAATCGATCTCCCGCTGCCTTGATTTTTCCGGTTTTTCAGCGTTGACCGTGAACGGGTAGAAATCCCTGCCGTCCTGCCTGGTGTTTGCTTATCCCGCAAAAAAACCAGGCAGGGCCGGTCATGCCCGGCCCATTGCTCAGACCAGGTTCTTTTCCTGGCCCGCGGCAACGGCTTCGTCGCGGGTATAGCGGTCGAGGTAGAGGTAGATCACCGGCGTCAGGTAGAGGGTCAGGACTTGCGACAGCAGCAGCCCGCCAACGACGGCGAGGCCGAGCGGCTGGCGGACTTCGGCACCGGCACCGATGCCGAGGGCAATCGGGAGCGTCCCGACCAGCGCTGCCATGGTCGTCATCATGATCGGGCGGAAGCGGATCACACTGGCCTGGTAGATCGCGGTATAGGCGTCGGCGCCGTCCTTGCGGCGTTTTTCCAGTGCGAAGTCGATCATCATGATCGCGTTCTTCTTGACGATACCGATCAGCAGGATGACGCCGACAAAGGCGTAGAGGCTGAGGTCGACCTTGAACAGCAGCAGCGTGATCAACGCGCCGAGGCCGGCCGAAGGCAGGCCGGAGAGGATGGTCAGCGGGTGGATGAAGCTCTCGTAGAGAATCCCGAGCACCAGATAAACCACCAGCACGGCGACCAGCAGCAGCACGCCGAGGCCTTGCAGCGAGGACTGGAAGGCCTGCGCCGTGCCTTGCAGGCTGGTGGCAAGCGAGGCCGGGACGCTGATTTCGGATTCCAGGGCCTTGATCCGGTCGACCGCGTCGCCCAGCGAAACCCCGGGTAGCAGGTTGAACGAGATGGTGACCGAAGGCAGCTGGCCCTGGTGGTTCACCGTCAGCGCCTGCGTTTTCTTGGTGAAGCGGGCCACGGTGTCGAGCGGGATCAGCTTGCCGCCGCCGCGCACGTAAAGCCGCGCCAGGACTTGCGGGTCGGCCTGGTATTCCGGCGCGACTTCGAGGATGACCTGGTACTGCGCGCTGCTGCCGTAGATGGTCGACACCTGGCGGGCGCTGAAGGCGCTCTGCAAGGCGTCTTCGACCTGGGCAAAGCTGAGCCCGAGCGCGCTCAGCTTGTCGCGGTCGACTTCGACGCCGACCACCGGGCTGAGATTGTTGAGGTTGTTGGCGACGTCGACAAAACCCGGCAGCTGGCGGATTTTCTGGGTCAGCGTCCCGGTCCATTGGTACAACTCATCGAGGTCGGTGCTTTGCAGCGTGTACTGGTACTGCGCGGCGGTGACCTGGCCGCCGATGCGGATCACCGGCGGATTCTGCATGTAGACCTTGATTCCCGGCACCTGCGCCAGCTTGGGGCGCAGCCGCTGGATGATCTGGTCCGGCGTCGAACTGCGTTCGCTGCGCGGCTTGAGGATCATGAACACGGTCCCGGTGTTGGCCGTCGGGCGGATGCCGCCGGCGCCGACCGCCGACATGAAGGAAGCGATATCCGGGTCCTGCGCGACGATTTCGGCGACCATCCGCTGGTGCTGCACCATCGAAGCAAACGACGCATCCTGGGCGCCTTCGGTAAAGGCGATGATCTGGCCGGAGTCGCCGCTGGGCAGGAAATCCTTGGGCACCAGCGTGAACAGCCAGACGCTCAGGCCGATGGTGGCAAAAAAGCTGGCCAGCACGCTGCGCTTGTGTGCCAGCGACCAGCGCAGGCTCTTTTCATAGCCGGCCAGCAGCGCCGCAAAAAAGCGCTCGAAGAGCATGAAGATGCGGCCATGCGCGTCCGGCTCGGCGTGCCGCACGTAGCGGCTGCAGAGCATCGGCGTCAGGGTCAGCGAGACGAAGCCGGAAACCAGGATGGCAACGCAGATGGTGACCGCGAATTCGTTGAGCAGCCGGCCGACAATGCCCTGCATGAACAGCACCGGGATGAACACCGCAATCAGCGACAGGGTCATCGAGATGATCGTGAAGCCGATCTCCCCTGCCCCCTTGATCGCCGCCTGGAACGGCGTTTCGCCGGCTTCGACGTGGCGGATGATGTTTTCCAGCATCACGATCGCGTCGTCGACGACAAAGCCGACCGAGAGCGTCAACGCCAGCAGCGACAGGTTATCCAGGCTGTAGCCGAGCAGGTGCATCACGGCGAAGGTGCCGACCACTGAAATCGGCAGCGCCAGACTGGGAATCACCGTCGCCGACAGGTTGCGGAGGAAGAGCAGGATCACCATGATCACCAGGAAGCCCGAGAGCACCAGCGTGAATTGCACGTCCTCGATCGCGTCGCGGATCGAATGGCTGCGGTCGAACAGCACCTTCATCGTCAGCGCCGCCGGCAGCTTGGCCTGGAAAGCCGGCAGCACGTTCTTGATCGCATCGACGGTTTCGATGGTATTGGCCCCCGGCTGGCGCTGGATGGCGAGCACGATGGCGCGCTTGTCGATGTGCCAGCTGGCGATGCGGATGTTCTCGACGCTGTCGATGGGCGTGGCCACGTCTTCGAGACGCACCGGCGCCCCGTTCTTCCAGCTCACGATCAATGGCCGGTAAGCGGCGGCGTTACTGAGCTGGCCGTTATCCTTGAGCGCGAAGGTCTGGCGGCTGCCATCGAGCTGGCCGACCGGCTGGTTGACGTTGCCCTGGGCAATCGCCTGCTGCAATTCGTCGAGGCCGATGCCACGCGCCGCCAGCTGGTCCGGGTTGGCCTGGACGCGGACCGCGTACTTCTGCGACCCGTAGATCTGCACCTGGGCGACGCCGGGGATGGTCGACAGGCGTTGCGCCAGCTGGGTTTCAGCGTATTCGTGCACGAGCGATAGCGGCAGCGTCTCGGACGACATCGCGATGTAGAAAATCGGCGAGTCGGCCGGGTTCACCTTGCGGAACGACGGCGGCGTCGGCATGTTCGGCGGCAGCTTGCGCAAGGCCGCCGAAATCGCCGATTGCACATCCTGCGCCGCCGCGTCGATGTCGCGACTCAAGGCAAATTGCATTGTGATCGTGGTCGAGCCCTGGGCGCTGGTCGAGTTCATCGACTCCAGCCCGGCAATCGTCGAAAACTGGCCTTCCAGCGGCGTTGCCACGGCGGCGGCCATGGTTTCTGGTGCAGCGCCGGGCAGGCTGGCCGAGACCGAAATGGTCGGAAAATCGACCGCCGGCAGTTCGGAAACCGGCAAGGCCCGGTAGCCAAGGATGCCGAAGACCAGAATCGCGGCCATCAGCAGCGTCGTCATCACCGGACGACGTATGCACAATTCGGGCAGATTCATCGCGGCTCCTTAACGGACGCTGGCGCCGGTGGCGGCCTTGCCCGGCGTGGCGGAACCCTGCCCGGCTGCTGGCTCGCCCTCCTTGGTTTTCCCGGTAGCGTTATCTGCGGCTTTTTCGACAGGCTTCTCGGTACCCTTATCCCCGATCTTTTCCTTGACGCGGATCGCGGCTCCCGGCGTCAGCCGTAACTGGCCATCGGTCACCACTGCCTCGCCGGCCACCAAGCCCTGGCCAATCGCCGATTTGCCCTGATGGCTGGCCAGCACCTCGATCTTGCGCATCTCGACCGTGTCATCGGTCTTGGCGACGTACAGGAAGTTGCCGTTTGCTCCCTGCTGTACCGCCTCGTTGGGGACCAGCACGGCATCGGCAAGCCGTTCCAGCGTGGTGCTGACGTTGATGAACTGCCCCGGCGTCAATTGGCCGCGCGGGTTATCGAACACCGCTTTCATCACGATGGTGCCGGTCGCCGGGTCGACTGCATTGTCGATGAAGCGCACTTTGCCGTGCAGCTCTTCGCTCTTGCTGCCGGGCACGCTCAGTTGCACGGTCAACGGCCCCTGGGCCAGACTTTGGCGCAGGCGGCTCAGATGCCGCTCGGGCACCGAGAAGGTCACGTACAACGGATCGACCCGATTGACCACGGCCAGCGCCGTGTCGTTGGTCTTGACCGCCGAACCGGGGAAGACCAGGCGAGCGCCGACCACGCCGGCAAACGGTGCGCGGATGGTGGTGTAGGAAAGCTGCAGTCGGGCGAGTTCCAGCGCTGCCCGGTCGGCCTTCAGCGTTGCCGCGACCGCCATTTCGTTGGTCCGCATCTCGTTGAGTTTTTCGTCCGAGACAAAACCGCGGGCCTTGAGCCCGGCATGGCGTTCGACATCGGCGTGCGCCTTGGCCAGCTGCGCCTCGTCGCGAGCCACCACTGCCTCGGCTTGCGCCACCCTGGCGGCAAAATCACCGGGATCGAGCTGGAGCAGGACTTCGCCCTTCTTCACCGCCTGACCTTCGGTATACCGCACGGCCTGGACCTGGCCGTCGACCCGCGACTTGAGGGTTACCCCCTCCCAGGCTTCGGCTCGCCCGACCGTGTTCAGCAGCAAGGGCATCTCGCTCAATTCGGCTTTGGCGACCGTTACCGGGACTGGCCCCGGCTTGGCGGGAAGCTTCCTGCCATTACCCTCCTGGCGTCCATACCAGAACCCCCCGGCGGCAAGCACGGCGACGAGAATGAAGGCAGGCAGGATGCGGCGGGAGGCAATCATGGTGCTTCCAGAGTCCGGAAAAAAGAGCATTTGAACACAAAAAACCTTTTAACAACAATGGTTTTTTACATTTTGTTAAAGTAGATAATCAGCTCTGGACCAGCCGAAGGGGAATGAAAAACAACTACTCGATGCTGCGATACAGCACTTCGAGAATATCGATTTCGCGGACACCGGCAGGGCTTTGAAAGCGCACCGTATCGCCCTCCCGTGCCTTGATCAAGGCACGGGCCAGGGGAGAAATCCAGCTGATACGCCCGCGCGAGGCATCGGCTTCGTCAACCCCGACGATGGCATAGGTGTTTTCACTACCGTCACTGTCGGCCACCGTGACGCTGGCACCAAAAAATATCTGGTCGTTGCGCCCCTGACGCAAAGGATCAACCACCTCGGCGACGTCCAGACGCTTGGTGAGAAAGCGGATGCGCCGGTCGATTTCGCGCAGGCGCCGCTTGCCGTAGATATAGTCGCCGTTTTCCGAGCGGTCGCCGTTCGAGGCTGCCCAGGCAACGACCTCCACCACTTGCGGCCGCTCGCGCTTGACCAGGTGTTCCAGTTCGTTCTTTAACCGGGCATGCCCGGCCGGCGTGATGTAATTGCGCACGCCCGCCGGCAGCTTCAATGAAGGTTCAACTTCATCGTCGTCATCGCTTTCGCGGACAAAGGCCTTGCTCATCAATAACCGATGCTGTAGTTCCCGACGTCTACGCGAATCAACTCGCGACCGAGAATCGTGGCGGTATTGCGGGCAAACTGCTCGGCCCAAGTCTGCTGTTCGCGGAATCTTGCCTCGCCTGCATACTTGGCAACACTGAGAATGCGATCAACCGCCAGGATTTTTCCGGTCGGCGTGGCCACATCGCATTCGAGCGAAACGAATTCACGCTCGAACCACTGACGAGCCTCGTCAGCAGCCCCTCCGGAGCTCAGCTTGTATTCAAATTCACGATCCTTGCCAAAAGCAACAATTACATGATGCTGCATGGTGTTCTCCTCCGTTATTGATTAAATTGCAGGTTTATTCTAGCAAAACATCGCTTGCTGTCAGGAGTCGTACATGGCGCTGCAACCGCTCTGCGAAGAAGAAATACAACAGATCCGCACCCAGCTGCTCGAACTGCGGCTTGAACACCGTGACCTGGATCAGGTCATCGAATGTCTGCTGGCACACATACCCTGCGACGAACTGCTGATACGCCGCATCAAGAAGCGCAAGCTGGCGCTCAAGGACCGGATACGTCAGCTTGAGGAAATGCTGGTTCCCGACATCCTGGCCTGAAAAAACCCGGCCAGTACCGGGCTTGATGACGGAAAGTCGGCGGTTTACAGGATCAGGGTGCCGAGATACCAGGCAATGGCAGCCATCAGGGCGCTACAGGGAACGGTGAGTATCCAGGCCCAGACGATGCCGCCGGCAACTCCCCAGCGCACGCGCCGGGTGCCACGTGTCGAACCGACGCCGGCAATGGCCCCAGTAATGGTGTGGGTGGTTGAAACCGGGATGCCGAAGGCGCTGGCCATGAACAGGGTGACGGCGCCGCCGCTGTTGGCACAGAAGCCCCGAGCCTGGTTGAGCTTGGTAATACGGTTGCCCATGGTCTTGACGATGCGCCAGCCACCGAACATCGTTCCCAGGCCCATCGCGGCATAACAAGAGAAGACCACCCAGCTCGGGACCGGCTCATTGCCCTGTGAAATTCCGGCAGCGATCAGCAACATCCAGATGATGCCTACCGTTTTTTGGGCATCGTTACCGCCATGCCCGAGACTGTAGGCGGCAGCCGAAAGCAGCTGGAAGCGGCGAAAATGTTTGTCCACCTTGCGGGCAGCCATGTTGCGACATAGCCAGGAGACGAGCACCATCAGCGCTCCACCGATCACGAAACCGAACAGTGGGGCGATGAAGATGAAGGCAATGATCTTGAGTACTCCGGAGGTGACAAGACCGGCAAAACCAGCCTTGGCCACGGCAGCGCCAACCAGGCCGCCGACCAGCGCATGCGACGACGACGAGGGAATGCCGTAGTACCAAGTAATCACGTTCCAGACAATGGCGCCGACCAAGGCGCCGAAAATGATGTAGTGATCGACAATGGCTGGATCGATAGTGCCCTTGCCGATGGTGGAAGCGACTTTCAACTGGAACAGGAAGTAGGCGAGAAAGTTGAAGGCCGCCGCCCAGATGACTGCCTGGTGCGGCTTGAGAACACGGGTGGAGACGATGGTGGCAATCGAGTTCGCCGCATCGTGGAAGCCGTTCATGAAATCGAACAGCAGGGCCACGACGACCAGCGTGACGACGACCCAAAGACTGATTTGCAAGGAATCCATTGCGCTTCCCGCTCAGGAGTTTTCGAGAACGATGGCTTCGATGGTGCCGGCGACGTCCTTGCAGCGGTCGGTGACGCTTTCGAGCAGTTCGTAGATTTCCTTCAGCTTGATCAACTGGCGGACGTCGGATTCCTCGCGGAAGAGGCGCGACATGGCTTCGCGCAGGATACGGTCGGCGTCGGATTCGAGTTCGTCGATTTCATTGCACTTGCGCAGGATGGTCGGCGCGTTGTCCATGCTGTGCAGCAGCTTGACCACGGCCCGGACGCTGGTACAGCATTGGTCGCTGACATCGGCGAGTCGCTTGGCATCCTGCGGCACCTGCTTGATATCGTAGAGCGCCATCGACTCGGCCACGTCCTGGATTACGTCCAGGATATTGTCCATGTCACTGATCAAGGTATGGATTTCATCCCGGTCGAACGGCGTGATGAAGGAAGTGTGCAGTTGAGCGAGCGTATCGTGCGTAATCTTGTCGGCCTCGCGCTCGAGGCGATCGATCCGGTCGGCATGAGCCGTGGCCTTTTCCGGTGTATCGACCAGCGCATTGATCAGGGCGGACAACTCGCCGCCACCCTCGGCGATCAGGTCCGCATGCGCGTTGAATAGATCGAAATACTTGCCCTCCTTGGGCATCAGGCGACCGAACATGACAGTTCCGTTAAGTTATTGTGACAGTCAGCGATTCTAACACGCACCCCCTTCCAGAGCCCTCCCGATCCCGGCTTCTCCGCCCTCTTCCCGCCTCTCGCTTTCGCCCAAGGAGGGGCTTTTGCCATAATCCGGCCCCGGAACCGGCCCATTGCCCGCCAGGTCGAAGCAATCTCTTGGCGCGGTGGACGAGACCGCTACAATACGCCCATGCCCGACCTCGCAATTCCCGTCGATACCTTCGGCGACCCCTTCGACATCGCAAGCCTGCCCTTGCCGCGCCCCGCCGTCGGCTACGGCGTTCAGCGCCTCGATACCGACTGCCTGCTCGACCGTGGCAGCGGTCATTTCCTGCCTGTACGCGATATACGCCTGCAAGCCTGTTTCGAGACCTTTGCCGCCGCCCACGCTGCCGCCGGCATCTGGCTGCATGAAACGGCCACGCCGACAAACGACCACGATCTCGCCATCGTCCCGCTCGGCTACGACCAAGGCCTGCAACGCCCGATCCTGATCCTCGGCGTCATCCGTAGCGAACCCTGAACGAGAGGGCCGCCGCACCCCGATCACCCTCCGGCGTATCGCCGCTAGCCGTGGCGGGAAAAAAAATGTAGAATAATCAGTTCAATGCGTTGATGTTTCGCCCGCAGTCATTCCGCGCAGCCGCCGGTATCACAGGTTTTTGAGCAGGTCACACCCGCATTTACTCATTGAAGCAATCAATCATTCGTTCCCCGGCATGGCTGCGTCGGGGTCACCCAGGACGCCCGCTTGAGCGGGCCTTGTGCGCACCGACCACCGCCCTTCATCGAAGCGGGCCGTGGTCGTCGTCGTGCTGAAAGGAAACACCGATGACGACTCCCGTCGAAAGCTTTGCCGATCTCGGCCTCAGCGAATCGCTGCTGAAAACCCTCTCCGAAATCGGTTACGAAACCCCCTCGCCGATCCAGGCGCAATGCATCCCCATCCTGCTCGACGGTCACGACATCCTCGGCATGGCGCAGACCGGCACCGGCAAGACCGCCGCCTTCGCACTGCCGCTGATGGAAACCATCGACATCAAGGTCAATAAGCCGCAAGCGCTGATCCTGACCCCGACCCGCGAACTCGCGATCCAGGTCGCCGAAGCCCTGCAGAGCTACGCCAAGAACCTGCCCGGCTTCCACGTGCTGCCGATCTACGGTGGCCAGAGCTACACCATCCAGCTCAAGCAGCTGGCACGCGGCGCCCACGTCATCGTCGGCACGCCGGGCCGGGTCATGGACCACCTCGAGCGCAAGACGCTCAACCTCGACAGCCTGAAGACCCTGGTCCTCGACGAAGCCGACGAAATGCTGCGCATGGGCTTCATCGACGACGTCGAGTGGATTCTCGAACGTACCCCGGAACAGCACCAGACTGCGCTGTTCTCGGCGACCATGCCCGAGCAGATCCGCCGCGTCGCCCAGAAGTATCTGGTCGAACCGCGTGAAATCAAGATCAAGGCCGCGACCGCCACGGTCGCCGCAATCCGCCAGGTGTACTGGCAGGTTTCCGGCATGCACAAGCTCGATGCGCTGACCCGCATCCTCGAAGTCGAGGAAGATTTCGACGCCGCGATCATCTTCGTCCGCACCAAGACCGCCACCGTCGAACTGGCCGACAAGCTCTCCGCCCGCGGCTACGCCGCCGCTGCGCTGAACGGCGACTTGAACCAGCAGATGCGCGAACGCGTCATCGATCAGTTGAAGTCCGGCGCGCTGGATATCGTCATCGCCACCGACGTCGCCGCCCGCGGCATCGACGTGCCGCGCGTCAGCCACGTCGTCAACTACGACATTCCGTACGACACCGAAGCCTACGTGCACCGCATCGGCCGTACCGGCCGCGCCGGCCGCAACGGCAACGCGATCCTGTTCGTGGCACCGCGCGAAATCCGCATGCTGCGCACCATCGAGCGCGCCACCCGCCAGCCGATCGCACCGCTGACCCTGCCCTCGCGCGCCGACGTCACCAACAAGCGCGTGGCTTCCTTCAAGGAAAAGATCGCCGAAGTGATGAATGCCGAGGGCCTCGATTTCTTCAGCAACATCGTTGCCCAGATTTGCGAAGAACATAACGTCGGCGCCGAGGAAGTTGCCGCCGCGCTGGCGATGATGGCGCAGGAAGGCAAGCCGCTGCAGGTCGCCGGCGAAGATCCCCCGCCGCCGCGCGCTTTCGACCGCAACGAGCGCGGCAACGACCGCCGTCCAGCCAGTTTCGGCGACCGCGCCGAGCGCAAGCCGCGCTTCGAGCGCGATGGCGAACGCAGCGAACGCCCGCGTTTCGACGACCGGGGCGAGCGCCCGCGCCGCGAAGACCGCCCGCCCCGCCCGGCACCGGCCGGCGACATGGTCCGCTACCGGATCGATGTCGGCCGGGAGCATGGCGTCGAAGTACGCGACATCGTCGGCGCGATCGCCAACGAAGCCGGCATCGAAAGCCGCTTCATCGGCCGCATCGGTCTCTACGAGGAATCGAGCACCGTCGAACTACCGGCCGGCATGCCGCATGAAGCCGCCAATGCCCTGAAGCGCACCCGCATCCGCGGCGTGCCGATCAACCTGCGCATCGACGAAGGCCGCCCCGGCGGCGGTTTCGCACCGCGTGGCGACGGCGAACGCAAGTTCCGGAGAAAGCCGGGTAGCGATCTGTAAGCAGGAAGATTTCTGCCGCCATTGCGGTGAGCCCAGGGCTTGCACGCGGATGAATTCGGCAAAAATGCAACAAGGGGGCCGCGCTTGCGTGGCCCTTTTCTTTTTCGGGCTTCTCATTTGCCGCCCCGAGTGAAATAATAACGATTCTCAAATAAATTCAGCCAGCCACCCAGCCTTCGCCCGGTAGCCAGCCAGACCGAAAAACTCGATTTGGAGGTTTCCATGCACGGTTCCACCCGTTTTGGGCTGCGCGCCATCCCGTTGGCATTGCTTGGCATTTTTTCCTTTTCCGCTGCTCAGGGCGCGGATAAGACCCTCAAGGACACCGTGGTCACCGCGACCATGTCCGAACACGACACGCGCACCGCACCGGCCTCGGTGACGGTGATCGGACGCGAGGAGATCGAGGAGCGCAACGCGGCCGATCTCCTCGACATCGTTCGCGGCGCCCCCGGCATCACCCTGACGCCGCGACAAGTCGGCGGTCGCAAGACCCTGGCGCTGCGCGGTCTGGAAGGCCGGCATACCCTGACCCTGATCGACGGTCGCCGGATTTCCCCCTCGGACGACGTTGTCGGCCATTCGGATTACCAATATGGCTGGCTGCCGGTATCGGCCATCGAGCGGGTCGAGATCATCCGTGGTCCGATGTCCACGCTTTACGGCTCGGAAGCCCTGGGCGGGGTCGTCAACCTCATCACCCGCCAGCCCAAGGACCGCTGGATCGGCTCGATGATGCTATCGGGCAATACTCTGGGCGGTGGCAACAAGGGCGGAGACGGCCAGCGCGCCTCGCTCTTCGCCGCCGGCCCGCTGGGCGAGCGCGTTGTCCTGCGAGTCAATGCCGAAACCCAGGATCGCGACCCGATTGCCAAGAAAGAAGACCGCCGTTACTCGGAAATCGAAGGGCGCCGACAGCAGAGCTACGGCCTGGGCAGCAGCATCCGTCTCAGCGAAAACCAGAGCCTCGACCTGCAATGGAACGGCGGCGAGGAAACCCGACGCTATGATGATGTCAGTAGCGCCAAGGTCGCCTACCAGAATATCTACGACATCGAACGCAGCCAGCGCAGCCTGGCCTGGAAGGGTGAATTCGGCAGCTGGCGGGCACAGGCCCGGGTCTACGACAGCGAAATCGACATCACCAACCGACGCACCAACGGCGTGGCCACGACCCGGCCGCAGAATATTCGCGATGAAGTGGTCGATGGCTTCGCGGCAATCAAGCTTGGCGGCCATATCCTGACCGTCGGCGGCGAACACCGGACCGAAACGCTGAAAAACAGTGGTCTGATCGGCGGCAAGGACGACGCGAAGCACAAGGCGCTGTTCATCCAGGACGAAATCGCGCTCGGCAAGAACCTGATGCTGACCGCCGGCATCCGCAACGATCACCACGAAATCTTCGGCAACGAGGCCAGTCCGCGCGCCTACCTGGTCTGGGAAGCCAGCCCGGAACTGGTGATCAAGGGCGGCTACGGCCACGCCTTCAAGGCCCCGACCCTGAAGCAGATTTCCCCCAGCTACGTTGGCGCCGAAGGCCCCCACACCTTCCTCGGCAACGCCGGCATCAAGCCGGAAAGCGCCGATTCCATCGAAATCGGCGCCGACTGGACGCGCGGCCCGCTCAATCTGCGCGCGACGCTGTTCCACTCCCGCGTCGAAGACCTGATCACCTACAAGCTGCTCAGCGTTTCCGGTACACGCCGCACCTACCTCTACGACAACGTCGAAAAAGCGCGCATCACCGGCCTTGAGGGCGGTTTCAACTGGGCAATTTCTTCCAGCCTGAGTTGGGGAGCGAACCTGATTGCGCTCGACGCCAAGAACGACATTACCGGCAAGGATTTGGCCGACCGCCCCGAATTGACGCTGACCTCGCAGCTTGACTGGCGCCTGGCCGACGGCTGGGGAGTCCGCGCCGCCGTCGAATATTACGGTCGCCAGATCGACACCACCGGGGTACGCCTGCCGGCCTACTCGGTGTGGAATGCCAGCGTCGGCAAAAAGATCGGCAAGCATCTCAGCCTGCGTGCCGGGGTCAATAACCTGACCGATGTCCGCTTGGCGGAAAAATCGCCCAACTTCGGCTATGCCGAAATGGGCCGCAATGTCTTCCTGACACTGCGCAGCGATTTCTGATCGCTCCAGCCGGCTCCCGCCACGGAGCCGGCCCCACCTTTTTCCGCAGCCCCCGACTCGTCATGCACCTGTTCCGCCAGCTCTTCCTTTTTCTGGTCGCCCTATTCCTGGCGCCGTTCGCGCTCTGCGAACCGCTCCCGACCGGACCCTCCCTCCTCTTCATCGCCACGACACCGGTGCCGCCTGGAAAATTCAGGGTACTGACGGAAATTGGCCAAAAGCACGGGTTGACCGTGGAAGCCCATTTTATTGAGCGCCTGGGCGGTGAACAGGCCGCGAAACTACTCCAGAAACGCGATTTCATCGTCTTCGACACCGCTCGCAGCCATATGCAGGAAGTGGTCAAGAACAAGCTCGGAGCAAGCGTCGAACAACTGGCGACGGCACAGCTGTGGATGAAGGACAGCGGGGCCATGGGCAAAGGTCTGCCCAAGGCGCTGGCGGACACCCTGCACGCTTATTACACCAACGGCGGGCGCAGCAACTACGAAGCCTTTTTCACCCTGCTCGCCGCTCACCTGCGCGGCCAGCCGCTGCCGGCGGTTGCCCCACCCTTCGTCTTCCCGGACGAGGCGATCTACCATCCGCGCGCACCGCAACGGGTTTTCGCCAGCCCGGCCGAGTACTTCAAATGGCGCGGCATCGCCCCCGACCAACGGCCGCCGACCGTCGCCATCGCCATGCACCAGATCTACATCGGCGCCGAACAAACAGGCTTCATCGACGACCTGGTCGCCCGCATCGAAGCTGCCGGCGCCATCGCCCTGCCTTATTACGCCAGCGTCCTCGGCGCCCACAAGAAAATGCTGACCGTTGGCGACCGGGTCATTGCCGACGCGGTGATCAACACCCAGATCGTGCTCGACCCCGAAGGCCGGCGTAAAGAACTGGCTGAACTCGGCATTCCGGTGGTGCACGCGCTGAGCTACCGCAAGGGCGACGAAGCCGCCTGGCGCGCCGATCCGCAAGGCGTGCCGCTGACCGACGTGCCTTTCTATCTGGCCCAGGGCGAATACGCCGGGATCATCGACGCCATCGTCGCCCACACCGTGGACAAGGCCAGCGGCGACACCACGGTGCTGCCCGAGCAAGCCGCCACGGTGGTCAACAAGGCGCTGCGGCTGATCCGCCTGCAGCGCCTGCCGAACGGTGAAAAGAAGGTCGCGCTGCTGTTCTGGAACTACCCGCCGGGCGAAAAGAACCTCTCGGCCTCGTTCATGAACGTACCGAAGAGCTTCGAGACCACGCTCAAGGCGCTGCAAGCCGCCGGCTACGACACCCACGGCGAAAGCGAAATCACCCTGATCGGCACCCTGCAACGCTTGCTCGCCCCCTTCTACCGCGACGGGCAGCTCGCCGCCCTGCTCCGCGACGGCCTGGCCGAAAAGCTGCCGGTCGCCACCTACAAGGCCTGGCTCCAGCGCCAGCCGCCGGCGATCCAGGATGAAATCCAACAGCGCTGGGGGGCGCCGGAAAAATCGGCCATGGTGCTGGTTGACCGTGGCGAAGCCTTTTTCGTCATCCCGCGCCTGGCCGTCGGCAAGCTCGTCTTCAGCCCGCAGGCACCGCGCGGCGAACGCTGGGAGGAAAAGGAAAAAGCCCTCTACCACTCATCCAGTGCCGCCCCGTCGCACTTCTACCTGGCGCACTACCTTTGGCTGCGCGAGCAATTCAAGGCCGACGCGCTGGTGCACTACGGCACCCACGGCTCGCAGGAATGGCTGCCGGGCAAGGAACGCGGCCTGCCGGTGACCGACTACCCGCTGCTCGCGGTCGGCGACCTGCCGGTGATCTATCCCTACATTGTCGACAACATCGGCGAGGCCCTGCAGGCCAAGCGGCGCGGCCGCGCGGTGATCGTCACCCACCAGACACCGCCCTTCGCCCCGGCCGGGCTGCACGATGCGCTGACCCAGATCCACGACCTGCTGCACCAATGGCTGGCGCAGGACGACGGCGCGGTGAAGGAAAAAATTGCGGTCGACCTGAAAAAACGGGTCAAAAAGGAACGCATCGACAAGGACATGGGCTGGAACGAGGCCCGCATCGACCGGGACTTCCGCGCCTTCATCGACGAACTGCACAACCACCTGCACGAACTGGCGCAGACCGCGCAGCCGCTCGGCCTGCACAGCTTCGGTACCGCGCCGCAGGAAAAGCACCGGCTCGGCACCGTGCTGCTGATGCTGGGCAAGGGCTTCCACGAAACCGCCGCCCGCATCATGGGAGTCAAGGAAGACGATCTGGACGAGATTTTCGTCGGCGACTACACCAAACTGAGCAGCACCCCGCCGTTCCGGATGCTCGCCGACGCGCTGGCGGGCAAGACCGCCCTGCCCGCCGAACGGGGAGGTGCCGGTAAATCGCCGGCAGAAACGGCCTTGGCCGAAAAACTCGAACAAGGCCGCCGCTGGTACGCCGACCTCGGTGCCGAAGGCGAAATCGCCGGCCTGCTTTCCGCGCTCTCCGGCCAGCACCGCCCAACCTCCTACGGCGGCGACCCGATCAAGAACCCGGACGCCCTGCCCACCGGCCGCAACCTCTATGGTTTCGATCCCTCGCGGGTACCGACCAAGCAGGCCTGGGAAGCCGGCAAGGAAGCCGCCGATGCCTTGATCGCGGCACACACCGCCAAAGCCGGGCGTGCGCCGAAAAAGCTCGCCTTCTCGCTGTGGTCGGTCGAAACCATGCGCCACCAAGGCATTCTCGAAGCGCAGGCACTGTGGACGCTGGGCGTTGAACCGGTATGGGACGCCGGCGGGCGGGTCGTCGATGTCAAGCTGGTGCCGCGCGAGGCGCTCAAGCGCCCGCGTATCGACGTCGTACTCTCGGCCACCGGCCTCTACCGCGACCATTTCCCGAACGCCATGAAGCAACTGGCCAAGGCGGTCGAACTCGCCGCCCGCGCCAATGAAGCCGACAACCCGGTCTACGCCAACAGCCACGCCCTCGCCGCCCGCCTGGTCAAGCAGGGCGTGCCGGAAAAAGCCGCGCAACGCGCCGCCGAAACCCGCATCTTCTCCAACGAATCCGGACGCTACGGCACCGGGCTCGACGACGCCGCACTCGCCACCGACACCTGGAAAAGCAAGGGCGAAGCCGACAAGAAGCTGGCCAATCTTTACCTGTCGCGGATGCAGCACGCCTACGGCAGCGACGAAACGACCTGGGGCAGCAAGGGCATTGCCGGTGCCGATGCGGCCGGCAACGGCACCGGCGCCACCATCAACCTCTACGCCGAACACCTGAAGGGCACCGAAGGCGCGATCCTGTCGCGCAGTTCCAACCTCTACGGCATGCTGACCACCGACGATCCTTTCCAGTACCTCGGCGGCATCGGTGCCGCGGTGCGCGCGCTCGACGGCAAGGCGCCGGAACTGTACATCGCCAACCTACGCAACAGCGGCGGCGACGGTACCGGCGGTAAAGGCGGCGGCAAGATCGAAGGTGCCGACCAGTTCCTGGCCAAGGAACTCGCCACCCGCAACTTCCACCCCGGCTACATCCAGGGCCTGATGGCCGAAGGCTATGCCGGCACCTTGCAGGTACTCGACGGGATCAACAACTTCACCGGCTGGACCACCGTTTCGCGCGAAATCGTCCGCGACGACCAGTGGCAGGAGTTCGTCGAGGTCTATGTCCGCGACAAGCACCGGCTCGGCTTGAAGGACTGGTTCGAGAAGAACAATCCGCACGCCTTGGCGCAAAGCATCGAGAAGATGCTGGAAATGGCCCGCCACGGCTACTGGCAGGCCGATGCGAAAACCGTCGCCGAACTGAAGCAGCGTTACCGCGAACTGGCCAAGCGTTTTGACGTGAAGAGCGACAACGCCACCTTCGAGAAATTCGCCGGCGAAGGCTTTGGCCTGGTGGCACCGTTACCGGCACCGGTGCCGGCGCCGACCCGGCCACAAAGCGCGGCCGACCTGATCGCTCCACCGCCACCCGTCGCGCCGCCGCAAATCACCGGCATGAAGCTGGAAAAAGTGGACAACCGGCCCCCGGAAATACCGCCGCTGGCCCTGGCCGGTAGCGGATTGCTCTTGCTCGCCACACTCGGTGGCGCGCTGACCACCGTTCGCCGCCAAAGGAAAACCGCGTGATGCCTCGCCTTAAGCCGATGAATGCCCTCCTGGCCCTGAGCTTCGCCAGCCTCGCCCATGCCGATCCGACGACCACGCTCAAGGAAATCACCGTCACGGCAAACAGCGAAGCGGAAGCGGAACGGCACGCGGCCGTAACCCAGAAAACCGTGATCGACCATCGGGAAATCGAGTCTCTGGGCGGGTTGACCGTGAATGAGGTGATCCGCAAGCTGCCCGGCATCGACGCCGGTGCCCACGGTGGCGATGGTAATCCGGCAGCCAATGCGCGCGGGATGGGCCGCGATGCGGTGCAGTTCCTGGTCGATGGCGAACGTCCATCGGCCAACGCCCGCTATGCGCTGACCACCGTCGGCCGCCTGCCGTCGGGCGAGCTGGAGCGCATCGAAATCCTGCGCGGCGCCTCGGCCGAACATGGCGGCGGAGCACCGGTGACCGTCAACCTGATCATGCGCAAGGCCAGGCCGACGACATCGACGTCCATTCGTGCCGCCGCCGGCCTGCGCGGCGATGAGCCGAACGGCCAGTTCACCGCCAGCCTGGGAGGAGGAGACAAGGCGTTTTCGTGGATTCTGCCGCTGACCATCAACCACCACGCCATGCCGCTGGAGAAAACCGGCAGCCGCCAGCAGGCCAACGGCGGCGGGCGCAATCAATGGCAGGAAGAAAAGGAAAGCAGCCCTTACCGTCTCGATGAATTCATCCTCTCGCCGCGCCTGACCTGGCGTGACGGCGACGGTAGCCTGTCGCTGTGGCCCAGCGTTTATCACAACCGGGGCGAACGCAACGGCGAGATGCTGCGTTCTGCCTACGCCAACCCGGCAGCCGGCAACGGCCTTGCCGCTGATGGCAGCCGCCGGGAACGCGAGGAAAGCCAGCTGAGCATTGCCCGGGTCCGTGCCGAGGGTGAGCGGAAAACCGGCCTCGGCAAGCTCTCCGGTCGCCTCGCGCTCATGGGCGCCCGTCGCGAGCAGGACACCGAGCGGACCTGGATCGACGCCGGCGGCAAGCAGACATCGGGGCGCGAGGAGATCAGCCGTGACGAACGCGAATTCTCCTCCGCCCTGCGTCTCGACCGCCCCGCCGGCGATGGCCTGCTCTCGGCCGGCATCGAGCAGAGCTGGCACCGGCGCGAGGAAAGCCAGCGCGCCACGGGTAGCCACATTTACAGCGGCGAGCACGATGCCCGCGCCCGGCAATGGACTGCCTGGCTGCAGCACGAAGCACCGCTGAACAAGACGCTGACCCTGACCTACGGCCTACGTGGCGAGCATCTCACGCTGGAAAGCGGCGGCGGACAGCGGCATAGCGCCAGCCAACTCGCCCCATCGCTGGCCGGTCGCTACGAACTCGCCCCCGATCTGATCTTGCGTACCTCACTCGGAGCGGGGATAAAGGCGCCGAAATTGGAGGAGATTTCCGGGTTGACCGTGCGCGGCGCCGGTTATAACAGCCCGCTCGAAGCAGACCGTGGCGGCAACGCCAATCTGCAGGCCGAGCGCAATCTCAACTGGGAGCTGGCCGTCGACAAACACCTGCCGAACCATGCCGGCACCCTGGGGGCGAATGTCTATCTCCGCCGCACCGAGGATTTCATCGAACGCCGGACCACGCTCGAAGCTAGCCGCTGGGTCGAGCGCCCCTACAACGAAGGCACGGCCCGCCACTGGGGTCTGGAGCTCGACGCCAAGCTGAAAGGCGATGCCTTCGGCTGGAAGGGCGCCACGATCCGCAGCCACCTGACGCTGCCCAAGGCTCGCGTCGACGATGAGCGACTGGGCGTTACCCGCAATGCCCGCGACCTGCCGCGCTACCAATGGACCCTCGGCCTCGACCAGGCACTGCCCTTCTGGCAGGCAAGCGCCGGTTTTCAGCTCATCCAGCACGGTCGCAGTCAGAGCGATATTGCCGGCGAGCTGGTAACGCGGCAGAAAGCACGTTCGCTGCTTGACGTCTATCTCACCCGTCGCCTGACGCCGCAGCTGAACCTGCGCCTGGAAGCACAGAACGTCCTGGGCAGCGCCACCCGGCGCCTGACCAATGCCTGGGCCGGCGACGACAGTTGGTCACTGACCAGCCGCGAACGGGGCCAACGTACCGTGATGCTCTCGCTGGAGGGCAAGTGGTAGCCATGTCCCCCTCTGCCTCATCCGCGTAAAAACCACTTTTTTCCAACTTCATATCCCCAACATTGCTTTCACTGGAGTTATCGCCATGCAACCCAACATGATCGAACTGTCGATGTACGAAATTTCACAGTTCTTCCTCTTTCCCACCCTGCTGCTGATTGCCGCGCTCTTTCTCTACGCCTTCTGGGTCCTCGGCGAATTCGTGCTGCTGGCCTGGTATCGCCGCCAGGGCAAGGGGCGGGCACTGCTTGCCGAATTTCGCCGCAATTCCGGGTTGACCGTGGATGAGCTGGACCTGATCGCCCACCGGCATCTCGAAGCCCCGCGCATCGCCAGCCGGGTGACGCCCATGCTCGGCCTGGTCGCCACCATGATTCCCATGGGGCCGGCACTGAAATCGCTCTCCGACGGCAATCTGGCCAGCGTTTCGCAAAATCTGACCATTGCCTTCTCCGCCGTCATCCTGGCGCTGATCGCCGCTTCGATCACCTACTGGGTGGTCAATGTGCGCCGTCGCTGGCTGGCCGAGGAAATCGTCGAGATCGAAACGCTGCGGGAGCAAACCGCATGAGCCTGAAACTACTGCACGAAACCGAGACCGAAGACCCGATCCTCTCGGTAGTTAACCTGATCGACATCTTCCTGGTGATCATCGCCGCACTGCTGATTACCGTGGCGCAGAACCCACTGATCAATCCCTTCAACAAGCAGGACGTAACGGTAATTACCGACCCCGGCAAACCAAGCATGGAAGTCACGATCAAGAAGGGCGAAAAGATCGAAAAATACAAGGCCAATGGCAGCATCGGCAGCGGCGACGGCGAAAAGGCCGGGGTGGCCTACCGGATGAAGGACGGCTCGATGGTCTACGTACCGGAAGGCGAGACCCCCGCCTCGGCGCCTGCGCTCGCCGGACAATAAGCGAGGCAGCGTAAAATGGCGGGCCAAGCGAATTTCCGCGAGCCCGCTGCATGCTGCCCTCCTCCCCGCTACCGATGAACAAGGAAGCCCCGCCTCAACCGGCTTCCGCCGCCATTCCACTATTCCTTCCGCAACTCGCCACCCTGCGCGAATGGCTCCGCCGGCATGGCGCCCGGACCTGCCACGAAGAGCGCGTGCTGCGCGCCTGGTGCCAGGTCCGCTCACTCGACAATCGCCACAGCGCCAGCGAAAACTTCCTGCCGCTGGCGCTGCGCGGCGCTCTGCCGGACATTGAGGCACAACTTGAAGGCCTCGCCCGGGTCGTCTCCGAACACCCCGGCGAAGACGGCTCGGCCCGGCTGCTGGTCGGCCTGGCCGACGGCCAGACGGTCGAAAGCGTGCTCCTGCCGCGCGACGGCGTCTGCGTCTCGACCCAGGTCGGCTGCGCCGTCGGCTGCGTTTTCTGCATGACCGGCAAGGACGGCCTGTTGCGCCAGCTCGGCAGCGCCGAAATCGTCGCCCAGGTGGTGCTGGCGCGGCGCCGGCGGCCGGTCAAGAAAGTGGTGTTCATGGGCATGGGCGAGCCGGCGCACAACCTCGACAACGTGCTTGAAGCCATCGACTTCCTCGGCACTCTCGGCGGCATCGGCCACAAGAACCTGGTTTTCTCGACCGTCGGCGACCCGCGTGTTTTCGAGCGCCTCGGCCAGGGTCCGGTCAAGCCGGCGCTGGCACTGTCGCTGCACAGCACCCGCGCCGAGCTGCGCGCCGAGTTGCTGCCGCGTGCGCCACGAATGACGCCGGAAGAACTGGTTGCTGCCGGCGAAGCCTACGCCCGCGCCACCGGCTATCCGATCCAGTATCAATGGACGCTGATCGACGGGGTCAATGACAGCGAGGAGGAGCTGGAAGGCATCGTCCGCCTGCTCTCCGGCAAGTACGCACTGATGAACATGATTCCCTACAACAGCGTAGCCGCCCTGCCCTACCGCCGCCCGGACCCGGAAAAAGCCCGCGCCATCGCCCGCTGGCTGCACGAGCGGCGCATCCTGACCAAGCTGCGCAACTCCGCCGGCCAGGATATCGACGGCGGCTGCGGCCAGCTGCGGGCGCGAATCACGGTCGACCGCCATATCGCGGCAAAATCACGCCGCCAACCCGGCACGACGAGCACCGATGATTGCCAGGCGTCGTTACCTGGCGCATCGCAACATTAGCGCCAGCATGCTCTCCTGCCACGACCTGATCGATATCCTGCGGCACAAGCTGCCCAGCAAAATCAAAACCGACGACGATATGGCGGAGATGATCACAGAACGCCATCGACAACGACTTGAGGCCGTGCAATCTGCTGACGAAAATCAGGCCAAAACCCTCGGGGCATCAAACTGATGCCGAATCCGACAAAGTAGAATCAACAATCCGTCACAGACCAGGCCCTGTCGATCCGTCAGGCTCGTCCCTTTGCCCGCCCCGCTTTTCATGTCGCCCTCACCCCAACTCCGCAGCCTGCCCGACCGCATCCGCCAGGTGGCACTGTTTGAACTTGGCGGTCTGCTGCTGATCACCCCGCCCTTCATCTGGCTGAGCGGCATGCACGCCGGCGAATCGCTGCTGCTGCTGGCCCTCGTCGCGCTGCTCGCGGCGCTGTGGAACGCCGCCTACAACACCGGTTTCGACTGGCTCGAAGGCCGCCTCACTGGCCGACCGGCCGACCGGCGTCCGGTGTTCTGGCGGGCGGTGCACGCCATCGGTTTCGAGGCCGGCCTGCTGCTCGCCAGCCTGCCGCTGATCGTCTGGCTGACCGACATGGGCTGGCTCGAAGCCCTGATCGCCGACATCGGCCTGGCGCTCGCCTACGTCGTCCATGCCTTTTTCTTCAACCTGGCTTACGACCGGATCTTTCCCATCGCCAACGAGATATGAGCGCGGCCCCGCCACGAATCCTGTAAAATCGCGCGTTTTATCGGACGACCGGCAGCATGAGCATCACCGTCAACAAGAAGGCCTTTCACGACTACTTCGTCGAAGAGAAGTACGAGGCTGGCATTGCCTTGCAGGGGTGGGAAGTCAAGGCGATCCGCGCCGGCCGGATGAACATCAAGGAATCCTACGTCGTCATCAGGAACGGCGAGATTTTCCTGATCGGCATGCACATCACCCCGCTGCCGACCGCCTCGACCCACGTCGATCCCGATCCGACCCGGACCCGCAAACTCCTGCTGCACGCCGCCGAGATCAACAAACTGATCGGCAAGGTCGAACGTTCCGGCTACGCGCTGCTGCCCATCGACCTGCATTACACGCGCGGCCGGATCAAGCTCGAAGTCGGCCTGGCCAAGGGCAAGAAGCAGCACGACAAGCGCCACGACGCGGCCGACAAGGATGCCAAGCGCGAAGCCCAGCGCGCGATGAAGGAGCGCCAGCGCTAAGCGGCGCGGCGCCGCTTGCGGATGTCGCCCGCCCTCAGCGTCGATCTGTTTTTGTACTGGCTGGGCATTGCCGCCGTCGCAGTCAATGCGCTGACCGGCGTGCTCGACGCGCAACGCAAGGAAATGGACCTGGTCGGCGCACTCTTGGTCGGCACCGCCACCGCACTTGGCGGCGGCACCGTGCGCGACCTGCTGCTCGACCGCAACGTTTTCTGGGTAGTCGACCAGACCTACCTGCTGACCAGCTTTGCGGCCGGCGCGCTGACCTTTTTCATCGCCCGCCGCTTTAACCTGCCCGAACGTTTGTTCCTGATCCCCGACGCCGTCGGGCTGGCGCTGTTCACCGCGCTGGGTACCCAGGTCGCGCTGCAATGGCACGCGCCCTGGCTGGTCGCCAGCCTGATGGGAATGACCACCGGCGTGGTCGGCGGCGTGCTGCGCGACATCCTCTGCAACGACGTGCCGCTGATCTTCCGCAAGGGCGAGCTGTACGCCTCGGCCGCCTGGCTCGGCGCGTTGACCGTGATCGGCCTCGGCCAACTCGGCGTCACGCCGATGAGCGCCGCCTGGGGCGGCATGGCGGTGACGCTGCTGCTGCGCCTGCTGGCGATGCGCTACCACATCACGCTACCGGCCTTTCGTTCGCGCTAGCCCTTTCACTTCGACCCACGGAACAGTTCGCGCATGGATCCCGGCACCCTCAACTATCTTTCGGCGCAAGCCCTCGTCGCCGGTTTCGTCGCCGCCGGCGTCAGCGAAGCGGTGATCTCGCCGGGTTCCCGGTCCACGCCGCTGACCCTGGCGCTGCTGCGCCAGCCGGCGATCCGCTGCACGCTCGCGGTCGACGAGCGCAGCGCGGCCTTTTTTGCGCTCGGCCTGGGCAAGGCCAGCCGGCGCCCGGCACTGGTCGTCGCCACCTCCGGCACGGCCCCGGCCAACTGGCTGCCGGCAGTGATCGAAGCCAGCCAGGCCGAAGTGCCGCTGCTCCTGCTTTCGGCCGACCGGCCGCCGGAAATCCAGGGCTGGGGCGCCAACCAGACGGTACGGCAAACCGGCCTGTTCGCCGACTACGTGCGCGCCCGGCATGCGCTGCCGGCACCGCAGCTGGCGCCGGGCCAGGTCTTTGTCCCGGACAGCCTGTGGCGGCTGGCCGCCCGCGCGGTCGAGGAAAGCTGCTGGCCGCAGGCCGGGCCGGTACATCTCAACCTGCCCTTCCCCGAGCCCCTGATCCCGATCGGCGTGATCCCGGAGCAGGCCGCACCGCCGGCGCTGCTGCCCAGCCCGCCGCCGCAACTGCCGGCCGCCGACACCATCGCCCGACTGGCGGCGCAAATCTCCGGCCGCCCCGGCGCCATCGTCTGCGGCGAATTGCCGGCCGGCAACGCCGCCGGGAAAAACGCCCTGTTCGCGGCGTTGACCGCGTTATCCGCCCGTCTCGGCTGCCCGCTGCTGCTCGAACCGCTCTCCGGCCTGCGCTTCGGCCGGCACTGGCAAGAAGCAGCGCTCGCCGGCGCCCTGCCTTGCGTCGGCTACCCGCGCTGGCTGAACCAGCCGACGGTACAAGCCGAACTCGCGGCCGCACCGCCGGAATGGCTGCTGCGCATCGGACCGTGGCCGGTCACCCGGCAGTTGCAGAACTTTACCGCCAGCGCCCGCTGGCAAGCCTTGATCGACCCGGCGCCGACCTGGCGCGACCCGCAGCAGCGGCTCAACCTACTGCTCCGCGCCGCGCCGCTGGCGACCTGCGAAACACTGCTGCAGCAAACGCTGCATCCGGCTCCGGTCGCCTGGGGAAAGCGCTTTGCCGCCTGGGAGTCGGCGGCCGCAACCGAACGGACGGGAGCAACGGCCACTGCAGCTGCACCCGAGGACACGGCGGATGCCACGGCCAACCCGGCGGCACGGCGGATCGCCGCCGTTCTCGCCGGACTGCCGGACGACACCACCTGCTTCATCGGCAATTCGCTGGCGATCCGCGAACTCGACAGTTACTCGGGCCACGGCCCGCGGTCGCTGGATTTCTTCGCCAACCGCGGCGCCAGCGGCATCGACGGCAATATTTCGAGCGCCGCCGGAATCGCCGCCGTCCGTGGCCGCGCGCTGGCCTTGCTCGGCGACCTGACCACCCAGCACGACCTCGGCGGACTGGCGCTGGCGCAAGGCCGCAATCTGGTGATCGTCACGGTCAACAACGGCGGCGGCGGAATTTTCGACTACCTGCCGCAAGCGGCCCTGCCCGAGTTCGTCGCCGGCTGGCGCACGCCGCAGCGGATCGATTTCGCCGCCGCTGCCGCAACCTTCGGCCTGACCTATCGCCACGCAGCCGAACCGGAGGCGCTGACGGCGGTGATCCGTGCGGCGTTCGCCGCCGGCGGCCCGCACCTGCTCGAAACCGTCTGATTCCGGATTCAAGCACGAAATCCAGGTCGATACCGGGGTTTTCGACTTGATGGCTGTTTCATCGAATTTTCATCCAGACCGGGGAAGATGCCCTCCGTCCCCCCCACGGAGTTTTCCCATGAAACAGAACAATCCCCCGAGCGTCCATACCGCCATGCTCAATTTTTCCCGCGCCCTGGAGCGTTACGCCCGCTCGACCCACGAGGTGCGCCACGCCGCCGAACGCATGCACGGCCACGCCCGTTCGATTTCCAGCCACGCCAAGGCCATTTCGCACCACCCGCACCTGACCCCGGGCATCGGCCACCGCCTCCACGAAGGCTGATCGCCACACCGCCAGCCGCCGGAAAATCCGTATTCAGCCACATCATCGCCCGCCTGACCCGCCCTTCCAATTCATCCTGGAAAAGGCAGTTCCGATGCGAATGACACAGCCTGGTCGCTGATGGCGCGGATTTTTCGGCGCATGCGGACAATCACCCGGCAGATACGTCGCAAGCGCTTGGACAAGTCATTGAAAAACTAGCGTTTATCGGCAAACTCCGGACCAGAACCGATGTTTCATCTTCATTCCATATCACTTCACCGGTGCTGGAGCATGAAATTTGATTCAGCCAGCACAGATACCGGACATTCAGGAAATTCGATGCTCCGGCCCTGAAATCCGGGGAGGGAGTCTGGTCCCCCCGCAGCGATTCATGTCACAATCGAGGATTGTCCGGAAAGCCCGCCCGGCTCGCGCATCCAGTGCCGCCCCGCACTGCCCGATGCTGCTGCGGCCCGCCCCAGCCCCGGATTCACTTATTCCATCCTTGAAGCCGACGACCATGACCGACACTACTCCGGCCACCGCCCCACAAGACGAAAACCAACTGATCGCCGAACGCCGTGCCAAGCTCGCTGAATGGCGCAAGGCCGGCCAGGCCTTCCCCAACGACTTCCTGCGCGAAAACGTCGCCGGCAAGCTGCACGAACTGTACGGTGAAAAATCTGCCGAAGAACTCGAAGGTCTGCCGGTCGAAGTCAAGGTCGCCGGTCGCATGATGTTGAAGCGGGTCATGGGCAAGGCGGCGTTTGCCACCTTGCAGGACGTTTCCGGCCGCATCCAGATCTACGTCGCCCGCGACAAAGTCGGCGAGGACGTCTACGCCGCCTTCAAGGGCTGGGACCTCGGCGACATTCTCGGCGTGGTCGGTACGCTGATGAAGACCAAGACCGGCGAATTGACCGTCCAGGCCAGCGAGATCCGCCTGCTGACCAAGTCGCTGCGCCCGCTGCCGGACAAGTTCCACGGACTCGCCGACCAGGAGATGAAGTACCGCCAGCGCTACGTCGACCTGATCATGAACGAGGAAACCCGTTTCACCTTCCGTGCCCGCTCGGCCATCGTCCAGTCGATCCGCAACTACATGTGCGGCCACGGCTTCATGGAAGTCGAGACGCCGATGATGCACCCGATTCCCGGCGGCGCCTCGGCCAAACCCTTCGTCACCCACCACAACGCGCTCGACATGCAGCAGTTCCTGCGCATCGCGCCCGAGCTCTACCTCAAGCGCCTGGTCGTCGGCGGTTTCGAGAAGGTCTTCGAGATCAACCGCAACTTCCGCAACGAAGGTCTCTCGCCGCGCCACAACCCCGAATTCACGATGATGGAGTTCTACGAGGCGTATGCGAACTACCACACGCTGATGGATTTCACCGAAGGCCTGCTCCGCCACGCCGCCCGCGAAGCACTGGGCAAGGAAGTCTTCGTCTATCAGGGCCGCGAACTGGATCTGTCCAAGCCTTTCCACCGCCTGACCATCAACCAGGCGATCCAGCGCGAACACCCGGAATTCACCGATGCCGAGCTGGCCGATGCGGAATTCCTCAAGGCCAAGATCAAGCACTTCGGCGAACCGGTCAAGGCCGGCGGCCTCGGCAGCCTGCAACTGCAGCTGTTTGAAGCCTGCGCCGAAGCCAAGTGCTGGGAACCGACCTTCATCATCGACTACCCGGTCGAAGTCTCGCCGCTGGCGCGTGCTTCCGACAGCAATCAGGAAATCACCGAACGCTTCGAGTTGTTCATCGTCGGCCGCGAAATCGCCAACGGTTTCTCCGAATTGAACGATGCCGAAGACCAAGCCGCACGTTTCATGGAGCAGGCCAAGGCCAAGGATGCCGGCGACGAGGAAGCGATGTATTACGACGCCGATTTCATCCGGGCGCTGGAATACGGCCTACCCCCGACCGGCGGTTGCGGCATCGGGATTGACCGGCTGATCATGTTGTTGACCGACAGCCCGGCGATTCGCGATGTCATTCTCTTCCCCTCGATGCGCCCCGAGTGATACCCGTCTGCGCTTGCCAACTCGGCGTTGCCGGCGGCCTTGCATGGCCTCTACGGGCCACCCCGTAGCGCTGCTATGCGGCGGCCACCGGCGCCTTGATTTGGCTGCACTCGCTCGGATATCGAATGATTGACTTGTGTTAACACCCCCTGACAACAGCTTGCTGATTGCTGCCGCGCGCACTGCGCTGGCGGGTGGCAAGGCGCGGGCGCGGCTGTTCGAGCTCGACGGGCGACGCTATGTGGTCAAGCGGCTGGCCGAGCAGCCGCGCAGCTGGTTGCAGATCGTGTTCATGCGCTGGCTGGTGCGGCGGGTGACCGGACAGGCCCTGCCTTTACGCACCCTGGCGCTGTCGGAAGCGGCCGGCAGCATGGGTTACGAAGCCGGCCGGCTGAAGCGGCTGGCGGCGGCCGGGGTGCGGGTACCGCCGGTGCGAGCCGAAGCCGATGATTTTTTCGTGCTCGATTACTGCGGCACAGTCGCGGCGACGCTGCTCGAAAAATGGACGCCGGCCGAGTGGCACGCCGAATTGCCGCGCCTGGCGCGCGAACTCGGCGAATTCCACGCCGCCGGCCACTGGCATGGCGGCGCTCAGATCAAGAACGTCACACTGCACGACGGGCAGAGCTGGCGCATCGATTTCGAGGAAAACTTCGGCGAATTCCTGCCGCTGGCGGCGGCGCAAACCGCTGATCTGCTGCTGTTCCTGAATTCGATCTCGCTGGCCGGGCCGATAGACGAAGCCGAAGCGCGGCAACTGCTGCCGCAACTGCTCGACGCCTACTTCGGCGCCCACCCCGAACCCGAAATCCGCCGCATCGTCCGCCGCGCCCACCCCTTGCTCCTCCGCCTGGCCACGCTTGCCCGGCCTTTCCGACGCTGGTCGAAAAAAGGTATCCGCCGCGTCGAAATTCTCGTCGATTTACTAGCCAAGGTTTGAATCATGCAATTGCGTCAGCTTCAAGTCGGCACCGACAGCATCCAGGACCGCCTGCTGTTGCGTTTCTCGACCGCACAGAACGAAGAATTCCGGGTCTGGCTGACTCGGCGTTTCCTGCGCCAGATCTGGTCGTCCATGCTGCAGATGTCCGAGCGCCTCGGCCCGCTGCCGTCCAGCATCCAGAACGGGGGGGACGAAACCGGACTACCTTCTGGAACAGGCACTTTCGAGCCGAACTTCATCGAAGAAGATCCGATCTATCCGCTGGGCAGGATTCCAGTACTGGCCAGCGAGGCCAAGCTCGACCTGCTGGACAAGCGCAACTTCCGCCTCACCCTGAGCGAAGGTCGCGAACGCAGTTGTTCGCTCATTCTCGATGGTGAATTGCTGGATTTTCTGCTGTCCATGCTGCGCGCCGCCGAGCAGCAGTCGGACTGGGATCTGGATCTCGATTACGAGGACAGCCCGGCACCGCCCTCGCCGCCCCCGGTTGGCGAACCGCCCCCCGGCGGCAGCAAGCTGTTGCACTAAGCGCCCGGCGATGACTCTCCGGCAATGAGCGACACCCCGGATTTCGCTCCGGCCCGGCTCGCGTTCGCCGCCGACGGCACCCCCTGGTCGGCGGCTTACGGCGACGTTTACCACTCGAACCACGGTGGACCGGAACAGGCCCGCCACGTCTTTCTCGCCGGCAACAATCTGCCACGGCGCTGGCAGGACCGCCACCGCTTCGTAATTCTGGAAACCGGCTTCGGACTCGGCCTCAACCTCCTCGCCACCTGGGACGCCTGGCGTCGCGATCCGCGAGGTTGTCGGCGACTGCATTTCGTTTCGCTCGAAAAACACCCCTTGCCCGCTGCCGACCTGGCCCGGGCGCAAGCTGCCTGGCCCGAATTCGCCCCCCTGGCCACACAGTTGCAAGCGGCCTGGCCACCGTTGATGCCGGGTATCCACCGGCTGCATATCGACGAGCCGGACGGCCGACAACTAATCCTGACCCTGGTCTTCGGCGATGCCAGCCGCTGCCTGCGCACGGTCGACGCCAGCGTCGATGCCTTTTTCCTCGACGGCTTTTCGCCCGCCAGAAACCCCGAACTATGGACGCCGGCGCTGTGCCAGGCACTCGCCCGCCTTGCCGCGCCCGCTGCAACACTCGCTACCTGGTCGGTTGCCGGCCAGGTCCGGCAGGCCTTGCAGGCCGCCGAGTTCGACGTGGAAAAGCGACCCGGTTTCGCCGGCAAGCGGCAGATGCTGGTCGGCCGTTTCCGCTCGCGGCGCCCGGACCGCCACGCGCCGCCACGGGATCGCCACGCCATTGTGCTCGGCGCCGGCATTGCCGGCAGCACCAGCGCCCACGCCCTGGCCCGAGCCGGCTGGCAAGTGACCGTGATCGACGCCGCCGCAACGCCCGGCTGCGGCGCCTCGGGCAATCTGGCCGGCGTTCTGCGCCCCTTGCCGAGCGCCGACGACAACCGCCTGTCGCGCCTGACCCGCGCCGGCTACCTGGCCACCCGTGCCCTGCTGCGCGAACTGCCCGACACCCGCTGGGACGCCTGCGGGGTGCTCCACCTTGGCCGCGAAGCGATCCACGAAGCGCAGCAAAAACGTGCCGTCGAACAACTCGGCTGGCCACCGGAAGTGCTGCAATACCTCGATGCCACCGCCGCTTCCGCGCGCCTTGGTCGCCCGGTCGCCACCGGTGGCTGGTGGTTCCCGCAGGGCGGCTGGGTGCAACCGCCCTCGCTCTGCCGCGCCGCACTGGCAGCCTGCGGCCCGAAGCTCGTTTTTTTGCCCAATACCACGGTCGACCGTGTCGAACGGCAAAAAAACGCCGACGGCACGCCACTGTGGCAAGCACTGGCGGCCGACGGCACACTGCTCGCCGAGGCCCCGGTGTTGATCGTCGCCAATGGCGCCGCGGCCACCCAATTGGAACCGCTGACCTGGCTGCCACAAAAGGCCGCGCGCGGCCAAGTCAGCCATTTGCCGGCCGCCGCACTGGCCGGCGACGACCTGCGGCATGTCGTCTGCAAGCTTGGCTACGTCGCCCCGGCGGTCGACGGCCTGGTACTGGCCGGCGCCACGCTGCAACCGGGCGACCCGGACAGCCATGAGCGCGTCGTCGACCATCGCGAAAACCTTGCCCGCCTGGAATTGATGCTACCCGGCTTTGCCACCGGAAAGGCTGGCCCGCTGGTGGCGGAAGACCTGCGCGGCCGGGTCGGTTTCCGCCCGATGTCGCCGGACCGCCTGCCCATCGTCGGCCCGGTCCCCGACGTCGCCGCCGTGCGCCCCAACCAGCGCCTGCCGGCACAGCCGAAGCTACCTGAATTGTGGTGCGTGCTCGGTTTCGGCGCCCGTGGCATCGTCTGGTCGACGCTGATGGCCGACCTGCTGGTTTCCCGCCTCGAAGGCGAGCCGCTACCGCTGGAAAGTGACCTGGTCGACGCCTGCGACCCCGGCCGTTTCCTGCTGCCGCGCCGGCCGCTCAAAGCCGCCGCCGAATCCAAGACAGCTCACGGCGAGTAAGCAAAGGTAAGGTTTTGTTTCTGTCGTCGCCGCCGGGCGCCGGTGCCGCGTTATCCCCAGCATGATCGACTCCGAGCTGCCAAGGATACCTGCCATGAACACCCCGCTTCGCCCCATTTTCCGTAAAACTCACCCCATGCTGCTGGTCGCCGCCGGAGCGGTGACGCTTGCCAGCCTGACCGCCACGGCCACCCTGCTTGGCTGGCTGCCGGCCGGCCATGCAACTTCGGCACAGAACCTGGCCAGTGCGGCACCGCCGGCATCGCTAGCCAATGCTCTGCCGAGCGGTGAATACGAGCTACCGGCAAGCAAGCCCGGCAAGCTGCGGCAGGTAACGGCAGAGCTGCCGGCGGCATCCCCGGCCAGCGAAAACCTCGCCAGCAAGCCGCATCAAATCGCCAGGACAAACGCCCGGCCGGGTAGCGAGCGTCGCGCCGTGGAAGTACCAGCCAGCCCCTCTCTCGCCAGCACTCCCCTCACCGCCCCGCCGGAGCTTGTCCCTGCGACAGCACCGATGTCACCGCGCTCACCCGAAGTGCCGCGCTCGGCTCCCCTGCCCCCGGTACCGGCATGCGCGCATTGCGGCGAGGTGGAATCGATCCGCGAAATCGCTCGTCCCGGCGAAGGCAGTGGCCTCGGCGCAGTTGGCGGCGCAGTCGCCGGCGGCCTGCTCGGCAAGCAGATCGGCAAGGGCAAGGGCAACCAGCTGGCGACCTTGCTCGGCGTCGTCGGTGGCGCCTTCGCCGGTCACCAGGTCGAAAAGAACGCCCGCGCCGAACGCGACACCGAAGTGATCGTCCGCCTCGACGACGGCAGCACCCGCAGTATCGTTCACGACGGCACTCCGGTCTGGCGTCCCGGCGACCGGGTCCGGGTAGTGAACGGCCAGTTGCAATCGCTCTGATCCCCTCAACAGCCGCCCCGGTCCCGGCCGGAGCGGCTTCCTGCTAGACTCTCGGCTTCCACCACTACAAGAACAGCGAGACTCAAGCATGAAGATCGAAACCTTGGCCGTACACGGCGGCTACAGCCCGGACCCGACCACCAAGGCAGTCGCCGTCCCGGTGTACCAGACCGCTTCCTACGCTTTCGACAGCACCCAGCACGGTGCCGACCTGTTCGACCTCAAGGTCGCCGGCAACATCTACACCCGGATCATGAACCCGACCCAGGACGTGCTGGAAAAGCGCGTCGCCGCGATGGAAGGCGGCATTGCCGCGCTGGCCGTGGCCTCGGGCATGGCCGCGATCACCTACGCGATCCAGACGATCTGCGAAGCCGGCGACAACTTCGTGTCTGCTTCGACCCTCTACGGCGGCACCTACAACCTGTTCGCCCATACTTTCCCGCAGTACGGCATCGAAGTCCGCTTTGCCGACTACCGCGACCCGGAAGCCTTCGAGAAGCTGATCGACAGCCGCACCAAGGCCATCTACTGCGAATCGGTCGGCAACCCGCTGGGCAACATCACCGATTTTGAAAAGCTCGCCGAACTCGCCCACAAGCACGGCCTGCCGCTGATCGTCGACAACACCGTGCCCTCGCCCTACCTGTGCCGTCCCTTCGAGCATGGCGCCGACATCGTGGTGCACTCGCTGACCAAGTACCTCGGCGGCCATGGCAATTCCATCGGCGGCATCATCGTCGATAGCGGCAAGTTCCCGTGGGCCGAGCACAAGGCCCGCTTCAAGCGCCTGAATGAGCCGGATGTCTCCTACCACGGCGTGGTGTACACCGAAGCCCTCGGCCCCGCCGCCTTCATCGGCCGCGCCCGCGTCGTGCCGCTGCGCAACATGGGGGCCGCGATCAGCCCGATGAACGCCTTCCTGATCCTGCAAGGCATCGAGACCCTGGCCCTGCGCATGGACCGCACCTGCGAGAACACCACCGCGATTGCCAAGTTCCTGAAGAACCACCCCAAGGTCAGCTGGGTCAATTACGCCGGCCTCGAAGACCACAAGGACTTCCCGCTGGTGCAGAAGTACATGGGTGGCCGCGCCTCCGGCATCCTCAACTTCGGCGTCAAGGGTGGCCGCGACGGCGGCGCCCGCTTCCAGGACGCCTTGCAGCTGGTCACCCGCCTGGTCAACATCGGCGACTGCAAGTCGCTGGCCTGCCACCCGGCCTCGACCACGCACCGTCAGCTGTCGCCGGAAGAACTGGTCAAGGCCGGCGTCTCCGAAGACATGATTCGCCTCTCGGTCGGCATCGAGCACATCAACGACCTGATCGCCGATCTCGACCAGGCGCTCAACGCCGCCTGATCGAGCGCAACAGACGCAGGTTTTGCCGACAAATGCAGATTTTCCAATGATTTATCCGAGCGCTACCCAAGCGCTCACCGGGTGAATGCCCGCATACGCCCCAGAAGCCGGAAAATCCGCAGCATCGACCACGGATCCGCGTCATTTGCATTGAAACTGTTCTTTTTGCAGCAAGAAATTGGCGACAGGCATTCATGCCTGTCGGTCAAACATGTTTTGGAAGGGGTTTGCATCCCCTCCCAAAACGCTCGCCTGAAACCCCGGCCTTCAGGCCGGGGTCGGCTCCCACCGCCCTGAAGGGCGGGGTTTCAAACCGGAGTTAGTCTTACGATGAACAAGGCAGCCGGAAGGCTGCCTTTTTTCACCATCCTGGCGGCCCCCATTAGCGGCAGCCCCCGGGAAAGCTCATGCCGCAGAGGCGGGTCAACACCCTCCCCGGCCCTTGGGGCCTTCCGAAAGCGGGCCGAAAAGTTCCGGCTGCGATATCGGCAGGAGAGATTCGGCCACCTCGCGCGCGGCAGGCGAGGCAAGCAGCAGGGCCGCGAAGGCGTCCGGGGTAAACAGGGTAAATAATTTCTGCAGCAGGCTGGCGCAAGCCTGGTAGTACTCGGGGTCGAGGCGGACTTCGACTGCTCCGGCATCGCAGGCGTCGAGATAAGCGGCGGCGATGGTTGCACTCGCCTCGAAGGATTTGCTGCAGGCGGGACTCAGGGTTTTCATGTTGAACTCTTTCTGGACCGGGTCAGGTCTCGATTTCCGGCAAAAACGGCCGTCGACCGTAAACTCCATTACGCCCAAGCAAGGAGCATGCCCTAATCCAGGAAAGCAGCCGCTACCCACCTCCATCCCCTACTGGCTTGCATCCGGGCGCGCTTCGCGTTAGCGTGCCGCGGCTCAACACAGGAGAAGCTTCATGTCAGTCAAGAAATTCCCGCTCATCGCCGCCCTGCTGCTTGCCGCTGGCGGTGTATTTGCCGGTCCGGCGGAAAAAACTGCCTCCGGCCTGATCTACGAATCGCTGAAGGAAGGCAGCGGCAGCCAGCCCAGCGCCCAGTCGACGGTCGAAGTGCATTACCGTGGCACGCTCGCCAACGGCAACGAATTCGATAGTTCCTACAAACACGGCCAGCCAGCGAGTTTCCCGCTCAACCGCGTCATTCCGTGCTGGACCGAAGGTGTGGCCAAGATGCGCGAAGGCGGCAAGGCCAGATTGACCTGCCCGCCTGATATCGCCTACGGCAGTCGCGGTGCCGGCGGCGTCATCCCGCCGAACGCCACCCTGACCTTCGAGGTCGAGTTGCTCAAGGTCGTTCGCTGAAACCTGTCCGGCGGGGAGGCGACAGCGAGCCGCCTCACCCTGCCTGGGTGCAGACCTGGGAGACCTGTGACAGGGACTCCGGCGGGAAAGTGCAACCGATGATCCGGTCGCGGCCATTGGATTTGGCGTGATACATCCGCCGATCGGCAAGCTCGAGCAGTTGTTGCCAGTTCCGGCTGCGATCAAGCATGCGCTCGGCGACACCTATCGAAGCGGTGACCGGAGCATCGTCCGGACGCAGCCCGAAGCCCTGGGCACGGAGACGTTCGAGGAAATGATCGGCGCAATCGCTGCGGGTATCCTGGAGAATCAGGATGAACTCCTCGCCGCCCCAGCGTACCAGCGTATCCGAGCGACGCAGCAAGGAAGCCAGCCTCGATGCGGCCTCGCGCAGTATCTGGTCGCCGGCTTCGTGGCCAAAATTGTCGTTGACGCTCTTGAAGTGGTCGAGATCGACGAAGGCGATGGAGAAGGGGCGGTTGTTGCGCTCGGCCAAGGCAAATTGCAGATCGAGGATTTCTTCTCCGCTGCGCCGCGAAAAGGCACCGGTCAGGGGATCGCGAATTGCCTGCCTGACCAGCGCGATCATGAAGGCCAGCTGGCTGATTCCCGCCAAGGCCGAAACCCCGGTGATCAGGGTCATCAACCAGAAAGCTCCGGCAAAGGAAGGCCATTCGAGCGTCGGCCAGTTGAGGTAACCGGAAAGCAAGTGGGCGCACAGAATGGGGCTGGCAACCATCAGACTCTCGAGCAAGGTCAGGGGGAAAATCGACAAACCGGCAAGGAGAACGAAAGGCAGGAAGGCATAACCGGTGGCAATTGCCGACGAAAGGCCGCTTAACTGCATGCCGGCCAGCATCTGGTGCGAAGCGACGTAAAAAACGGTCGGCACCGCAAAGAGCAAGCCGATGGCGCGATAGGCATCGCCCATCCGTCCGGCCGGCCGGTAACCGACGACGATGGCGAAGAAGGCGATGCTCGCCGACACGCGCAAGGCCACGAGTTGCAGCCACAGCAACTGGGGAAAGACGACGTAATCGATGATCGTCCATAGCGGTGTCAGGACACCGAAAAGCAGCGCGAGTATGCGCACGCGATTCACGATCATCGTTGCCCGCCGCCGCGTCAGCAGCTGGAAATGCGTGTGCGGCGAAACCAGCCAGACGAATTCGGAACGGTCCAGTTCGCCAGGCATCATCCCGGTCAACCGGGTCCAGAGCATATCGGTCAGTCTGCTCATGCTGTCTCCCGTTTTCTCCGGCCCTTGCGGGAAGTGCCGGCCAGACGGTTATTCCATTATGTTTATCGGTCCATTATGACCCTACTCAATGAGGGGTTGCAAGGAAAAACCTTGCTTCGGGCTCAATGGAAATCGCGACTGGCCGTCGGCAGCGCCCCCAGCCAATGCGAAAGGTCGACCAGACGCCCGGCGACCAGATGGGTCACCCCGTCGGCGACCTGTAACTGACCGAAAACCCCGAGTAGCCGGCTGGCCAGCAATTCGCGGCGTTGCCGGGCGACCAGCTCGGGGCGGACCACGACATTGACCAGGCCGCTTTCGTCTTCGAGGGTGACAAACACAATGCCGGTGGCGGTGCCTGGCCGCTGGCGGCCGACCACGATGCCGGCGGCACGGAGCAAGGCGCGGTCGCCGTGGCGCGCCAGTTCGGCGGCCGGGACGAAGCGACGGGCAGCGAGTTGTGGCCGCAGCAGGCCGAGCGGATGCGGCCGCAAACTGAGGCCGAGGCTGCGGTAATCGGCGACCAGTTCTTCACCCGGACTGGGCGCCTGCAGGCGACGTTGCCCCCCGCCCTGCTCCGGTAAGGCAGCGGCGCCGGCTGGCGTGGCAAAGAGATCGCCCTGCACCGCCGTCGCCGGGGCGATGAACTGGGCGGCCACCGCCCAGGCCGCCTGCCGGCGATGGCCGCTGAGGCTGAGCAAGGCATCGGCGGCGGCCAGCAGGTCGAGATCGCGCCGTGATGGACGAATCCGGGCGGAAAAGTCGGCGAGACTGGAAAATGGCCCGGATTCACGGTCGACCGTGATTTTTTGCCCGATTTCGGCTGTGAGCCCGCGAATCTCGCGCAGGCCCAGGCGCACGCGGCCGTCGGCCAGGCAACGGCTATCCCAGTCGCTGGCGCCGACATCGGGCGGCAAGACCTCAACGCCGTGGCGCCGTGCATCCTGGATCAGCAGCGACGGCGAGTAAAAGCCCATCGGCTGACTGTTGAGCAGGCCGCAGAGAAACGCCGCCGGTTCGTGGCATTTGAGCCAGGCCGAGGCGTAGACCAGCAACGCAAAGCTGGCGGCGTGCGACTCGGGAAAACCGTATTCGCCAAAGCCCTGGATCTGCTGCACGATGCGCTCGACGAAAGCCGGCGGTACGCCACGCTCGGCCATGCCGGCGCGCAGCCGGTCCTGAAAAGGTTCCAGCCCGCCCTTGCGCTTCCACGCCGCCATCGCCCGGCGCAGGCGGTCTGCCTCGCCGGGGCTGAAACCGGCGGCGACAATCGCCAGTTGCATCACCTGTTCCTGAAAAATCGGCACGCCGCAGGTGCGCGCCAGCACTGCATCGACCGCCGGCGAGATTGTCTCGATCGCCTCGCGCCCCTGCCGCCGCTTGAGATAGGGATGCACCATGTCGCCCTGGATCGGCCCCGGCCGCACCAACGAGACTTCGATCACCAGGTCGTAGTAATTCTTGGGCTTGAGGCGCGGCAGCATCGCCATTTGTGCCCGCGACTCGACCTGGAAGACGCCGATGCTGTCGGCCCGGCCGAGCATCGCGTAGGTGGTCGGGTCTTCGGCCGGGATCGTAGCCAAGGTCCACGGTCGACCGTCGCGCTGCTGCAAAATTGCCAGGGTCCGGTGCAGCGCGCTGAGCATGCCGAGCGCCAGCACATCGACCTTCATCAGCCCGAGCGCGTCGATATCGTCCTTGTCCCACTGGATCACCGTGCGCTCCGGCATCGCGGTGTTTTCGACCGGCACCAGCCGGGCCAGTGGCCCGCGCGAGATCACGAAGCCGCCGACGTGCTGGGTCAGGTGGCGGGGAAAGCCGCGCAACTGGCCGGTCAGCCACAGCCATTTTTCGACCCGTGGCGCCTGCGGGTCGAGCCCGAGTTCGGCAAAACGCTGCGGCAATTGTTCGCGCTGGTCCCACCAGGCCAGCGAGGCAGTCAGTGCATCGATGGTCGCCGGCTCGAAGCCGAGCGCCCGGCCGGCGTCGCGCAGTGCGCCCTTGGTCCGGTAGGTGATCAGCGCGGCGGTCAGCGCCGCCCGCTCACGGCCGTATTTGCGGTAGATATAGGCGATCACCTCGGGCCGCCGCTGGTGCTCGAAATCGACGTCAATGTCGGGCGGTTCGCCGCGTTCCTTCGATATGAAGCGCTCGAAGAGCATGCCGGCCCGCGCCGGATCGACCTCGGTGATGCCGAGCGCGAAGCAGACCGTCGAATTCGCCGCTGAACCGCGCCCCTGGCAGAGGATGCCAACGCTGCGGGCAAAGCAGACGATGTCGTAGACCGTCAGGAAATAAGCCTCGTAAGCCAGTTCGCCGATCAGCGCCAATTCGTGCTCGATCCGCTCCCGCACCGCAGCCGGCACGCCTCGCGGATAGCGACGACTGAGGCCGGCCTCAGTTTCGTGACGCAACCACGACGCCGGGCTGTGTCCGCCGGGAACGATTTCCTCCGGGTATTCGTAACGCAGCTCGGCCAGTGAAAAGCGGCACAAGGCGGCGATTTTCAGGCTCTCGGCGAGCAGTTCCGGCGGATAGAGGCGGGCCAGACGCAGGCGGCTGCGCAGGTGCCGTTCGCCATTCGGGAACAAGGCCTGGCCGGCGGCAAAAACCGTGGTCTTCAGGCGCAAGGCGGTGAGCACGTCCTGCACCGGCCGCCGCCCGCGCTGGTGCATGTGCACATCGCCGGCCGCCACCAGCGGCAGGCCGCAGGCCGCACCCAATGCCTGCAGCGCCGCCAGTTGCCCGGCGTCGTCGGGGCCGGCGTGAAGTTCGACCGCCAGCCAGCAGCGACCGGGAAAGCGTTCGGCCAGCCAGCGCCCCTGCTCGACTGCTGCCGCATCCTTTGGATCGGCGATCCACAGCACCAGGCAATCGGGCAGCGCGCCGCGCGGTGACAGCGCGTTCAGATCGTGGCGCAGCAAGCAATAGTCACCTTTGTCGGCCCGCCGCCGGGCCAGGGTGATCAGGGCCGACAAATTGCCGTAGCCTTCGCGGTTCTGGGCGAGAAAGACCAGCTTCAAGCCATCGACGGTGGTCATTTCGCTGCCGATCAGCAGTTGTAGCGGTGGTTTTTCGTTTTTTTCACGGTCGACCGTGGAAAACGGCATTTTTTCCGGCGGCGCGACCGGGCCGGCGACCTCGGCCAGCGCACGCCAGGCCTGATAGGCGCGCACGACACCGGCCAGCGAACACTCGTCAGTCAGTGCCAGTGCACGGTAACCCTGGGCGGCAGCGGCGGTGACCAGCTCCTCCGGATGCGAGGCGCCGCGCAAGAAACTGAAATTGGACAGACAGTGCAGCTCGGCGTAATCCGTCAGGCCGCGCTCGGAGTTTTCGCAGTTCTCGCAACTCTCGGTGCTCCCGGCGGCAGCGGGTGGGGGGCGCTCGGCGGACATGCGGGCGGCTCAGGCAAACAAGCCGTGCAGGAACCAGCCGTCGGCGGTGCGAAAAATCCACAGCCATTGCCCGGCCGGATTACAGGCGACAAAGTAATCACGACGCACATCGCCCTCGCCTTCGCCGCTGTCCCACCAGCCGCTTTCGATCCGTTCGGCCGGCCCCTGCAGGCGCAAGGGGCCGCGCCAGCACGGCACGCCCTGGCGCTCGGCGAGCGCCTGTGGTTGCGGATACAACCATAAAGGCCGGGTCGCCGCCTGGTCCTGATCCGGTGCCGCACCCTGGCTAGCTCCAGTCGGCGGCTGTTGCGGTGACGGTGGCGCCGACAGCAGCGGCGACCGGGGTTGGCTGGCGCACTCCGGACGATGGTCGGCACATGCCGCCAGGCTGGATACCGCCGCTGCGCCGAGCCGGGCGCGCAAGCGTTCGATGCAGGCAGCCGCCCCTTCGCCGGCAGCCTGCTCGCCCCATAACCCAGCACTGCTACCGCTGATCGCGACCACCTGCTCGGCCTCCAGGCGCAGCGCCAGCACCGAAGCCGGCAAGGGTTGCCGCGCCAGGTGTTCGCGCAGCAGGCGCAGCCAGCGTTCGGGGTCGCAGCTCGGTTCGCCGAAACGCAACGCTATTTGCGTGCAGCTTGTCGCACTGTGCTCATGCTCGAGAGATAGAGAAGCCGCCAGCAACTGCAACTGGCGCACCTGCAACCAACCGGCGAGTGCCGCCAGCAGGCGCTGTGCCGCGCAGAGCAAGCCCTCGGCGAGCTCGACCCGGCCCGGCAACTCCAGTCGCTGCGCAAAATGTTCGGGGAAGGCAAAAGGCGGCAGCGGGTCGGGACGCAAGCCGCGCGCACGCTGCAGGTCGGCGACTGGCGCGCCGCCGATGCGCAAGTGCAGTTCCGCCTCGGACCAGGCCAGCAGATCGCCGAGTACGCGGCAGCCACAAGCCGCCAGCCGGGCGCCAACCGCCGGCGACCACTGGCTGACTGCCGCCACCAGCGACAAGGGCAGCACTGCCAGTACGTCATCGAGCGCCTCGGCCGTCGCCGTGCGCAGCGGCGGCCCGTCCGGCTGGCCGGCCGCAGCGGCGGCCAGCCAGCGGGCGGCCAGCGGCGTCGGCGCCACGCCGCCGGCCACGCACCAGCCCTGCGCCTGCAACTGCTCGACGGCAGCAGTCAGCAAGGCTGCCAGTCCGCCAAACAGGCGCAGGCAGCCGCCAATTTCGAGCAGGATGGTCTGCGGTGGCGCCAGGCTGACGTCGGGCGAAAATTGCCCGGCCCAGCAGGCCAGCTGCTGCAAGGCGGCGGCTTCGCAGCCGGGGTCGCCCGCCAGCGCCTGCAAGCCGGGCGCCAGTGCCAGTGCCGTCGCCAGCCGCTGCCCGGGCAAAACCCCGGCGGCTGCGGCCTGCGCGTCGGCTACCCGTACCCGGCCGCGCTCGACCACCGCGCTAGGCGACGAGGGCGAGGCCAGCGCCTGCAGCGGCAATCGCGGAAATTCGAGAGCCAGCCACAGCATGGGCCACCTTTCCGGGTCGGGAGAGTTCAAGGTCAATGGCGTGCGAGGCGGCAGCCCCCCGCCGCTTGAGAATGCGCAGCCGCAAGCGGCGACCCCGGCCCGCCGCCTGGGGCAACGGCTCGCAGTGCAGGCGCAGCGGTGCCGCCGAGGCCTGGGCCAGTTCCACGGTCGACCGCCAGAGCACGGCAAAAACCGATCGCTTTTCAACCGCCACCTGCAAACGCCGGATCTGTGCCGGCGCCAGACGCTGCCCCGGCGCTTCAGCCCAGCCGAGTACGGCGGCAAAACTGCCGCTGGCGAGCAATTGCTCCAGGCACCAAGCCACCTGCCCCGGCGCCCGGCCGGGGTGTACCAGCAACAGCCGTTCCGGAGCGATGCCGGCAGCGGCCCAGGCCGGCGCATGCACTTGCCAGGGCGGCGCCACCAGGGCAATACGGCCGCCGGTGCCGGCCAATGCAGCCAAGGCCGGTAGCAACAAGCTCAATTCGCCGGCCCCGCCCGGCCCGCCGAGCAGTTCGGTCAGCCCCCCGCGCGGCCAGCCGCCACCGGGCAACTCGGCATCAAGCGCGGGATAGCCGCTGGCGATCGAGCCCAGTGCCGGTGCCGCCAGCGCATCGCCGCGCCAGACGTCACCACGGGCAAGCACATCGGTCAGGGACAGAGAGGAAGACATGTGAAAAATACGGGCCTCGAAAAAGCTGAAAAAACCGCTAACGCCCCGAACGGTGCAGATTGCTCGCAGCGACAAGCGACCTTCTGGCACTGCCGACGCTGCTCACCAACATCTGGCTGCTGCGGCCAGACCCGGCACGCCCCACCCCGGGAATATCTGCATCCAGCCATGCACGCAGCGCCCGGGCAGTGGTTTTCAGGCTACCGGACAGACGCCGAGGCCGCACAGTAGCTGCGGGCACGTTTCCCAACCCGACCGGCCCCAACCTGCCCCCAAGCGACCCGGTGGGCAAGGAATAGGCGAGACCTGAGCGGTAACCATGCAGCAACCGCGCCCCCCTCTTCGACACCGGCCAGCCGTTGGCTATGCTTCGGCAATCGGTCATCGACCAGGCGAAAAAAGCCGCTCGGCGGTAGCCGGTACAAGCGGTGCTTTTTGCCGTCAGTGGCGGTTGACCGTAAACATCGGCGATTTTCCAGCCACCAGCGCCCTCGCCGGCCGGTTTACAACTGCCCGGCGGTCCCTCGGATCAGCCCGACCGCAATCCCCTCGATTGCAAATTCGACCTCACCGGGATTGATCACGATCGGCTCGAAATCCGGGTTTTCGGCGATCAGGCGGATCTGCTGGCCTTTGCGCTCAAAGCGCTTGACGGTCACGTCGTCGTCGATGCGGGCGACCACCACCTGGCCTTCGCGGGCCTGGTTGGTTTTGTGCACGGCAAGAAGGTCGCCGTCGAAAATCCCGGCGTCGATCATCGACAGGCCGCGCACCTTGAGCAGGAAATCGGCGCGCGGGTTGAACAGGCCGGCATCCAGCGCATAGCGGCCCTGCACGTTCTCGACCGCCAGGATCGGCGAACCGGCGGCGACGCTGCCGATCAGCGGCAGGCCAAGCTGTTCGACCAGGCGAATGCCGCGTGCCGAACCGGGTTCGAGGTTGATCGCGCCTTTTTTGGCGAGGGCCTTGAGGTGATCCTCGGCCGCATTGGGCGAAGCGAAGCCGAAGGCGGTGGCGATTTCCGCGCGGGTCGGCGGCGCGCCGAGCACTTCGACGGTGTTCTTGATGAAATCGAGGATTTCCTGCTGACGGGGGGTGAGTTTCATGGCCATGCTCCGGCGGAACCAATAACTGTATTTTTATACAGCCATTGGTTTTTGGCAAGGCTGGCAGCGATAAATCCCGCGTTTTCAGGTCGGCAGGTCGAAACCCTTGAGCTTGCGGTACATGTCCACCGCGTAGGAATCGGTCATCCCGGCGACAAAGTCGGCGACCTGCAGCAGGCGGATATACGGATTGGGGTCCGGCTCGCCGCTGTGGCCGAGGAATTGCGCGGGCAGCAGCTTGAGCAACATCCGTTCGCGGGTGGTGAAACGCACGCCGGGCACACCGGCACGGGCCTCCACCGCCTGGGTGAACAATTCGAGCAAGGCGCCGAGGACTTCGAAACCGGCGGTTTCGATTTCCAGCGCCGGGCGCGCGGTATAGATCGTTTCCTTGGCAACCTGCAGCACTGCCTGCAAAGGAATCGCCACCGGTGACTGCGCCAGCAGCTCGTCGTCAAACTCGCCGGCGAGGATCGCATCCTCGTTTTCCAGAAAAACCGCCGCCGCGCTTTCGAGCAGCCGCCCGATCGCCTTGGCGCGCAGGTATTCGAGACGTTCCTTGGGGTCGTGCAGGCGCTCCATCCGGCCACCGCTGACCGAGGTGCCGGCCAGGTCGCCGAGCAGGCACTCGGCATCCTTGTAGGAGACGAAGCCGAGCCGGGCAGCATCTTCCATGTCGACAATCAGGTAACAGGTGTCGTCGGCGACCTCGACCAGAAAGGCCAGCGGGTGGCGACGCCAGGCGGTACCGGGGATCCGCTCGATCAGCCCGGTGGCCTCGGCGACGCGGGCAAAATGTGCGGCATCCTGCTGAAAAAAGCCGAATTTCTTGCCGCTTTTTCCCGGTAATTCACGGTCGACCGCGGAAGGCCGGGGATATTTGGTAAACGTTGCCAGCACCGCGCTGGTCAGTTGCAAACCGCCGGGGTTGGCCGGAGTTTGCAGCCGGCTGACGATGCGGAAGCCCTGGGCATTGCCTTCGTAACACTCGAAGTCCGCCCGCTGCGCCGGGGTCAGCGGATGCCGGTCGAGCAGGCCGGAATTGCGGAACCATTCGCGGATCGCGTCCTCGCCGGCATGGCCGAAAGGCGGATTGCCGATGTCGTGGGCCAGGCAGGCAGCGGCGACAATCGCCCCGAAATCGCCCGACTCGACCTCGGGCAACTGGTGCCGGGCGATGATCTCGCGCCCAACCACCGCGCCGAGCGAACGCCCGACACAACTGGCCTCCAGGCTGTGAGTCAGGCGCGTGCGAACGTAATCGCTCTTCGACAAGGGAAAGACCTGGGTCTTGTCCTTCAGCCGGCGGAAGGCTGAAGTAAATACGATGCGGTCGTAATCCTGCTGAAACGCAGTGCGCTCGCGGCTACGCGGCGCCTTGCCGGCGCCGAGGCGCTCGGCGGAAAGCAGTTGTTGCCAAATCTGACGATGATCCATGCGGCGGTGCGCAGTGCGCAAGGCTGAAAGACGCCAAGGATACCCTGCCCGGCTCAGGTCGGGGCAGCGGCATCCTCTTCGAAGCTGGCCCGCACATGTTCGGGAATCGGCACCGACTTGCCGCTCTGGGTGTTCATCCACACCACCTTGGCCGCGCCTTCGGCGTACAGCTCGCCGTCGATCAGCATCTCGACATGGGTCGGCACACTGGAGCGGCCGGCATGGCCAACGTAGGTTCGCACCTCGACCGTACCCGGATAGGTCATCGGCTTGAGGAAGGTACAGCTGGCATTGATGATCACTGGCCCGTCGCCGCCGGGGCGGACTAGAACCTGCATCGCCTCGATCCATTCGACCCGCGCCTGCTCCATGAAGCGGAAGTAGACGGTGTTATTGACGTGGCCATAGGCATCCATGTCGCCCCAGCGAATCGGGATGGACGTGACATGAACCAGCTTTTTCCGATGTTCCATATTCGATATTTTTCCATATTGATGACGACCTTCCATACTGTACCGTATTGAAATCTGTGCGACAATGAAACGAAATATTCCCAAGCCGGAAAAATCCGGGCAAAACACAACAGGAGACAGCAAAATGGAACGCGAAGCCATGGAATTCGACGTCGTGATCGTTGGTGGTGGCCCGGCCGGGCTGGCAGCGGCGATCCGACTCAAGCAACTGGCCAACGAAAAAGGCAACGAACTGGGCGTCTGTCTGATCGAAAAAGGTGCCGAAATCGGCGCCCACATCCTTTCCGGCGCGGTGATGGACCCGCGTGCGCTGAGCGAACTCCTGCCCAACTGGCAGGCCGACGGCGCGCCGCTCAACGCCCCGGTTTCGGAAGACCGTTTCTACATCCTCTCGGAAACCGGCGCCACCAAGGTGCCGAACGCCCTGCTCCCCGGCTGCTTCCACAACGAAGGCAATTACGTGATCTCGCTCGGCAACGTCTGCCGCTGGCTGGGCGAACAGGCCGAAGCGCTCGGCGTCGAGATCTACCCGGGCTTTGCCGGCGCCGAAGTCCTGTTCGACGAAAACGGCGCGGTCAAGGGCGTTGCCACCGGCGACATGGGCCGCCTGCGCGACGGCGCCGAGGGCCCCAATTTCCAGCCGGGCATGGAACTGCACGGCAAATACACCTTCTTTGCCGAAGGCTGCCGCGGCCACCTCGGCAAGCAGTTGATCGAGAAATTCGACCTCAACCGCGATGCCGACCCGCAAACCTACGGCATCGGGATCAAGGAACTCTGGGAAATCCAGCCCGAGAAGCACCAGCTCGGCCTGGTCGTCCATAGCGGCGGCTGGCCGATGCAGTCGGACACCTACGGCGGCGGCTTCCTCTACCACCTGGAGAACAATCAGGTCGCCGTCGGCTTCGTCGTCGGCCTCGGCTACAGCAATCCACACCTGTCGCCCTACGAAGAATTCCAGCGTTACAAGACACACCCCGAAATCCGCAAGTTCCTCGAAGGCGGCAAGCGCATCTCCTACGGCGCCCGCGCCCTGACTGCCGGTGGCTTGCAATCGCTGCCCCAGCTGACCTTCCCCGGCGGCGCCCTGATCGGCGACGATGCCGGCTTCCTCAACGCGGCCCGGATCAAGGGCTCGCATTGCGCGATCAAGACCGGCGCGCTGGCCGCCGAAGCCTGCTTCGCGGCCGTTGCGGCCGAACGCCAGCGCGACGAACTGACCGCCTACCCGGAAGCCTTCAAGAACAGCTGGCTTTACGACGAGCTTCACCAGGCGCGCAATTTCAAGCCGTGGATGAACAAGGGCCTGAAGCTCGGCTCGCTGATGTTCGGCATCGACCAGATCGTTTTTGGCGGCAAGGCGCCGTGGACCCTGCATAACACCACGCCCGACCACGCCAAGCTCAAGCCGGCCGGCGAGTGCCCGAAAATCGACTATCCGAAGCCGGACGGCATACTGACCTTCGACCGCCTGTCGTCGGTTTTCCTGTCCTCGACCAACCACGAGGAAGACCAGCCCTGCCACCTGCAGCTCAAGGATGCGACGGTGCCGGTCAGCGTCAACCTGGCGCAATACGATGCGCCCGAACAGCGTTTCTGCCCGGCCGGCGTCTATGAAATCCTCGGTCAGGAAGAAGGTCAGCCGCGCCTGCAGATCAATGCGCAGAACTGCGTGCACTGCAAGACCTGCGACATCAAGGACCCGACACAAAACATCAACTGGGTAGTCCCGCAAGGCGGCGAAGGACCCACCTATCCCAACATGTGATCGCGTATAATCGCGGGCTTGACCCCCAAGGGAGTACATACAAATGGGCTTTCTCGCCGACAAGAAAATTCTGATCACCGGTCTGCTCTCCAAGCATTCCATCGCCTACGGCATCGCCAAGGCCTGCCACCGCGAAGGCGCACAACTGGCTTTCAGCTACCAGAACGAGCGCTTCGAGGACCGCGTCAGAAAGTTCGCCAACGAGTTCGACAGCGAACTGATCTTTCCGCTCGACGTGGGCAACGACGAACAGATCAACCAGCTCTTCGCCGACCTCGGCAAGCGCTGGGACGGCCTCGACGGCCTGGTGCACTCGATCGCTTATGCGCCGACCGAAGCCATCGAAGGCGATTTCCTTGAAGGCATCTCCCGCGAATCCTTCCGTATCGCTCACGACATTTCGTCGTACAGCTACCCGGCCCTGGCCAAGGCGGCCCGCCCGCTGATGCAAGGCCGCAAGTCGGCCCTGCTGGCGCTGTCCTACCTGGGCGCCGAGCGGACCATGCCGAACTACAACACCATGGGTCTGGCCAAGGCCAGCCTTGAAGCCGCCACCCGCTACCTGGCCTTCTGCCTCGGCCCCGAAGGGATTCGCGCCAATGCGATTTCCGCCGGTCCGATCAAGACCCTGGCCGCCTCCGGGATCGGCAACTTCGGCAAGCTGCTGTCGTACAACTCGCACCACGCCCCGCTGCGCCGCAACGTGACCATCGAGGAAGTCGGCAACGCCGCCGCCTTCATGCTCTCCGACCTGGCCTCCGGCATCACCGGTGAAATCATGTACGTCGATGGCGGCATGAACACCGTCGCCCTGGGCAATGCGGAGCCGCTGCCGGCCTGACCGGCTGCACCCCGCGCCGGCCCGTCACGGTCAACGGCGCAAGACACGAAAAAATGCCGACCCCTGGGTCGGCATTTTTTCGTGTCTTGTTCAGCGAAGCGGAAAAGCAGCGCGCGGGAATACCGACTGTATCATCGTCGGCGAAACTTATTTCGCCTCCAGCGCCGTCGGATTGATTTCCACCTTGTAACGCGCACGCAGGGCCGCGAGATAAGCCTGCACATCCTCCTGCATCACGATACGCCCGAGCTGGCCGAGCATCGCCTTCTGTTGCGCCTCGTCGAGCTTCTGGCCGGCTTCGACGCGGGTAAGACGAATCAGGGCATAACCGCTACCTGGCAACTCGACCCCCGTATAGCCAGGCAGCTTGCCGGTATCCATGCGTAGCACGGCACTGGCGGCAGCCGGTGGCAGCAGGCGGGAATCCAGGCGCGATACCATCTTGGGCGCCCCCCAGGAAAGCTTGTCCTCGCCCTGCTTCAGACCGGCCAGCAGGGCCTCGCCTTCCTGACGGGCCAGCGCCTGGGCTTCCTTGCGCTTGAGCAGGGTTTCGATACTGGCGGCAACCCCCTCGAACGGCTGCCGGGCGACCGGGCGGTAATCGGCGATCCGGGCCGCAAGCAGCGTGTTCTGAGCAATCTCGACAGCCTCCGTGTTACGGCGATTTTTCACCGAATCCTCGGCAAACACGGCTGCCAGCACTTTTTCGTTCCCCAATGGACCCGCTGCCGGATTGGCAGCGCGCCCGAGCCAGTCCGACTGCTTGACTGTCAGGCCGAACTTCTCGGCCACCGGCTTGAGACTGTCGGACTGCTCATAGACCATATTGCTGAAGGCTTCGGCCGCTTCGGCAAATTTGCGGCCGGCGGCGGTCTTCTTGAGTTCATCCTCGATCTCGGCACGCACCTCGGCCAGCGGACGTTCCTTGGCAGCATGAATTCCGGTCAGGCGGATGACATGAAAACCGAAGGGCGACTCGACCACGGAGGAAATCTCGCCTTCCGCGAGCGCAAAAGCGCTGTCCTCGAAGGGCTTGACCATCATGCCACGACCAAAGAAGCCAAGATCGCCCCCCTTGCCGGCGGAACCCGGATCGTCGGAGTGCTTTTTTGCCAGCTCGGCAAAAGCAGCCGGATTGGCCTTGACCTCCTGCAACAAGGCCTCTGCCTTGGTCCTTGCCTGATCCTTGCCGTGCTTGTCGTTGGCCAGCAGGATATGGCTGGCGCGGCGCTCTTCCGCCTGACGATAGCGATCCTTGTGGCTCTCGTACCAGGACTTGATCTCTTCCTCGGCCAGCTTCAACTGGCCGGCAAGCGCATCCATCGACAGGACGACGTACTCGATCTTCGCCTGCTCCGGGGTTTCAAACTGCGGCCCGTTCTCGTCGTAGAACTTCTTCGCAGCATCCGCCCCCAGCTTGACCTTGTCGAGATATTGGTCGAGCGCCAGGCGATGCTCGGCCACCTCGCGCTTCTCGGTCTGTAATGCCACCAGGCGCTCGGCAATGGTCTTCGGGACGAAACCCGACTGGCCGATGGCACCGGCCAATTGCTGCAAAGTCAGGTCCTGGCGCAATTGCGCCTCGAACATCGCCGGGTTCATGCCCTGGGCGCGCAGGGCTGCCTCATAACGTTCGCTGGAAAAACGACCGTCAAGCTTGAAGGCATCGACGGCGGCAATGGCGCGGCGAACTGCGTCGTCGGTAGCGGACAAGCGGCGTGCGGAAGCCTCCAGCATCAGCAAGCGCTGGTCGACGAGATCATCGAGGATCGCCTTGTGCGCCTCGGGGTTGTCCAGCATCTTGGGATCGACCTGTCCCAGTTGCGCCCGCAGGCGCTCCTGCTGTTCGCGCAGCGCCTGCTGGAACTGCTGCTGGGTGATACGGGCATCGCCGATTTTCGCGACATCGTCGCCGCCCGCGTTGCGGACGTAGGAATCGACACCAAAGAAGGCAAACGGCAGCGCAATCAGCGCCAGGAAAATCTGAACGATTTTCTTGTTATTGCGAACGAGGTCGAACATAGGAAAAAAAAGTCACCCGACAAGAACAGCGTGTTGCGAAAGACGTGACGGCAACGCGGCCGACAAATCCAAAAGGTAGGCATCATACCGCAGATCACGCCCCCTCCGAACTGGAAAAGACAAGGAAAAACAGCCTACCGGGGAGCCTTGGCAACATTGGGCACGAATAGTGCTTAGGACAAGGAAAAAACCATAAACCGGTCAGCCAGGCCCTGCCGCATCGCCAATACTGTACAAAAACACAGTGATTCGTGTAGGCTCTGACCCGCATCACGGCACCCCCGCCGGAGAACACGGATTCATCCTTGTCCATTCACGGAGCGCTGTACCATGAAAAACCTGCAAAGGTGGTTTGAACGGATCGCCGGTTTCGACCCGCTCGAATACGAACGCTATCGCCAGGCCAGGCAAGTCTTTTCCCGCGAAAATTTCGACGACCGCCCTTTACGCCTGCCCGCCTGCTGGCGCCGGCGCGTGCGCGTCAACGCCGTGGAAGCCTGAATATCGAGCGCGGCGGCAAGGCGCAAGCGGCAGTTTTTGCCGATCCGGCCATCCCTGCCGCCTCGGTGGCCGGCCGGCTTGGACTTTTCCTGTCGGCCTGGGTCATAATTTCTGCCCACCCCGCCCGCTAGCGGCGGGTCATCCCCCTGGCAGCGGAGCCCCTCAATGAGCGCGGACGACACCCCTGGCGACGAGCTGAAGAATTACATTCACGCCCTCCTGAAGGCGATGGTCCAGCATGGCGGCTCGGATCTTTTCATCGCCAAGGACTTCGCACCGACGATGAAGGTGCACGGCACGATGAAGGCGCTGTCGTCGCAAAAGCTGACGCCGGATATTGCCCGCAAACTGGCACAGGCGCTGATGAACCCGATCCAGCGCGAGGAATTCGAGCGCGAGCACGAATGCAATTTCGCGATTTCGCTACCGGGAATTTCGCGCTTCCGGGTCAATGTCTTCCTCCAGCAGCAGACGGTGGCGATGGTCATCCGCACCATCACCAGCGAAATTCCCAACCTGGAAAAGCTCGGCCTGCCCGAAGTTCTCAAGGAGATCATCACCACCAAGCGCGGGCTGATCCTGGTCGTCGGCGGCACCGGCTCGGGCAAATCGACGACGATGGCGGCGATGCTCGATCACCGCAACGCGACCGCCCCCGGCCACATCATCACGGTCGAAGACCCGGTCGAATACGTGCACACCTCGAAGCAGTGCCTGGTCACCCACCGCGAAGTCGGCGTCGACACCCACTCCTGGCACAACGCGCTGAAAAACACGCTGCGCCAGGCCCCGGACGTGATCCTGATCGGCGAAATCCGCGACCTGGAAACCATGGAACACGCGTTGGCCTTTGCCGAAACCGGACACCTCTGCATGGGGACGCTGCACGCCAACAACGCCAACCAGACGCTCGACCGGGTCGTCAATTTCTTCCCCGACGAACGCAAGCCGCAAGTCCTGATGGACATCGCCTCCAACCTCAAGGCAGTCGTCTCGCAACGCCTGATCCGGACCGTCGACGGCAAGCGCAAGCCGGCCATCGAAATCCTGCTGAACACGCCGACCGTTGCCGAACTGCTGGCCAAGGGCCAATCGGCGGCAATCAAGCCGGTGATGGACAAGAGCCGCGAACTCGGAATGCAGACTTTCGACCAGGCCCTGTTCGACCTCTACGACGCCGGCTACATCGCCTACGACGAAGCAATCCGCAACGCTGATTCGGCCAACGAACTACGGCTGGCGATCAAGCTCAAGAGCAAGCGCGGCGAACCGGCCAGCAGCAGCGGCTTCTCGCTGTCGATCGAGGAAGAGAAAAAGGACGAAGAAGAGGCCGAGGGCGAAAGCGCCGACAACAAACCGGCCGGTGCCTGACCGCCGCGCAGACGGACAGGAATACAGCGCAGCAACGCGCAGGGAGACAGTTTTGCACCGGTTGGACGCCCCTCGTCGGCAACGGCACGAACATCGCCCGACTTCCGTCTTCCCGCCCCCGGCGAACTGCTACTCCTTGCCGATCAAGGCCAGGTAAAAGCCATCCATCTCGCCGGTCGGCCAGACCCGCCGCGTTTCCGCACAAGCCGCCGCCAGCAGCTTGCCTTTCCAGGCGGTCAAACCCGGGCGAGAATTGGGCAGCCCCAGCGCTATCGGCAACAAACGTACGCCTTCGCGTTTCTTCAGCAGATGATCGACGATCAGCTCGTTTTCTTCCGGCGCAAACGAGCAGGTGCAATACATCAGCACCCCACCCGGCTTGAGCGCATCGAAGGCGCTGAGGATCAGGCGCTTCTGTTTCTTCGCGCATTCGCTGACTTTCGCCGGCGACCAATGCTCATGCGACGCGGCATCCCAAGTCTTGAACCGGCTTTCGGACGAGCATGGCGCATCGAGCATGACCCGGTCGAAGCAATCCGGCTTCAGGCTGCCGACCACGCGGCCGTCCTTCAGATAGGTCTGGGTATTGCCGACGCCCATCCGCGCCAGATTCGCCTTCAGGCGGTGGTAACGGGCGCTGACCGGCTCGACCGCACTGATCTTGCCGCCGTTGTTCATCATTTCAGCCAGCAGGATGGTCTTGCCGCCGGGCGCGGCCGCCAGGTCGAGCACCCACTCCTCGCCCTGCGGCGCGAGCAGCAGCGGTGCCAGCATGCTCGACAGGCTCTGGATATAGATCGTCCCGTTGCCGGCCGCCGGGGTGTAGGTCAGCGCCTCGCGCTGCTCCTGCGGGCAGGTGTAGGCCCAAATTCCGGCAGCCTGCGCCCAGGCCACCGGCTGCGGCTCGATCCCGTGTGTTGCCAGTTCGGCGAGCACGACTTCCGCAGCGGGAGCGCCCAGGCGATTGATCCGGAACGCCACTGCTTCCTTGGCCGCAAACGATGCCAGTGCATCGTTGAGCAAATCCGGCGGGCAGGTCGACGCGAAACGCGACAAGAACTCGGCAGGCAACATGCGGGAACTCCAAAGGCGGTCAATACAAAGAGGCGCGTATGATAGGGCAAGCCCTTGCTCACGGGAAAAGGTCGGCAAAATTGCGCCTTGCCCGACCGGGGCGCTGAGGCATAATTGCGCCTTCGCAGCCCGCCCCTGAGCCCACGGAGACCCAAGCACCATGAAGCGTATCGACATTGACGCGGCCATCCGCCAGCACACCCAATGGCGACGCCAGTTCCTCAATGCCTTTGCCGGTGGCGCCTATGCCGACATGCCGCTGTCGCAGCACCGCAGCTGCGCTCTCGACAAACAACTGGAGCGGCTCGCCGGCGATTGCAGCGGCCTCGCCGCCCTGCAGATTGCCCATCGGCGCTTTCACCACCTGGCCAATGAAATCATCGACCTGAGCAGCAACGGCCTCTCCTGTGATGCCGACCTGCTGCTGCCGGAACTGACCGAAGCCTCGCACCAGCTGGTTTCGCAACTCGACAAACTGCGCGACACCCTGGCCGACCAAGCCAAGCCGGCCTGAACGAAGCCGCTCTCTGCCGGCGATCGTTCCTGATTTCCGCCTTCAATCACGGTCGACCGTGACTGAGGGCCGTTTTCAAGCCGGCAGATCGTCATCGAGCGCTTGGTCGCGCCGGCGACGCAGCCCCTCCGGCATGCGCAGACTGCTCCGGTCCCAACCTTCGATAGCGAGAACCTGGTCCAGGCACAGTTCCATGCGCGCATGCGCATCCTTCGCCGCCTCGGCAATGCAGCGATGCACCTCCCCGCTGTTTTCCGGCCCGGTCAGACAGGACTCCTGATAGGCGATCAACTCGCGCAAGCGGCGGATTTCGCTGGCTACCTGCGCCGGACAGGCACACATGTAGATCATTCCCTCATCAACGATCCGCTCAAGATCGGAAGACGAAAAACGCTGCGGATAAGTCATGATCAATTCCAGATGAGCGCAAGAAACAAATGGGGCGGTTTGAATCCGGTACCTGCTCAGGCAGCGGATTTGAGGCGCATTATCCCGGAAACGGACGCTCGACGCAGGTCAAGCGGCGCACGGCCACACAACCCGGGGCGATCCACGGTCGACCGTGAAATTCTGCATTTTTCCCGACCCCAGGCCACGGCCGAGCTCGGCACGCCGAATCCGGCGCCCTCAAGCCGGCGGCCTGGCGCCGTGCATCACCACCCGCCCGACAAACCAGATCGCCAGCAGGTTGGCGGTCAGCGCGACGTAGCCGACGGCGGGATAACCGACGATGCGGCCGTCGCCACCGGTGCTGATCAGGAAGCCAGCCAGGGTCGTCGCCAGCGCCATCGCCAGCGACTGCACGGTGCCGTTGAGCGACATGAAGGTGCCGCGCAGGCGCGGTTGCGCGGCCGAGGCGATCACCGCCATCGCTGGAATCATCCGCCCCGAGATCAGCACGAAAAAGGCCGTGGTCACCACCAGCCAGCCGGCCAGCGGCCACTGCCCGGCGTGGGTCAGCACCAGCAGCGGCACGCTGGCAAGCAGCGCGAGCCGCCGGTACACCTCGATTTTTCCGGCCCGGTCGGCCCAGCGGCCGATCAGCCGGGCGCTGACGAAAGTTGCCGCGCCGCCGATCAGGTACACCCAGGGAATATCGACCTGCGCGATGCCGACGTTATTGACCGCAAACACCGTGATGTAGGGAATCACCGTAAACCCGGAAAAAATGATCAGCGCCGAAAACAGCAAGGCGCGCCGGTGGTTGGCCTCGCCGAGCACGGCAAAGCTCGCCGCCAGCGGATGCGCCGGCCGCTCGCCGGCCAGGTGCGCACGCAAGTCGGGCAGCCAGCGCAGGCCGGCGGCGATGAACAGCAGGCTCAGCCCGGCGATCAGCAAAAACGGCGAACGCCAGCCGAAATGATTGGCCAGCCACAGCGACAAGGGCACGCCGGCAATCGTCGATAAGGAAAAGGCGCTCGACACCACCCCGCTCGCCCGTGCCCGCCGCGCAAACGGAATCGCATCGCCGATCATGGTGTGGATCAACGCCCCGAGAATGCCGCCAAACACCCCGGCCAGGCCGCGCGCCACCAGCAGCGCCGAATAATTCGGCGCCAGCCCGCAAGCCAGCGTCGCCAGCGCAAACAGCAGCAGGCAGGCGAGCAGCAGCCGCTTGCGCTCGAAACGGTCAACAAAGGTCGCTGCCAGCAGGCCCGACGCCGCCGCGCTGAAGCTGTAAGACGCCACCAGCAGGCCGAATTCGTGGGTGCCGATGCCCAGGGTCGCCATCAGGATCGGCCCCAGCGGCATCATGATCATGAAATCCAGCACATGCCCGAACTGGATACCGGCCAGGGTCAACAAAAAAAAGCGCTCGGTGCGCTGCGGAAGTTCGACGGACATGGGATGCGGCCAACAAGGGGGGCGGAAAGGATAAACGGGAAGCGCCAAAATATGTGCAAAAGCCGAACTTAGGCCGGGGACCACTGCTGCGCCGCATGCAGCACGCGCAACACGGCCAGCGTGCTCCCTTCGCCCTCGATGCGATAGACCATGACGTAGTTGGGCCGGTTGAGCCTGGAAAAGACAGTGACAGCCGGCCCATGCTGTCCGAAGCGATGGATTCTGACTGAAGCGGTGGCATCCATGGCATCAACGTGCCGGGGTGGAGCTTTGCCAACGCTGGCGCAGCCAGCCGTGAGCGCTGACTACGGCGACTCCGGCGAGGACCAGCACGGTCCCGGCAACGAAGCTCGCCTCCAGCGGTTCACCGAGCAGCCAGACGCCGAAGAGCATGCCGAACAACGGCGTCAGGAAGGAAAACACACCCAGCCTTGACGCCAGGTAGCGTTTGAGCAGCCAGAACCAGGTCAGGTAGCTGAAGAAGGACACCACCACCGCCTGGAAAAACAGGCTCCACCAGGCGACCGGCGTCGGCTTGAAATGCCACTGCCCGAGCAGGCCGGCCGCACCGATCAGCACGGCAAAGCCGCCGACCAGCTGATAGAGCAGGGTCAGCGTCGCCGGCGCCTGCGCCAGCCGCGACAGGCGCACCGCCACCGTGGTCGCGCCCCAGGCGGCACCGGCGAGCAAGGCCAGCAAATCGCCCCACAGCACCCGACCCAAGCCGGCATCGACTGCGGCACCGCCGCGCCCGGCAAAGGTCACGACGATCCCGACGAAGGCCAGCCCGATCCCCGCCCACTGCACCCGGCTCAGCCGTTCGGCCGGCAGTTTCCAGTGCAGCCCGAGGGCAACGAAGATCGGGGCGGTGTACAACAGCACCACCATGTGCGAGGCCGAGGTGAAACGCAATCCCTCGCCAACCAGCACGAACTCGCAACCGAACAGCGTCCCGACCACCAAGCCCGGCCGCCACAGCGCCAAGTCGATTCGCTCGCCGCGCCAGCGCATCAGTGCCCAGACCAGCAGCGCCGCCGCGCCGGAGCGCAGCGCGATCAGCATCAGCGGCGTCACATCGGGCGCCGCCATTTTCAACACCACCTGCTGCAAGCCCCAGATCAGGCAGAGCACGGTCATGATCGCGGCAGCCTTGCCGTCGAGCGCTTGTCGTGGGTCCATCGGTCACATCCTTGTCGTCGGGGCCAGGCCTGAAGCTGAAGCCCGCCGGGTTTTTTGCCCATTTTCACGGTCGACCGTGGAAAGCAGCGTTTTTGGTCTGACTGGATTATCCGACTGACAGTTTCGCCTGATATAGTGAAAATCCGCCAAGCCATCGAGCAAAACCGCCATGCCCGCACCTGCCGCCCGAGCCTCGGCCGTGCCACATACCGCCGCCGGAGTCGTCGCCCGCCACCATCTGCCGGTGCCGTTTACCGAAGCCCTGCCCGCCCCGATCTGGTTCCGCAGCGAAAGCATGCCGGCCGAAGCCAGCTACCCGCAGCACCGCCACCCCTGGGGCGAATTCGTCTATTCGTTCAGCGGGGTGATGGAGATCAAGCTCGCTGACATGCACTACCTGGCACCGCCGCCTTACGGTATCTGGCTACCGCCCGAGGTCGAGCATCGCGGGTTGAACCGGCACGAAGCCTGCCACTGCTCGCTCTACATCGCCGCCGAACACTGCCGGCAGTTGCCGATCAACCCCTGCGCGCTGACCGTCAGCCCGCTGCTACGCGCCCTGCTCGAACATTTGCGCCAGCACCCGCCCGGCCTGCCGCGCAGCGAGGCCGAAAGCCGGCTGCTGCAGGTGGTCGTCGACCAGCTAACGACCGCCGATTGCGCCGGCAGCTACCTGCCGACCTCACGCGATCCTTTGCTGGCGCCGGTCCTCGCTGCGCTCGAAGCCAACCCGGCCGACGAACGCTCGCTGCCCGAACTGGCACGCAGCGCCCACACCAGCGAACGCACCCTGCTCCGCCGCGCCCAGCGCGAACTCGGCATGTCGCTCGCCGAATGGCGGCAGCGGCTGTGCGTCGTCCGCGCCATGCCGCTGCTCGACGCCGGCAAAACCGTCGAAAGCATCGCCCTCGACCTCGGCTACGCCAGCGCCTCGACCTTCATCGCCATGTTCCGCAAACTCACCGGCAAAACCCCGGATGAATTCAGGCGGCAGGCGGAAAGCAGCTGACGGCGCCCCATCGGGCAAACACTCGGCGACACCGTCACTGCACTTTTCCGGCGGAACACAGGCCCCATCCAGACTGAATCCAGTCTAAAATCGAACCGATTGATTCGCGGAGTACATCATGAAGCTCTCAACCCAGGTCAAACCGATCACCTATCTCAAGAGCCACGCCGCAGAAATCGCCAAAACCCTGCCGGAAAGCCGCGAGCCGCTACTGATCACGCAAAACGGCGAAGCCAGGCTGGTGGTGATGGATGTCAAAACCTATGAAGAGCAGGCAGAAACGCTGGCCATGCTCAAACTGCTCGCCCTCGGCAACCAGGAAATTGAAAGCGGGGAATTCCGCCCGGCCGTAGAAGTTTTTGCCGATCTGGAGCGCGAGGACGCGGCGTGAGTTATCGCGTCGTTTTCCTCAAGGCAGCCGAACAAGACCTCAAGGAACTCAAGCAATACATCGTTCGCCACTTTGGCAACGCAAGCTGGCAAGCCACCCTCGCTCAACTCAAAACCAGCGTCCAGACCCTGCAAATTCACCCGCAGGCCGGCAGCATTCCCGACGAACTGCGCACGCTGAACCCAGGCCAATACCGCCAAATCCTCTGCGGCATGAATCGGATCATTTACGAAATCCGCCGGGAAAACATCTACATCCACATCATTTGCGACAGCCGGCGGGATATGCAGGGGCTATTGATGCGACGGATGCTGCGGGGCGAATCCATCGGCATAGGGGGCAACTATTATAGGCTGCACCCCTGCCACACCACCCGGCATGCGGGTCCGCACCGGGCGGTTCGAGAAGTTGAGGTCATGAGAGACGAGGCACCCTGAGTCGATCAAAGTAGGCGATGGTCAGTACC
>NZ_JAKLLH010000017.1 GCF_023150235.1 Azonexus sp.
TCGGATAGCATTCATGGGGCGGGCGTTATGATGTTGGCTTCGAGAACCGCATCATGCCAGAAATGGCCGCCCGCACCTTCCGTTTTTCCACTCCAGAGCGGAAAATCCCGCTCGCAAGCAGCCTTTTGCAAGAGGCTCAAGTGACCAGACCGACCACCTGATAATCGCTGACCTCACTGCCGGATAGGCAGCTCAGAAAACCCGGCGCCGGCACTGCGCCGACCACTCAAGCCTCACTGCCGGATAGGCAGCTCAGAAAGCAGAGCAAGCGACACGCCAGTTAATCCGCGTCCTCACTGCCGGATAGGCAGCTCAGAAACAACTGGGAGCTTGGAAACAAGCTGATCAGATCCTCACTGCCGGATAGGCAGCTCAGAAATATCACCTTCGTCAGATACCAAAAACGCATTGCCTCACTGCCGGATAGGCAGCTCAGAAAACGACGACGATGCCCTTTCGATGCACCGCAAGCCTCACTGCCGGATAGGCAGCTCAGAAATTATCCGGGATTTCGGCTTGAGGAAATGACAACCTCACTGCCGGATAGGCAGCTCAGAAAAGATGCAAAAGCCGCGATGATGTTCAGCGCGGCCTCACTGCCGGATAGGCAGCTCAGAAACGGCACGGAAGCCAACGTTGTTGTTGTCATTCGACCTCACTGCCGGATAGGCAGCTCAGAAATTGAGCCGGGTGATTGTGATGTCGAGCGCCTGCCTCACTGCCGGATAGGCAGCTCAGAAATGCCGGGGATGGAAAAACAACTGGAGGAAAAGCCTCACTGCCGGATAGGCAGCTCAGAAAATGACTTCGGATTCCAGCAGCTTAATATCGTTCCTCACTGCCGGATAGGCAGCTCAGAAATGTTCGTTGCGCCCACTTTTACCCACCAAAGCCCTCACTGCCGGATAGGCAGCTCAGAAAGGCAGGCCCGGATACATTCGTCACCTCGCAAACCTCACTGCCGGATAGGCAGCTCAAAAAAACAACTGCACATAAAAACAGATGATCACGGTTTGAATCAGCAATTGTGATTTTCCAGGCCAAGCCACAGCCTTTGCGTCACTCCCGGCGGCCCCGTTGCCGAACGAGATTTACCCGCTCGGTGCTGCTCGGCAGGTGGAGCAACGGGCATTTTTGGGGATTCGCACGCTGTGCACAGCTTTACCCCGATAATGGCGGCCATTTTGTTTTGCACGCTTTTGCGGAATTCCCATGGAAATCAAGGTCAATTTTCTCGACAAGCTTCGTCAGGAAGCCAAATTCGACGACTTCACGGTCATCGCCGATCAGCCCATCCGCTACAAGGGCGACGGTTCGGCGCCGGGGCCGTTCGATTACTTCCTCGCTTCGTCGGCCTTGTGCGCGGCCTACTTCGTCAAACTCTACTGCGACACGCGCAATATCCCGACCGAACATATCCGCCTGGCGCACAACAACATCGTCGATCCGGAAAACCGCTACAAGCAAACCTTCAAGATCCAGGTCGAGCTGCCGCCGGATATTTCCGAGAAGGACCGGCTCGGCATTTTGCGTTCGATTGACCGGTGCACCGTGAAAAAGGTGGTGCAGACCGGCCCCGAGTTCGTCATCGAGGAAGTCGAGAATCTGGATGCCGACGCGCAGGCGCTGCTGAGCATCAGCGCGGATGCCGACCAGCAGACCTACATCGCCGGCAAGGACCTGCCGCTGGAAGAGACCATCGCCAACATGTCCGGCCTGCTCGCCGGGCTGGGCATCAAGATCGAGATCGCCTCCTGGCGCAATCTGGTGCCCAACGTCTGGTCGCTGCACATCCGCGACGCGCATTCGCCGATGTGCTTCACCAACGGCAAGGGCGCGACCAAGGAAAGCGCACTCGCTTCGGCGCTCGGCGAGTACATCGAGCGCCTGAGCTGCAACCATTTCTATAACGACAATTACTGGGGGCCGGAGATCGCCAACGCGCCCTTCGTGCATTACCCGGAGGAACGCTGGTTCAAGCCGGGCCGCAGTAAGCACACCTCGGATGCGCTGCCCAAGGGCCTGCTCGACGAGTACTGCCTGGAAATTTACAACCCGGACGGCGAACTGCGCGCCTCGCACCTGTTCGACACCAACTCCGGCAACACCGAGCGCGGTATCTGCGCGCTGCCCTATGTGCGCCAGTCCGACGGCGAGACGGTCTATTTCCCGACCAACCTGATCGACAACCTGTTCCTCAGCAACGGCATGAGCGCCGGCAACACGCTGGCCGAGGCGCAGGTGCAGTGCCTGTCGGAAATCTTCGAGCGCGCCGTCAAGCGCGAAATCCTCGAAGGCGAAATCGCGCTGCCCGACGTGCCGGCCGAAGTGCTGGCCAAATATCCGGGCATCGTCGCCGGCATTGCCGAACTGGAAACTCAGGGCTTCCCGGTGCTGGTCAAGGATGCCTCGCTGGGCGGCGAGTTCCCGGTGATGTGCGTGACCCTGATGAACCCGCGCACCGGCGGCGTCTTCGCCTCCTTCGGCGCGCATCCGAGCCTGGAAGTGGCGCTCGAACGCAGCCTCACCGAACTGCTGCAGGGGCGCAGCTTCGAGGGCCTCAACGACCTGCCGCGCCCGACCTTCGAGAGCAACGCCGTCACCGAGCCAAACAATTTCGTCGAGCATTTCATCGACTCCAGCGGCGTCGTGTCGTGGCGCTTCTTCAGCGCCAAGGCCGATTACGAATTCGTCGAATGGGATTTCTCCGGCCAGGGTGAAGAATCCAACGCCGACGAGGCGGCGATGCTGTTCGGCATCCTCGAAGCCATGGGCAAGGAAGTGTACATGGCGGTCTACGATCAGTTGGGCGCCACGGCCTGCCGCATTCTGGTGCCCGGCTATTCGGAAATCTATCCGGTCGACGACCTGATCTGGGACAACACCAACAAGGCGCTCGCCTTCCGCGAAGACATCCTCAATCTGCACCGCCTCGACGACGACGCGCTGGCCGCCCTGCTCGAACGCCTGGAAGAGAGCGAACTCGACGACTACACCGACATCATCACGCTGATCGGCGTCGAGTTCGACGAGAACACCGAATGGGGCCAGCTGACCATCCTCGAACTCAAGCTCCTGATCAAGCTCGCGCTGCAGGACATCGAAGCGGCCAAGGAACAGGTCGAAGCCTACCTGCAGTACAACGAGAACACCGCCGAGCGCGGCCTCTTCTACCAGGCGGTCAATGTGGTGCTGGAAGTGCTGCTCGACGACGAATTGGAACTGGTGGATTACGAGCCCAACTTCCGCCGCATGTTCGGCAACGCACGCATGGACAGGGTGCTCGGCGCGGTCGACGGCAGCCTGCGCTTCCCCGGCCTGACCCCGACCAGCCTGGCGCTCGAAGGCCTCGACCGCCACCAGCGGCTGCTCGACAGCTACCGCAAAATCCACGCCGCCCGCGCCAAAGCAGCCGGGTAAACCAGCGCGGCCAGCCCGCCCCGCAGCGCTGCGGGCCTCGGCTGCGCCAGCCGCTCACGGTCGACCGGAAAAAAGACCGTTTTTCCCGGTCGACCGTGGCAGGCCGCCACGGCATGCCGAACACTCACGCCTCATCTTCAAACGCCGCCCGCACGGCACTCATGATTTGCTGATGCCGATCATAAAAAACGCCCCCCTCGGCGAAAATCTGAGGCAGGGTTTTGCGCAGGCTGTTGCTGACCTGCCAGCCGTTTTCCTTGAGCGAGCGAATCATCCTGTCCGCATCGGGGTCGGGCATTTCCAGCAAGTTTTTGATCGCATCCCGGGCATGGTCGTGCCGACGTAAAGCCAAGGCCTCTTGTGCCATATCCTGCTCGACCGTCTGCCGCAGCACCTCGCTCAAGTAGTGCGCTTGCTCGGTCAAATCGGGATAGCGCCAGGCATGCGCGGCATCTTCAGTGCACAAAAACTCGAAATTGGTTTCAACCGAGTCGGCGCATGTCCGCTTTGGCCCAAAACGATAGGCTGTCGCGTAGGTTTGCATGAAACGCCGAGAAAACAGCTCCAGCGCCCGATCATAATCGGCACGCCCCTTGGCCGATCCGGCGATCGTTCCCGATACCGGAACAATGATATTGGGCGGCACCACGCCGTCGGCGGCAAGCAGGTGGTTGATCAAAAACCGGTGAATTCGACCATTGCCATCGGCGAGCGGGTGCAGATAAACAAAGGCGAACGAGACCGCAGCCGCACGAGCCAAAGGAGAGGCACCCCGCGTTCGGGTTTCAAAGCGGCGCAGGGCATCAAGCATTTCGCCCACCAACACCTCGGAGGGTGCGATGTAGTGAACGATTTCATTGCCGAAGCTGCTCTCCCCGACAAACACGGGCGATTGCCGGAGACCGACCCTGAGTGCGGCCTCGCCAAGGACGGCTTGCTGTAGTTTGAGCAATTGCTCGGGTGCCATCGGGTCGTTCATGCGCCCGCTGTACGTACCGATAGCCGCTGCAAAGCGTTTCACACGGTCCTGTTTGTCTGCCTCGTGCTCAATGGCGAAACTGGCCCGCGATTCCTTGAAAGTCAGCCAGGCCGCGCTACGCAACAGCAGTTCCGGTCCGTAGGTGTCATCCAGCGATTGCACACCAGCCGCCACATCGTAGAGCCATTGGCGTTGTGCCAGGGGGCCAAGAAAGAGCATCGGGCAAAATTCGCGTCGTCCGGGCAGGTTGTTATTGACCCGCCACCGCCGGATTTTGTCTGCCACCGGAGCGGCCAAGTACTGGCTTGCGTCGATGGCGTCGACATAGGCAACGTTGGGTGCGGTATCTGGCAAAGCCAGTTGCCGGCCGGTAAACCATTCGTAAAAGAATGCGGTTCGCCGTGCATACCTGCCGGTTGGCTCATCCCTTACCCAGGCAACGACAATTTCTGGATCAAGGCACTCGAACAGGCGCGAGAAAAACTCGAAGCTCAGACGCTCATATTTCAAACCGAATTCGAAGTGGCCTCGAAAATCATCAGAAGGTCGATACTGTGCCGGCCAAGTGAGCACTTCCTGCCCATGTGCAATCTCGCGTTGGCGCATCGCCCCCTGTCGGCTACGGGTATAAAGCGGCTGCACCAGTTGGATGCCATGCATCTCCAGTAGCCGATGGAAGCCAAACAAGATTTCAGACATCGTCAGTTATTTCGCTATCAGTTGATTTATTTTAATAAATAACAGGGAAATCACCACTAAAACGATATAGAAAATACCCGCGCAATGTCCCGGCTGCGCCAGCCGCTCACGGTCGACCGGAAAAAAAGCCGTTTTTCCCGGTCGACCGTAAATCTCAACCCAAGACCACCGCCAGCAGCAGCAACAAGGCCAGCACCGGCCCGAAGGGCTGGTCGAAGCCGAGCGCCAGGGCAAAGGCAGCGAGGTAGGCCAGCAGCCCGCAAGCCACCGCCAGCAGCAAGCCGCGCCGCCAGCTGGGCGCACGGCGGAAGGCAAGCCAGGCCGGGATGAAGACCAGCGCGAAGGCGCCCATCACGCCCAGGGTCATGGTCGCCAGCGCCAGACACAGCGCGGCGAGCAGGTCGAAGCCGGCGAGCACCGGCCAGGCCGGGCGGCCGCGCAGGCGTAAAAAATCCGGGTAGAGACGGGCAAGCAGCAAGTCGCCCGACCAACGGCGCAGGCCGAGCAGGGTCAGCCCCAGGGCGCCGGCAGCGAGCACCAGTTGCTGCCCGCCGGCAAAGTAAAGCTGGCCGTCGAACAGCGCGTGGCCCAGGCTTTCGGCGAGCGGGTTGTTGGCGACCAACAGCACCGCCAGCGCCCAGCTGGCGAGGAGCAGGAAGACCTGCGCGGCGGCGCCGTGCAGGCGGCGCTGCAGGGCCTGTTTGCCGGCCCCGGCGACGCCGCTGGCGAGCAGGCCGCCGGCCAGCGGCGGCAGGCTGGCGGTGGCCGCGAGCAAGGCACCGGCAGCGGCAACGTGGGCGTAGGCGAGCGCCGCCAGCCATTCGTCGCGCAGGCGCAGGTAGGCACCGAGCAGCGGCAGCAGCAGGGCCAGCAGCAGGCCGTTGGCGAAGGGCAGCGCAAAGAGCGCGAAATCAGGCGCGGTCCATTGCATGCGCGGCCTCCAGATGCAGAATGCGGTCGCAACTTGCGGCGAGGAAGTCGGCATCGTGGCTGACCACCAAGAGCCCGGCGCCCGCCGCCGCACGGTCGCGCAGATGCGCGGCAAGCCAGGCGGTGCCGGCGGCGTCGAGGTTGTTGGTCGGTTCGTCGAGCAGGACCAGGTCGCCCGGCGCCTGCAGCACCGCCCACAGCGCGAGAAAATGTCGCTGGCCGCCGGAAAGGCGGTCGATCCGCCAATCCAGCTTGTCGGCCAGCCAGGGCGGCAGGCCGGCGGCGCCGGCACCGGTCAAGGCCAGCAGTTCATGGCCGTTGAGCGGCAGACCGGCGAAGGGCGGCACCTCCTGGCGCTGCCAGTTGATGCGCAGCTCCGGCGCCCGCTGCAACTCACCCGCGACGCAGTGGGCGCCGCCGCCGGCGATCAGCGCCAGCAGGCTGCTTTTGCCGACGCCGTTGGGCCCGGCCAGGCCGACGATCTCGCCAGCGGCAAGCGCCAGGCTGACCGCCTTGCCCGCCGGCTTGTCCGCCGCCCCCGGCCAGCCGGCAACAACGCCGGCGAGTTGCAGCAGCGGCGCCATCACAGCGCCTTCAACAAGCGCTGCACGGTGTCGTCGAAAAGTCCGAACAGGTCGCCGGCCTCAGCCGTGCCACCCACGGTGTAGGGCAATTGCAGCGCCGGTATCCCGGCCTTGGCCGCCAGCCACTGGCTGGGGCCTTCGGCCTGGTAGGCGGTACGCAGGATCAGCTTGGCCGCCTGCGCCCCCTGCTGTCGTTGCAGCAGGCCGCTGAGGTGGCTGCTGGTCGGTTCAACACCGGGTTTGGGCTCAAGTGCGCCGACGATGCGCAGGCCGAGCCAGTGCGCGAGGTAGGCGTAAGAAGTGTGATGTTCGAGCACCGGCACCCCCTTGAGCGGCGCGGCCTGCGCCTCCCAGCGACTGATCGCGGCCTGCCAGCGTTCGCGGAATTTTTGCCAGTTTTGCCGGTAGACCGTGGCATTGGCCGGGTCCAGCTCGGCCATCCGCCCACTCAAGGCCTCGCCGACCGCGAGCAGGTTGCGCGGGTCGAGATGGAGGTGCGGGTTGCCGGCGGCGTGTACGTCGCCGTGGGCGCGGTCGAGCACCTTGGGCACGTCGAGCAGTTGCACTTGCGCGGCGGCTTCGAAATAGCCGGGCAGCCCCGGCTGGATCGCGGCGTTGCCGGCATCGCGCAGGACCAGCGGCAGCCAGCCGATTTCGAGGTCGGCGCCGGTGGCGACCACCAGCTGCGCCCGCCGCGCCTGCGCCAGCAACGACGGCCGCGCCTCGATCCGGTGCGGATCCTGGCGGGCCGTGGTCGCGGTATACACCTTGGCCTTGCCGCCACCGATTTCGCCGGCCAGCGCGCCCCATTCGGGGACCGTGGAAAAGACCGCGAGATCGGCGCGGGCCAAGGTCGCCAGCAGGCTGCCGGCGATCAAGAAGAGCCATTTTTTCATCGCTTGTTCCCTTAGAACTTGTGCGCGCCGTGGGCGCCCAGGCTCATGATGTACTGCAGGGTCCATTGGTGGTCGGTCAGGCCCTGCATCGACTTGTCCTGAGCGTATTGCAGACGGACGCGCGAGAACTCGCTCCAGCTGTAGTCGATCATCGCCGACGAGCGCTTGGGCGTGAAGTCCTTGAACAAGGCATTTTCGTTGCCCAGCTCGGCCGCTGCCTGCGAGCCGATGCGTGCGCTGTTGGCGGCCAGCTGCTCATGGCGCAGACCGGCACGCCAGTTGGGCGTGAATTGGTACACCGCCTGCAGGTACCAGCCCTCTTGCCGGCGCCGGTAGCTGTCACGCAGCCCGGTGCAGGCCTCGCCGCTGCCGGCGGTCTCCGGCGTGCAACCGATGTCGCCGTTTTCGCTGCGACTGAAATATTCGCCCTGCAGCTTGAAGTTGCGGTATTTGGGGTTGCCATTGGGCGCCCATTTCCAGACAAAATCGGCGATCCAGGTCTTGCTGCCAGCGTTGAGCCCGGCTTCGCCGTGCACGTCGTTGGCATCATGGACCTCGGCCAACCGCTGCCGGGTCGCACTCTTCAGGTAAGAAAGGCCAGCCCGCCAGCTGTGCGAATCACCGAGGTCGTTGCCGAGATGGGCAAAGACCGCGCCGCTGCCAGCACCGTTACGGTTACGCTCGCTGCCGGGGAAGCTGGCGCCGCGCCCGGTTTCGGCACCGAATTCGAGGAAGAACGGAGTCGGTGCCAGCCACTTGGCCTGCACGCCGTCCTGTACATAGCTGCCATGTTCGCCGAACAGTGCCGAATACATCAGCGGCGCGCCGGCAAAGTCCCACTGGTGCGGGTGCTGCTCGTTGAGGTAGCCGATCCCGGAACGGAAACGCCCGCCCTTGACGCCAAAGCCGTTGCCCAGACCGAGCGACTGGAACCAGGCCTCTTCGACCTCGACTTCGCTGTCGCGCATCGCCAGGATCGCCTGGCCGCGCCAGTTCGGGTCGATATTGGCGGAGAGCACCAATTCGCTGTGATCGACGTTGAAGCCACGGCGGTTGGCCGCTTCAACCTCGTTACCACCATGGCTATGCCCGGCAGCCGGCCAGAAGCCGGTGATGCCGCGACCGGCGACATTTTTCATCTGCGTGTATTGGCCTTGCAGGATCAGCGAAACCTCCGGGTTGAAGGCGCTGGCGGCGCTGCTGCCGCGCTCGCTGCGGCGTACTGCCGGTTCGCTGGCGGCACTGGCCGCCGCAGGTGCCGTCGCTGGCGCGGCCTGACGCTCGGCGGCAGCCAGCTTGCCTTCGAGCGCGGCGATCCGCTGTTCGTAGGCTTGCTTCATTTCGGCGATCTGGGCCCGAATCGCCGCCAGATCGGCAGACTCGGCGGCAAGGACGGGGAAAGGCAGAAAGATGCCGGCGACCAGGGCCGACAGGATGGTTTGACGCATGGAAAACTCCTGAAAAAACGCGAACGAGCGCGACCGGGCACCTCGCCACGGTCGACGTTGAAAAAGGCGGCTTTTTCAGGAAAGCGGCGGGCCGCGTTGGCAAGCCGGCGGCGGCGGCAAGGCCAGGCGGCCTTGCGGAATCGGGCATGCCGCCGTCTCGGCGAGCAAGACTGGCAGCGGCAACAGCGCCAGCGCGGGTAGCGCAGCGCCGAGGTCGTGCGCCTGCAGGCATAGTTCGCAGGCGTGCGTCGGCACCGCCTCGTCGTCGCCGGCGGCATGGCCGACTGCATGCACCCCGACCGCCAGCTGGGCGAAGACGAGGGCGAGAACGAGGAGGAGATGACGCAAGGAATTCACGTTGGGGAATAGACTGAGCGACCGGGGGCGCGCCCCCGGTCAGCCGGTTCAGTCGACCTGAACGAGCAGCCCTTTGAGGTATTCGCCTTCGGGAAAGTTCAAGGCAACCGGGTGATCGGCCGTCCCCGAGAGGCGACGAACGATGCGCGCCGAGCGCCCGGCATCGAGCGCGGCGCCGGCGACGATCTTCTGGAACAGTTCGAGGCCGATGCCGCCGGAGCAGGAATAGGTCATCAACAGTCCGCCCGGCCGCAGCAGACGGAAACCGAGCAGGTTGATGTCCTTGTAGGCGCGCGCCGCACGGTCGGCATGCGCCGCCGACGGGGCGAACTTGGGCGGATCGAGGACGATCAGGTCGAAGCTGCGACCGGCCTTGCGGAAATCGCGCAGCGCCTGGAAGACGTCGGCTTCCTGCCACTCGGCGCGTTCGGCCGGCAGTTGCGGATTGAGCGCCAGGTTGGCTTGCGCCTGCGCCAGCGCCGGCCCGGAGGAATCAATCGACAGCACCGAGCGGGCGCCGCCAGCCAGCGCCTGCAGCGAGAAGCCGGCGGTGTAGCAGAAGCAGTTGAGGATGTCCTTGTCGGCGGCAACGCTGCGCAACCAGGCGCGGTTGTCGCGCTGGTCGAGGTAGAAGCCGGTTTTATGGCCGCCGACGACGTCGACCGCGAGTTTGACGCCGTATTCGTCGATCACCAGCCCCGGCCGTTCGCCTTCGGCCGGCGCGCCGTGCAGCCAGCCGACGGTCGGTTCCAGGCCTTCAAGGCCGCGCACGTCGGAATCCGAACGTTCATAGATGCGGGCGCAACCGGTGGCTTTGAGCAAGCCCTGAACAATCGCATTGCGCCATTTGTCGGCACCGGCCGAAGTCAGCTGCACGACCACGGTGTCGCCGTACTGGTCGGCAACCACACCGGGCAGGCCATCGGATTCGGCGTGGATCAGGCGCAGCCCCTGCTGGCCGCGCAACTCGGGCAAGGCCTGACGACGGGCAACGGCCTGCGCGATGCGGCGCTTGAAGAAGGCATCGTCGACCGACTCGTCGGCATCGAAGGTCCAGAAGCGGGCGCGGATCTGGGAACTCGGGCTGTAAGCAGCACGCCCCAGCGGCTTCAGATTGTCAGACAGGACTTCGACGGTATCGCCCGGACGCGCCCGCCCTTCGAGACGACCGACCGAACCGGCAAACAACCAGGGATGCCGCTTCATTGCCGAGCGTTCCTTGCCCGGCATCAGGATCAATTGGGCCATGATGACTTTCGATAGCACAAGACAGCGCAGAAAACGGAGGCGGGGTCACCAGTCAGGCGAAATTCCCCAGCCAGAATGCAACAAGCCCCGGCGCCTTGCGGCCACCGGGGCTTGTCAAGGTGTCGGTGCTTACTGACCCAGGCCCTTGCGGTTACGCTGGTGGCATTCGGCGGCGTAGACAGCCTTGAACATTGCTTTGCCATTGCCCTTGAACAGGCGCTTGGCGGACTTGGAAATGCAGCGGCGTTCCAGCGTGGAACGGCGGGTACGGTTGATGGCCATGAGGAACTCCTGAGAATCCGGTTTTTTGCAAAAGCGGGATGATAAAACCACCTCGGGCAAAGGTCAATCGGCGCCCGGCCGAAACACCTCCGATTGAGCACTGATTCTTCAGTCTTTTTTGTACCGGGGGGAGTGCTTTTCTTCCACCGGCTACCGGTGCTGCCGATTTCCTTGTCCTACAGTCCTATCCCTTGCGCCGCGCACGCGGATGCGCCCGGTCGTAAACCTTGGACAGATGCTGGAAATCGAGATGGGTGTACACCTGGGTCGAAGCGATGCTGGCGTGCCCGAGCATTTCCTGAACCGCCCGCAGGTCGCCCGAGGATTGCAGCAGGTGCGAAGCGACGGAATGACGCAGCATGTGCGGATGGACGTGCTGCGGAAAGGCTTGCATCTGCGTCCAGAGTGTCAGGCGCAGTTGTATTGCGCGCGGGCTCAGGCGTCGGCCCCGTCGACCGACAAACAAGGCATTTTCGTCATCGGCAGCCAGGGTGTCGCGCAGGGGCAACCAGGTGGAAACTGCTTCGCGTGCAACCCGGCCAACCGGGATCAGGCGGGGCTTGGCGCGTTTTCCCACGACCCGCAACTCGGCTTCGTGCAGCATGCGGTCGACTTCGCCGCGATCGAGCTGGACGAGTTCGACAAGGCGCAGCCCCGAGGAATAGAAGAGCTCGAACATCGCCCGGTCGCGAGCGAGCAGGACTTCGTCGCCTTCCTCCGCACCCTCCTGGTCGCCCACGGAATGGCCATCGAGCAGACGGCAAGCCTCGTCCACCGCCAGCGCCTTCGGCAAGCGTTTTGGCGACTTGGGTGGCCGTATCCCTTCACAGGGATTGGCATCCAGCCGCTCCCGGCGACCCAACCAAGTAAAAAAGCCACGCCAGGCCGAGAGCATGCGCCCCAGGCTACGCCCACCCAGGCCGCCGCCGTGTAGTTGCGCCAGCCAGCGCCGGATCAGAAAGGTGTCGATGCGCGCGAGTGGCGTCGTCGCCGCCAGTTGCAGCAAGCGCGCCAGATCGCGGCGGTAGTTGCTGAGCGTATGCGGCGAATAACGACGCTGCCAGGTCAGTTCCGCCAGCCACGCATCGACCAGTGCTTGATCGGGATGCCCCCCTGGAGTTACGGCTGCCGGCATCGCCGTCATGCTCAGAGGACGCTGCGGGTAACGCGGGCCAGCGCCGCCGAAACCATCTCGCCCAGGCGCTCCAGATACAAGGTGCCCATGTCGGCGTAAAAGCGCTGCGCCTCTTCGCTGCCCAGCGCGACCAAGCCAATCGTGCCGCCACCGTTGCGCAAGGCGATCAGCGCCTGCGAACGGATATGCGGCGCATGCTCGCCGAACCAAGATTGGGTCCCGAAGCCGGCGGTCGAGCCGCAATACGGTCGACTCAGGGTTTCGGCAAAAACCTGCAGTTCTTCGCTGACCGCCGCGAACTCCGGCAGGTCTTCGATCCCCTCGGGCTTGTGCCACAAGCGCAGCGCCACGTGCGGCACCGCAAAATCGTCGCGCAAGTGGAAATTCAGCAAGTGGATCACCGCCTGGAAGGTTTCGGCCGCGATCAGGCCGACCGACAGACGGTGCACCTTTTCGCTGATGGCGTCGTTTTCCTCGCCGTAGTTGATCAATTCGGCGAGTTTGTGCTCCAGCTGCCGGTTCTTCTCGCGCAGCGTCAGCATCTGTCGCTCGACCAGCGAGACCGCGCGCCCGCCATGCGGGTGCGGGACGAAAATCTGCGCCATCAGGTCGGCATATTGCTCGAAGAAGCTGGGATTGCGCTGCAGGTAATCGGCAATTTCGTCAGGAAAGAGGGCGCTCATAATTCGATTTCTCCAGTAAACACCGTAACTGCCGGCCCGGTCATCAGGACCGGCCGACCGGGACCACCCCAGGCGATGGTCAGATCGCCGCCGCGCGTCGTCACCCGCACCGGCGAATCGAGCAGGCCGCGCCGGATCCCGGCAACCGCGGCCGCACAGGCACCGGTACCGCAGGCCAGCGTCTCGCCGGAACCGCGCTCGTACACGCGCAGGCGGATCTGGTGCCGGTCGACGATCTGCATGAAACCGGCATTAACCCGTTTGGGGAAGCGCTGATGGCGTTCGATCAGCGGCCCGTGCCGCTCGACCGGATGCTGCTCGACATCGTCGACCACTTGCACCGCGTGCGGGTTACCCATCGACACCACCGTGGTTTCGAGGGTTTCGTCGGCTACGTCGAGCAAATGAATGATCACATCCTCGTCCGCCAGAAAGGGAATTTCGGCCGGCAAAAAGCGGGGTTCGCCCATGTCGACCGTGACCTTGCCGTCGGCTTCGAGGCGCGGGGCGATGATCCCTTTCTGCGTCTCGACGCGGATCTCGCGTTTATCGGTCAGGCCCTGCTCATGGACGAAACGGACGAAGCAGCGGGCACCGTTACCGCATTGCTCGACCTCGCCGCCGTCGGCATTGAAGATCCGGTAGCGGAAATCGATACCCGGCTGGCTGGCCGGCTCGACCAGCAGGATCTGGTCGCAACCGACCCCGAAATTGCGGTCGGCGAGGAAGCAAAGCTGTTCCGGGGAAAGCGAAACCGTCTGGCGAACGCCGTCGAGAACAACGAAATCATTGCCCAGACCATGCATCTTGGAGAATTTGAGCTTCACTTTGCCCTCCGATTTGAATAAGAAAAAGAATAACAGAGACAGTCACTTGTCTCAAATTGTTAAAGCTTTTTCTCCATCACGAAATCGTCCATCACGTAGCGCCCCAGATCTTCGACCGTGGTTTCGCGGACGGCGAAACCGTACTTCTGGTACGAAGCGATAGCCTTGGTATTACGCTTGTTGACCTGCAGCACCAGCGTTGGGTAGCCCAGCTTGCGCGCCCGGGCCGCGACGTGCTCGATCATCTGCCCGCCAACACCGCGCCGCTGCACATCGGGATGGATGTAGAGCTTGTCGAGCTTGAACTCGCCCTTGCGCAATTCGCTGAAGGCAAAGCCGACCCGGCGCTCGCCGACCAGCGCCTGATCCAGCCATTTGTCGGCGTCTTCGAGATCGTCGTAGAGCCGCTCGTGGCCGTAACGTTGCTCAAGCATGAAGTCGATCTGCTCCTGGGTGATGATCCCCGGGTAGCTGGCCTGCCAGATTTCGCGGGCCAGCGCGGCAATCGCCGGAACCTCGGGCGGGGTGATCGGACGGATGGTGATATCGATGGGTGTTGCGCTCATTTGTAAAACCTCTGTTCTCCGGCTGGCCGGGTTTTGAAACGTTTGTGCAACCAGAAGTACTGTTCCGGCATTTTCAGGACTTCAGACTCGATGAAGCGGTTCATGAATTCAGTATCGGCTTCGACGCTGGCACCGGGAAAATTCTCCCAGGCCGGCTGCAACTCGACCTCGTAACCGTCGGCGACCTGGCGTGTAATGCAGGGTACGACGCGGGCACCGGTCAGGCGAACCAGTCGCGACAAGGCCGGAATGGTTGCCGCCTGGACACCGAAAAAAGGTGAAAAAATCGATTCCTTCGGGCCAAAATCCATGTCCGGCAAATAGTAGAACGGGTAGCCCTCCTTCAGGTATTTGACCACCTTGCGCAAACCCTCCTGACGCGACGCCAGTTGCGAGGGGTTGAAACGCATCCGTCCCGCGTACAGCAAGCGATTCAGGACCGGGTTTTTCTGATTCGAGTAGACGCTGCACACCGGCGCCTCCATCGTCATCCGCGTACCGCCAGCATCGAGGCCGACGAAATGCGGCGCCAGCAGGATCGTCGGCCGCCCGTCGGCGGAACGCAAATGTTCGCCACCGCGCAGGCGGATCAGGCGCTCCAACCGGCCGCGCGGCGCCCACCAGCCGAGAGTACGGTCGAGTACCGCCTGGGCGAAAGCGACAAAATGGCGGCGGGCCAGCTGTTCACGGTCGACCGCGCTCAAGGCCGGAAAACACAGGCGCAAGTTGGTCAAGGCCACCTCGCGCCGCTCGCGGCCGAAGCGATACAACAGGCGCCCGAGCAGCGCCCCCAGCGCCCGCAACCAGGGCAGCGGCAGCCAGTGCAGCCACCACAACAAACCCAATCCGCAATACGTTGCGAGCTTCTTCATGCCCCGGCTCCCGGCGGCGGCTCGGCTCCGGCGGGCTGCTTGTAGCGGTTATAGCCCCACAGGTACTGCTCGGGGCAGACGCAGATCAGCTTTTCCACCTCGCGATTGATCTGTGCCGCCCGCGCCACCGTATCGCCATGCAACGGCTCGCTCGGCTCGGAAAAATGCAGCCGGAAGCCACGGCCGCCGGGCAGGCGCTCGCCCCAGACCAACAGGCTGACCGCATCGGTTTCGGTCAGCCTGGCAGCCAGGGTCATGGTGTAGGCAGGACGGCCGAAGAAATCGAGCCACACCCCCTCGCCGGTTTTCGGCGCCTGATCGGGCAGCATCCCGACCATTTGGCCCTTCTTCAGCGCCTTGATCAGCGCCCGGACTCCCGACAGGTCGGCCGGCGCCAGATGCAGCTGCGGCCGCTGCCGCCCCTGCAGGATCAGGGTTTGCAAAGTCGCCGACTTGGGTGCCCGATAGAGGACGGTAATGTCGGCCAAGGCCGACAAATACTGTGCGGTAATTTCGAAACAGCCCAGGTGTGGGGTCAGGAACACGATGCCCTTGCCCGAGGCGCGCGCCGCTTCGACCAGCGCCAGTCCTTCAACCTCGGCGACCAGCGGCAGCGCCTCCTCCAGGGAACGGCCCCAGATCCGTGCCAGTTCGAGCATCTGCTTGCCGGTTTCGCGGGCCACCCGAAAACGGCTCACGGTTTGCGCCAGCCCGGCCTGCGCCAAGTTCTCGCTCAGGTGGCGACGATAGGTGGGAGACAGCAGATAGGCCAGCAGGCCCAATGCGGCCCCCAGCCCGTGCAAAGCGCGCAAAGGCAGGCGACCGAGAAGACGAAACAGTAAGACCATGAAGCCCCTGGGGGTTGAATGCTGCAAGGAAAAGTTTATTATTATCGGATCGCCGAGTTAAACAGACAACTTGCGGGGCGATTCAGAAAATCCGCTAAAGCGTCACCCGCTCCTGGTCCGAAGCCGGTAACGCAGTACCGAAGGACCGCAGGAGCACGCCATGAGCGAATACTTCTTCACCTCGGAATCCGTTTCCGAAGGCCATCCCGACAAGGTCGCCGACCAGATCTCCGATGCCATCCTCGACGCCATCCTGGCACAGGATCCGCATGCCCGCGTTGCCGCCGAAACCCTGTGCAACACCGGCCTGGTCGTTCTCGCCGGTGAAATCACCACGCACGCCAACGTCGATTACATCCAGGTCGCGCGCGACACGATCAAGCGCATCGGCTACGACAACACCGATTACGGCATCGACTACAAGGGTTGTGCCGTCCTCGTCGCCTACGACAAGCAGAGCCCCGACATCGCCCAGGGCGTGAACAAGGCCTACGACGACAACCTCGATCAGGGTGCCGGCGACCAGGGCCTGATGTTCGGTTATGCCTGCGATGAAACCCCATCGCTGATGCCGCTGCCGATCTACCTCTCGCACCGCCTGGTCGAGCGCCAGGCGCTGCTGCGCAAGGACGGCCGCCTGGCCTGGGCGCGCCCGGATGCCAAGTCGCAAGTCACCATCAAGTACGTCGACGGCAAGCCCTACTGCATCGATACCGTGGTGCTGTCGACCCAGCATTCGCCGGAGATCAGCCTGGAAGACCTGCGCGAGCAGACGATCGAGGAAATCATCAAGCCGGTGCTGCCGAAGGAACTGGTCAAGGGCGACATCAAGTATCTGGTCAACCCGACCGGCCGCTTCGTCGTCGGCGGTCCGCAGGGCGACTGCGGCCTGACCGGCCGCAAGATCATCGTCGACACCTACGGCGGGGCTGCCCCGCATGGTGGCGGCGCCTTCTCCGGCAAGGACCCGTCCAAGGTCGACCGCTCCGCCGCCTACGCCGGCCGCTATGTGGCCAAGAACATCGTCGCCGCCGGTCTGGCCTCCAAGTGCCTGGTGCAGGTGTCCTACGCCATCGGCGTCTCGCACCCGACCTCGATCATGGTCGACACCTTCGGCACCGGCAAGGTCAGTAACGAAACCCTGACCGCACTGGTCAAGAAGCATTTCGACCTGCGCCCGAAGGGCATCGTCAACATGCTCAACCTGTTGCGCCCGATCTACGAAAAAACTGCCGCTTATGGCCATTTCGGCCGCGAAGAACCGGAATTCAGCTGGGAAGCAACCGACCGCGCCAGCTTGCTGCGCAACGACGCAGGGCTGTAAAGACCGTTTTCCGGCAATCACCGGATCTGTGCGGCGACTCTCGGGAGTCGCCGTTTTTTTGCATCAGCGTCAAGCAGCACTGGTACGGTGCGCATATTGGTGGAGAAAATCCGGCAGCAACATTGGATAATGCACACCAGTCGGACCCCCCCAAGAGTTTGCCAAGTGCTGAAAAAAATCAAAACCGAAGACCTGACGCTCGGCATGCATCTGCATGCCTTCTGCGGCTCCTATCTCGATCATCCGTTCTGGCGTACCCGCTTCGTGCTGGAAGACCCCAAGGACCTTGCCCTGATCAAGGAATGCCCAGTCAGCGAAGTATGGATCGATGCAGCAAAAGGGCTGGATGTTGCTGCCGAATTATCCAGCGATGAGTTGGAAGAGCTACCGCCACCTCCCCCCGCGCCAGCAGTGATCGACAAGACCTCGATGGGCGAGGAAATCAAGCGCGCCACGAAAATCGTCGCCAAGGGCCGCGAAGCGGTCGTCTCGATGTTCCAGGAAGCGCGCATGGGCAAGGCCATCGAGGCCGAGGCCGCCGCGCCGCTGGTCGAGGAAATCTCCAACTCGGTGCTGCGCAATCCGGGCGCGCTGATCAGCCTGGCCCGTCTGAAGACCGCCGACGATTACACCTACATGCATTCGGTCGCGGTCTGCGCACTGATGATCGCGCTCGCCCGCCAGCTCGGACTGGACGAACAGCAGACCCGCGAAGCGGGAATGGCCGGCCTGCTCCACGACCTGGGTAAAGCGATGATTTCGAACGAAATTCTCAACAAGCCGGGCAAGCTGACCGACGAGGAGTTCGCCATCATCAAGACCCACCCCGCCGAGGGCCACAAGCTGCTGCTCGAAGGCAAGGGGATCAGCGAAATGACCAAGGACGTCTGCCTGCACCATCACGAAAAAGTCGATGGCAGCGGCTACCCCAAGGGTCAGAACAGCGAAACAATGAGCCTGTTTGCCAAGATGGGCGCGGTCTGCGACGTCTATGACGCGATCACCTCGAACCGTCCCTACAAGGCGGGCTGGGATCCGGCCGAGTCGATCAAGCGGATGGCCGAGTGGAAGGGACATTTCGACCCGGCGGTGTTCCAGGCTTTCGTCAAGAGCCTCGGCATCTACCCGACCGGCTCGCTGGTCCGGCTGGCTTCGGGCAAACTCGGCGTGGTCATCGAGCAGGGCGAGAAATCCTTGCTGACGCCCAAGGTCAAGGTGTTCTACTCGACCAAGGCGCAGGCCTACATCCCCCCCGAAGTGGTTGACCTGGCGCGCAGCCCGGAGAAGATCGCCGGCCGCGAAGAAGCGAGCAAGTGGGGGATCAAGGACATCGACCGCTACTGGGTAGGCGAGGCCGGTTGACCATGCTTGCTGCCGGCCAGTAAAAAACCGGTTTATAATCCGGATCTTCCGAGGGGCGCTGCAGGGCGAACAAAAACGTTCGCCCCAGGCTCGGTGCAAAAACGGCGCTCACCCGATCATTGTTCAAATCCGTGCCGGGCACGGGGCGACAAGCGGGTGGGTGCGGAATTCTCCGGCACCGGCACCGTTTTTGCCCTCCCGGCCACACAGTTCAATCGAAGGAGCTTGCTGTGGCTGAATTCAAAGACTACGTCATCGCCGACATCAACCTTGCCGACTGGGGTCGCAAGGAAATCAAGATCGCCGAAGGTGAAATGCCCGGCCTGATGGCCATTCGCGAGGAATTCGCGAAGACCCAGCCCCTGAAGGGCGCGCGCATCACCGGCTCGCTGCACATGACGATCCAGACCGCCGTGCTGATCGAAACGCTGACCGCGCTCGGCGCCGAAGTCCGCTGGGCCTCGTGCAATATTTTCTCGACCCAGGATCACGCCGCTGCCGCCATCGCCGCCGCCAACATCCCGGTCTTCGCGGTCAAGGGCGAAACCCTGGTCGACTACTGGGATTACACCCACCGCATCTTCGAGTGGCCAAATGAAAGTGGCGCGGCGGTCTACTCCAACATGATCCTCGACGACGGCGGCGATGCCACTCTGCTGCTGCACCTCGGCGCCAAGGCTGAAAAAGACATTTCCGTGCTGGCCAAGCCGGGGTCTGAAGAAGAAACCATCCTCTTCGCCGCGATCAAGGCCAAGCTAGCCGTCGATCCGACCTGGTACTCGGTGCGCCTGGCCCAAATCAAGGGCGTGACCGAAGAAACCACCACCGGTGTCCATCGCCTGTACCAGATGCACCAGCGCGGCGACCTCAAGTTCCCGGCGATCAACGTCAATGACTCGGTCACCAAGTCCAAGTTCGACAATCTCTACGGCTGCCGCGAATCGCTGGTCGATGGCATCAAGCGCGCCACCGACGTGATGGTCGCCGGCAAGATCGCCGTCGTCTGCGGCTACGGCGATGTCGGCAAGGGTTCCGCTCAAGCCCTGCGCGCCCTGTCTGCCCAAGTCTGGGTCACCGAAATCGACCCGATCTGCGCCCTGCAGGCCGCGATGGAAGGCTACCGCGTCGTGACCATGGAATACGCCGCCGACCAGGCCGACATCTTCGTCACCACCACCGGCAACTTCCACGTCATTCAGCACGACCACATGGTCAAGATGAAGAACAACGCCATCGTCTGCAACATCGGCCACTTCGACAACGAAATCGACGTCGCCTCGCTGGAACAGTACCAGTGGGAAGAAATCAAGCCGCAGGTCGATCACGTCATCTTCCCCGACGGCAAGCGCATCATCCTGCTCGCCAAGGGCCGCCTGGTGAACCTCGGCTGCGCCACCGGCCACCCGTCCTACGTGATGTCCTCGTCCTTCGCCAACCAGACCATCGCCCAGATCGAGCTGTTCACCAAGACCGGCGAATACCCGGTCGGCGTGTACACGCTGCCCAAGCACCTCGACGAAAAGGTCGCCCGTCTGCAGCTGAAGACGCTCAACGTGCAACTGACGACGCTGACGCAGCAGCAAGCCGATTACATCGGCGTCCCGGTCGAAGGTCCGTACAAGGCCGATCACTATCGTTATTGATTAGCTGCCAGGCGTTAGCTATTAGGGGGAGAGTAAAACCCTTCCGGTTTCGCTAATAGCTAACCGCTCACAACTACCCGCCAACATGAGCATGAACTCCTTCCACGCCCGGCAAGGCAAGCCGCGCGACGAAAAACCGGCGAAAAAGCCGGTCGACCGTGGCGGCATGCTGCGCGCCGATGCCCTGCTCGTCCAGCAGGGTCTGGCCACGTCGCGAACCGCTGCCCAGCGCCTGATCGAAGCGGGTCGGGTGCTGCTCGACGGCACCCCGCTGAGCAAGGCCGCGCTGTCCTTACCGCCGGATGCCGCGCTCAGCGTGGTCGCCGACGAGGACGACCGCTACGTCTCGCGCGGCGGCCTCAAGCTGGCTGGCGCGCTGGCCGCAAGCGGGATGCGCGTGGCGGGGCTCCGCTGCCTCGATGTCGGTCAATCCACTGGCGGCTTTTCCGACTGTCTGCTGCAGGCAGGCGCGGCACAGGTGGTCGGGGTCGATGTTGGCCACGGTCAACTGCATCCACGGCTGAAAACCGAGCCGCGCCTGAGCGCGATCGAAGGCGTCAATTGCCGCCACCTGAGCCCGGCCGACCTCGGCCCGGCGCTGCCCCCCGGCGGCTTCGACCGGATCGTCGGCGACGTCTCCTTCATCTCGCTGACGCTGATCCTGCCGCAACTGCCGCCGCTGCTGGCGGCCGACGGCGAAATGCTGCTGCTGGTCAAACCGCAGTTCGAAGTTGGCCCCGGCAATCTCGGCAAGGGCGGCATCGTCCGCGACCCGGCGCTCTACGCCGAAGTCGAGCAGAAATTCCGCGATTTGGCGCAAAATCTCGGGTTGACCGTAAAAGCCTGGCTGAACAGCCCGATTGCGGGCGGCGACGGCAACCGTGAATTCTTCATCTGGCTGAACCCATGAAAACCGAAATCTCCATCGAATTCTTCCCGCCGCAGACGCCCGAAGGCGTCGAGAAACTGCGCGTGACGCGCCAGAAGCTGGCCGAACTCAAGCCCGAGTTCTTCTCGGTCACCTATGGCGCCGGCGGCTCGACCCGCGAGCGCACCTTCGCCGTGGTCAAGGAAATCGCCGCCGAAGGCTTCGACGCCGCGCCGCACCTGTCGTGCATCGGCTCCAGCCGCGAGTCGATCCGCGAAATCCTCGCCGAATACAAGGAAGCCGGCATCAAGCGCATCGTCGCCCTGCGCGGCGACCTGCCCTCGGGCATGGCCGAAACCGGCGAATTCCGCTACGCCAACGAGCTGGTCGAATTCATCCGTGCCGAGACCGGCGACCACTTCAGCCTTGAGGTTGCTGCCTACCCCGAATGGCACCCCCAGGCCAAGAGCCCGAAGGATGACCTCGATGCCTTCGTGCGCAAGGTCAAGGCCGGCGCCAACTCGGCGATCACGCAATACTTCTACAACGCCGACGCCTACTTCCACTTTGTCGACGAAGCCCGCGCACTGGGCGTCGAAGTACCGATCATCCCCGGCATCATGCCCATCGTCGGCTTCACCAAGCTGGCCCGCTTCTCGGACGCCTGCGGCGCCGACATCCCGCGCTGGATGCGCAAGAAGTTCGAAAGCTTCGGCGACGACAGCGACTCGATCCGCGCCTTCGGCCTCGACGTCGTCACCGAGCTCTGCGAACGCCTGCTCCAGGGCGGCGCCCCCGGCCTGCACTTCTATTGCATGAACCAGGCCGGACTCACCACTGAGATCTGCAAACGACTCGGGAGCAAGTAGTTTTTTACTTACTCAGGAGGCTTGAAGAGGAAGTCCTCAGCCGGGACTTCTCCTCTTCTTCCTTCTCCTTGCCTGCCTCCCCTTTTCAAGGCTGATCTTTTCGGCAATATCGTCGTGCGTCACGCCGAGTCACGGTCAACCGGGAAAAATGGCATTTTTGAGGCGCCAGGAAGGATGAGGGAGGAGAGGCTTCAGCGTCGCCCGCCCAGAATCGACCCCAGGACACCACGCAAAATCTGCTTCCCCAACTCGCGCCCTACCGTGCCGGCAATGCCGCGCACCGCACTTTTGGCGGCGGCCTCCAGCACGCCTTCCCTTCGTCCGCCACGCGGTCCGCTGCTGCCGCCGAGCAATTCACCCAGGCCCCCGAGCAAGCCAGTATCTTTTTCTTCCCCATTCTGGCGTCCACTCGCCCCCCCTTTCCTCTCTACCGCACTGGCGCTGGCATTACGGCTGGATGCGCCGGTAGCCGTTGGAGATGCCGGTGCTGGAATCGCTCCCGGGCGTGCAGGCACCACAGCATCGCCGGGGCGCACTCCCTTGAGTATCTCGTAGGCAGATTCACGATCAATGGTTTCACCATAACGGGTCAAGGTGGGCTGAAACAGTATCTGGCTCCGTCGCTCATCGACACTTAACGGTCCCAGGCGGGATGCCGGCGGAAAGATCATCGCCCGCTCGACCACATTGGGGCGCCCCAGCTCGTCAAGGAAGGAAATCAAGGCCTCGCCAACGGCCAGTTCGGTGATGATGCTCGCGGCATCGAAAGCGGGATTGGCTCGCATGGTTTGCGCCGCTGCTTGAACCGCTTTCTGATCGCGCGGGGTAAAAGCCCGCAGAGCGTGCTGGACCCGGTTACCCAGTTGCCCAAGAATTTTCTCCGGAACATCCAGCGGGTTCTGGGTCACGAAAAAGACCCCGACACCTTTCGAGCGAATCAGGCGTACGACCTGCTCGACCTTGTCGATCAGCGCCTGCGGCGCATCGGCAAATAGCAAATGCGCTTCGTCGAAGAAGAACACCAGCTTCGGTTTGTCGAGATCGCCCGTTTCCGGTAGATGCTCGAACAATTCGGCAAGCAACCAGAGCAGGAACGTGGAATACAGCGCGGGGGTATGGATCAGTTTTTCAGCAGCCAGGATATTGATTACCCCCCGTCCGTTGGCATCGCACTGCATCAGGTCGTGGATGTCGAGCATGGGTTCGCCGAAGAAATAATCGCCACTCTGCTCTTCCAGCGTCAGCAGACCACGCTGTATGGCTCCAATCGATGCCGACGAGACATTACCGTATTCACTCTTGTAATCCTTGGCATTCTCGCCAACGTATTGAACCATCGCCCGCAAGTCCTTGAGATCAAGCAGCAGCAGCCCTTCATCGTCGGCGATACGAAACACCATTTGCAACACGCCGGTCTGGGTTTCGTTGAGTGCGAGCAGGCGTGCCAGCAACAAGGGGCCCAGGTCGGAAATGGTTGCCCGAACCGGCACGCCTTGTTCTCCGAAAACATCCCAGAAGGCAACCGGATTGGCAAATGGCTGAAAACCCTCCAGCCCCAGGTCATCGATCCGTTTCTGCAAGCGCGGCGTTATCTGGCCGGCTGCTCCGATACCCGAGAGATCGCCCTTGACATCAGCCATGAAAACCGGGATTCCAGCGTACGACAAGCGTTCAGCCAAGGATTGCAAGGTAACGGTTTTCCCCGTTCCGGTGGCGCCGGTCACCAGGCCATGACGATTGGCCATGCGTGGCAACAAGGCAGGAAAGCCCACATCGGACTTGGCTAGATACATGGGTTCGCTCATGGCGCGGTCTCACAAAATGAAAGGGCTGCCGGGAGGGTTCCCGGCAGCCCCGATTTTTACCTGCTTTGACCTTGATCGCCAAGCAGGCAAAAAGACTTACTTGCCGCCAATCACGCCGGCTTCGTTGGCTGCGGTGTTGTTCTTGCCAACTGCAACAGCCGTGGCGTTCTTCTGCGAAGCCTTGATGTTGGTATTGCCTTGGATCTGGGTACCGCCCTTGATTGCACCCGTGGTGTTCTTGGCCGTATTGCCTTCACCAACGGCGACAGCGGTGACGTTCTTGTTTTCAGCCGCAATGTTGGTATTACCCTGGATCTGAACGCCTTGCGGGTTGGAGGAACGCTGAGCCTGCTGGGCAAAAACCGGGGAAGCAACAACGGCGGCGGCAATCATCATAGAAATCAGACGCATGATATCAATCTCCTGTTACGGTTATATAGGTACTGCTGCTGAAAATAGTCAAGGGCTGCTTCATTCAGCCGGTAACTACCTTGAAGACCACGCGACGGTTTCTGGGGTCGCGTGCATCGAGGTTTCTTAAGGTATCGCTCGAGCCCTTGCCGATCGGAACCAGGCGCCTGCGATCGATACCACTCCTGGAAGTAAGGAAATTGATCACCGACTCCGCTCGCTCACGAGAAAGCTGCAGGTTCCGGTCATAATTTCCCGAAGAATCGGTATGTCCCTCAACGATGATGCAACGCTCATTGAGCGAAAGAGATTTTGCGATCAGGTTGAGCGTACTTTCAGAGGCTGGCGAAATGGTTGCACTGCCAACATTGAACTGAATCGGGAAGTCGACCCCCGTCGAACGCACCTCCGGCGGCAACTGGAAGCAATCGCGGGCAACCGGCGGTGCGCTGGACGACGGCGCCGGAGCAGCCGACTCCATTCCAGCCGGCTGGCTGTCAAAAACAATCGCCCGTGTCCGCGCCTTCGGTTTGACGACACCCGCCTCCGACGGGGCATTCATTGCCCGTTCGAGCTCCTTGAGTTTTTCTTCTTCGGTCGATGCATTTGCCGAACCCAGAACGCCGCACAGCACGGCGGTAATGCAAGTTCTGGCTATCATCCCTTTTCTGGTGTTGAACATGTTTTTTACCTGCAAACGTTGATCACTTCTTTCGTCGTTACGACGATATCCTTGGGCTGACGCCCTCCCTGGCCGGCCTGTGCCGTACCGACATTGACACTGCAATCTCCGCCGCGCCGACTGCCGACATTGACTACGCGCTTCTCCTGCGTTGGGGTGTTCTGCCCCTTTTGCTGCTCGGACCAGCGCTTGGCCATTGCGTTGTTGACCTTGGTCTGTCCGGAAGCCCCCAGATTCTGCACAGCCTCCGCGCCGAAGGGCAAAATCGCCAAGGCGAAGACCAGCCCGAAAACATGCTTATTTGCATTCATTGCTGACAATCCCTCCTATGTTGGTGCACGCCTTCTTGTTTCGACCGCCAACGATCGTGGTGACATTCGTTGCCGATACGCTGATGCGGGTATTGTTCTTCACGTCGCCCTGAACAACACCGACGCGATTCTTGGCCACCGTATTCTCACCGGTGGCAATTGCAGTCATGTTATTGGTGGAAGCCGTAATCTCGGTATTTCCTTGCACCCTGGTCCGCTGGCTGGTCTGAGCCCACAGCGAAACGGTGGAAAGGCCAAGGACGATCATGACCAGTGTTTTCGCTTTCATTGGATGTACCCCGAAAAAGTCAGCGGCAGACGTGTCGGCGGGCGGCCTTTCCTGAATGCTTCGCGCATTGCCTGCAACTCATCGTCACCCACGCCCAGTTTGCGGGCACTGAACGACTTGGGGTCTGGCGTGAACATCAGGTAAGCCTGCATCTCATTGATGACCAACTCCTCGTTCTGCACTGCGTAATTGAAAGCTGCCAGGAAACGCTTGAAGTGCCCCCGTTGCTCCTCGCTCAGGGTTTCATACCAGAAACGCTGGCAGTATTTGGCATAATGGCCGTTGGAGTAGTACTCGCCATGCGACATTTCATGCAGCAGGATGGCAAGGCGGGCATCGCCGGAAACCATGGGTTCATTGCTTTTCCGGCCTTGCTCCTGCGGTACCGACAGGATGACCACATCCGGCCGCAGCCCCTGGTAGAAACCTCGCCACATCCGCATCATCCCGTGTTCGAGCAGAAAATTACGCACGAGCACCTCGTCGGAATTCAACTCGACCTTGTCGCGCAGGGCATAGTTGTAGAACTGCACCAGTTCCGAAACCAGAATATCGTGACCGAAGGCAAAATCCGCTTGCGTACGACGAGCAGCTTCAAAATAGCGGCTCAACTCGGCATCCGTCAGCACCTTGGGATAAGGCTCCATGAACTGCTGCTCGGTAAACTGGGTCACACGATTGAAACTACGCCCCTGGTGGCTCAAACCCGGGAAATCAAATACGTAAATATTCGGATTATCCGCATACTGCCAGACCGTCAGACTATCGCTGCGCGACCGCAAGATCTGCTGGAAATCACCGGAGTAGAAATCCAGAGACCAAGCGAGATTCGACAACGCAAGCAGACACGCCAACAGCCAGCCATGCCGAAAAACCGAACCACTCCGCCGCACCCCCATGTTCATCTCCCGTCAATTGACTAACGCTTGTAATAATCCAGGCGGTAAGCATGCGCCCGTGACAGATTGGTCCTTACATCCTGCTGCCGCTGCGTACCCGGGGCCGCCAGCGGTCCGATCACGGGGGGATAAGCCAGCATCACCCCACTGCGCGGATCGCCCTGACGATTCAGGCGCCAGGCATGACTACGCTGAATCTGGTAGCCAGTGGGAGTCTGTGCATACCCAGGATAGACAACAATCCCCGGCATCCTGCCGGTTACGACCCCCGCCGGCGGCGACACGGTCGAGTAATCAATCACGATCTCCCCGTGGGCAAGCCCACCCAGCAAACTCAGCAGCCAGCCGAGCAGCCAGTGAGCATGACTGCAACTACTTTTCCTCGACTGCCACATTACCGTCCCTCCCCCACTGGATGCGATAGACCTTGCCCGTCTTTCCCGAGGTGTGCATGGTTTTACCGCGTGGAATCCTCTGACCGTCGATATAAACATTTCCATTGATCACGGCCACCCCCTCCATGTCGACCTCCTGCCCAAGGTCGCCGGCCACGTTGGAGGCACTCGCACCCTTGCCAACCTGAACGCGAACACCCCCCGCCGTCACATCGACCGCCGCCTGAGCCTGTACGCCCGCAGACAGCAGGCTCGCCAGCAGAGCCAGCATGGAGTTACGTGTTTTCATTGTCTCGGCCCACTCCTGCTATCACTATAGTGAGAGTAACGATCAGGGAAAACCCCAGGTTGACATCAATGAGTTTTTATTTGCACCGAACCTTGATCTGTTTTCCTTGGCGTATGAGATGAACAATCGCCCCCGAGGTAGTGTCATCGCCGATCCTGCCCGAAACATTATCGACATCCAGGCAAGGGACGATGGGTATGCCGTCGCGACCGACATTGCTTAGATCGACGTCACGCAGGTTCCCCGTGCCGGAGTAGGCTTTGGCCCGCCCCCGCAAGTCCCCGGTGGGCGAGGCCGTATCGCCAGGAAGGATTGTCACCGCGCCCCCTGTAGCCCCGCTTCCATGCTGGTAGCTTCTTGCCTTGGCCCGTTCCTCGTAAGCTTTTTCCTCGGCTGGGGCGCCACCGCGTGGCGAGAGAAAACCGGACTCTTCGTCTTCGCCGACAACAACCGGCGGCACGACAACGTCGCGCGCATAACTCCCGGCTTGCTCGCGTTGGGTACGAGCACCGGCAGGCCTGGCAGCCGCCGGCTTTTCCTGACCAATGACCAACTCAGCCAGAAGCTCCGCTCCCGGGGCCGACTCCACCGCACAGGCTGGAGCAGACTGAACTGCCAGCACGCAGGCGAACAGACCCGGCCAAACCGTTTTCTTCGACATGTCCCCCTCCCCCAAGGGTGATTTGTCAGCGACTTACCGTAATATCCAGATAACTCGCGACCAATGACGGATTGCTCTGTCGATAGGCGTTCACCACCTCATCCAGCGAACGCACGGGCAAAGGACTCAGATCCCGTGTTCCTTTGAACGTTTGTGGGACCACAACCTCGCGATCGGCTCCCAGGCAGGCTACTCGCTCGCGACCGGGTTGATCGAAGCGGATCTTGAATCCCCCCGAGGGCAGGCGAATCAGACTACCGGCCCGAAGTACCGGGTTACCGAAAAACTGGTTCGGGAAGATACGTGCCACCTGCCGGTTGATATCTTCGTAATAGCAGTACACAGCGCCATCGCCGTTCAGCGACAGAGACATGCTCAGGAATTCGCCTGGCTTGTAAGTAGGGCGATTTCCCCGGTCACTGTCCAGATTGATCCGGAACGCGGCAGTGCCGGAAACTCCTGCCGGTGGCGCTGTAGCCGGTGCCGGTGGTGGAGGAGCGGCGGGCATGCTCGCGGGAGGATTGACTTGGCGGGCCGGCGGCGTGGTCGGTGCGGCTGCCAAGGAATTCTGCACGTCGTCAAGCAGGCTGGCGTACAACTCGAAATTGACGCGACCATCCGCCGTCAGGCCGGTCTGCGCCTGATATTCGAGAATGGACTCCTTCAGGGGTTCGTTCATTTTGCCGTCAATCGGCCCCCTGTAACGGTTCATGCTCCCGCCCAGCTTGCGCTGAACGAACATGATGCGCTCGCTTTCCTTCATGGTTTCGTAGGTTTCGAGCGCCTGTTCCCGGATGACCGGGTTCGTAACATCCGCATCAAGGCAGCGCCAATAGGGTACCTGGGTAAATTTTCCCAGAGTTTCGATCAGGCCCAGTTCAAGCAAGGCTCGCGTCGTTGCACCCAATCCTTCGGAACGGCTGAAATCGAGATTGAAGGAAAAACCGATTTTGCCCAGCTTGCCACCAGCTTCCGCCGATTTGCCGCTCTTGATGATCACCATCGTGTTGGCAGTACTGGTCTGTGCCAGTATCTTGCGCGATGCGGCATCGCCGATACTCATATCCATCGAAATCACATCGTAGGAAACGTCCTTTGATACACCGAAATCGAAGAATGCCGCAGCCAGCCCAAAGCCCTGATTTTTGCGTACCGTATTGTCATCCATCTGGGTGATTGAACCGCGGATGTAATAGTCCGGCACCTTCATGGCTGCATCGCCCTTGCGCGCAAACAACTGCCCAAGATCGTCGCCAACGCTATGAAAATCGATGAACTCGAAGGCATTGCTCTTCACCGTCATCTTGGCCAGCGCGGTAATCAGCATTTCCTTGGTTCCCGTCCTCACCTTGCCGGTTTCGTCGGGAATACCGGTGGAAGTCACCACGATCCCATTCTTGCCGTAGGCAAGGAAGAGCTCGTCCATGCAGCGCAGGGCCTGCGAGAAATTGGTGACGGTTTTGATGGCCGGCGTTTTCGGCCCGGCTTCGGTCTGCACCTTGGCAGCCGGATCGCTCCAGGTGGAGAAATCCCCCTGCGCTCCGGCATGGCCAGCGCACAGCAAAACGGACACGGTCGCCACGCCGCGGATCAATCTAGACATATCGCCCCCTCGAAATGAATCAATCCCTGGATCGTCCTTATTTTTGTTTTACGATCACTTTGGTCGACAACGTTATTCCTAACACTCGCCTTCTGCAAGCCCGCCAGGCGGCTACGCGGTCCAGGAGACGGAGAAAACGGTCCTTGATCCATCCGGGGAAAGGCCAGAAACCAAGAGGAAGTTGCTGGCCGTTTTTTCCCGGTTTGGCAGGTTGACCGTGAGCGCCACGGCCAACCCTCATCCTCAAGACGTACCGGGCTAAACCTTGCGGTAAATTTCGGCGCCGGTCTGAACAAACTCGACGGCCTTGGTTTCCATGCCTTTTTCCAGCGCCTCGGCCTCGTTCAAACCCTGCTGCGCCGCGAAGTCGCGCACATCTTGCGTGATCTTCATCGAGCAGAAGTGCGGGCCGCACATCGAGCAGAAGTGGGCGACCTTGGCCGATTCCTTGGGCAGGGTTTCGTCGTGGAATTCGCGAGCTTTATCCGGGTCGAGGCCGAGGTTGAACTGGTCGTCCCAGCGGAACTCGTAGCGTGCCTTGGACAGCGCGTTGTCGCGGATCTGCGCGCCGGGGTGGCCCTTGGCCAGGTCGGCGGCGTGCGCGGCGAGCTTGTAGGTGATGATGCCTTCCTTGACGTCGTCCTTGTCGGGCAGGCCGAGGTGTTCCTTCGGCGTCACATAGCAGAGCATGGCGGTGCCGTACCAGCCGATCATCGCGGCACCGATGCCGCTGGTGATGTGGTCGTAGCCCGGCGCGATGTCGGTAGTCAGCGGGCCAAGGGTGTAGAACGGGGCTTCCTTGCAGTACTCGAGCTGCAGGTCCATGTTCTCTTTAATGAGATGCATGGGCACGTGGCCCGGACCTTCGATGATGGTCTGCACGTCGTGCTTCCAGGCGATCTCGGTGAGTTCGCCCAGGGTCTTCAGTTCGCCCAGTTGCGCTTCGTCGTTGGCGTCGTAGATCGAGCCCGGACGCAGGCCGTCGCCGAGGCTGAAGGCGACGTCGTAGGCCTTCATGATGTCGCAGATTTCCTCGAAGTGCGTGTAGAGGAAGCTTTCCTTGTGATGCGCCAGGCACCACTTGGCCATGATCGAGCCGCCGCGGCTGACGATGCCGGTCATCCGGTTGGCGGTCATCGGGATGTAGCGCAGCAGCACGCCGGCGTGGATGGTGAAGTAATCGACGCCCTGCTCGGCCTGTTCGATCAGCGTGTCGCGGAAGATTTCCCAGGTCAGGTCTTCGGCCTTGCCGTTGACCTTTTCCAGCGCCTGATAGATCGGCACCGTGCCAATCGGCACCGGCGAATTACGGATGATCCACTCGCGCGTTTCATGGATGTTCTTGCCGGTGGACAGGTCCATCACCGTGTCGCCGCCCCAGCGGATCGACCAGGTCATCTTCTCGACCTCTTCCTGGATGCTGGAGCCGAGCGCCGAGTTGCCGATGTTGGCGTTGATCTTGGTCAGGAAGTTGCGGCCGATGATCATCGGCTCGCTTTCCGGGTGGTTGATGTTGTTCGGGATGATGGCGCGGCCACGGGCGATTTCGGAACGCACAAATTCCGGGGTGATTTCTTCCGGAATGCTGGCGCCGAAATTCTGCCCAGGGTGCTGGCGGCCGAGCAGCTTGGCCATTTTTTCGCCCATCGGGCCGGTCGACCGTAGCGATTCGATGTAGGCGCGGCGGTTCAGGTTCTCGCGGATCGCGACGTATTCCATTTCCGGGGTGATGATGCCTTTGCGCGCATAGTGCATCTGCGACACGTTGGCGCCGGCCTTGGCGCGGCGCGGCTTGCGGTGCAGGCCGGGGAAGCGCAGCTCGTCGAGCGCCTTGTCGTTGGCACGCTGGCGGCCGAATTCGGAACTCAGGTCGGGCAGTTCCTCGGTGTCGTTGCGCTCTTCGATCCACTGGGCGCGCAGCGCGGGCAGGCCGGAACGGATGTCGATCTTGGCGGCCGGGTCGGAATACGGACCGGAGCAGTCGTAAACGAAGATCGGCGGGTTCTGCTCGCCGCCCATGCCGGTCGGGGTGTCGGCCTGGCTGATCTCGCGCATCGGGACCCGGATGTCCGGGCGCGAACCTTCGACGTAGATCTTGCGGGAATTGGGCAGCGGCTGGATGGCCGCTTCGTCGACGTGGGCGTTGGCCGCGACGAAGCTGTCTTTGGCGTTCATGTGTGCTCCATGCATTGAATTACAGCGAGCTAGGACGGGCAAGGAGCGACGAAAGTTCGACGGTTCGTTTTCCTGCGCCGGCATGACCCGATCAGGTTCCAAGGGTATTTCTCAGTCCGGAAGCGCCCGGACACCCCTAACGAGAGGGCTGCAAGTTACTGGAAAGACAGGCAAAATGCAAGGAAGCTGCCGCTCGCGGCGAAAACGGCTCAAGATTCCCAAGGAAACGCCGAAATCAGAAAGCCCATCGCGGCAAATCCGCACAAAAACAAATAGGTCACGATCATGCGCCCGTCCCTGATTGCCGTTGCCATCGCCGTCTTGCTGGCGAGCACTCCCTCTACTGCCGCGCCAACTTGGCAAAGCATCACCACCGAACCCGGCAAGCGCATCGAGCTCGACCGTACCAGCATCAAGCGCGAAGGCGCCACGGTCCAGGCGCAAGGCCGCGTGGTGCTGGAAAAGGAACTGCCGGACCTGAAAAGCGGCGGCAATTACCGCGTTATCGAAGCCCTGACCAAGTACGACTGTGGCACGCGCAGCGCCGCGACCCTGCGCCGCATTTATAAAAAGAACGAAAGCGAGGTTCTGCGCGACGAAGAGGTTAACGGTGCACCGATGCCGGTACGTAGCGGTACCCTCGACGACAAAGTGCTACGTGAGGTCTGCCGCCCGCCCAAGGAAGGAGCCGCCGAAGTGGCGCAAAAGGCCAACGAGGCAAGCAGTAAACTGAAGGAAGCCAACGACGCGGTAATCAAGAAGGAACTGGCCAAGGCAACACCGACCCCGATGATCAAGACGGTCGACACCGCCGAACCCGAGAAAAAAACAGTTCACACCCCCGAGCCAGTGGTCAAGACCATCGTCAATCCGGCTCCCAGGCCACGCGCCAGGAAAGCCGATCCCGATGCGCACGCTGCCAAGGCCGCACACGACCACGCACATATCCACTGGTCCTACGAAGGCGAAGGGGCTCCCCAACATTGGGCCAGACTCGACCCCAAGAACAAGCTTTGTGCCAGCGGTCAGCGCCAGTCGCCAATCGATATCCGCGACGGAATCAAGGTAGACCTCGAAACCATCCAGTTCGATTACCGACCCGGCCGCTTCAAGATCGTCGACAATGGACACACTGTTCAGGTCGAACCGGGTACGCCGGGAAGGATCGTACTGGGCGGCAAGACCTATTCCCTGCTGCAGTTCCACTTTCACAAGCCGTCGGAAGAACGGGTGAATGGCAAGAGCTTCGCGATGGTTGCACATCTGGTGCATCGGTCCGACGACGGTCAGCTGGCCGTGGTTGCGGTACTGATGGAGCCAGGCAGCGAAAATCCCTTCATCCAGACCCTGTGGAACCACATGCCGCTGGACAAGAACCTGCCGGTCGAACATCCGCAGGCAAGCGTTGACCTCAACAATCTCCTGCCCGCCTCCCGTGCCTACTATACCTACATGGGATCGCTGACCACGCCGCCATGCAGCGAAGGTGTACTCTGGCTGGTGTTGAAGCAGGCCGTACAGATTTCGCCGGAGCAGATCGAAATTTTCGGCCGTCTCTACCGCAACAACGCCCGCCCAATACAGCCGAGCGCCGGGCGCCTGATCAAGGACGGCCGCTGATCGAAGCCGGGAGGCAGGGTCAGGCTGCCTTGCTGACCTTGGAATCCACTTTCGCCGCCGCTTCGCGGCCGCTGAGCAGATGATCGTGCATCAAGCGTTCGGCGGTGATGCCATCCTTGCCGGCAATCGCCGCGACAATCGCCCGGTGCTCATCCAGCGACTGCTGCAGCCGGCCTTCCAGCGACAAGGAGTGCAGGCGCGACAGCTTCAGCACCTTGCGCAGATCCTGGATCACCGTCAGCAGCCAGCGATTGCCGGAGAGTTCCTGAACGCGCTTGTGGAAGGCTTGATTGGCCTCGAAGAAGGCATCGATGCGGCCATCGCGGGCGGCGTTTTCCAGCTGTTCATGGATATCCTTGAGCGACGCGATCTCGGCCGGTCTGGCGCGCTGAGCCGCCTCGAAGGCGCAGCGGCCTTCAAGCAGGGCCATCAGCGGGAAAATGTCGTCGAGATCCTGGCGGGAGATTTCGGTCACGTAACAGCCACGGCGCGGCTTGAGCTCGACCAGCCCTTCCGAAGCCAGTACCTTGAGCGCTTCGCGCAAGGGGGTCCGTGAGATGCCGTATTGTTCGGCCAGCTTCTGCTCGTCGATCCAGCTACCGGGCGGGATTTCGTGGGCGAAGATGCGTTGGCGCAGGCGTTCGGCGACTTCCTGGTAAAGCGCGGTGGGAGCGATACGATTCATTTTTGCGGTGAGAGATGGTTGGGAGCCAGCTTTTATATCCGGCTTGTTCCATAATTATGGATAACGTATTATGCACGCTTTGCTATGTCAAGTTGGACCCTTAAGCGTAGAATTTTGAATTCTGCATCATCGGTCTGAAAAAATCGAATCGGCGAGGGATGTCACATGTCAGAAAAGTTCTTTGATTCCAATAACCTGGAAGCTTGGGAAAAAGCCGCTGCCAAGCAGGCGCCGGGCGGCGACGTCAACAATCTGGTGTGGAACACCCCGGAAGGTTTGGCGGTCAAGGCCCTGTACACCAAAAAAGACGTCGAGAACCTCGAATTTGCTGACACCCTGCCCGGCGTCGCGCCTTTCCTGCGCGGCCCGCAGCCGACGATGTACGCGGTCAAACCTTGGACCATCCGCCAGTACGCCGGGTTCTCCACCGCCGAAGCATCCAATGCCTTCTACCGCAAGGCGCTGGCCGCCGGCGGTCAGGGCGTCTCGGTCGCCTTCGACCTGGCCACCCACCGCGGCTACGACTCCGATAATCAACGCGTCGTCGGCGATGTCGGCAAGGCCGGCGTGGCGATCGACTCGGTCGAGGACATGAAGATCCTGTTCGACAGCATCCCGCTCGACAAGATTTCCGTCTCGATGACCATGAACGGTGCCGTGCTGCCCATCCTCGCCGGCTACATCGTTGCTGCCGAAGAGCAGGGCGTTTCCCAAGAAAAGCTCTCGGGCACGATCCAGAACGACATCCTCAAAGAATTCATGGTGCGGAACACCTACATCTATCCGCCCAAGCCGTCGATGAAGATCATCGCCGACATCTTCGGCTACACCGCACAGCACATGCCGAAGTTCAACTCGATCTCGATTTCGGGTTACCACATCCAGGAAGCCGGCGCCAACCAGGCCATCGAACTGGCCTTCACGCTGGCTGACGGCATGGAGTACGTGCGCACTGGCGTCGCCTCGGGCATGGACGTCGATACCTTTGCCGGTCGCCTGTCCTTCTTCTGGGCAGTCGGCATGAACTTCTACCTCGAAATCGCCAAGATGCGCGCCGCCCGCCTGCTGTGGCACCGCATCATGTCCGGCTTCAACGCCAAGAGCCCGAAGTCGATGATGCTGCGTACCCACTCGCAGACCTCCGGCTGGTCGCTCACTGAGCAGGATCCGTACAACAACGTCGTGCGCACCACCATCGAAGCGATGGCCGCCGTTTTCGGCGGCACCCAGTCGCTGCACACCAATGCGCTCGACGAAGCGATCGCGCTGCCGACCGAATTTTCGGCGCGCATCGCCCGCAACACCCAGCTGATCATCCAGGAAGAAACCCACATCACCAACGTCGTCGATCCGTGGGCCGGTTCCTACATGATGGAAAAGCTGACCCAGGATATGGCCGACAAGGCCTGGGCGATCATCGAGGAAATCGAAGCGATGGGCGGCATGACCAAGGCCGTCGAATCGGGCTGGGCCAAGATGCAGGTCGAAACCTGCGCCGCCGACAAGCAGGCGCGGATCGACTCGGGCAAGGACGTCATCGTCGGCGTCAACAAGTACAAGCTGGCCAAGGAAGACGCGATCGAGATCCTCGATATCGACAACCATGCCGTGCGTGAAGCGCAGGTCGCCCGCCTCAAGCAGATCCGTGCCACCCGCGACAGTGCTGCCGTGACCGCTGCACTGGAAGCGCTGACCAAGGCCGCCGAAACCGGCGAAGGCAACCTGCTCGACCTGACCGTCAAGGCGATTCGCCTGCGCGCCACGGTGGGTGAAGTCTCCGATGCGCTGGAAAAGGTCTTTGGTCGCTTCCGCGCCAACAATCAAACCATTTCCGGCGTTTATGGTGGCGTGGTCGAAGGCATGGAAAGCTGGGAAGAAATCAAGGCAGATGTCGCCAAGTTCGCCGAGGAAGAAGGCCGCCGTCCGCGCATCATGATCGCCAAGCTGGGACAGGACGGTCACGACCGCGGCGCCAAGGTGGTCGCGACTGCCTACGCCGACCTCGGTTTCGACATCGACATGGGTCCGCTCTTCCAGACCCCGGAAGAAGCCGCCCGCCAGGCGATTGAAAACGACGTGCATGCCATCGGCTGCTCGTCGCTGGCTGCCGGTCACAAGACCCTGGTGCCGCAGATCATCCAGTGCCTCAAGGATCAGGGCGCCGACGACATCATCGTCTTTGCCGGCGGGGTGATCCCGGCCCAGGATTACGATGCGCTGTTCGCAGCCGGTGCCAAGGCGGTGTTCGGTCCGGGCACCCGGATCGAAGACTCGGCCAAGAAGGTGCTGGAAGAAATCCGCAAGGCCCGCGCCTGATTCACGGATGAACTTGGGCGATCTTCCCGTGCAAGCCAATCTTCTGTCCGACGCCGACCGCCAATTGGTGGCCGGCGTGCTGGCTGGCCAGCGTCGCTCGCTGGCCAAGGCGATCACGCTGATCGAGTCGACCCGCGCCGATCACCAGCAGTGTGCGCAGCAGGTGCTGACCAGCCTGCTGCCGCAGACCGGCAACGCGATCCGGATCGGCATCTCGGGCGTCCCCGGTGCCGGCAAGTCTACCTTCATCGAAGCGCTCGGCGTGTGGCTGATCGAACAGGGCAAGAAGCTCGCGGTTTTGGCCATTGACCCGTCGTCGACCGTGACTGGCGGTTCCATCCTCGGCGACAAGACGCGGATGGAGTTGCTCTCGCAGCGCGAGGAGGCCTTCATTCGGCCGAGTCCGTCGGCCGGTTCGCTGGGCGGCGTCGCCGAGAAAACGCGCGAAGCCATGCTGCTTTGCGAGGCGGCCGGCTACGATGTGATCATCATCGAAACGGTCGGCGTCGGCCAGTCGGAAACGACGGTCGCCGGCATGGTCGACATGTTCTGCCTGCTGCAATTGCCGAATGCCGGCGACGACCTGCAGGCGATCAAGAAGGGAATCGTCGAGATCGCCGACCTGGTGGTGATCAACAAGGCCGACATCGACAAGCAAGCCACCGCCGTCGTCCGCGCCCAGTGGCGCAACGCGTTGCACATGCTGCGCCCGGCTTCGCCCAACTGGTCGCCGCCAGTGATCGCACTGTCGGCCCTGCACAAGCAAGGGATTGCCGACTTCTGGGAAGAAGTCGAAAAGTACCAGGCCGCGCTCAAGCCAACCGGCGAATTCGCCGCCAAACGCCAGCACCAGTCGTTGGCCTGGATGTGGCAGCTGATCGACGCCGGTCTGCGCCAGCATTTCCGGCATCACCCCCGCGTGCAGGAAAACCTGCCCGCCCTTACCCGTTCCGTCGAGGCAGGCGGTACGACGCCGGCCGCCGCCGCGTACGCCCTGCTCGACTATCTGAAACATTAATCAACGACCCGCTTTTTCTTGGGAGTTTTCTATGCACGACATCATCCGCCAGCTGGAAAAAAAGCGTGAACTGGCCCGCCTCGGCGGTGGCCAGAAGCGTATCGACAGCCAGCACGCCAAGGGCAAGCTGACCGCCCGTGAACGTATCGAACTCTTGCTCGATCCCGATTCCTTCGAGGAATGGGACATGTTCAAGGAGCACCGCTGCGTCGATTTCGGCATGGACAAGGCGGAAAAGACCCCGGGCGACGGCGTCGTCGTCGGCTACGGCACCATCAATGGCCGCCTGGTCTTCGTCTTCTCGCAAGATTTCACCGTTTTCGGCGGCTCGCTGTCGGAAACCCACGCCGAGAAAATTTGCAAGGTCATGGACCAGGCAATGAAGGTCGGCGCCCCGGTGATCGGCCTCAACGACTCGGGCGGCGCCCGCATCCAGGAAGGCGTCGCCTCGCTGGGCGGCTATGCCGACGTCTTCCAGCGCAACGTGATGGCCTCCGGCGTCGTGCCGCAGATCTCGATGATCATGGGCCCCTGTGCCGGCGGCGCGGTATATTCGCCGTCGATGACCGACTTCATCTTCATGGTCAAGGATTCGTCCTACATGTTCGTGACCGGTCCGGAAGTGGTCAAGACCGTGACCCACGAAGAAGTGACCGCCGAAGAACTGGGCGGCGCGGTGACCCACACCAGCAAGTCCGGCGTTGCCGACCTGGCCTTCGAGAACGATGTCGAAGCCCTCTCCATGCTGCGCCGCTTCATGGGCTTCCTGCCGGCCAACAACAAGGAAAAGCCGCCGGTCACGCCGACCAACGACCCGGCCGAACGGATGGATTATTCGCTCGACACCCTGGTGCCGGATAACGCCAACAAGCCCTACGACATGAAGGAGCTGCTGATCAAGATCGCCGACGACAGCGATTTCTTCGAGATCCAGCCCGACTACGCCAAGAACATCATCGTCGGCTTTGCCCGCATCGACGGCCACCCGGTCGGCATCGTCGCCAACCAGCCGCTGGTCCTCGCCGGCTGCCTCGACATCAAGTCCTCGATCAAGGCCGCCCGCTTCGTCCGCTTCTGCGACGCCTTCAACATTCCGGTCGTCACCTTCGTCGATGTCCCGGGCTTCATGCCGGGCACCCAGCAGGAATACGGCGGCATCATCAAGCACGGCGCCAAGCTGCTCTACGCCTACGCCGAGTGCACCGTGCCCAAGGTCACCGTGATCACCCGCAAGGCCTACGGCGGCGCCTACGACGTGATGTCGTCCAAGCACCTGCGCGGCGACGTCAACCTGGCTTGGCCGTCCGCCGAAATCGCGGTGATGGGTCCGAAGGGTGCGGTCGAGATCATCTTCCGCGAGGAAAAGAACGATCCGGAAAAGCTCGCCCAGCGCGAAGCCGAGTACAAGGAAAAGTTCGCCAACCCGTTCGTGGCCGGTGCTCGTGGCTTCATCGACGACGTGATCATGCCGCACGCCACCCGCAAGCGGATCGCCCGCTCGCTGGCCATGCTGCGCGACAAGAAACTCGACAATCCGTGGCGCAAGCACGGCAACATTCCTCTTTAGGATCCAGGATCGAGTTATTAGGATCGAGCAGACCCAGGCTTACTAACAGCTCAAGCTCCTCGATCCTCGATCCTAAAAACACAGGATAAACACTTATGTTCAAGAAAATTCTGATTGCCAACCGCGGCGAAATCGCCTGCCGCGTGATCAAGACCGCCCGCAAGATGGGCATCCAGACCGTTGCCGTCTATTCCGAGGCCGACAAGGACGCACTGTTCGTCGATCTGGCCGACGAAGCCGTCTGCATCGGCCCGGCCGCGTCGAAAGAGTCCTATCTGGTCGCCGACAAGATCATCGCCGCCTGCAAGCAGACCGGCGCCGAAGCGGTGCACCCGGGTTACGGCTTCCTCTCCGAAAACGCCGCATTCTCGCGTCGTCTGGAAGAAGAAGGCATCAAGTTCATCGGTCCGAAGCACTATTCGATCGCCAAGATGGGCGACAAGATCGAGTCCAAGAAGCTGGCCATCGAAGCCAAGGTCAACACCATCCCCGGTTACAACGAGGCCATCGACGGCCCCGACGCCGCCGTGGAAATCGCCAAGAAAATCGGCTACCCGGTGATGATCAAGGCCTCCGCCGGCGGCGGTGGTAAAGGTCTGCGCGTTGCCTACAACGATGCCGAAGCGCACGAAGGCTTCTCCTCCTGCGTCAATGAAGCCCGCAACTCCTTCGGCGACGACCGCGTCTTCATCGAAAAGTACGTGCTGGAACCGCGCCACATCGAAATCCAGGTGCTGGGCGACTCGCACGGCAACTACGTGTACCTGAACGAGCGCGACTGCTCGATCCAGCGTCGCCACCAGAAAGTCATCGAAGAGGCACCGAGCCCCTTCGTCGATCCGGAAATGCGCAAGGCGATGGGCGAGCAGGCGGTAGCCCTGGCCCGTGCCGTTAACTACGAATCGGCCGGCACGGTCGAGTTCGTCGTCTCCGGTGCGACCAAGGAGTTCTACTTCCTGGAAATGAACACCCGCCTGCAGGTGGAACACCCGGTCACCGAACTGATCACCGGCCTCGACCTCGTCGAGCAGATGATCCGTGTCGCCTACGGCGAAAAGCTGCCGCTGACTCAGGCCGACGTCAAGATCGACGGCTGGTCGATGGAATGCCGGATCAACGCCGAAGACCCGTTCCGTGGCTTCCTGCCTTCCACCGGTCGCCTGGTCAAGTTCCTCCCGCCGGTCGAATCCACCGACGCCAACGGCACCACCCGTGTCGATACCGGCGTCTACGACGGCGGCGAAATCTCGATGTTCTACGACTCGATGATCGCCAAGCTGATCGTGCACGGCAAGGATCGCAACGCCGCCATCGCCCGCATGCGCGATGCGCTGAATGCCTTCGTGATTCGTGGCATCTCCTCGAACATCCCGTTCCAGGCCGCGCTGATGCAGCATCCGGTGTTCCACTCCGGCATTTTCGATACCGGCTTCATTCCCAAGCACTACCCGACCGGCTTCGACGCCTCGATGGTGCCGCATGACGATCCGGCCCTGCTGGTTTCTGTTGCCGCCTACGTTTACCGTGCTTTCACCGACCGCGCCGCGTCCATCACCGGTCAGCTGCAAGGTCATGAGCGAATCGTGGGCGACGACTGGGTGGTCATCCGCCTCAACGGCGCCGAGAAGGAAAAGCACTCGGTAACCGCCCGTCCGGTCGCTGGTGGCTACCACATCGAGTACGCCGGCAAATCCTACGAAATCCGTTCCGACTGGAAACTGGGCGAGACGCTGTTCAACGGCACCTGCAACGGCGAGCCCTTCACCCTGCAGGTCGAGCGCCACAAGACCAAATACAGCCTGTTCCACTGGGGCACCCGTGCCGACTTCATGGTGATGAGCGCCCGCGCAGCCGAACTGCTGGCCCTGATGCCCGAGAAACCGGCGCCCGACCTCTCGAAGTTCCTGCTCTCCCCGATGCCGGGCCTGCTCCGCGAAGTGGCGGTCAAGGTCGGCCAGGAAGTGAAGGCCGGCGAGAAACTGGCGGTGATCGAAGCGATGAAGATGGAAAACATTCTCAAGGCCGAGCAGGATTGCAAGGTCAAGAAAATCTCCGCTGCCGTCGGCGAAAGCTTGTCGGTCGACCAGATCATCATCGAATTCGAATAAGCCTTGCCGTCGTGAAAAGGGCCGTTTTTGGCCTTTTTCACGGTCGACCGTGGAAAAGCCCGTTTTTTGACGGGCTTTTCCACATCTCCGGATACTCCCGGGTTTTACTCCCCCTGGCGCCGGGCCTGTTGCCAGGCGAGCACGGCCTGGGCCGAGGTAGCGAGAATCAGGCGATAACGCTCGGCTGGCAAGGCATGCCGCAGCGCAGAAAACAACTGCTGCGTCCCACGCTGCCCGATTTCTCCGACGTCACCCGCCAGCAAGGCCACCTGCAGGCTGGCCAGGGCATCGGCCACCAGGCGCCAGCCCAACTCCGGCATCTGTTTTTCCAGGGCCAGCAACAGGCTACCCAGCGTCCGCACCAGGGGCTCGGCGGCGGCATCGTCGTCACAGGCGCTCATCGCGTGCCACAGGGCAAGATGAATGCCACGGCGCAGATCGATCTTGAAGTCGATGGCTGTGGCCTCGTCTTGCTCCAGTTGTGCGTGGTAACGCTGGAAACGGCTGTCTGCCACCGGATCGAGCGGATTGCGCAGTTTTCCCAGCAAGCCGCTGAGCGCAGGAATTGCGTTGAGACCGAAGGCCTGGCTGTAGGCCAGCCCCCACTGGTCAAGCCCGGCTACCAGGAGAACCAGGCGCAGCGAGCGAGCACACTCGTCGTCGCCGGCCTGAACCCATTGCTGACAGCGCCGGGCAATGTCGTCGAGCGAACGCTCGTCGTCGGCTCCCGGACTGACCAGCCGGTGGAGAATGCCGGTGAAGATGTCCTGACTCATCCTGGCGGCGAGACGCTGGGTTTCCGGAGCGACGATACTGGCCAGAGGATCGGCGGGCGGTAGGTATTCCTGGTTCATTGGCGATGCGTAGACGACGAAAGGCGCACATTCTAGCCGCCTTGAGCTGTAAATACCTTGCATCCACGGGGGCTTCTGACATAATTGACGACTCAATGTCATAGACATCGAAGATAACAAATCCAACAAGCCGATGTACCGAACCCGTCCCGAACTTCAGACCATGGAAAGCAGCTTTTTCAAGCTGCCGGATACGCTGTTGCTGGTTTTTGACCGCAACTGGGTACTGAGCCTGGTCAGCGATGCCTGGGCAGCTACCCTGGGCCGTTGCCGGGAAGACTTGCTGAACAGCTGTTTCCTCGATCTGCTGCACGAGGACGACCGGGAACGATGTGTCGTCCGCTTGGCCACGATGGACGAGCAAACGCCAACCTTGCGCTTTGCCTCCCGCTGCCAGCGTCAGGACGGCAGCTATCTCGGTATTGCCTGGAATATCCGCTACGACAGCGAGAACGCGCTCTACTACGCCTCGGCTCATGAAACGGCAGTCAATCTGCAAGGCGACGACGCCCGTCTGCCGGACATGTTCATCGATAGCCTCACCGGCCTGCCGAACCGCAGCCTTTTCAGCGAACGCCTGCAACACACCCAACACCGCGCCCGCCGTCGCAGTAGCCTCAACTTCGCTGTGCTCTACTGTGGGATCGACCGCTTCAAGGTGGTCAACCAGAGCCTGGGGCATCGGCAAGGAGATCTGCTGCTGATGGCTGTGGCCAACATGCTTTACTCCACCATCCGCCCGACCGACATGGTGGCGCGCATGGGAGGAGACGAGTTCGCGCTCCTGCTGGAAGATATCCGCGACGTCAGCGCCACCCTGCATGTCGTCAATCGCATTCAGCAAAAGCTGGTGATGCCCTTCATGCTCGACCGGCACGAGGTTTACTGCACCGTCTCCTTCGGCATTACCGCCGGCAGCAGCAAGAGCCCCGAGGAACTGCTGGGCGATGCCAACACGGCGATGATCGGGGCCAAGGCGCTGGGAGGTGGAGGCTATGTCGTCTTCGACAAGCAGATGCACGATCAGGCGGTGCACCGCCTCGAGCTGGAAATGGACCTGCGGCGAGCAGTCGAACGCGGCGAATTCCAAGCCTATTATCAGCCGATCATCTCACTCGCCGACGGTAGCCTGAGCGGCTTCGAGGCCCTGGTTCGCTGGCAGCACCCTGAAAAAGGCCTGATCTCGCCAGCGGATTTCATTCCCGTTGCCGAAGAAACCGGGATGATCGTTCCCATCGGTCGCAGCATGCTCCACGAAGCCTGCCGCCAGGCAGCCAGCTGGAACCGTCGCCTCTCGGCGGGGCAGGCAATCAGTGTCAGCGTCAATCTGGCGGCACGCCAGTTGCAATCGCCCGAGTTGCTCGCCGATATCGCCGCCGCACTCGCCGATTCCGCTTTGCCGCCGGCATTGCTGAAACTCGAAATTACCGAAAGCAACATGATGACCAACCCCGAGCAGGCCATCGACCTGCTGTGCTCGATGAAAGCGATGGGGATACGTCTGATGCTCGACGATTTTGGAACGGGCTATTCCTCGCTCAGTTACCTGCATCGTCTCCCGATCGACACGCTCAAGATCGACCGTTCCTTCGTTCGTAACGTACACCGCAACGACAAGGACCGGCATTTCATCGAGACCATCGTCGGGCTGGCCCACAAGCTGGGCCACGACTTGGTCTGCGAAGGCATCGAACTGGCGTGTCAGGCTAGCATTCTCACCGGGATGGGGGTCGAGTACGGCCAGGGTTTCCTCTATTCGCGCCCGGTCGCCGCGCACGAGGCCGAAATGTTCATCCTGACATCGCGCAACGGCGGGGCCATGCCCGCCGCCGCTACGGTGCCGTTTATTTCTTGAGCGTTGCAGCGGCTTTTTCGCTGCCGCCGGCAACCGTCAGTTCCGGCCGCATTCCATTGATGCTTTTTTCACCAAAGCCCTTGATTTCCTTGAGCTCATCCACCGACTTGAAGGGACCGTTCTTGCTGCGGTGATCGATTATGGCCTTGGCCTTGGCGGGGCCGATGCCCTTGACCGTTTCCAGCTCGGCCTGGCTGGCGGTATTAAGATTGACCGCCGCCCAGGCAAACTGGATGCTGGCAATACCTGCGACAAGCAGGGCAATGAAGCGCTTCATGCTGCTACCTCCGAACAGAGAACCTGGACACGGCCTCCCGCTACGGGCAATGCAAGCAAGATCCGGCACTCGCGACGAAATTCCAATGCGGCCGTACCGGCAAGGAAACCGTCCGCTGCGAGTATCCAGGTTTGCTTTCCTGCATCCGCGACATCTGCGTCAAACAAGGCTTTCCAGGGTGAATCGATGACGCTCAAGCGGAGCGGAACGCATCGCCGAGCAGGGGCGATGTCCCGATTCTAGCCTGAATTAATGACAAATCAATATCGATTCGGAAAAAATTTCACCCAGCCGGAAAAGCACAAGCGGACGGCCAAACCCTCCTGGATCAATAGACGCGCTTGCCGCCAACCACTGTCGCAAGCACCTTGCCAGCCAGCGGATAGCCTTGCCACGGGGTATTTTTTCCACGACTCTTGAGGGCTTCCGACGTGACGATCCAGGTCGTTTCCGGGTCGAAAACGCAGACATCGGCGGCGGCGCCCGGCGCCAGATGGCCGGCGTCGAGGCCAAGCACCGCCGCTGGGTCGCAGGTAATGCGCGCCAGTGCCGTGCTCAGCGGAATGCCGGCAGCCTCGGCCCATTTCAGGGTCAGCGGCAACAGCAGTTCGAGGCCGGTGGCGCCCGGCTTGGCTTCGCCGAAGGGCAGCAGCTTGTCGTCGGCACCGACCGGGGTGTGGTCGGAGCAGATCGCCGCCAGCCCGGCGGCAGCGGCTTGCGACAAGGCCGTACGGTCGCCCTGCGTGCGCAGCGGCGGGGTGAAGCGGGCATGCGGATTGAAGTAGCCGATGTCGTTGTCGGTGAGCAACAGGTGGTGGATGCCAACGTCGAAGCTGATCGGCAGGCCTTCGCCCTGCGCCTGCTTGAGCAGTGCAACGCCGGCGGCGGACGAGAGGCGGGTCAGGTGCAAACGGCAGCCGGTATCGCGCACCAATTGCACGAAGGTGGCGATGGCGATGGTTTCGGCGGCGACCGGGATGCCGGCCAGGCCGAGGCGGCTGGCAACTTCGCCTTCGTGGGCGATGCCGTTCTTGGCCAGCCAGTGGTCCTGCGGCTGCAGCCACACCGCATAGCCAAAGGTGGCGGCGTATTCCATTGCCCGCAGCAGGGCTTCGGTGTCGATCACCGGCTTGCTCGCCTGCGAGAAAGCAACGCAGCCGGCCTTCTTGAGCCCGGCCAGTTCGGCCAGGCGCTCGCCCTTGAGCCCCAGGGTCAGGGCGCCGAGCGGCAGAACGCGGGCCTTGCCGATTTCCTCGCCGCGATGCACCAGGCGGTCGGCCAGTTCCGGCTCGTCGAGCGGCGGGTCGGCATCCGGCGGTACCACCACGCTGGTGACGCCGCCGGCGACGGCGGCCGCCAATTCGGCCTCAATCGAGTTGAGGCGGGCGGCGAGGTCGATCAGGCCGGGGCAGACGATGCAGCCGCTAGCGTCGATCACTTCGTCGGCGACGAAGCCGGCCGGCGCGCTGCCGACTCCGGCGATCTTGCCGTGGGCGATGAAAAGTGAGGTGTTTTCACGGTCGACCGTGTTTTTCGGGTCAATCAACCGCCCGTTCTTGATTTCAATCTGCATGTTCAGGACTCCCGCTGGGCCGCCCCGCGCGGGGCAAGGAAGGACGTAGGTGCGAAGCTCATGAGTTCCCCGCGACAATGCTCATCACCGCCATCCGCACCGCGATGCCAAAGGTGACCTGGGGCAGGATCACCGCCTGCGGGCCGTCGGCAACGGCCGAATGGATTTCGACGCCCCGGTTCATCGGGCCGGGGTGCATCACGACGGCGTCGGGCTTGGCCAGCGCCAGCTTCTGCGGGGTCAAGCCGTAGTGGCGGAAGTATTCGCCGGCCGACGGCAGCAGCGCGCCGTTCATCCGCTCGTTCTGCAGGCGCAGCATGATCACCACGTCGCAATCCTTGAGCCCTTCCTCCATGTCGTGGAAGACCTGCACGCCGAGCTTGTCGAGGTGCTTGGGGAGCAGGGTTTCCGGGCCGATGGCGCGGACTTCGGGAACGCCGAGGGTGGTCAGCGCGTGGATGTCGGAACGGGCCACCCGCGAGTGCAGGATGTCGCCGACGATGGCGACGCGCAACTGCGTGAAATCCTGCTTGTAGTGGCGGATGGTGTACATGTCGAGCAGGCCCTGCGTCGGGTGCGCATGCCGCCCGTCGCCGGCGTTGACCACGTGGATGTCGTTGCGACCGATGCGGCGCAGGTGGTCGGCGATCAGGTAGGGCGCGCCGCTCGATGCGTGGCGGACGACGAACAGGTTGGCGTCCATCGCGCACAGGTTGTCGATGGTATCGAGCAGGGTTTCGCCCTTGGCCGTTGACGACTTGTTGATGTCGAGGTTGATCACGTCGGCCGAGAGCCGCTTGGCGGCGATCTCGAAAGTGGTGCGGGTGCGTGTCGAGTTCTCGAAGAACAGGTTGAAGACGCTCTTGCCGCGCAGCAGCGGCACCTTCTTCACCTCGCGCGACGAGACTTCCATGAACGACGCGGCGGTATCGAGAATCTGGGTGAGGATGGCCTTGGGCAGGCCTTCGATCGACAGCAGATGGATCAGCTCGCCGTCGCGGTTGAGTTGCGGATTATGCATTTTCCAGTCTCCAGGCCAGTTGACCGTGGGTTTGTTCGCCTTCGCCGCGCGCCAGCGTCAGGCTTTGGCCGGCAGCCAGTTCGGCCTGCCAGACACAATGGGTGGCGGCGACCGGCAGCTCGCGACCGCCCCGGTCGGCGAGCACGGCCAGGCCGACCGAGGCCGGGCGGCCGTAATCGAACAATTCGTTGATCGCGGCCCGCGTCGTGCGGCCGGTGTACAGCACGTCGTCGACCAGCAGGATGTGGCGGCCCTCGACGTCAAAGGGGATCACCGTCGGTCGGCACTGCGGGTGCAAGCCTTTTTTGGAAAAGTCGTCGCGGTAGAAGGAAACGTCGATCAGGCCGATGTCCTCGGTCAGGCCCAGCAATTCGCGCAGGCGTTCGGCGACCCAGGCGCCGCCGCTGTAAATGCCGACCAGGGCCGGCCGTTGCTGGAGGTGCGGGCGGATCAGGTCGGCCAGTTGCCGGCACTGCGCCTCGGCGTCGGGAAGATGCTCAGGAGCCATGAGAAGAACTTTCAAACCAGGTTTGCAGAATCAGTTGGGCGGCCACTGCGTCGAGCAGCGGCTTGGCGGTCTTGCTGTTGCGACCGGTCTCGCGCAGCCGGGCTTCGGCGTCGAGCGAGGTCAGGCGTTCGTCGGCATAGAACACCGGCAGGGCAAAGCGGCGCTGCAGGCGCTCGCCGAATTTCTGCGCCAGCCGGGTCATCTCGTGCGGGGTGCCGTCGGCGTGGGTCGGCAGGCCGACGACCAGACCCACCGGCTGCCATTCGGCGATCAGCTTGCCGATGGCGGCAAAGCGGTCATCGTTGGACTCGGCGTGGAGGGTGGTCAGCGGATGGGCACTGCCGAGCAAGGTTTCGCCGGTGGCGACACCGATGCGCTTTTCGCCGAAATCGAAGGCGAGGAGCGTGCCGCAAGGCGCCGCCGGCTCAGGCATGCCCGGCCACGTCGGAAAGCTGGGTGAAGGTCACGCCGAGACGACGCATCGCGGCCGGAAGACGTGCGTCCGGCGGCAGGTCGAAGAGGATCTCGGCGCTGGCCGACACGGTCAACCAGGCATTCTGTGCCAGTTCCTCCTCCAACTGCCCGGCACCCCAGCCGGCATAACCGAGAGTGACCAGCAGATGGTTCGGCTGGCCCAGGCTGCCGACCGCGGCGAGCACGTCGCGCGAGCTGGTCAGCGCGACTTCGGCATTGACCTTGAGCGAGGATTGCCAGTCGCCGGCCGGGCGGTGCAGCACGAAACCCCGGTCGAGCTGCACCGGGCCGCCGAAATACACCGGCAGGTGCGCCAGCGCGGCGGCTTCGAGGGTGATCTCGATTTTCTCGAACAGGCCGGCGAGATCGAGATCGAGCGGTCGATTGACGATGATGCCGAGCGCGCCGTCTGCATTGTGTTCGCAAATATAGACGAGGGCGTTGGCAAAATACGGGTCCTGCATCGCCGGCATCGCGATCAGGAAATTGTCGGTCAGGTTGACGCTATCCATGGCCCGGATTTTAATCGCCGCCGGGTGACAAACCAACACGCCCGCAGCTGCCAATCACAAAAAGAACGCAAAAATGCCCGCTCCCGAGAATACCCGTGCCCTGGTCTGGTTCCGCCGTGACCTCCGCGATCACGATCATGCGCCGCTGGCCGCAGCCTTGGCTGCCGCGCAGGCGGTCTATTGCGTCTTCGTTTTCGATACCGAAATCCTCGATTTGCTGCCCGAGCGCACCGACCGCCGGGTCGAGTTCATCCTCGGCAGCCTGCGCGAGCTGGCCGCCGCGCTGCAGGCCCGCGGTGGCGGCCTGATCGTGCGTCACGGCCGGGCCGCTACGGAAATTCCGGCCGTGGCCGGGCAGCTTGGCGTCGATACGGTCTACGCCGGGCGCGACTACGAGCCGGCCGCCAAGCAGCGCGATGCCGAAGTTGCCGCCGCGCTGTGTGCGCAGGGCCGGCGGCTGGTGCTGCTGCGCGATCAGACGATCTTTGACGGCGACGCGGTGCTGACCCAGGCCGGCAAGCCCTTCTCGGTATTCACGCCGTACAAAAATGCCTGGTTGAAGCGGTTGACCGTGGTCGACTACGCCTGCGTCGAGAGCGGTGGGGCGCTCGCCGTGCCGCCGCCGGAACTGGCCGGAGCGTTGCCGGAATTGGCGGACCTGGGCTTTGCAGCCACCGATCTGGCAGCATTGGGCATCGTGCCCGGGATGCGCGGCGCGCAGGTGCTGTGGCAGGCGTTCCGGACCGGCCGCATTGTGCGTTACGGGCAATTGCGGGATTTTCCGGCGGTCAAGGGCGTCAGCTATCTGTCGGTGCATTTGCGCTTCGGCACCATTTCGCTCCGCGAACTGGTCCGCGAGGCAGTTGCGCAAGGGGCCGACACCTGGCTCAGCGAACTGATCTGGCGTGACTTCTACTTCATGATCCTCGACCGCTTTCCGCAGGTCGCAGAGCGCGCCTTCAAGCCCGAGTACGACGCGATCACCTGGGACGACTGGCCCGACGGGCTGGCGGCCTGGCAGCAGGGGCGCACCGGCTATCCGCTGGTCGATGCGGCAATGCGCCAGTTGCTGCACAGCGGCTGGATGCACAACCGGCTGCGCATGGTGGTCGCCAGCTTTCTGTGCAAGGACCTGGGCATCGACTGGCGCCACGGCGAAGCCTGGTTTGCCCGCCAGCTCAACGACTTCGACCTGGCCGCGAACAACGGCGGCTGGCAATGGGCCGCGTCGAGCGGCTGCGACGCCCAGCCCTGGTTCCGTATCTTCAATCCGGTGACCCAGTCCGAGAAATTCGACGCCGAAGGCCGCTTCATCCGCCGCTACGTGCCGGAACTGGCCAGGCTGCCGGACAAATACCTGCACGCACCGTGGAAGCTGGCCCGCCGCGACCAGGAGGCGCTCGGGGTGATCATCGGCCGCGACTACCCGGCACCGATCGTCGATCACGCCGTCGCCCGCGAAAAAACCCTGGCCCGCTATGCGATGGTCAAGAACGGAAAAGCATGACTCCAAAGGCGGAGATGATCACAGAACGCCACCGACGACGACTTGAGTCCATGCAATTCGCTTACGAAAGACAGGCCAAAACCCTCGGGACATCAAACTGATGCCGAATCTGACAAAGTAGAATGAAATCAGGGCTTGTACATCAGAAAATCCGAAGCCCGAAAAATCCGCGCCATCCGCGACCTGCCTGCGTCATCCGCATTACAGCCACTTTTCCCAACATGAACGATCACTCCAGTACGGATCGCAGCCCGTGGGCCGTTTTCCTGATATTTCTCCGCCTGGGCCTGACCTCTTTCGGCGGCCCGGTAGCCCATCTCGGCTATTTCCGCGACGAGTTCGTCTTGCGTCGTCACTGGCTGAACGAGCGCAGCTATGCCGATCTGGTTGCGCTGTGCCAGTTCCTGCCGGGACCGGCCAGCAGCCAGGTCGGAATGGCGCTGGGCCTCTCGCGATCCGGCTACGCCGGCGCACTGGCGGCATGGGCCGGCTTCACCCTGCCCTCGGCCATCGCGCTGATTCTCTTCGCACAGGGAATCGCCGCCAGCCAGGGCGCGATGCCAGCGGGCGTGCTGCATGGCTTGAAAGTGGTGGCAGTAGCGGTGGTGGCACAAGCGGTATGGGGAATGGCCCGGCAACTCTGCCCGGATACGCCGCGTGTCACGCTGATGGTCGCTGCCAGCTGCCTTGCGCTGCTGCTCCCCAACGCCTGGGGGCAGGCCGCGATCATCCTCATCGCGGCATTCATCGGCCTATGGCGCTTCCAGCCTGCGAAAACGACGACACGGGCAACACAAGCACCGACCGGGCGGACATCCGTCGCACTCTTCTGGCTGGCCTTGTTTTTCCTCCTCCTGCTCGGCCTGCCGCTGCTGGCCGGCGGCATTGACCAGCCCTTGCTCTCGCTGATCGATGCCTTCTACCGTGCGGGATCGCTGGTTTTTGGTGGCGGGCACGTCGTCCTGCCCTTGCTGCAAGCCGAGCTCGTACCGACGGGCTGGGTCGGCAACGAGTCATTCCTCGCCGGCTACGGCGCGGCGCAGGCGGTTCCAGGGCCATTGTTCAGCTTTGCGGCCTTTCTCGGCGCGGCGACAATGCAGCCGCCGTCCGGCTGGCTGGGCGGTTTGATTTGCCTGCTGGCAATTTTTGCTCCTTCTTTCCTGCTGGTGGCCGCTTGCCTGCCGTTCTGGGAGCAATTGCGCGGCAATACCCGGATGCAGGCCGCCTTGACCGGCATTAACGCTGCCGTTCCCGGACTACTGCTCGCCGCCCTCTATCAGCCGGTATGGACCAGCGCCATCCACTCGCCACGGGATTTCGGACTGGCGCTGCTGGCCCTGCTGGCCCTGATGTTCTGGAAACTCCCTCCCTGGCTGGTGGTGATCGCCTGCGGCCTTACCGGCGCCTTGCTGGAAATGCTCTCCTGATTGCCGCCAGCCGGTCGCCGAAATGAACGACGAGATGAGCTCCCTCCGCGTCGAGACCACTTTTCCAGCTTGATCGTCAATGGCGCATTAAGCAAAAAAAGGACGCCCGGAGGCGTCCTTGAAAGAGAGAGGAAAATACCTCAGTCTGGGGGGAACTCAGTGGTGGTAGGCGCTTTCGCCATGCGAGGTCAGGTCGAGACCTTCGCGCTCCTCGTCCTCGGCAACGCGCAGGCCGATAACCGCGTCAACCAGCTTGTAGGCGATGAAGGAAACCACGCCGGACCAGATCACGACGGTACCGACGCCCCACAGCTGGGCAATGACCTGCGCCGTCATGTCGTAGTCGCCGACCTTGTTGGCCACGTAGTCATAGACACCGGTGCCGCCGAGGGCCGGATCGGCGAAGACGCCGGTCAGGATCGCGCCGAGGATGCCGCCGACGCCATGCACGCCGAAGACGTCGAGCGAGTCGTCGATGCCGAGCAGGCGCTTGAGACCATGCACACCCCACAGGCAGACCACGCCACCGAGCAGGCCGATCACGATCGCCCCCATCACGCCGACGAAGCCGGCAGCCGGGGTAATGGCGACCAAGCCGGCAACGGCACCGGAAGCCACGCCCAACATCGAGGGCTTGCCCTTGAGGATCCATTCGGCAAACATCCAGGACAACGCGGCGCAAGCCGTCGCCAGCCAGGTATTGACCATTGCCAGGGCGGCTGCGCCGGAGGCTTCGAGCGCGGAACCGGCGTTGAAACCGAACCAGCCGAACCAGAGCAGGGAAGCACCGATCATGGTGAAGGTCAGCGAGTGCGGCGCCATCGAGACGTTGCCCAGACCGGTACGACGACCGACCAGCGCCGCGCCGATCAGACCGGCAATGGCGGCGTTGATGTGGACGACGGTGCCGCCGGCAAAGTCAAGCGCACCCTTCTGGAACAGGAAACCGGCCGTCTTGCCGGCAGCTTCGGCAGCCGCGGCATCGGTGTAGGCATCGGGGCCGGCCCAGTACCAGACCATGTGCGCCATCGGGATGTAGGACAGCGTAAACCAGATCACCATGAAGACCAGGATCGCGGAGAACTTGGCGCGCTCGGCGAAGGCGCCGACGATCAGGCCGCAGGTAATCGCCGCGAAGGCGCCCTGGAAGATCACGAAGGCCAGCTCGGAGATGACCACGCCCTTGGAGAAGGTCGCGCCCACCGATTCCGGGGTGATGCCCTTGAGGAACATCTTGTCGAGCGTGCCGAAGAAGGCACTGCCTTCGGTGAAGGCGGCCGAGTAGCCATAGACGACCCAGAGCACGGTGATCAGCGAGAACACGGTGAACACCTGCATCAGCACCGACAGCATGTTCTTGGAGCGGACCAGACCGCCGTAGAACAGGGCCAGGCCAGGGATCGACATCAGGATCACCAGCGCGGCGCTGATCATCACCCAGGCGTTGTCGGCCTTGTTGGCAACCAGCGCCGGCGCCGCTGCATCGGCGGCTGCCGGGGCCACGGCGGGAGCGGCGGCAGCCGCTGCGGGAGTTGCGACAACGGCCACGGCGGTCGCTACCGGAGCCGCCTTCTCTTCCGCCCAGGCCGGCGCACCGAAGGCCACGGCGCCGAGCAGGGCAAGCAGGGCAAATGCGCGTTTCATGATCTGCTCCTCAAAGGGCATCGGTGCCGGTTTCGCCGGTACGGATGCGGATCGTCTGTTCCAGGTCGAAAACGAAGATCTTGCCGTCACCGATCTTGCCGGTGGAGGCGGATTTTTCGATGGCTTCGATCACCTGATCGAGCTGATCGCCACGCACGGCGGCCTCGATCTTGACCTTGGGCAGGAAATCGACGACGTATTCGGCACCCCGATAAAGTTCGGTGTGGCCCTTTTGCCGGCCGAAACCCTTGACCTCGGTCACCGTGATGCCCTGCACACCGATGGCGGAGAGCGCTTCGCGCACTTCATCGAGCTTGAAGGGCTTGATAATGGCAGTAACGAATTTCATGATGATTGCTTCCTCGAAGGGGTTGAAATCTGGTATTTGCGCTCCCGTCGCCGCCGGCCGGACGGCGACGGGAGTCTGGCAACGAATGCTTAGAAGTTTTTCAGGAAGGAAAGGGCGAGAACACCCTTGCCCATGTCCTTGCCGTCCCAGCGGTAAGCCTGGCCGATACCGCCCTTGGCGTTGGTATCGGTGTAGCTCAGACCGGCGATGCCGAAGCCGAAGTCCTTGGTCACGCCAAGCTTCCAGTCGGTATAGGAAGCGAACTGGGCGGCTTCGGAGGTGTTCTTGATGTTCTGGCGGCCGACGTGGGCAATCAGGTTGACCGTGTCGTTGATCGGATAGCTGACGCTGAGGTCGAGATAACCCGAGCCTTCGCTCTTGGTGTTGGACGCCGTGCCGCCCCAGCCGAAGATATTCTGCGAGACGACATGGTTGTATTTCAGGCTGACGATGTTCCAGCTCGCGCCGACATAGACTTCGGAGGTGTTGGCGGTGACGTTGCCGGGAATGGCCGACTGGAAATCGCCGGGGTAGAAATAGCGGATGAAGCCGACATCGTAGGCGACGGGGCCGGCGCTACCCTTGTAGCCGCCGTACACATCGATTTCGACGTGGTTGTTCTTCTGGTAGGTCCAGTCCGGGCGGTCGGTCCAATGGACCTGCGACGCCCAGAGGCCGGCGTAAAGGCCGCTGGCGTGGGCGTAATCGACGCCGCCCTGCAGGGCCGGACGGTGCTGGCTCTGGCTGATGCCACGGAAGATGTAATCGGAGACCACGCCAACGTTGGCGGTCAGGGTATGCGGACCGGCGGCCGGCTCGGCAATAGCCGGAAGCGTAAACACGGTAGCGAGCGACAGGGCGATCAGGGAATGTTTCATGGACCTCTCCTAACGATTTGAAAGTTTTGTGCAAGGCTGTCTAGCACAAGGCATGCCAGGGCTGGGAAGAGAGGGAAAAGGGCTATTTGGCAGGCCGGGCACGCCTTGAGGGCCGGGAGACGCACCGGTTTGGTGCCTGGCTTTGCCTGGTCGCACCAGTGCCGAGCAAGCAGGCGGCATGAATGCCTGTGCTAAACTGCCCGGCCACGGAGGAAATCATGCTCGATCCCAAAATTCTCGAAGACTTTGGCGCCAAAATGAGCGCCCTGCTTGCCAACAGCCCGGCCGCCGACCTGGAAAAAAATGCCAAGGCCTTGATGAGCGGCCTCCTGGGCAAGCTTGACCTCGTCACTCGCGAGGAATTCGATGTGCAGGCGCAGGTTCTGGCGCGCACCCGCGAAAAACTGAAGCTGCTGGAAGCCCGGGTCGAGGCGCTGGAAAAGAGCCGCAACGGCGCCTGATTCTCCTGCCCGACCTTCCTTTTTCCCGATTTCATCGTTCATGGCTCTCGCCATCGCGCACAGCCGCGGGCTCGACGGCCTGAACGCGCCGCCGGTGCGGGTCGAGGTGCACCTCGCCAGCGGCCTGCCCGCTTTTGCCCTGGTCGGCCTGCCCGATACCGAAGTCAAGGAAGCCCGCGACCGGGTGCGGGCCGCCATCGTCAATTCCGGCTTCGAATTTCCCCAGAAGCGCATCACCGCCAATCTGGCACCGGCCGACCTGCCCAAGGAGTCCGGTCGCTTCGATCTGCCGATTGCACTCGGCATTCTCGCTGCCAGCGGCCAGATCCCGACCAAGGCGCTGGCCGACTACGAGTTTGCCGGTGAACTTTCGCTTTCCGGCGAATTGCGCCCGGTACGCGGGGCGCTGGCCATGGCGCTGCAAGCCGGCGACTCGGGCAAGACCTTCGTCCTGCCGGCGGCCAGCGCCGGCGAAGCCATGCTGACCCGTACCGCGCAGGTTCTCGCCGCCGACAGCCTGCTGGCGGTCTGCGCCCATCTGTGCGCCCGCGATCCGTTGGCACCGCCGCCGATGCCGGTATTCACGGTCGACGGCGAAAATGCCGCATTTTCACCGCCCTGGCCCGATCTGGCCGATGTACGCGCACAGTCGCAGGCTCGACGGGCGCTGGAAATCGCCGCCGCCGGCCAGCATTCGCTGCTACTTGCCGGTCCACCGGGCTCTGGCAAATCGATGCTCGCCGCTCGCCTGCCCGGCCTGCTGCCGCCGCTCGATCTCGCGGCTGCCCGCGAATCGGCCGCCGTGCTCTCGCTGACCGGACAGTTCCGCCCGGAGCATTTCGGTCTGCGCCCCTACCGTCAGCCACACCATACGGCGTCGGCCGTGGCGCTGGTCGGTGGCGGCAACCCACCCCGCCCCGGCGAAATCAGCCTCGCGCACCAAGGAATCCTGTTTCTCGACGAATTGCCGGAATTCGACCGCAAAGTGCTGGAAAGCCTGCGCGAACCGCTGGAAACCGGTCGCGTGCATATCGCCCGGGCTGCCCGTCACGCCGAATACCCCGCCCGCTTCCAACTGGTGGCGGCGATGAATCCCTGTCCCTGCGGTTACCACGGGGACTCCAGCCGCCACTGCCGCTGCACGCCGGATCAGATTGCCCGTTACCGCGCCCGCCTCTCCGGCCCCTTTCTCGACCGTATCGACCTCTTGCTCGAGGTACCCGCCCTGAGCGCCGACGAACTGGCCAGCCGTTCTCCGGGCGAGAGTTCGGCAGCGGTACGTCCGCGCGTGGCTGCCGCCCTGGCGCGGCAGTTCGAGCGCCAGGGCAAGCCGAACGCGCTGCTTGCCGGGCAGGAGGTCGATACCCACTGCGCCCCGGATGCCGCCGGCCTGGCATTGCTGCAGAAAGCCGCGCTCCGCCTGGGCCTCTCGGCACGCGCCTGGCACCGCCTGTTGCGCGTGGCGCGAACCATCGCCGACCTCACCGCCAGCACCGGCGTGGCCGCGCCCCATGTTGCCGAAGCCATCCAGCTCCGCCGCCTGCCGCATGCCGGATAGCCCGAGCCCTCGTCCTCCGCGAGGCATTGCGGCGCTGCTGGCGGCCCTGGCCGCGCTCGGGCCGTTTTCCATTGACGCCTATCTACCCTCGTTCGCCGATATCGGCCACAGCCTCGGGGCCAGCCGCCTGCAGGTACAGCAAACCCTCTCCGCCTATCTCTTCGCCTTTGCCGCGATGACGCTATGGCACGGCGCCCTGGCCGACCGCTTCGGCCGGCGGCGGGTGATTCTCGCCGCCCTCCTGCTGTTCGCGCTTGCTTCGCTGGGTTGCCTGCTGGCCACCGATATCGCCCAGCTCTGGTTCTGGCGTGCCCTGCAGGGCGTTACCGCCGGTGCCGGCATCGTCGTCAGCCGGGCCATCGTTCGCGATCTGTTCGCCGGGGTCGAGGCACAGAAACTCATGTCGCGCATCACCATGATCTTTGCCCTCGCCCCGGTGCTTGCCCCGCTGATCGGCGGCTGGTTGCAGGTCAGCCTGGGCTGGCGCGCGGTTTTTGCCTTTCTCGTACTGTCGACCGTGATTCTCTGGCTGGCCTGCCTGCGCCTCCTGCCGGAAACCCTGGCACCGGAAAACCGTCAGCCTCTCGATCCCGGCTACCTGCTCGCCACCTATCGCAAGGTGCTGACTTCTCCCGCCTTCCTGGCCGCCTGCGCCGCCCTGTCGCTCAACTTCGCCGGTTTTTTCATCTACGTGCTATCGGCGCCGATGTTCGTGATGCAGCATCTCGGATTACCGGAAACCGCCTTTTTCTGGCTCTTCGTCCCGGCCATGAGCGGCCTGGTCTGCGGTTCGGCCCTCTCCGGGAAAATGGCCGGCCGCCACGGTACGGAGCGCATCCTGTGGCTCGGTTATGCCCTGATGGGCATCGCTGCCACGGTCAACCTGCTCTACAGCCATTTTTTGCCGCCGGCACTGCCGTGGAGCGTCGCACCGCTGTTCATCTACACCACCGGCATGTCGCTCGCCATGCCCAGCCTGACGCTCATGGCGCTCGATCTCTTTCCCGCCCAGCGCGGACTGGCGGCATCCTGCCAGACCTTCGTCCAATCGCTCACCAACGGCATCAGCGCCGCCCTGGTCGCGCCCGCGCTCTGGTCTTCCACGCCGCTCCTGAGCCGGGGCATGGCCGGCCTGCTGCTTCTCGGCATGCTCGCCACCGCCTTTCTCCTCCGCCGCCGGCCGGGATGAACGGCAAGCCCGTTCCGGCCACCCTCGCCACCCTCGCCACCCTCGCCACCCTCGCCACCCTCGCCACCCTCGCCACCTCCGCCACCTCCGCCATCGCCTCCCCGCCTCCCCGCCTCGATCATGAAACTGCCCGCCTGGATCAACACCGCCGTCGCCGCGCTGGCCGGCGCGGTCCTCCCCGCCTGCGACGGCCTCAATCTGCAGGAAATCCGCCCCGGCATCACCACCCAGGCCGAAGTTCGCGCCCGCATGGGCGAACCCGGGCGCATCCACTGGAACGACGACGGTAGTGCGGTCTGGGAATACAACCGCCAGCCCAACGGCGTGCATTGCCACATGATCACCTTCAATCATGACCGCATCGTCGCCGGCGTCGAACAGGTGCTCAACGAAAGAAACTACGCCCGCATCCGCGAGGGCATGAGCAAGGACGACGTCGCCCGCCTGCTCGGCGCCCCCGGCAGCCAGCGTGTTTTTGCCAACCTGGGAGAAGAAATCTGGGAGTGGCACGTCGAAGGTATCCCGCCCATCGACGAAACTTATTTCGTGGTGCACTTCTCGCTCGACGAGGCCAGCGTCAAGAAGGCTGCAAAACGGATCGAACGCCGGGGCTGATCCCGTCTTCCGCCAGCGGCAAAGCCTCTACAATGGCGGGCTTGCAGGCCGGACTGGCGGGACCTGCCCGGTAAAAGGAGCGTCGATCGATGAATCGCACCCAGGGAGAAAAAACAAGGATGCACGTCTGCCGCTGGCTGGGTGCCGCGCTCGGCCTGTTCGCATGCAACCCGGCCACCGCTTCCGGCAATCCGGCCTATTCCTTTGGCGTCCTCTCGCAACGAAGCGCGATTCTCAGCGCCCAGTACTGGAATCCCATCCTGCAATACGTCAAGGCCAGGACCGGTATCGAACTGGTGCTCAAGCTGGCGCGTACCGCCCCCGAATCCAACGAAGCCATCGAACGGGGCGAGTACGACTTTGTTTACTCCAACACCATTTTCCAGCCTCGATTCGCCACCGCCGGCTACCAGGTCATCCTTCGCCCTCGTAGCGAGGCCATCGCCGGGCAGATCGTCACCGTCGAGAATTCCCCCATCAAGACCCTGAAGGATCTGGCCGGACAGGAAGTCGGCTTTCCGTCGCTGGCGGCATTCGTCGGCTATGCCGTACCCATGGATGCCCTGCTCCGCGCCGGCATCCAGGTGATGCCGGTATTCGGCGGCAACCAGGAGGGCATCATGTCCCAGCTCAAGGCCGGCAAGGTGCTCGCGGCGGGCGTCAATAGCCAGGTCATGAAGGCCTTTGCCGGCCGCGAGCACCTGAAATACCGGGTGCTGTGGGAATCGCCGCCTTATCACAACCTGCCGGTTGCCGTGCATCCACGGGTGCCGAAGCCGCTGGCGGAAGAGGTCAAAAAGGCCATCGACGGGATGGAACACGACCCCGAGGGCCTGCGGGTGCTCGAAGCCACCGCCCAGGTCATCGGCCAAAAGCCGCCGCTCGGCTTCCAGTCTTCCCGGCCGGAGGATTACCGTGCCTATGTCGATTTCTACAAGAACACGCTGGTTACCGATTTCAAGTAGGAGCCATCGGCCATGACTGTTGCGAAGGGTGTCTGGAGCCGGCTTTCCCTGGTGGCCCGGCTGTTGATCGTCAGCAGCCTGGCCCTGCTGGTGGCCGGTGGAGTGATTGCTTACGTGGCGGCGGTGCGCGAGGCGGAAGAGATTCGCGAGGATCTGCGCAGCGAACTGAAGAATGAGCTGGAAATCCTCCCCGGGACCGTGGCGGAGCCGCTTGCCGTCGGAGACTTTGCCACCCTGCAGCAGATTCTCGACCACCTCGTTTCACGCCCCCTGATCGCCGCCATCCGCTTTGAAGACAGCTCCGGCATCCGCCTCGAAAGTCGCGATACGATTCCTCTCTCCGGTGCTCCGGCATGGTTCGTTAGCGCCTGCGGTTTCGCCGATCTGGTCGGCAGCACTGAGGTGGCGCTTGGCGGCAAGACTTACGGGCGCCTGCAAGTCAGCGTTTCGTCGTCGCCGCTGGCCACCCGGGCCTGGACGCAGCTGCGGGCGCATCTATCGATCCTTTTCCTCGCCATCCTGGTTGATTTCATCGGCATCTGGCTGGTTCTGCGCTCGGGCCTGCAGCCCTTGCAGCTCCTGCGCCAGGGGGTGCGGCGCCTGAGCTCGGGACAACTCGATGCCAGGCTAGCGACCGACGGCAGCCCGGAATTCATCGAAGTACTCGGTGCCTTCAACCAAATGGCCGAGGCGCTGGCCAAGGCCGAGCGGGAACGCAAGGCGCAGGCCCTGGCCCTGCAGGAACAACACGAACGCCTGCAGTTCATTCTTGAGGGAACCAATGTCGGAACCTGGGAATGGAATGTGCAGACCGGCGAAGTCAAGTTCAATGAACGCTGGGCCGAAATCATCGGCTACACCCTGGCGGAACTCGCCCCACTGACGATCGATACCTGGCTGGCACAGGCGCACCCGGACGATCTGGCACTTTCAAACGATTTGCTGACCCGGCATTTTTCCGGCGAACTGTCTTATTACAAGTGCGAGGCGCGGATGCGCCACAAGGACGGGCGCTGGATCTGGGTGCTCGACCGGGGCAAGGTGGCGCGCTGGACCGAAGACGGCAAGCCGCTGCTGATCTCGGGGACGCACCAGGACATCACGCGCCGCAAGGAAGCCGAGGAGCGTTATCGCAACAGCGAACAACTCCTGCGCTCGGCCATCGACACCATCGGCGAGGCTTTCGTCATCTTCGACGAAAACGACCGGCTACTTGCCTGCAACGAGCAATACAGGGCTTTTTATCAGGCCTCGCGACCGATCATCGAGATTGGCCGGAGTTTCGAGGAAATCATCCGCTACGGCGTGGCGCGCGGGCAATATCTGGATGCCGTCGGCCGGGAAGAAGCCTGGATCGCCGAAAGGCTGCGTCAGCACCGGCAGGGCAATACCGAACTGATACAGCAGCTCGACGGCGGCCGCTGGCTGAAAATCCGCGAGCGCTTGACGCCGTCGGGGCATATCGTCGGCTTCCGGGTCGATATCACCTCGCTGGTCAAGGCCAAGGAAACCGCGGAAGCGGCGAATATTGCGAAGAGCCGTTTCCTGGCCACGATGAGCCATGAAATCAGAACGCCGATGAACGGCATCCTCGGCATGGCGCAGCTGCTGATGAGCGACGAGGTCACGGCCGGGGAACGTTTCGACTATGCGCGGACCATCCTCGAGTCCGGCCAGACGCTGCTGACCCTGCTCAACGACATTCTCGATCTGTCCAAGGTCGAGGCCGGGCATCTGGAGCTGGAACGCCGACCATTCCGGGCGGCCCGCCTGATCGACGACATTCAAGCCCTGTTTCGCGAGAGTGCGCACCAGAAGGGGCTCACCCTGCGCGCCGAATGGCGTTCGCCCCGCACCAGCAGCTACCTCGGCGACCAGCACCGCCTGCGCCAGATGCTCTCGAACCTGCTCAGCAATGCCCTCAAATTCACCGCCGCCGGCGAGGTGGCGCTCGTGGCGTGCGAACTGGGGCGAATCGACGGGCAGGCCGAAATCGAATTCAGCGTCAGCGATACCGGGCCGGGAATTGCCGCCGATGCCATACCGCGTTTGTTCCGCCCCTTCAGCCAGCTCGACAGTTCATCGACGCGCGTCTTTGGCGGTACGGGCCTGGGCCTGTCCATCGTGCACCAGCTGGCCCGACTGATGGGAGGCGATGCCGGCGTTGAAAGCACACCCGGCGTCGGTTCGCGCTTCTGGATCCGCGTGCGGATAGAGGTGGCCGATGCCGCCGACTGCCCGGAGAGAGATGAGGCCGGGGAAGGGGAATCGCCGTCCATCACTCAAGCCATGCGTGGCCATGTGCTGGTGGTCGAAGACAACCCGGTCAACCGGAAAGTGATCGCCGCCCTGTTGCACAAGCTGACGCTGAGGGTCTCGCTGGCCGAGGATGGCGCACAGGCCTTGTCGGTGCTGGCCGGCGACCCATCGATCGATCTGGTCCTGATGGATCTGCACATGCCGGTTCTCGACGGCCTTGCCGCAACCCGGCAACTGCGAACGCAGGAGGCGCGGGCCGGCAATGAGCACCGCATGCCGGTCATCGCCCTGACCGCGGCGGCTTTCGACGAGGATCGCCAGCATGCCGAAAGTGCCGGCATGGACGATTTTCTGACCAAGCCGGTCGCCCTGGCGCAGTTGCGGCAAAAACTGGCGAAATGGCTGGCGCTCGGCGAGTAGGCCGGGCCTTTCCCACCTCGCCCGTCAGCAACCGATCGGCGTCATCCGCGTTAAAACTGCTTTTCCTGGTTCAATCCTCGATCATCGAGATTTCGACGGCACTGGCCGGGATCTGGTAATCGGCAGCCAGTTGGGACTTGGCCAGTTCGATCAGCGAACTCATGTCCATCGAAGGAAAGCGGCGAGCGCCGGAAAAATTCTGCGGCAGGCCGGCGCGGTCGCGGGTGATGCGGTAATGCACTTTGACGTTCATCGTGAGAAACCTCGGGTATTGGCGAATTCAGGCGCGCAGTCTAGCCTTGCCATGGCGCTTGCCAATACGGGTTTTCCACAATCAAGCCCTTGTTTTATGGTGTTTTTCCAGCCCGGAAAACTGCCATTCCGCAGCCGGCGGCAGGCTCAATACACCAGGGTTTTCCAGGCGGAATCGAGACTGCGGGCGACAAAGGCCGTCGCACCGGCATGGCGCACGCCGGGAAGCAGGGTCTCGCCGGCAGCCGTCCATTGCGCTGCCGCCATCGAACAGACATGGAGCCGGGCGCCGGATTGCTGGACTTCGGCGATGAAGTCGGCAATCGATTTCCCGCTATCCGGTGCCGCGCAGGCGCCCGCCGCCACACCGACCAGCAGCCAGCGCACCGCCGGCCCCGCAAAGTGCAACTCGACCTCGGCATCGAGCGCGCGGGCCGCCAGCGCATGCACCAGCGGCGTGGCCACGAGTTCCGGATGTTCCGTCGTCGCGGCCCAGACGAGAAGGGCGAGCTTTTCAGTATTTGCCACGGACAAAATCAGCCTCCGGTTCGATTTTCAGGATATGGGCTCGATAGTCGGCGGCATCGAGCAAGCAGGCTTTTTCGCTTTCCCAGGCCGTTGACCGTACGCGCGCCATCCAGCCCGTGCCGTAAGGGTCGGTATTGATCCGCCGTGGCATTTCCTCGGCCTCCTCGTTACCCGCCAGGAGTACAAAGCTGATGGGCGCATGAACGGCGAGTACCGTCTTGCGGCACTCGACCGTCCCCATTCCCCGCCCGCGCGATACCTCGGCCCCCTGCGGTTTGCTGGTGAAGGCGATGATTTCTCCGGCCAGGAAAAGGCCGAAGGCCGTGGCCCCGAGCAGGCACTCGCCATCGGCCAGGGGCTGTACCCACATATCGCTTTGCGGGCAATAGAGTCGATCGTCGGGAATCGACCCGGAAAAGGGAATATGGCTCATGCGGGGAGTCTTTCTTGCAGGCCGAGGCGCTTGTGGCACGTTGGCGGAAGAGAGCAGGAGTCGAACCTACCCGAACCTGTCTGACAGGTCCTGCCGGTTTTGAAGACCGGCCGCCCCACCGGGGAACGATCTCTTCCGTAATTCATGCGCCGAACTGCGCCGGATTGCCGCGCAACACATGGGTGTCGCGAACCCGGCGAGTGTACCCGATGCGGTCGAAGAATTCGAGGATGTGGATGGCCACCTTGCGGCCGCCACCGATTTCGTCGCGCAGCGGCGCGGCGCGGGCGCAACCGTCACGGGCGTTGAGCGCGGCAACGCGGCGGGCAAGATCGGCCACCGCCTCGGCGGTGAAGTAATGATCGTGCGCCACCGGGTAAGCCTCGCCAAACCGCGCCACCCGCTTCAACAAAGCGCGGACGCTGTCCTCGCCGATGCCGGTGGCCTTGGCCACGTCGCGGACGCGCGGTGGGCCGTAGGGCGTGGCTGCCAGCAAGGGTTTGAGGTTGGCCCACAAGTCGCGGTCGGCCGCCACCAGTTGCACCCGATGCTCCGGCAGATGCAGCCAGGCATGGGTCTGGGCGATCAAGCCAGCCGCCAGCGGCTCGGCCAGCAAGGCGTCGAAGGCCGGTCGGGCCAGCGTCGGCAAGGTCAGCCGGCGCAAGCGGTCGCGTTCGACGCCAGGCATGTCGGGCGCCCGCTCGTGCTCGGCGGCCAGCGCCGCCAGCAGTTTGTCGGCCAAACCCTGCCACACCGCCGGCGCAAAGGCGCTGTCACCGACCACGCGCAGGCCAAGTTGCCGGCACAAGGCCTGCACCGTATCCGGCAGCAGGTTGCGATTCTGTGCATAAGCGCCCAAGGCCAGGCCGGCCGGCTGCTGCTCGGCGGCCAGTTGCAGCGCCACCTGCGGTTCGGGATCGGCCAGCGCCGCCAGCAGCGCCAGGCGTTCCGGGCTGCGCTTCTTGCGCGTCGGCGGCGCGCCATCGAGGACCGCGCCGCCGCCCAGCGTATGGCGGGCGCTGGCGTCGCGGAGGATGAAGCGGTCGCCGCAAAGTGCGCCAATTTCACGGTCGACCGTGATCTGCACCCAATTTTCCTCGCCCGGTGCGATCTCGTCGCCGGCCAGCAGCGCCACCCGCGCCGGCACGTCCTCGGCGCCGAGGTGGCAATGCACCTGCGTCCAGTGCTTGAGCGGCGGCTGACCGGCAAGCACCCGCACCCGCGCGTCGAAACGCCGGGTCGGCGCGTGCAAGGCCGGTGCCAAGAGCCACATCCCGCGCGCCACCTCGGCCTTTTCGACCCCTGCCAACGCCAGCGCGATCCGCTGCCCGGACTGGCCGGCAGTCGCCGCCCGGTCCTGAACGCGCAGGCTGCGCACCCGTACCGGCTGCCCGGACGGCGAGAGCAGCAATTGGTCGCCGACCTGCACGCTGCCGGCAAAGGCGGTACCGGTGACTACCGTGCCGGCGCCGCTGAGCGTGAAACAGCGGTCCACCGCCAGCCGGAAGCCGCCAACCGGCGCCTGCTGCCCGAGCGCAGCCGCCGCCGTTTCGAGATGCGCGCGCAACTCACGCACGCCCTGCCCGTCCGGGCCGCCGCTGGCCGCCACCGGAAACAGCGGTGCGTCGGCCAGCGCGGTGCCGGCAAGTAGCTGGCGAATTTCGCTTTTTGCCTGTTCCAGCCGGTCGACCGTGACCAGATCGCATTTGCTCAGCGCCACCGCCCCGCGGCGGATGCCGAGCAGTTCGACGATTTCCAGATGCTCGCGGGTCTGCGGCATCGGCCCGTCGTCGGCAGCGATCACCAGCAGCGCAAAGTCGATCCCGGTCGCCCCGGCCAGCATGTTGTGGATCAGCTTCTCGTGCCCCGGCACGTCGATGAAACCGAGCGTCTCGCCGGAAGCCAGCGGGGTATAGGCGTAACCGAGATCGACGGTGATCCCGCGCGCCTTCTCTTCCTTCAGCCGGTCGCAATCGACGCCGGTCAGCGCCTTGACCAGCGTGGTTTTGCCGTGGTCGATGTGACCGGCGGTGCCGATGATCATGGGTTCCTCACTGACTGGATCGGCCAGGACTCGATGGCTGGCACGTCGCGGGCATGGTGCAAGACCCGCGCAATGACGATGCCGGCGTCGTCGATGAAGTAATAGAGCAGATAAGTCGTCGCGGTCGGCCAGCTGCGCAAACCGGCGGCCAGTTCATCACGCCGTCGCCCTTGCGCCGGATGCGCGAGCAAGCGCTGCGCCTCGGTCACGATCTGGTCGAGCATGCGATCCGCTGCCGCCGGATTTTTCTCGGCGAGATAGCGCCAAGTTTCCAGCAAGTCGTTTTCGGCGCTGGCCGTAAACCGCAGCGAACTCACTTGGCCGCGTCACTTTCTGCCAACAAGGCACGGCCACGTTGCTTCAGTTCTGCCAGATCGAGTTCACGAACTCGCCCCGCCGCCATGTCCGCCATCCCGACGGCAATGTCGGCCTTGAGCGCTGCCAGATTCGCCGCCTGCACGCCCTGATAGGCCTCGAACAAACGCAAGGCTTCGCGGATGACTTCGCTCGCCGAGCTGTACAGGCCGGACTCGACATGCTGGCGCACGCGCTTTTCGAGTTCAGGCGGCAAGGAAACATTGAGCGACATGGCAGACTCCTTCAGATGTCAATCTTTGACATTCCATGCCGGCACCGGTTCACCAAAATAGGTTTGAGCCACCGCCAGCGCCTCGCCATCCTCCAGCACCGCTCCCGGCGCCCCGCCTTTGCCCCACAGCGGCGGCATGAATTGCATGCCGAGGAATTCGGCGCACAGGCGGTAGCTGTCGAACATCGGCTGCGCGCGCTCGCGGTTGCCGCTGGTGGCGATCACCCACAGCCGCTTGCCGGCCATCTGTTCCTTGAAGTCGACACCCGGCACGCGCAGCCAGGCGCTCCAGTGGTCGAGGTAGGTCTTGGCCGGCGACGGGATCGAGAACCAATAGACCGGCGAGACGAAGACCAGATCGGTCGCGGCCAAGGTCGCGTCGAGCAGGGTCTTCAGCTCGCCTGCCGGCGGCGGATAACTGCCGGCGGTATGGCGCAGATCGACGAAGGGCGGCAGTTCGAGTTCGGCGAGCTTGAACCAGGTCTGCGCGCTGCCAGCCGGCAGCGCGGCAGCAGCCTGCCGGGCCAGGGTTTCGCTGTTGCCAACGTGGCCGGGTTCGCGGGTGCTGGCGTTGAGGAAGAGGAAATGCGACATGGGCAGGCTCATTCAAAAAAGGATCAGGAGGTCGCTTTTACGGCACCAACAATCCAAGCTCGGCGAGCTGGGCGAGGAAGCAGGCTTCGTCGCAATGCTCCAGACAGCGCAGGTCGAGATGATAGGCATCGTCGCGGAGATAGCCGATCACCGGCTGCGGCAGGCGACGAAAGGCCGCTTCCACGGTCGACAGGGTTTTTCCCGGTTTTTTGGCGGTCGGGCGCAGCACCAGCGCCGCAGACGGCAGGCGTTCGACCGGCAAAGCACCGCTGCCGATCTGGCTGCTGCAGGCTTCGACCGTCACCGTCGCCAGACTGCCCAGCGCCGCCTGCACCGCCGGCTGCAGACGGGTGCCGAGCGCGGCAATCTCGGCCGCCGGGCGGGTCAGCAGGCGCAGCGTCGGCAGGCGCTCGGCCAGCCGGTCCGGGTCGCGGTACAGGCGCAGCGTCGCTTCCAGCGCCGCCAGCGTCGTTTTGCCGACGCGCAACGCCCGCTTCAAGGGGTTTTTCTTGATCTTGGCGATCAGGTCCTTGCGGCCGACGATCAGCCCGGCCTGCGGCCCGCCCAGCAGCTTGTCGCCGGAAAAGGTGACGATGTCCGCCCCCGCCGCCAGCGCCTCTTGTGGCGTCGGCTCGGCGGGCAGGCCACGGGCGGCGAAGTCGCACAGCGTGCCGCTGCCCAGATCGACGACAAAAGGCAGGCCGGCGGCATGCGCGATCCCGGCAATCGCCTTTTCCTCGACCACCTTGGTAAAGCCGACCACCGCGTAATTGCTGGTATGCACCTTCATCAGCAACGCCGTCTTCGGCCCAATGGCCTCGGCGTAGTCCTTGTCGTGCGTGCGGTTGGTGGTACCGATCTCGACCAGCTTGACCTGCGCCCGGCGCATCACGTCCGGCACGCGGAAAGCGCCACCGATCTCGACCAGTTCGCCGCGCGACACCACCGCCTCCTTGCCCTGCGCCAGCGCGTTCAGGGTCAGCAGCACGGCGGCGGCGTTGTTATTGACGATGGTCGCGGCGATGTTCGGGTCGCCGTCGGCGATCAGCTCGGCGAGCAGGCCGGAGACCAGATCGTCGCGGTCGCCACGACCGCCGGTTGCCAGGTCGTATTCGAGCGCACAGGGCGCCCGTGCTGCTTCGACCATCGCTGCAATCGCCTCCTCGGCGAGCAAGGCGCGGCCGAGGTTGGTGTGCAGCACGGTGCCGGTCAGGTTGAACACCGGGCGCAGATTGGCCCGGCCGAGATCGTCGGCACGGCGGCGGATCGCGGCGAGCAGGCTGGCCTCCTCGGGCAGCGGCAAGCCGTGCTTGAGTCCCTCACGGGCAGCGGCGAGTTCGGCGCGGACGCAGCCGGTCACCAGTTGCCGGCCGTGCACGTCGATCAGCTGGAAAAGTTGGCCAAGGACACGGTCGACCGCGGGAAGATGTCTTTTCTGGTTCATGAGATTCGCCCGGACCGGGCAGCAATGAGAGGGGTGATCAATAAAATCGGGGAAAGCCGTTTGTGAGCTTCCCCCGGTTTTTCGTCTTCCAATGGGCAGGGTTCATGCTACCTGTTTTTCCATCCATTGAGCAGCGAGCCACGGCTTTTTACCCTACAGTGCGCCACATATAGCTATTCAACAACCTATTCACGAAGCTATTCACAGCCATGTCACGACATGCCGATGCAATCCGGCTTCAGCTAGGCAGCGGCCCGCAGCCTGTCCGCCAACTCGTTGAAAAAATTAAGCTAAGCCAGCCGACGATCTCCCGAACGAGCAAGAAATTAGCGACAGGCATTCATGCCTGTCGGTCAAACATGTTTTGGAAGGGGTTTGCATCCCCTCCCGAAACGGTCGCCTGAAACCCCGGCCTTCAGGCCGGGGTCGGCTCCCACCGCCCTGAAGGCCGGGGTTTCAAACCGGAGTTAGCGTTAGTCTTACGATCAAAAGGTGCTTGGATCGGGCCAGCGCCGGCACGATACGCGCCGGCGGTTGGTCGGCAAAGCGCGGCTCATTGGCCACGGCCAGAATGCGGGCTCTTTCCTCCTCGCTGAGGGCATGGGCAGGTATGGGCCGCGTGGCCTCAGGACGCCGGTCACCCA
>NZ_JAKLLH010000018.1 GCF_023150235.1 Azonexus sp.
TCGTCGATGCGGCGCAGTACGGCCAGCACTTCGGGGGCGGTAATGTCGGTAATTGGGCGACCTCCCAGCCAGGGGAAAACATCGGATTCCATCCGGGCTAGGGTTTTCGTGTGCTGCGCCGGCTCTACCGAGTCTTTGCGGCTTTCCAGCCACTCCCGGCAGATCACCTCAAAGCAATTGGTGGCCCGTTCAATCCCGGCGGCTTTCTGCGCCTTCTTGGCTTCGCCTGGGTCGGCGCCATTGGCCAGCAGCTTGCGGGCTTCGTCGCGGCGTTCGCGGGCTTCCTTGAGGCTGACTTCCGGGTATGCCCCCAGGGCAAGCCGCTTCTCCTTGCCCCCAAAACGGTACTTGAGGCGCCACAGCTTGCCGCCGGCTGGGGAGATTTCAAGGTAAAGGCCGCCCCCGTCGAACATCCGAATGGGCTTGGCATCAGGCTTGGCGGTGCGGATTGTGGTATCGGTGAGGGGCATAGACTACCTCTTGGGCATGACTTATCGCGTTGCGTTGAGGAAAACGCGAAGCTCCACCGTTTCGGCCATTGACGGGCAATTTAGCGGCGCTGGGGGCATCGGTTTTCGCTAGGGGCATCCATGCCCCCAATAATGCCCCCATGCGGTGCCGGATTGCAATAGACCGCATTGAACTGCTTTAGACAACAAAAAAGCCGGGACCCTTGAATTTACATGGGCTTCCGGCTTTCTTCGTACTGCTTCGGAATGCTGTCTGGTGCCGAGAGAGGGACTCGAACCCTCACACCTTTCGGCGGCGGATTTTGAATCCGCTGCGTCTACCGATTCCGCCATCTCGGCAAAGAGGGCGCAATTATGGAGCAATCCTCACTTGGTTTCAAGCTTTTCGTTGCAAGGAAAACTGCGAGCGAATGCCGCTGCTGTGATTTCTGCCGTGCCCTGACGGATTTGCGGTGGCATCCGGTCGAATTGTGCCAGCAGCGCGCGCACCATGCGTGGGGCGAGATTTTCGTCCTTGGGTGGGCAGAAGGCCGCGATCTGCAGGCCAATCTTGCCGCCCAGGTAGTCGGCGACTGCGTAGCCATCGGCAAAGCCGGCCAGATAGGAAATGCAGCGTGTTGCCCGAAGGCTGTCATAAGGGGGGATGCCAGTTCGTTGTGCCAGCATGCCTTCGGCAATCTGGCAGTCACCGCGCAATTCTTCGGCCTGGTAAGCCAGCGCCAGCGGGCTGCAGAGCAGCAGCCCGCAGAACAGCAATCGTTTCATGCCTTCTCGAACCAGCTGAGCTTGCGGTGCAGGCCGACGACGCTGCCAACGGCGATCAATGCCGGCGGCTTGATGCCGGAATCCTCTATGGCGCTTGGCAGGGTTCCGAGAGTGGCCAGCAGGGTTTGCTGGTCCGCCTGCGTACCGTTGCGCACGACGGCTGCCGGTGTGTCCGGGGGTAGGCCATGGGCAATCATCTGGCGGCAGATTTCGCCGGCAGCGCCAATGCCCATATAGAACACGACGGTGTGGCAGGGGCGGGCAAGCGCCGGCCAGTCGAGGTTGACCGTGCCGTCCTTGAGGTGGCCGGTGACGAAGGTCACGGCCTGGGCGTGGTCGCGGTGGGTAAGGGGAAAGCCCGAGTAGGCGCCACAGCCGGCTGCGGCGGTGACCCCGGGGACGACTTCAAAGGAAATGCCGGCTTCGGCAAGCGTTTCCAGTTCTTCGCCACCCCGGCCGAAGATGAAAGGATCGCCGCCCTTGAGTCGCACCACCGACAGGCCTTCGTGCGCCAGGTCGACGAGCAGTCGATTGATGTCTTCCTGCGGCAGGGTGTGTTTCGAGGCTTCCTTGCCGGCGTAGATACGACGGGCATCGCTGCGGGCGAGGTCGACGATGCCGTTGCCGACCAGGTGGTCGTAAACCAGGACGTCGGCATTGGCGATGAGGCGGGCGGCCTTCAGGGTCAGTAGTTCCGGGTCGCCGGGGCCGGCACCAACGAGCCAGACCTTGCCGGTTGCGGGAGTGAGCGGTGTGTTCATGTCGGTTTTCCTTTGCGCGGCCATGCTAATGCCGGAATGGTCGCCTGCCAATAGCCGGCTCCTTCGATTCCGCAAATTCTAACCAAAAAGAAGTGGTTACCTAGTTATTAGTAATTAGGTTGCCTTGTTAAATAAGGGATTTCTTATCTCGTAGAATTGATGGGCATCAAGGATGGTGAAGGGGGGGAGGTTCAATCTTTCGCCTACCGCGTTTGGGGGTTTGAACGCGCTTATTTCATGTTCCTTGGAGAGTAAAGATGAAAAAGTCTGTAGTGGGGATGCTTGCACTGACCGCCGTCGCTGCCGCCATGAGCACCGCGTTTGCCGATGAGGTGGGCAAGGCTCCGGAGATGACCGCAGCCGAGAAAGAAACCGCCAAGAAGATCTACTTCGAACGTTGTGCTGGTTGCCACGGTGTCCTGCGCAAGGGCGCTACCGGCAAGAACCTGGAGCCGCACTGGACCAAGAAGGACAAGGATGGCAATACCACCGAGGGCGGTATGCTCAAGCTGGGTCAGCAGCGCCTCGAGAAGATCATCGGTTACGGTACCGATGGCGGCATGGTCAACTTCGACGACATCCTGACCAAGGATGAGATCGCGCTGATGGCCAAGTACATCCAGAACACGCCGGATGTCCCGCCCGAGTACAGCCTGAAGGACACGATGGATTCCTGGAAGCTGATCGTCCCGGTTGACCAGCGTCCGACCAAGCCGATGAACAACTTCAATCTGAAGAACATCATGTCCGTCACCCTGCGTGACACCGGCGAAGTGGCGCTGATCGACGGCGACACCAAGGAAATCCGTTCCATCGTCAAGACCGGTTACGCCGTTCATATTTCCCGTCTCTCCGCCTCCGGTCGCTATGTTTACGTGATCGGTCGCGACGGTCGTCTCTCCCTGATCGACCTGTGGATGGAAAAGCCGGCCGTTGTGGCTGAAGTCAAGGTCGGTTTCGATGCCCGTTCCGTCGATACCTCCAAGTTCAAGGGTTACGAAGACAAGTACGCCGTTGCCGGTTCCTACTGGCCGCCCCAGTACGTGATCACCGAAGGCGACACCCTGAAGCCGCTGAAGGTCGTTTCCACCCGTGGCATGACCGTCGATGGCGAATACCATCCGGAGCCGCGCGTTGCCTCGATCGTCGCTTCCTTCACCAAGCCGGAGTGGGTCATCAACATCAAGGAAACCGGCCAGATCCTGCTGGTCGATTACTCCGACATCAACAACCTGAAGACCACCACCATCGGTTCCGCCAAGTTCCTGCATGACGGCGGCTGGGATGCCTCCAAGCGTTACTTCCTGGTGGCCGCCAACGCCTCCAACAAGATCGCTGCGGTCGACACCAAGACCGGCAAGCTGGCCGCCCTGGTCGATACTGCCAAGATCCCGCACCCGGGTCGTGGTGCCAACTTCGTGCATGCCAAGTTTGGTCCGGTGTGGACCACCGGTCACCTTGGTGCCGACGTGATCACCCTGATCTCCACCCCGTCGGATGACAAGAAGAACGCCAAGTTCAAGGAATACAACTGGAAGGTCGTTCAGGAAATCAAGCACATCGGTGCCGGTAACCTGTTCGTGAAGACCCATCCGAAGTCCAAGCACCTGTGGGCCGATGCACCGATGAACCCGGATACCGACATCGCCAACTCGGTCGCGGTTTACGACTCCACCGGCGATTTCTCCAAGCCAAAGGCTGTGCTGAACGTTGCCAAGGATTCCGGTCTGCCGGTGACCAAGGCCGTCAAGCGCGCCGTGCAGCCGGAATACTCGGCTGACGGTAAGGAAGTCTGGATCTCCCTGTGGGGCGGCAAGGCCGACCAGTCCGCCATCGTGGTCTATGACGATGCCACCCTGAAGGTCAAGAAGGTCATCACCGATCCGAAGATGATCACCCCGACCGGCAAGTTCAACGTCTACAATACCCAGCACGACATCTACTAATCCTTACGGATAGTTTGATCTGAAGCATTAAAACGGGGGCGCAAGCCCCCGTAGCATTACAGGCGTCCGGAAATGTCAGCTGGCTGATCCGGGGCCATCGTTACTTGTTACTGGAGAAGATCGCAATGAAGAAAAACCTCGTCGCCCTGGTGGTTGGTGGGGCCTTGCTGGCTCTTGGTTCGCAGGCTGCCCTGGCTGCACCCGACTGGAGCAAGGTTCCGAAGAAGGACATCCATGTCTTCCATCCGGGTGCCACCCCGATTGAATGGCTGCAGGGCAAGGGCGAGCACAGCGGTGCCGCCGGCCTGAAAAAGGGTGAAACCTGTGCCGGCTGCCACGTTGAGGACGGCAAGCTCAGTCTCGACCTGAAGCGTCTGGCCAGCAAGGAAATGGAGCCCAAGAGCGCACCCAAGACCATGACCTACCCGGTTGCGGTGCAGGCTGCTTTCGACGCCAACAATCTTTACGTTCGTCTCACCTTCAAGGCCCCGGCCGGCGGTGCCGATCATTCCGACAAGGACAACGAACTGAAGGCGACGGTGCTCTTCCCGAACGACAAAGTGCCGATGGGTGAGCAGGTCGGTTGCTGGGCTACTTGTCACCAGGACGCCAAGGGCATGCCCAAGGGTAGCGACAGCAAGAGCAAGTACGTCAGTGGCGGCGCCTATGACCTGATGCAGTGGTCCACCAGCGGCAAGGTCAGCGATGGCAGCGTTACCGACAAGCGCAACATGAGCGGTGGCAAGGCCGGTGCCACGGCTGAAGGCGCCAAGGCGGGCGATACCTACACCGTGACCTTTACCCGCAAGCTGGCCGGCAATGCCGTGCTCGCCGCCGGCAAGGCCGTTCCGTTCGGTATCGCGATCCATGCCGACCACGCGGCGGGTCGTTTCCATCACGTTTCCTTCGGCCACACCCTGGGTCTGGGAACCGATGGCGATGTCAAGGCTGTCAAGCAGTAATCCAGCCAGGGCTTGCTGCGCATGAAGACGTTTGCGCGCAGCCTGCAGCGGGCCGCTCCTTTGACCGGCCTGCTGCTTTTTGCCTTGCTGCCGGCGCCGTCGCTGCTGGCGGCGACGCTGACCGTGGAAATCGTCGATTACCGTTTCATGCCCGCTGAATTACGGATACGGGCGGGCGACAGCGTTCGCTGGATCAATCGCGAAAAGCGGACCAGCCACTCCATTCTCTTTCCCGCCACCGGCCAGGAGTCGGAGCGTCTTTTTCCCGACGAACACTGGGAAAAGCTATTTGAGCGGGCAGGGCTTTATCGCTATCGTTGCGGCCCACACCCCGAAATGGAAGGTGTCGTTCATGTCGAATAGGCTTGCCATACGTCGGAGGCGAACCGGGAGCGATGCCACCTCCGCCATTCCCGACCGCGAATGCCATGAATCCTGAAGTCGTGCGTGCGCGCGTTTCCGCGCTGCTTTTTTGCTTTTTTTCCTTGTCGACCGTGACGGTGCTTGCCGATGAATCCCTGACGCCAAGACAGCGCGAACTGGTGCGCATGGTGCGCCAGGATTGTGGCTCCTGTCACGGCATGACCCTGCAGGGTGGCCTCGGGCCGGCGCTGCTGCCGGCCGATCTCAAGGACAAGCCGGTCGAGGGCCTGGCGGCCACCATCTACCAAGGTCGGCCGGGTACCGCGATGCCGCCGTGGCAACGTTTTCTCAATGAAGCCGAGGCGCAGTGGATCGCCGAGCGGCTGATGACGGAGTTTCCCCAATGAAGCGCCTGCGTTCCCTTCTTTGCGCTGCTGCCGCGACGCTGCTGCTCGCCGCCTGCGCCGGTCAGCCCCTGCGCGGTACGGGCGATCTTGGTCTGATCATCGAGCGGGCCAGCGGCCACGTCCGCTTGGTCAATACCAGTTCGCGCCAGCCGTATGCGCGAATCGGCGGTCTTGGCGATCTCTCGCACGCCTCCGCCGTGTATTCGCGGGATGGCCGCTACGCCTACATTTTCGGGCGGGATGGCGGGCTGACCAAGATCGACCTGCTGGAAGCCAAGATCGTCAAGCGCGTGATCCAGTCCGGCAACGCCATTGGCGGCTCGATTTCGCAGGACGGCCGTATTGTCGTCGTGCAAAACTACACGCCGGGCGGGATCAAGGCATTTGATGCCGAAACCCTGGATTTGCTGTCGGAAGTCCCCGCCGAGTATGCCCCGGGCAAGTTTTCCAAGGTCGTCGGCCTGGCTGATTCGCCGGGCAACAAGTTTGCCTACGCACTCTTCGACGGCGGCGAGATTCGTGTCACCGATTTCAGCGATCCCAAGGCGCCGAAGACCGAGCGTTACCCGGCCGGCAGCCAGCCCTACGACGGCTTGGTGACGCCCGACGGCCGGCATTTCCTGGCCGGTTTGTTCGGCGAGGACGGGGTCGCGCTGCTCGACCTGTGGCAGCCGGAAAAGGGCGCGCGCAAGATTCTTGAAAACTACGGTCGCGGCGAACAGAAGTTGCCGGTGTTCAAGATGCCGCACCTGCGCGGCTGGTCGGTCGCCCAGGGCAAGGCCTACCTGCCGGCGATCGGTCGCCACGAAATTCTGGTGGTCGATGTCGCGACCTGGAAGGAAGTCGGCCGGATTCCGGTGCGCGGTCAGCCGGTGTTCGTGATGGCGCGGCCCGACGGGCGCCAGATCTGGGTCAACTTCGCCTTCCCCGATTACGGCATGGTCGACGTGGTCGATACGCTGGCCGGCAAGGTAGTCAAGCAACTGGCGCCGGGTAAGGGCATCCTGCACATGGAATTCACGCCGCGTGGCGAGAATGTCTGGCTCTCGGCCCGCGACGACAACAAGGTGGTGATTTACGATACCGCCAGTTTTGCCCAGGTCGGCGAAATCGCCGCCGACAATCCTTCCGGGATATTTTTCACCACGCGCGCCGCGCGCATCGGTTTTTGATGAACGAAGACATGCAGGCCACGCTCGACTTCCGTCTCCTGAACGAATTTCAGCGTGATTTTCCGCTCTGCCCGGCGCCCTTTGCCGAACTGGCCAGCCGCCTGGGCGTCGGTGAGACCACGGTGCTCGGGCGTCTGGAGGCCTTGCGCCGCGAAGGAAAAATTTCGCGGGTCGGTGCCGTTTTCGCACCCAAGCGAATCGGCGCCTCGACCCTGGCGGCAATGGCGGTGCCGCCGGAAAAACTGGCCGCCATCGGCGCGGCGGTCAGCCGCTTCCCCGAAGTCAATCACAATTACGAGCGCGAACATCGCTACAACCTGTGGTTTGTCGTCACCGCCGGCAGCGAGGCGCGCTTGCAGGCCACTCTGGGCGCCATTGCGCAATGCGCGGGTTACCCCTTGCTGCCATTGCCGCTGGTCGAGGAATTCCATATCGACCTCGGTTTCTGCCTGCAGGGTGGTGAGCGCAAGCCGGCGCCGGCCAGCGCGCGCCCCGTCGTGCCGCAGGCGCCGCTGGATGAAGAGGAACGACGCCTGATCTCGGTCCTGCAGGAGGGCTTGCCCTTGTTCATCCGCCCCTTCCAGCTGATCGCGCAGCGCATCGGTGTCGAGGAGCCCGAGGTTCTGGCGCGTATCCGTCGCTGGGTCGAGGAAGGGGCGATCAAGCGTTTCGGCGTAGTGGTTCGTCATCACGAACTCGGTTTTACCGCCAACGCGATGCTGGTTCAGGATATTCCCGACGATGAAGTCAGTGCCGCGGGACGGGGGCTGGCCGAGGCACCGGATGTGACGCTCTGCTATCGCCGGCCCCGGCATCTGCCGGAGTGGCGTTACAACCTCTTCTGCATGATCCACGGCCGCGACCGTGGCGAGGTCGAGCAAAAAATCGCCGAACTGCGAGTCCGCCATGGGCTTGAGGGCCACGCTCATGAAATCCTTTTTTCCCGCACCCGTTTCAAGCAGACCGGAGCTCGTTATGCGTGAGGCAGCCGGAGAAAAAATCGTTCTCGACACGGTCGACCGTGAAATTCTCGCCAAATTGCAGGGCGAATTCCCGCTCTGCGAGCGCCCTTACCAAGCAGCGGCCGAGCGCCTGGGAATCGACGAGGCCGAGTTGCTGCAGCGCCTGCGGCGCCTGCTCGACGCCCGGGTGCTGACCCGTTTTGGGCCGATGGTGCAGATCGAGCGCATCGGTGGTGCCTTCGTGCTGGCCGCGCTCGCCGTGCCGGAAGCACGCTACGAGGAGGTGGCGGCTCAGGTCAATGCCTTGCCGCAAGTAGCACACAACTATCGCCGCGAGCATTTGCTGAACATGTGGTTCGTTCTCGCCACCGAGACCCCGGGCGGGATTCCGGCGGCGATTGCCGAAATCGAGGCAGCGACCGGGCTGAAGGTGCATGCCTTCCCCAAGGAACGCGAATATTTTGTCGAAATGAAACTGGAGGCGCGAGTATGAGCGCATGGTCCGCCGGCGAACCCGCCGTACGCCTCGATGCAGTCGACCGTGCGCTGATCGTTGCCACCCAGGCTGGCTTGCCGCTGGTTTCCGAGCCCTATGCGCAGATTGCCGCCAGCGTTGGCATTCCGCAGGCCGAAGTCATCGCCCGTTTGCGGGCGCTGCTGGATGCCGGCGCGATCCGTCGTATCGGCGCCGTACCCAATCACTATGCAATTGGCTGGACGGCGAACGGAATGACCGTCTGGGATGTTGCCGACGATGCCGTCGACACGCTCGGCAGCCTGGTTGGCGCACTCGATTTCGTCACCCACTGCTACCGCCGTCCGCGCGCGCTGCCGGACTGGCCGTACAACCTTTTCGCCATGGTGCACGGCAGCTCGCGCACCGAATGTGAAGCCAAGGCCGGTCAGATTCGTGAGCTGCTGGGAGCCGCCTGCCGTGCCGGCGACATCCTCTACTCGACCAGAATCCTGAAGAAAAGCGGTTTGCGCATCGCCTGAGCGCATTGGCTGAGTATCGGTCTGGCTGCAGATAAACCTGGAAAAATCCGTTTCAGACACGGATGGCGTGGACGAACGCGGATTTTCCCGGGCTTTACGAAGACCTTGCCAAGACTTGCTGCCTTGCTTGCCAACCACAGCCTCGCGAGGCTTGCCCGATCTTTGCCGGAACCGCTTTCCACGGGATAAAAACAAGCCCGGTCGGGCCGGGCTGTTGCTGGGCATGGGCGGGCAGGTTTACCGGCAATCCGCGATTCGCTGCGCGATGTGTGCGAGTGCCTCTTCGACCTGGTCGATCAGGATCAGGCACAGGTCACCGGGGTGCAGGCGCTCCAGGGCCAGGTCGATGGCCTTGAATTCGCCCGTGACTTCATCGACCCGGCGGGTGCGGCCGGCGCCGGTCAGACCCTGGCGGAGGAGGGCAATGACCTCGCCGTCTTCGCGGCCGCGCTGGCAGGCGTCCTGGTAAAGAATGGCGTCGTCGAAGGCCTCGCCGAGAATTTCCGTCTGCTGACGGATATCTTCGTCGCGACGGTCGCCGGCGCCGCTGATGACCACCGAGCGGCGGACCGCCGGCATGCCTTCGATGGCCTGGGTCAAGGCCTGGATCGCGTCCGGGTTGTGGCCGTAATCGGCAATCAGCGTCGCACCCTTGTAGTCGAAGACATTGAAGCGGCCGGGGGCCGTGCCGGCGTCGCTGGTGAAACCGGCCAGCGCCTGCTCGATCCGTGTCCAGTCGATGCCCAGCGCCCAACCGGCCGCCGCCGCCGCCATGGCGTTCTCGACCTGGAAGCCGATGCTGCCATTGCGAGTCAGCGGGATGCCGGCGAAGGGCACGCGGTGCTTCCTGTTGCCGTGCTGGAAGATCATCGCATCGCGTTCGGCATAAACCACGCGCTTGCCCTGGGCCTTGTGCGTGGCCAGTACCGGGTTCTTCTTGTCGCGGGCGAAGAAGATGACCTCCCCGGAGCAGTGCGGCGCCATGCGGGCCACGATCGGGTCGCCGGCGTTGAGCACGGCGTGGCCGCTGGCGGCAACGTTTTCGATAATCACCCTTTTGACCACGCTCAGCTCGTCGACCGTGGTGATGTAATTCAGGCCAAGGTGGTCGCCAATGCCGAGGTTGGTGACCACGGCCACGTCGCAAACATCGAAGCCAAGGCCTTCGCGCAGCACGCCGCCGCGCGCGGTCTCGAATACTGCCGCATCGACATCCGGGTGCAGCAGCACATTGCGCGCCGAGCGCGGGCCGGAGCAGTCACCGCTGTCGATCCGGCGGTTCTCGACGTAGATGCCGTCGGTGCTGGTCATCCCCACGCGCTTGCCGTCAGCCTCGAAAATACGGCCGATCAGGCGGCTGGTGGTGGTCTTGCCGTTGGTGCCGGTGATCGCCACGACCGGGATGCGGGCGTTATCGGGTTTGCCGTCGGGGCCGGGCTTGAACATCATCTCGATGATCGCCTCGCCGACCGCGCGGCCCTTGCCGTAAGACGGGTCGAGGTGCATGCGCAGGCCGGGCGCGGCATTGACTTCGACAATGCCGCCGCCTTGTTCTTCGAGCGGCTTGAGGATGGTGTCGCAGACCACGTCGATGCCGGCGATGTCGAGGCCGACGGTCTGCGCGGCGGCGACAGCGGCGGCTGCCAGCTCGGGATGCACGTCGTCGGTAACATCGGTGGCGGTGCCGCCGGTGGACAGGTTGGCATTGTTGCGCAGCACGACGCGGGTGCCGCGCGTCGGGATCGAATCGGGCTGATAACCTTGCTCGGCGAGGCGGGCGATGGCGATCTCGTCGAAGCGGATCTTGGTCAGCGAGGTGGCATGGCCGTCGGAGCGGCGCGGATCGTTATTGACGATGTCGACCAGCTCGCGCACCGTATGGGTGCCGTCGCCGACCACCAGCGGCGGGTCGCGGCGGGCGGCGGCGATCAGCTTGTTGCCGATCACCAGCAGGCGCCAGTCGTGGCCGGGCAGGTACTTCTCGACCATGATGTCGTCGCGGAATTCGATGGCGACGCGGTAGGCGTGGCGGACCTGTTCCTCGCTGGTCAGGTTGACCGAAATGCCTTTGCCCTGGTTGCCGTCCTGCGGCTTGACCACCACCGGCAGGCCAATTTCCTGCGCCGCCGCCCAGGCGTCGTCCTCGTCATCGACCGGACGGCCGAAGGGCACGGCGACGCCGGCGGCGTGCAGCAGCTGCTTGGTCAGCTCCTTATCTTGCGCAATCGATTCGGCGATGGCGCTGGTGAAGCTGGTTTCGGCGGCCTGGATGCGCTTCTGCTTCGAGCCCCAGCCGAGTTGCACCAGGCTGCCCTGGGTCAGGCGGCGGTAGGGAATGCCCCGGGCGACGGCAGCGGCAACGATGGCGCCGGTGGAGGGGCCGAGGCGGATGTCCTCGTCGAGGTCGCGCAATTCCTTGAGCGTGCCTTCGAGGTCGAAGGGGGTGTCGTCGAGCGCGGCCAGGCACAATTGTTCGGCGCGCTCGAAGGCGAGGCGACCGACGTCCTCTTCCGAGTATTCGACGACGACCTGGAAAACACCCGTATCCACCGTCTGGGTGGTGCGGCTGAAGGTTACCGGGCAGCCGGCCTGGGCTTGCAGTCCGAGCGCGCAGAATTCGAGCGCGTGGGCCATCGACACGGTATCGAGGTGGTCGGAAGGAATCAGGTCGCCAAGCTCGGGAAAGCGTTCACGCAGGCGGGCCTCGAAACCGGGCAGGTGGGCAATGGCGCGTTCGTCGCCGGGGCAGCTGACGATGGCCTGGATGGCGGTATGGCGGCTCCAGAGATTGGGGCCGCGCAGGGCGCGAATACGGGAAACGTCCATGACGTCGAGTTCCTTGTTATTTCTTCTTGAGCAGCGAAGCCGGATCGGCCAGCTCGATGCCATAAGTTTTCAGGCCGGTCTTGAGCACATCCCTGGACAGGCCCAGCGCCCAACCGGCAGCGGTGGCCGCGAGCACGTTGGCGATGTCGGCCGGCTTCTTCGCCTTGCCGATCAGCGGCACGTCGCCGAGGCGGCAGAGGCGGATCTCATCGCTGCCGGCAAGCAGCACGATGCGCCCGTCGTCGAGGGTGACGACGCGCTCGCCGGCGGCCAGATGCGAGAAAATGCGCGGATTTTTACGGTCGACCGTGAAAAAGAGCGTTTTTCCTTCGCACAGCTCGGCAAAGTCGGCGACCAGCGCGTCGTCGGCGTTAAGTACCGCCGTTCCCGAAGGCAGCACGACGTCGACCTGCGAACGGTAGATAGCGCGCGGCGTCGTGTAGTAATCGCTGTCGTTCGGCTGCACATCCCAGCGCGAGAGATTCTCGGCGTCGGCAACGACATTGGTGACCACCCCGACGGCGCAGCGATCATAGGCGATGCCCTCGCCGAGAATGGTTTCGGCGCCGCATTCGATCACCGCCGCCTCGACGGCGCGGTTCATCAGCAGGCGGCGGGCAGCGGCGAAATTGCCGGCGTCGCTCTTCTGCACCTGGCGGCGACCGAGGTAGAGGCCGTCGCTGCAAGCCAGGCCGGTGTGCTTGCCGGAGAGATAGAGCAGGTGGGCGACGATCTTGGCGACGGCGGTCTTGCCGTGGGTGCCGCTGACGCCGACCAGCGGCACGCGGCCGCTTTCGCTGGCGGCAAACAGGTTGTCGACAATCGCCTGGCCGACCGGGCGCGGTTTGCCGACACCGGGTTTGATGTGCATCAGCAGGCTGGGGCCGGCGTTCACTTCGACGATGGCGCCACCCTGCGCGGCCAGCGGCTGGGAAATGTCGGCGCAGACCAGATCGATGCCGGCAATGTCGAGCCCGACCACGCGTGCGGCCAGTGCGGCGACGGCGGCGGTTTCGGGATGAACGTCATCGGTACAGTCGAAGGCGTGATTGGCGTTGCGCTGGATCAGCACTTCGCGGCCGGCCTCCGGCACGCTGTCGCCGGTCAGGCCCTGGCGCTCGAGTTCCATGCGGGCAGCGGTGTCGATGCGGATGATCGACAGCGGATGCAGTTCGGTATCGCCCCGGCGCGGGTCGTTGTTGATCTGGCTGGCGATCAGTGCCTGCACCGTCTGCTGGCCGTCGCCGGTGACGGTGATGAAGTCGCTGCGGTTGGCCGCGACCAGCTTGCCGCCAACGACCAGCAGGCGGTGTTCGATGCCCTGGATGGCACGTTCGACGAGCACGCCGGAACCTTCCTCGGCGGCAATCGGGTAAGCCTTGCGCACCGCTTCCGGTGTCACCAGGTCGATGAACACGCCGCGCCCGTGGTTGCCGTCGGTCGGCTTGAGCACCACCGGGTAGCCGATGTCTTCGGCGGCTTCGACCGCGTCGTCGGCGCTCTCGACCTCGCGGCCTTCCGGCACCGGCACGCCGACCGAGGAAATCAATTCCTTGGTCAGGTCCTTGTCGCGCGAGATGGTTTCGGCGATGGCGCTGGTCTGGTCGGTTTCGGCGGTCCAGATGCGGCGCATCGCGGCGCCGTAGCCGAGTTGCACCAGGTTGCCGTCGGGTAACAGGCGGATGTGCGGAATGTCGCGCTTTTCGGCGGCCTGGACGATGGCGGCGGTGGACGGGCCGAGGTGCTTGCGGTCGACCTGGCGGCGCAGCTTGGCGATGGTCGCCTCGACATCGTGCGGCTCGTCGCGGATCGCTGCCAGCAGCAGGTCGCGGGCGAGGTTCAGGGCGAGGCGGGTGCAGCCTTCGTGCAGGTTGCTGATGATCAGCTTGTACACGCCACGTTCGGTCATCTCGCGGGTGCGCCCGAAACCGTCGCGGGTCCCGGTCAGGCCGGCCAGGTTCATCAACTCGAGCACGACGTGTTCGAGGATGTGGCCGCTCCAGGTGCCGTTGCGCAAACGCTGCAGGAAACCGCCGCGTTCGCCGATGTTGCAGCGGTGCTCGATCAGGGTTGGGAGCCAAGCGGTCAGTCGTTCGTAGAGGCCGGGAATCTTGTCGGAAGGGTAGTCTTCCAGCTCGCCGATATCGATCCAGGCCTCGAGGACCGGGTAAATGGTCCAGATGTTCGGGCCGGGCAGCGAAAAGCTATCCCTGATGATGATGTTTGCGTTCTTCATGCTAGCGGCTTGGTGAGTGTCTTGGGCATTGGGACGAATTCCCGATTATCAACGCATTTGTTTGCCACTGGGCTGACCGGCCGCGAAAAATTGTCACTGTTTTGCCACAGGCGGTTACAAGGCGCTGTCCAGGCAAAGCGGCGGCAAAATCGCGAAAACTACAGGAAGCGGTCGAGCAGCTTGCGGCTGTGCCGGTCGAGCTGGTTGAGGTCGCGCACCAGAAACTGGACACCGTGGCTGTCGGCGATCAGCAATTGCGTGCGCGACAGCCGGCGGATGTCCTCCTCGCCCTTGAGCAACAGCTCGCAGGCGCCCCGGCTGGTGCTGACCTGCCAGGTGCTGGGGCAGGCGAAGCTGGAGACGGCGATGATCCGGTCGATTTCGGGAACGAATTCGCGGCTGGCCAGTTCGTCCTCGACCAGGGCGCGTACCGCCGGCGGCAGGTCGGCCACGCGGTCGGCCCAGGCCACTTCGTGGCCTTCGGCGCTGATCAGCGAAATGCCTTCGTCCGGCGCGGCAATCGGAAAGGCGCGCACCGGGGTGACGCCTTCGTGGCGCTCGCCGTTTTCGCTGGTCAGGACCAGTCGACCGTAGGCGTCGCGGGCAAGTTGAAAGGAAGCGGTAGACATGCGGAATTCTCGGTCAAAGGCGGGGGCTGGGGCGGGCGTCAGGCGGAAGCGGCCACGGTCTTGGGCAGGTTGGGCGCCGCCGGCTCCGGGTCTTCGGTGTCGACATTGCGCGCCTGCGCCATGTACAGCTTGTGGTAATGCCCTTCGGCGGCCATCAACTGGTCGTGGTTGCCGATCTCGACGATCTTGCCGCGATCCATCACCACCAGCCGGTCGGCCTTGCGCAGCGTGCTCAGGCGGTGGGCGATGGCGATCGTGGTGCGGCCCTTGACCAGGTTGTCGAGGGCGCGCTGGATTTCCTTCTCGGTTTCGGTGTCGACCGCGGAAGTCGCCTCGTCGAGGATCAGGATGCGCGGGTCGATCAACAGCGCGCGGGCAATCGAGATGCGCTGGCGCTCGCCGCCGGAGAGGCCCTGGCCGCGTTCGCCGACCAGCGAGTCGTAGCCGTGCGGCAGGCGCAGGATGAATTCGTGGGCGTGGGCGGCGCGGGCGGCGGCGATGATCTCGGCGCGGCTGGCGTGGGGCTTGCCGTAGGCGATGTTCTCGGCAATCGTGCCGAAGAAGAGGAAAGGCTCCTGCAGCACCAGCCCGATGTGGCTGCGGAATTCGGCGACCGGCACCGAGCGCACATCGACGCCGTCGATCAGCACCTGGCCCTCGGAAACGTCGTAGAAGCGGCAGATCAGGTTCACCAGCGTCGATTTGCCCGAGCCGGAATGGCCGACCAGGCCGATCATCTCGCCCGGCTGGATCACCAGGTCGACGTCCTTGGTCACGGCGCGGGTGCCGTAGCGGAAGCCGGCCTTCTTCAGTTCGATCTGCCCGGTGACTTTCTCCAGATGCACCGGCTTGCTCGGTTCCGGCACGCTCGACACATGGTCGAGGATGTCGAAGATGCGCTTGGTGCTGGAGGCGGCGCGCTGGGTCGCCGAAACGATGCGGCTCATCGAGTCGAGACGGGTGTAGAAGCGGCCGATGTAGGCGAGGAAGGCAGTGAGCACGCCGACCGTCGAATCGCCCTTGGCGATCTGCCAGATGCCGAAAATCCAGACCACGAGCAGGCCGACCTCGGTCAGCAGCGTCACCGTCGGGGTGAACACCGACCAGGTCTTGTTCAGCTTGTCGTTCATCGCCAGGTTGTGCTCGTTGGCGGCGCGGAAGCGGTCGCCCTCGCGCTTTTCCTGGGCAAAGGCCTTGACCACGCGGATGCCGGGGATGGTGTCGGCGAGCACGTTGGTGACTTCGGCCCAGACCCGGTCGATCTTCTCGAAGCCGGTGCGCAGCCGCTCGCGCACGGTGTGGATCAGCCAGCCGATGATCGGCAAGGGCAGCAGGGTGACCAGCGCCAGCCACGGATTGATGGTGAACAGGATCACCGCCGTCATCGTGATCATCAGCACGTCGGTCGCGAAGTTGAGCAGGTCGAGCGACAGGAAGACGTTGATCCGGTCGGTCTCGGCGCCGATCCGCGCCATCAGGTCGCCGGTACGCTTGCCGCCGAAGTACTCCAGCGACAGGCCAAGCAGGTGCTCGTAGGTCTGGGTGCGCAGGTCGCGGCCGATCCGTTCCGAGACCAGTGACAGGATGTAGGTGCGGACCCAGCCCAGCCCCCAGGCAACGATGGCGGCGGCGAGCAGTCCGCCGAGGTACATGCTGACCAGTTCCCAGTCGATCGGCTGCCCGTTCTGGAAGGGGATCAGCACATTGTCCATCAGCGGCATGGTCAGGTAGGGCGGCACCAGTTGCGCGGCGGTCGAGGCCAGGGTCAGGATGAAGCCCATGAACAACTGCCAGCGGTAGGGGCGGGCAAAGCGCGACAGGCGGAACAGCGTCCAGGTCGACGGGGCGACGGTCGATTCGCGATTGCAGATCGGACATTCGTCCTCGCCGGGCGGAATCGGCGTCTTGCACTTGGGGCAGTTGCTGTCGTCCGGGCGCTGGACCGGCTGGCCGGATACGCAGCTGTCGCGGTGCAGGTCGAATTCGCCGATCACCCGCAGCGCCGCCAGGTTGCGCGCCAGGGTGTAGCGCCAGACGGCGACCCGACCCCGTTCATCGACCAGTTCGAGCAGGCCGACGCCGGCGTGGTCGTGGTGCTCCAGGCGCTGTCCGGCGGCCAGCGGCCAGCTCTGCCATTCCAGCTCGCTGCCGCCGCGTGCCAGCAGGCGGCGCTCGGTCAGCACAATCAGGCCGGGGGCAAAATAGAGGCGGGTGTCAAGGTCGGTTTCGAGCCAGGCCTGGATATTCTCGCCCGGGGCAAGCTGGGCGCCGGCTTCGGATTTCCAGTGTGGCGGCAGGCTGAGGTCGGCAGGGAGCTGGGTGGCCGGTTCGATGCCGGCCTCGGGATTCTGTCTGGGGGTCATGGCGGGAGTATAGCGGAAGGGGCTTTTGCCTAACGCCCTTGCCCTCCGGCGGTTGACCGTGGCGATACACGGTCAACCGCCGAAAAATGCCTTTTTTTGCCGTCGACCGTGGCATTGCGCATCGGGCAGCGGCTCAAGGTTGACGCGCATCAATGTTGCAAAAGCCGCTCTGCCATTGAATACGGCCACGCCGCTAGCGAGGCCAGCCGGCGAGGTAAACCAGCAAGGAAACCCATGTTCCGCATTTCGCAATTCATGCAGGAAATCACCGCCCCGACCCCGGTCGGGCCGCGCCGCAATCCGCCCGGTCCGGTCGTGATCTGGAATTTGATCCGCCGCTGCAACCTGACCTGCAAACACTGTTATTCGATTTCCGCCGATACCGAATTCGCCGGCGAATTGAGCTTGGCCGAGGTGGCGACGGTGATGGACGACCTCAAGGCCTTCCGCGTGCCGGTGCTGATCCTCTCCGGCGGCGAGCCGCTGCTGCGCCCGGACATCTTCGACATCGCCCAGCGGGCCAAGGCGCAGGGCTTTTACGTCGCGCTCTCGTCCAACGGCACGCTGATCGACGAAGGCAACATCGAGCGCATTGCCGAATGCGATTTCAACTACGTCGGCGTTTCGCTCGACGGGCTGGGCGCGACCCACGACAAATTCCGCCGCCTCGACGGTGCCTTCGACAAATCGCTGCACGGCATCCGCCTCTGCCGCGAGCTCGACCTCAAGATCGGCGTCCGCTACACGATGACGCAGGACAACGCGCAGGACCTGCCCGGCCTGCTCAAGCTGATCGAGGACGAAGGCATCGACCGCTTCTACTTCTCGCACCTCAACTACGCCGGGCGCGGCAACAAGAACCGCAAGGACGACGCGCAGCACCAGCTCACCCGCTGGGCGATGGACCTGCTCTTCGACACCTGTCTCGACTACCAGCAGCGCGGCCTGCACAAGGAATTCACCACCGGCAACAACGACGCCGACGGCGCCTACTTTTTGCACTGGGTGCGCCGCCGCTTCCCGGCCAGTGCCGAACACATCGCCGCCAAGCTGGTGCAATGGGGCGGCAACGCTTCCGGGGTCAATGTCGCCAATATCGACAACCTGGGCAATGTGCACCCCGACACCATGTGGTGGCACCACACCCTGGGCAATGTCCGCGAGCGGCCCTTCTCGCAGATCTGGAGCGACCTCTCCGACCCGCTGCTGGCCGGCCTCAAGCAGCACCCGCGCGCGGTCGAGGGCCGCTGCGCCGGCTGCGCCCATCTCGCCCGCTGCAACGGCAACACCCGCGTGCGCGCCCAACAACTGACCGGCAACCCCTGGGCGGAAGACCCCGGCTGCTACCTGAGCGACGAGGAGATCGCAGCATGAACCTCAAGGAAATCACCAAGATCATGATCCCCGCCGGCTTTGCGCTGTGCTCGCTGCTGGCGCTGAGCGAACTGGCCCAGGCCGCCGATGCCCCTGTTGCCTCTGCGATGCCCGCTGCGCCCGCCGCCTACAAGGAGCACTGCGCTTCCTGCCACGGCGAGGCGCGGCTGGGCGGCATCGGCCCGGCGCTGCTGCCCGACAACCTGGCCCGCCTGCGCAAGGCCGAAGCCGAAAAGGTCATCCGCGAAAGCCGCCCGGCAACGCAAATGCCGGCCTTTGGCGACAAGCTCTCGGCGGCCGAGGTCAAGGCCCTGGTCGAGTACATCTACACCCCGGTCAAGCCGCTGCCGGTGTGGGGCGAAAAAGAGATTGCCGCCTCGCGCATCGTGCACGAAGCCCAGCCCCTGTCCAACCAGCCGGTGTTCAAGGCTGATCCGCTCAACCTCTTCGTCGTGGTCGAATCCGGTGACCACCATGTCTCGGTGCTCGACGGCGACAAGCTCGAACGCATCCACCGCTTCCCTTCGCGCTACGCCCTGCACGGCGGCCCCAAGTTCTCACCGGATGGCCGCTACGTCTATTTCGCCTCGCGCGACGGCTGGGTCACCAAATACGACCTGTGGAACCTCAAGGTGATCAGCGAAGTCCGCGCCGGGATCAACACCCGCAACGCCGCCGTCTCCGGCGACGGCAAGTTCGTCGCGGTCGCCAACTACCTGCCGCACAGCCTGGTCATCCTCGACGCCGACCTCAATTTCGTGAAATCCATCCCGGTTGGCGACAAGGACGGCAAAACCAGCTCGCGGGTCTCCGCCGTCTATGACGCCAGCCCGCGCCAGAGCTTTGTCGCCGCGCTCAAGGACGTCAAGGAAATCTGGGAAATCTCCTACAACCCGCAAGCGCCCGAAATCCCCGCCGGCATCATCCACGACTTCAAGTACCGCGAAGGCGCCTTTGTTCCCGGCTTCCTCAACCCGCAACGCAGCCAGACCGAGGACTACCTCGACGACTTCTATTTCACCCAGAACTACGACGAAGTGATGGGCGCCTCGCGCAACGACGCCAAGACCGCGATCAGCGGCCAGGTCATCAATCTCGACGTGCGCAAGAAAATCGCCGACCTCGAACTGCCCGGCATGCCTCACCTTGGTTCCGGCATCAGCTGGAAATGGAAGGACGCCGAAGGCCGGGAACGCACGGTAATGGCCACGCCCAATCTCAACCAGGGCCTGGTCAGCATCATCGACATGGCGACCTGGAAAACGATCAAGCAGATCAAGACCCGTGGCCCCGGCTTCTTCATGCGCAGCCACGAACTCAGCCGCTACGCCTGGACCGACGCGATGATGAGCCGCGAATTCAAGGACACCATGCAGGTGATCGACAAGCAAAGCCTGGAAGTCGTGGCCGAACTCAAACCCGAGCCGGGCAAGACCTTCGCCCACGTCGAATTCACTCGCGACGGCAAGTACGTGCTCGCCAGCCTGCTCGAAATGGACGGCGCCTTGATCATCTACGATGCCGTCACACTCAAGGAAATCAAGCGTCTGCCGATGAAAAAGCCGGTCGGCAAATACAACGTCTGGAACAAGATCACCAAGTCGGAAGGGACCAGCCACTAAGGAGCGACGCGGGGCCAGCGGCGCCCCGCCGCCGCCAGAAAAACAACACTCTCAGAATAATTCCCTATCCGGATCATGGATATTTCCCCCTCAGCCAATGTATGTGGGACACTCAGGCGTAAGTCAGGAATATCCAAAAACAAGTTGGACATTGCAGAAACCGGGGGGCAAAAATGCGCAACGCAGTTGCTTTTATTCTGTCGACCGCGCTCGCCACGCTAACTGGCTGTGCGACACCGCCGCAGCTTGTTGGTGAGTCCTCCGCCCCCTCTCCCGCCCCCGAAAAGGGAATGGCCTTGCTGGCTTCCGGTCAAGCTAGGCAGGCCAACGAAGAAATCAATCGGGCATTGGCGCTAAGCCCTTCCGACGCCAATCTGCATTTTCTCAATGCGCTGTCGTATCGCTTGCTTGCCCGCGACAAGGGCCAGGCCGTCACTGAACTGGAAGAAACGGGGTATCGACTGGCCCTGGAATTCGATCCCGAGCACTGGTTGGCGGCATGGCATCTTGGCCTGCTGCAGATCGAGCAGCGCCAGTACGGCGATGCCCGAAAGTCCCTGGTCAAGGCTGCCCGGCTGCGTCCGCGCAATCCAGACATTCAGCTCGCACTTGCCGGATCCGCCTATCTGGCAAGCGATGCACCCGTTGCCTTGCTGGCGGCGGAAAAAACACTGGCACTGCGGCCCAGAGACCCGGAGGCTTTGCGTGTTGCCGCCCTGGCGAGTGCCGCGCTGGATATGGAATCGGGTGCCTTGGCATTTGCCGAGCGTTTGCGCGAGATCAATCCCGCAGAGGGGGAAATTGTTGCCGAACGACTTGATACATGGAAAAACACCGTGGCACAGGCTAGTCCGGCCAATGATCCGCCGACAGTGATAGCACCCTATACCCCGCCCGACTCAGGATTTTCACCTCCGCCTGTCGTGCCCATCGAACAAGGCCCCGTAGCCAGCGGCTGGAGCGATTGCGTCCAGACAAGTTCGCCCAGCACGGTGAGCGGAAACTGGACGACGGGAAATACCAGCAGCAACTGGAGCAGCAGTTGGGGCAATACCAGCGCAGATGCAACCGAGCGCCTGGCCGCCTTGCCGGCACCCTGCAAGGGCCAGCCCTTGCCACGCATGGTGGCGGTCGATGCAACCATCATCCGTACCCAGGAAACATCGGGATACACCCAGGGCGTGAATCTCCTCGACGGCCTGAAAATCGTGCTCAGCGGCAGCCGCGTGACCACCACTAGCCGATCAGATAGTGGAAACAACCGCAGCACGGTGGTCACCCGAAATTTCGGCCTTCCCTCCGCGGGCATCAACTACTCGTTAAACATATTCAATGCTGCCGACACGGCCACGGACGTCATCGCCCGCCCCAGCTTGCTGGCACTGGATCGCACCCCCGCTACCTTCTTTTCCGGTGCCACGATTTCTGTCGCGCTGACGGGGCAGTACGGCGGCTCTCTCTCGGATAAAAACGTAGGGGTCAGCCTCTCGGTAACCCCCACCTTCATCGACGATCAGCGCTTGTTACTCTCGGTCAAAGGGGCGCGCTCTTTTATCGAACCGACCCAATTCGACGGCTTTGATCAGGCGATGACCTCGACCAACAACACCGTGTCGACCAACGTCATCATGCAGTTTGGCGAAACGCTCATTCTTTCCGGGTTGCGTGAACGCGAGAGCATCAAGACGAAAAAGGGCGTCCCGCTGCTCCGCGACATCCCATTGGTGCAGAACTTTTTTTCCACGATTTCGGATTCGGACTACGCAAAACATGTACTGATTTTGCTGACCCCGCGCAAGCCGGCCTCCTTCAACGAAATTGCACACAGCGCCAACGCCTATCGGCGTTCCCCCGGTTTTCAGGTCGAACAAGACGATGCCAGCCTCGAGGCCCTTGGCACGCTGCGCACACGCCGCCCGAACATGGAAACGATCATGGCCAAGATGCAGCTCAGCCACTACCGCCACGAGTTTCGCAGTGGTGATCTATCGAAACGGCGCTTTGCCCCCAGTCCTTCGCTACAGCGTGTTTTCCAGGACTTGCGTCGATTGATTTATTTTTAAGCACAGAGCGCGGCCGGTTCGGCAAGAGCAAAGCACGAAAAACTGCGCCCTCCCCACTTCAAACCGCTATCCAGACGTTTCATTCTTGATTTAACGGCTTTTCATGTAGCACTGATACAAGGGGACGAAAATGAAAAAACTACGTTTTTCAGCCTGCCAGGCCAGCGCCTGTCTATGGCTGTCCGTCATGGCGTTTGCCTCGCCAGCCCACGCGCAACAAGCACAGGGTCAGGGTCAGGAAACGCCTTATACCCAGGCTGCGACGGCATTCTTCGCCGAGACCGAAGTCTTTGGTACTCAATCCAGTCTGCTCATCGACAACACGCAAGAAATTGACAACGCCTTATTGACTCTGGAAAACATCCTGTCCCTGCAACACAAAGCCGCCATGGCCCTGAAACAGCTGGACAATACGCTGACCACTACACAGCAGATGATCGTGGTGGCAAAACAAATCCCGCAGACCAGGGCGCAAGCGGAAAAACTGGAAGTCAATCTCAATACCATACACCCCGGCATCACCCGGGCAGCCATCTCTGCCGAAAAAGTGGATATCGCCCTGGAGCCGACCAGGACAGCAACCACCAAAGCGGAAAGGGCCGCCGAAACAGCCCTGGATTACGAAAGCAAGCTGCGCGATTTCGGGCTGGCCTACATTGACCAGGTCGAAAACCTGACGCAGTGCGTTGAGGCGCATCCGCCCATGGAGCCGCCGGCCACCGGCCTGCTCGGCCGTTCACGGGATGTCTTCAGCCGGCTGGACAAGGGGATGACGATTGCCAATCAGACCTATGCCAATACCGTCGGCGCACCCGCCAAAGCAGTGCATGCCACCATTGCGGAAATCAGCAAGCAGGTTCGGCAACTGGAACAGATGCTGGCGGCCATCACCGCCCTGCAAAACCAGCTCCAGCCACTGAACGAACCCTTGGCCGAGCTCAAGAAAATTCTTGATCAATCCCTTGGTTTTTCCTTCCCGTATCCGTGTGGCGCCAAAATGTGCTCGCAAAGTACGCCCTATCCTTGCGGTGTCAAAACCTGCAAAGGCAGCTGGGGGGTGCGTTATCCCTGCGGCACCAAGATCTGTCACAAGGAAGTTCCCTTCCCGTGCGGCGTCAACACCTGCAATGCCAGTGCAAACATGTCCGTGAGTGTTGCCCTGAACGGTGCGGATGCGATCGAACACAAGATCGAAGCAATCTTGAGTTCCGCCGCCTGGACGGCACTGAAGACCATCGGCGTCAAACAATATGTCGACCAAATCAGCCATCAGGCCGATTCCTTGTTGAACCCTGTGCTGGGGAGACTACATCTGGATATTTCCCCCAATCTACCGAATCTGGAAGTCTCTTTGAATGGCAACATGCTGGCTGAAGCACTGCCGCAATTCAATCTGCTGGCGCAAAAGATGACTGATTTCATTGCTGTCATCGATATGCGAAACAACGTTTTCGCCCCGGAAGTGGCAAATCTGAATGCGCTGCAAGTCGACATCAACAATGGCATGCGGATGAATGCTTGTGCCGCCCCGGCAAAATTGCTGAGAGCCGTACCGCAACAACAGCGGATTGACTGGAGAACGGGACGCCCGTACGTCAATATCCGCTAACACGCATCATTCTGGATGCCTGTTGAAGAAGCCATGGTGCCAAGGCTTCGGACGGCTGATTTCCGCTACTGGAAATCAGCCGTTTTTTTGTTTTTTGCACTCACATGACAAACCGGTATCTTCAAGCAGGCTTTTGGTTTTTTTGACGGTGATCTGATGGCCGTTTTTGCTCTAAACCACGGTCGACCGTGGTTTTTGGAAGAAACTGACCGTTCGCAGTAACAGCAGTAAATCTAGCGGGTTGAAGTCCCGTCCGGGGAGTTGTCCGTGCGCCCCGGTAGCATGAGGAAGCGGTGTCGTGGTGACACGGGGTCGTGAGTTTCCAAACAGCAAGAGAGCAGGCCGTAACGCAAGTGAACCTATGAGTAGCCTCGTAAACGAAGTGGAGAAGCCGACCCTGTGGTCAGAAGGGGAAGGCCGTTGGGTGGGTGCTGGAATAACGGAAGTGGCACCCGTCGACTCCCGGGGTAGCAGGGACGGCATGTTCTTGAAGATTTATTGCCCAGTGCTGGAGACCCGTCTGCGGGGGTGGCCCCCTGGGTCAGAATAGTTGTCGCTTCGATAGAATCTTGGGAGAAAACTGACCCCGGCCCCTTTGGTTGCGGCCCCTTTGGTTGATGCTTTGGTTGATGGCCGAATCGGGTATTGGCATCAACGATCAATTGTTGCCGAACCTTTGTCGTGTCCGCTTTGAGTCCAACCAGTAGATGGCAGCAGGTAGCAGACAATTCTTTCCGTATCCCACTGAGTGGCATTGGACTCTCACCCCGCCAAACGGCCCCGCAACCTTCCCGCATACTCCTCCAGCACCTCCCTCGGCGGGTTCTTTCTCGGCCAGGAGAGGGCGATGCCGTCGTTGCCGTGGCGGGGGACGACGTGCAGGTGGAAGTGGAAGACGGTTTGGTCGCCTTCCTTGCCGTTGGCTTGCAGCAGGGTGATGCCGGGCGGGTCGAAGCTGGCTGTGAGCGCCTGCGCGATACGCTGCGCGGTTTGCATCGCGGCGCCGGCTTCTTCCGGGGTCAGGTCGAGCAGGGTGGCGGCGTGGCGTTTGACGGCGACCAGCACATGGCCGGGGTTGACCTGGCCGATGTCCATGAAGGCCAGCGTCAGTTCGTCTTCATAGACCTTGGCGGCGGGGATTTCGCCGGCGATCAGGCGGCAGAAAATGCATTCGCCGGGTGGCGAGGTATCAACAAACATCGGCATGCGGCAGGCTCCTCGGGGGGGATGAGTTTGGCTTGATTTTAGCCGCCCGGCATGGCGTGGTTTTTGATTTTTCTCACGGTCGACCGTGTGCGGGGCAAAAAAGCGCATTTCCGCTTCCCTCGGCGGCTTGCCGCTTTCTCCGCCGGCGCATTTTTGCCTGGCGGGCAACTGTGCGGGTTGATTACATATTTGCCTGTAACTGTGCGCAAGGAATAGCCGCGCAACTGTTACCGAGGCGGCTTTTCTCCTCATGTTTTACTGACGTCGTTGGGTATGTCTGTGTTTTGATGCGGATTTTCTGTATCTGAACGACCGTTTTCCGCATACGCGGGTGCATGCCCATCGCTACGCAATCTTATAGGGGTGAAAAATGCGTGTACCAGCCATGCGCCAGTTGGCGCTGTTTCTACTTGCCGGCTTTTCCGCCGGTCTGGCGGGATCTGCCGTTGCTGCGGAATCCCTGCAGGATGTCATGAAGCGCCGAAATATCTCGCAGCAGGATTTGCTGGCTGCGGCAAAAACCTATGTGCCAACCGGTAGGCGAGATGAGTTTGTGGCTTTTTCGTCGGGAGGCCAGTCGGGGCAGGTCATCGTTTATGGGATTCCGTCGATGCGGATCCTGAAATATATCGGTGTGTTCACCCCGGAGCCGTGGCAGGGCTATGGCTATGACGAGAGCTCGAAGGCGGTACTGGCTCAGGGGAATATCGACGGTCGCAAGATCACCTGGGGCGATTCGCACCATCCGGCGATGTCGGAAACCCAAGGTAAATACGACGGGCAGTTTCTTTTCATCAACGATAAGGCCAATCCCCGGATTGCCGTGGTCGATCTGCGCGATTTCGAGACCAAGCAACTGGTTGCCAACCCGATCTTCAAGTCGGAGCACGGTGGCGCTTTCGTGACGCCGAATACCGAATATGTGATCGAGGCGGCTCAGTATGCGACGCCGTTTGAAAACAAGAAATTCGTGCCGCTCGAGGAGTTCAACGAGAAATACCGAGGGGGCATCACCTACTGGAAATTCGATCGCAAGGAAGGCCGGATCGTTCCCAAGGATTCCTTCTCCGTGGAACTGCCGCCTTACTCGCAGGATTTGTCGGATGCCGGCAAGGGGCCGTCTGACGGCTGGTCCTTTACCAATTCGTTTTGCGCCGAGCGCTACGTCGGCGGGATCGAAAAGGGACGCCCGCCTTACGAGGCCGGCTGTTCGGCCAAAGATACCGACTACATGCACGTGGTGAATTGGAAGCGGGCTGCCGAGCTGGTGGCTCAGGGCAAGGCGAAGAAAATCAACGGTCATAATGTGATCATGATGGAGACCGCGATCAAGGAAGGCATCCTTTTCCTGATACCGGAACCCAAGTCGCCGCATGGTGTGATGCTCTCCCCGGACGGAAAATACATCACGGTTTCCGGCAAGCTCGATACTCATGTCATCGTCTATTCCTGGGAAAAAATCCAGGCGGCGATCAAGGCGGGGCATTTTGAAGGCAAAGACCCCTATGGCATCCCGATTATCGGCATGAAGGAGACCCTGCATAAGCAGGTGCAACTCGGGCTCGGGCCGCTGCACACACAGTACGATGCCAAGAATTGTGTTGCCTATACCTCGCTGTACGTCGATTCGCAGATCGTGAAATGGGATTATTGCGAAGGGCGGGTGCTGGACAAGATTGCCGTGCACTACAACGTCGGCCACCTGATGACCATGGAAGGCGATAGTGTCGAGCCGAAGGGTAAATACCTGGTGGCGATGAACAAGCTGTCGATCGACCGTTTCAACCCCGTTGGCCCGCTGCATCCGCAAAATCACCAGCTCATCGACATCACCGACGACAAAATGCAGCTTTTGTACGATATGCCGATTCCTCTGGGCGAACCGCATTACGTTGTCGGGATCGAGGCCGCAAAGCTGAAGCCCGGCGTGCGTTACAAGCTGGGTACCGATTCCCGTACCGACAAGCCGCATCCGGGAGCCGTGCGTGCCGGCGAGGAAAAAACCGTCAGGAAGGGCAACAAGGTCGAGGTATTCGGTACCTTGATCCGCTCCCACATCACGCCGGAGACCATCGAGGTCGAAGTTGGGGATGAAGTCACGGTGCACCTCACCAATCTCGAACGCGCTCAGGACGAAACCCACGGCTTTACCGTCGGCACATTCGATGTTCACGCCTCGGTCGAGCCGGGCAAGACAGTCACCGTCAAGTTCAAGGCCGATAAGGAGGGGGTATATCCCTACTACTGCACCGAGTTCTGCTCGGCCTTGCACCTGGAAATGCAGGGTTATCTCCTGGTCAAGCCCAAAGGCTGGAAACCGGCCAAGGCCGCTGCGGCGGAGCAGGCTTCCTACAACGAAGAGGATTACAGGAAGCAACTGAAGAAGGTGGTGGAAACCCAGGCGGTGATCGATCAGGTCGTTGGCTACATTACCGGGGTCAATTATCGCGACTTCCCTGATGTCATCAACTTGATGGACGACGCCGTCGATCAGCTGAACCGGACCAAGGAAGCTCGCGCCAAGGCCGAGGATGCCGCCCGGAAAAAGGATTGGCAGCAGGCAACGCTGTGGGCCGAGCAGATCTGGCAATACCAGGTCAAGGCGGCGGATATCGGCATGCGAGCAAAGAACTACCTTGAGCAAAATGGTGCCAGGAAAATCAAGTAGTCGATGATGTAAGTAGCAACCCGTTCATTCGGAGGGCGTGCACTCCCTCTTTCCCCCTCCTCGCACGCCCTCCGGATTTTTTCCTTCGGAAAAGCAGATCGGGGCACGGATGAGGCAGACGAACACGGATCTTTCCGAAGCTTGCCAAGGCCTGCCGCATCGCCCGGGGACTAAGTGGGCCAATACCCCGGGAAATTCGCGTCATGTGTATTGCATGCGCACGATCTGTGCCGGAACAGTTTTTTCCTGGTTGATATGACCAGACCAATCATCCGGCTTGCCGCCTGCGCTGGCTTGCTCCTGCTCGGCTCGCCAGGCCTTGCGCTCCCCGGCGCGGGAGGTTTGTCGGAGCGGGCCAGCGAACAGGAGGCGCGTCATGCCCATGCCTGGTAAAAGCCATCTGGATGGATGGTTTTTCAGCAAAGTATTGACTGGAGGCTATCGAGACCGTCGAAGCGGGCCATTTTCCGCTGCAGGGTCCGGCGGCTGATGTTGAGCATCTTGGCTGCTTGCGAACGGTTTCCGCCGCTACGTGAGAGGATTTCGACAATGTAGTCGCGTTCAACCTCTTCCAGCGATTTCACCGGGCCGCTGCTTCCGCCTTTTTTACTGGCACGCGGCAGGGGCTTTCCTGCGTCGGGATTCGTCTTGGCGGCTTGTCCGCCGCGCTTGTCCGGAACGACGCGCAGCCGGGAGCGGGCGAGCAGTCGTTGCAGATCGGCCTCCTGGCCGGAAAACCCGGACTCCCTTTCCGAGGGAACTTCGAGCAGCAAAAAAATCGATTGAGTCACGCTGGCCTCCTGGGGGCGTTAGCAGGGCTGGCCCGGTGTGCAGTGTTTCAGGCGCCAGAGGGAAACGACGCCGGCCACCTCGTGGGCCATGGCTTTCCTGGCCAGCGAGGTCGGGTCGCGGCCGGAGGCGGTCAGGGCGTAGGAATCCGCACCGGCTTCGAGCAAGAGCTGCGCGTGGGTGGCATTTTGTGAATAGGCGGCGACGTGGAGCGGTGTCATACCGTCGCGGTCGCGGGCATTCGGGTTGGCGCCCGCTGCGATCAAGACCTTGAGGGGGCCGGGGTTGGCATTGGCCGCTGCCAGGTGGAGCGGCGTTGAACCCATCTCGGTGCGCACTTCCCTGCTGCCGGGGGCGGAGCGGAGCGCGGTCGCCAGGTCTTCTGCTGTGCCGGTCCTGGCGGCATTCAGGATCGGGTGTTCGAGTATGCTGGCATTTTCGCCTCCAGCACAGTTGAGGCTGATCGCAGCCAGGATCATGACAAGGGCTCTCAAAGTCGATTTCCTCGATTAATTAGATTGTTAGGGAAATTTTCACCCGGCTCGAGGGGTCGCTGTGATAACAGCTGGTGACTTAGTCTTGCAATACAGAGCAAAGCGCCCGCCAATCTGTTGCCATGGAATTCGATGGATTCTGTAACTGTTTTCCACACCGTGCTTCTGGTGTACTTCGGGGTATCGGCAACTTGCTCCCTGGGCTTTCCAATGGGCTTGCTTTATAGGAGGGGAGGGTGGGCGGACAAGACTGTGAAAAAATCCTGGCGTGCGTTGCTTCGTTCCAGGCGCGTTTCCCATTGGCGGGCGTCTGTCGGCAACGGGTGCTGCGCAATCGCTATGTTTTTCACTCGGGAGACCCGGTGCCGGGCCTCTACCTGGTCGTCGAGGGCCTGGTGAAGATATCGCGGGTGAGCAGCAGCGGGACCGAGAAAGTGATCCATATCGCCGCTGGGGGAGATTTCCTGGCGGAAGTGCCTGTTTTGCTGGCGCATGCCTGCGACACCACTGCGCAAGCCGCCACGGATGTCGAGCTTGTCCTGATTCCCCGGCAGGCCGCCATGGATTTTCTTCGCGAGTCGCCGCCGGTGCCGTGGCAGCTCCTGGGAGGCATGGCACGGAAGATGCACGGTCTGCTCCTGGATATCGAGTTGAATTTCAAGGCCGGGCATGAGCGGGTGGTCGATTTCCTGCTTGCTCATGCCCTCGATTCGTCGGCGCGGGATGAGCACTTGAGTGTTGCCTTGCCTATCAAGAAAACCGACCTGGCCTCCCGGCTTGGGCTGACGCCCCAGCATTTTTCGCGCATCCTGCAGGATTTGCGGAAAAAGGGCCTGATCGTGGTCGATGGGCCGCTGATCCACGTTCCCTCGGTTGGGGGATTGAGAAACGGCTACCTGCGTTTTGGCAAAAACAAAGCGGCTTCGCGACTGGCCTGTGCCGGGGCGGCATGAGCAAGCGTACAAGCGCGAGTGCGATCTATCGGGGAACAAGCATGGTGCGTTATCAAAGTCTGGCCTATGAAACCGAAAAGCTGATTGTCGAGGGGGTGCTGCGCCCCGGAGATCGGCTACCCTCGGTGCGCCAGGTGTGCCGGACTCATGCCATCAGCCCGGTAACCGTGACGCAGGCCTATTACCTGCTGGAAAGTCGGGGCCTGGTCGAGGCAAGGCCAAAATCGGGCTATTTCGTTCGTGCCCGCCTCGGTCAACGGCTGAATGAGCCGGAAATGAGCCATCCGCTGGGGCATTCGACCGAGTTGCAGGTCAGTGATTTCATTTTCCAGATACTCCACAGCGTCAAGGACCCGGCGGTGATGCCGCTCGGGTCCAGTTTTCCCAGCCCCTTTCTCTTCCCGCTCGATAAATTGGGGCGCTTTCTCTGCCAGGCTGCCCGGCGCTTCGATCCGCTATCGACATTGACCGACCTGCCTCCCGGCAACGAGGAATTGCGTCGCCAGATCGTGCTGCGTTACCTGTCACGCGGGGCGGTGGTGTCGACCGAGGAGGTTGTGGTGACCTCCGGGGCGATGGAGGGGATCAATCTGTGCCTGCAGGCGGTGACGCAGCCGGGCGACCTGATCGCCATCGAGTCGCCGACCTTTTATGCCGGGCTGCAGGCCAGCGAGCGGCTTGGCCTCAAGGTGGTCGAAATTCCGTCGCATCCGCGCGAGGGCATCAGTATCCAGGCCCTGGAAGAGGCTTTGCGGCAGCACCCGATCAAGGCCTGCCTGCTGATGCTCAATTTTGGCAATCCGACCGGAAGCCTGGTCAGCGATGAGCGAAAACGCTACCTGATCGATTTGCTGGCGCGTCACGATGTGCCCTTGATCGAGGACGACGTCTACAACGAGCTCTACTTCGGTGCGCAGCCGCCCTTGTGCAGTAAATCGCTCGCCAGGGCCGATCATGTCATGCACATCTCCTCCTTTTCCAAGTGCCTGGCCCCCGGTTATCGCCTGGGCTGGGTGGCTGCCGGGCGCTATGCGGAAAAGATCGTCCGGCTCAAGTTGGCGACAACCCTGGCGACGACGGTCCCGGTGCAGATTGCGGTGGCGGAATATCTCAAGCATGGCGGCTACGATCACCACTTGCGCCGTTTGCGGCAGCAATTGCTGGTGCGGGAATCGCTTTTGCTTGAAGGGGTGGAGCGGTATTTTCCTGCCAGCACGCGGCTGGCCAGGCCGGCTGGTGGGTATTTCGTCTGGCTCGAATTACCGGAGTCCGTCGACGCCCTCAAATTGCATCGCATGGCGCTGGACCAAGGGATCAGCATTGCGCCCGGGCCGATTTTTTCGGCAAAAAAAGAGTTCGGGAATTGCATCCGTCTCAATTTCGGACACCCGCAGGCTGACAGCCTGCGGCAGGCCATCGTGACCCTCGGGCACCTGGTGAGCAAGCTATCGTGAGACCTCCGCCTTGTCGGCCAGGCCAGGCCAGCCAAGGCGGAGATTTATCCGGGCGCATCCCGCTTGCCGATGCGCTCGTCGTTTTTCAGATGGATGCGAAGCGGGCGAATTCCTGGCCAAAAAAAGTGGTCAGGATCAGGGCGGCGGGGGTGAAGGCGATGAAGGCGTGCGTGACGCGACGGATGAAAGGGTGGGCGATCTGCGTTTCCACGAAATGGCGGGCAATCATTTCGCCTTTGATCCAGACGATTGCCGCTACCAGCAACTGCAGCCAGGCCGCTCCCTGGAGCCAGCGATTGAGCAGGACGCTGAGCGCGGTCAGGCCGACCAGCACAAGCCATGTCGTGACCAGCGGACGATAAGAGGTCGATGGGGTGATTGAGTGCTGATTCATGCTTACACCAGGACGTAGAAGAAGGGGAAGATGACAAGCCAGATGATGTCCGTTGCGTGCCAGTAGCAGGCCAGTGCCTCCAGGCCGGCGTGATCCTCGGCGGAGTAGCCGCCGACCAGGTGTCGGGCGAGCACCCAGAGAATGCCCAATATTCCCCAGGTGGCATGGACGAGGTGATTGAAGGTGAGGTAGTAATAAACGGTGAAGAAAATCCCGGATTCGCCATTGATGCCCTGGCTGAGATTCCACTGGATTTCAAGGTACTTGGCGACCGGGTAGCCCAGGGCGACAACGAGCCCCGCGATCAGCCAGTAAAGCGACTGCCGGCGTTTGTTGGCGCGCATTGCAACCACGGAGCAGGCGATGAAGAAACTGCTGCTCACCATCAGCAGGGTGATGGCGGTGCCGGCAAATTGCGACAGCCTCGCGCTGCCCGCCTCGAACGAGGCGGGAAAGTGGGCACGGGCAATGAAGTAGACCGCGAAAAGGACAAGGAACTCGACAAACTCGCAGGTAATGCCCACCCAGATGCCTTTGTTGCCGGGGATGCGGAATGTCTGCTCGCTGCTTGCTGCTGCTTCGGGTAGGGATAGGGTATGTGAACTCATGGCGTTTCCTGTCGGATGGATGCCTGATTGTTCGCTCGATTCCCTTTTGATAACAGATACAGCATTGCTGAAATCGCATGGGTACAGATGCCTTGCCCGCTTGCGAGAGCGATCAGCCACCCCGAGGCGGGGCGGGAGCCGTCAATCGGCAGTGGCTCCCTCTGTGCCGGGTCGTCGTGGAAATCCCGCATTTGAAGGCTCGCTTTCGGAGTGTTTCTTGCCGATTTTTTGCCGAAGATTGACGGGCTGGATGGGCTTGCCGCCGGGAGCCTTGTCGCGCAGAGTTTCGCATCTTGTTGTTTTTCCTCATTTCCACGGTCGACCGTGGAAATCGGCGAAAATCGCGGCCTTGCCGGTGCTGCCGGCGTTTTGTCTTGGCCTGATCGTGTCTGAACCCTCTGCTCTTCCCGCCGCGCCCATGCCTTCCCCCGACCTGGCTGGGGAGGCGCTGGCGCCCGTTGCCGGCGATGACGCGCTGGCGACCGTGCTGGCGTCTTCTCATCAGTTGCTGCTGTGCCTGGCGGCTGACTGGCAGGCGACCAGCGGGCGTTTGCAGCGTTTTGAGCGGACGGCGGCCGGCTGGCAGCCGGTGGGGGCGGCGTGGCCGGTGATGCTGGGGCGCAACGGCCTGGCCTGGGGGATGGCTGGGGTGCCGGCGGGTGTGATCGAAAAGACGCTGGCTACAGCAGAGAAAACGGGGGCGGCAGTGGTTGCGAAAAATGCCGCCGAAAGTACAGCGCGAGTCACCGCCGAGAACGTGCCGGAAAATCTTCACCCGCCAGGGCTGGCTGCCGCACTTGAGCTAGTCGCCGCCGCAACCACCCCTCCGCGCAAAATCGAGGGCGACGGCCGGGCGCCGGTCGGGGTGTTTCCAATCACTGCCGTGTTCGGTTACGCGGCGGCCGACAGCGCCCTGGCGCAGGCGCTGCGGTTGCCGTATTTGGCGGCGCATCCTGGCTTGCAGTGCGTGGATGATCTGGCCTCAGCGCATTACAACCAGGTGGTGGATCGCGCCACGGTCACGGTCGACTGGGGTTCGGCCGAAGAAATGCGCCGCGCCGACGGCCGTTACGAACTCGGCGCGGTGCTTGCCTATAACCAGCCGCCGCAGCCGGGGCGCGGTTCGTGCATTTTCTTGCACGTGTGGGAGGCGCCGGGCGTGCCCACCGCCGGCTGCACCGCGCTGGCGCTGCCGGCGATGCGCGAACTGGCGCTGTGGCTCAATGCCGCCGCCCGGCCGCTGCTGCTGCAGTGGCCGCAGGCCGAGTATGCGGCGCGGCGGGCGGCCTGGGGCTTGCCCGATTTGTGAGCCGGGCCGCTGGGTCGGCGCCGGCTTTGGCGTAGACTGGCGCTCTTTTCATCTTGCTCAGCGGCGGCGGGCCGCGCCTTTATCGTGCTTAACCGGATCTGGATTGGCTTTGTCTTGTTCGCCTTCGCGGCGGCGCTGTGGCAGGCGCTGCACGGCGATGTCGAGGTCTTTGCGCGGCTGCTGACGACCTTGTTCGACAGTGCCAAGACCAGTTTCGACATCGCGCTCGGGCTGGTCGGGCTGATGAGCCTGTGGCTGGGGGTGATGAAGGTGGGCGAGCGCGGCGGCCTGATCGAGGCGCTGGCGCGGCTGCTGGCGCCGTTCTTCCGCCGCATCTTTCCGGCGATTCCGCCGGGGCACCCGGCCAGCGGCAGCATCGCGATGAACTTTTCCGCCAACCTGCTCGGCCTCGACAACGCGGCGACGCCGCTGGGGCTGAAGGCGATGCGCGAACTGCAGGAGATCAACCCGCAGAAAACGGTGGCGAGCGACCCGATGCTGATGTTCCTGGTCCTCAATACCGCCGGGATCACGCTGATCCCGACCTCGGTGATCGCGATCCGCCAGAGCCTGGCGCTCAAGCAGGGGCTGGTCGGCTTCAACGCCGCCGACATCTTTTTGCCGACCCTGCTCGCCACCTTCATCTCGTTTACCGCCGGGCTGATCGCGGTCGCCCGCTGGCAGCGCATCAACCTGCTGTGCCGGCCGGTGCTGGTCTTCTTTGCCGGTTTTGCCGCGCTGCTCGCCGGGCTGTACCTGTGGCTGGGCGGCTTGCCGCCGGAGGAGATGGCGCGGGCAATGGGGGCGCTGGGCAGCGGCACGGTGCTGGCGATCATCGGGCTCTTTGTCGGCGTCGCGGCCTGGCGCGGCGTCGATGTGTACGCCAGCTTTGTCGAGGGCGCCAAGGATGGTTTCAATGTTGCGATCCAGATCGTGCCTTACCTGGTCGCGATGCTGGCGGCGATTGCGCTGTTCCGCGCCAGCGGCGGCATGGGCTGGCTGGTCGAGGGCATCGCCTGGGGCGTGCGCGGGCTGGGGCTGAATACCGATTTTGTCCCGGCGCTGCCGGTCGGGCTGATGAAAACCCTGTCGGGCAGCGGCGCGCGCGGCTTGATGGTCGATGTGATGACCACCTACGGCGTCGATTCCTTCGCCGGGCGGCTGGCGGCGATCATCCAGGGCTCGACCGAAACCACCTTCTACGTGCTGGCGGTGTATTTCGGCAGCGTCGGCATCACGCAAACCCGCTACGCGGTGGCCGGCGGCCTGATCGCCGATGCGGTCGGGCTGGTCGGCGCGATTTTGATCGGCTACGCCTTTTATCACTGAGCCGCCGGGCGGCCTCCTGGCTGCCCGCCTGGTCGACTTGCGGGTTTTCCCTGATTTTCACGGTCGACCGTGAAAAAGGGCAAAAACCCGCTCGACGCCGGCGCAAAGGCTGGCGCACAATCCGTTTTTTTCTGCCTCGCTGGTATTTCGTGGCCCGGATCGTCGTTTTCAACAAGCCTTATGGCGTGCTCAGCCAATTCACCCCCGAGGGGAAGTGGCGGGCGTTGGACGAGTTCATCCCGCTCAAGGGGGTGTATGTCGCCGGCCGCCTCGATGCCGACAGCGAAGGCCTGCTGCTGCTGACCGACGACGGCCAGTTGCAGGCGCGCATCGCCGAGCCCAGGCACAAGCTGGAAAAAACCTACTGGGCGCAGGTCGAGGGCATTCCCGACGAAGCGGCGCTCGACCGGCTGCGCGCCGGGATCGCCTTGTCCGACTACGTCGCCAAGCCCGCCAAGGTACGGCTGATCGACGCGCCCGCAGGGCTGTGGGAGCGCGATCCGCCGATCCGCTACCGGGCGGCAATTCCGACCCGCTGGCTGGAAATCCGCATCAGCGAGGGCAAGAACCGCCAGGTCAGGAAGATGACGGCGGCTATCGGCTATCCTACGCTGCGCTTGGTTCGGGCGGCGATTGGCCGGCTCGACCTGGCCGGACTGGCGCCCGGGGAATGGCGTCAGTTTGCTGGCAGCCTGGCCGACCTGGCGCCATCGGCTGCCGTCGCGCAGCATCCGGCGGTGTCCCGTTCCCATCAAAAAAAAGGAAAATACAGACCATGAAAAAGCTGATCAGCCTGCTGGCTGCCATCGCCCTCATTTCCACCTCTTTGGTCGCCGACGCCGCGCCGCGCCACAAGCATGGCGTCAAGGCCGTCAAGATGCATCAAGCCAAAACCGGGGCCAAGAGCGGGGCCAAGGCCGGCAAGAGCCTGAAATCCAGGAAGACGCACAAGAAGTCGCTGTCCGCGAAGAAGGCCAGGCGCGCCCCGGTCGGCGCCTACAACGGGCCGCGCGTTGCCGCCCAGTAAGTAATCACGGAGTCGCATGAAACCCATTTTCTCCCTCCTCGCCGCTTTGCTGCTGGCGCCCGTCGCGCAGGCCGAAATGCCGCGCATGGAGCTGACCGCCGGCATGTACCGGATCGACGCCGAAGTCGCTGCCGACCAGCAAAATCGTATGGTCGGGTTGATGCAGCGCAAGAGCATGCCGCAGCACCACGGCATGCTGTTCGTCTTCCCGCAGGCGAACACCCACTGCATGTGGATGCGCAATACGCTGTTGCCGCTGTCGGTCGCCTTCCTCGATGAAAGCGGGATCGTCATCAACGTCGAGGACATGCAGCCGCAGACCGAGGACAGCCACTGCGCACGTCGTCCGGCACGCTTTGCGCTGGAAATGAACCTCGGCTGGTTCCGCGAGCGCGGGATCAAGTCCGGCAGCAAGATCGGCGGCATCGAGCGCGCGCCGCAGCCGCGGTAACTTCCGATGGCGGTAGGCAAACCCTGGCGTGCCACGCTGGCTGCGCCGGCGCCCGGACCGCGATTGCGCGCCTGGCTCACCGAGCCGGGTTCGCTGACGCGGCGCTGCCAGCGGCTGAGCCGGCATTTCCAGATCCGCCTGCTTGCCCAGGGGCGGGCGCCGGACTTGGTCGCCACCGTGCCGGCGCGGGCGCGCCAGATGCTGGTGCGCGAAGTCCTGCTCTGTTGCGACGGCGTACCGGTGATTTTTGCCCATACCACGCTGTCGACCGTGGGACGCGGCCGCCTCAACCGCTGGCTGGCCCGGCTCGGCAGCCGCTCGCTCGGTTCCTTGCTCTTCGCCTATCCCGGCTTCCGGCGCGGCGCCATCGAGTTCCGCCGCCTCGACGCGCGCGATCCGCTGTACCGCTCGGCACAGAATGCGCTGGCGGATACCTGCCAGCTGCCGCCACAGCTCTGGGCGCGGCGTTCGGCGCATGTGCTGGCCGGGCAGCGGGTCACGGTCTGCGAAGTCTTTCTGCCCGCCTTGCTCGCGCTCGACGCTTGAGTCGTCAGTCGTCAGTCGTCAGTCGTCAGTCGTCAGTCGTCAGTCGTCAGCTGTCAGCTGTCAGCTGTCAGCCGCCGGACCAGGCGGCCTGGCGACCGACGTCGTCCGCCAATGCCTGGGAATTCCGCAGTGCGTCCAGCACCTGCTGGAAATCGGCGGTGTCCTGCTCATTGCCGGCGCCGAGCATTTCCAGCACCTTGTGCACCGCGGCTTCCATCGTCGTGCTGATCGCCGCTTCCTGGTTGGGGGCGGTGTCTAGCCAGGCATAAGCCTTTTCGATTCCGTCGATCATCTCCTGCAACAATAAGCGGGTATCCAGCGAGATCTGCTGCTGCCGCAGGCGCAGGCGCTCGACCGCCGCAACCGCGCTGTTCTGCGCCAGTTGGAGTTGTGCCGCGTGTTCACCGGATTGCTGCCGCATCGCCACATTGTCGCAAAGCGCCTCGGTGGTTTCGGCCAGGATGGTCAGGTTATCGCGGATGCGGCCAAGCCTTTCCTCGTCTCCCGGCAGGCCACGGACGACGATGGAAACGTGATCGTAGTTGAAGACGCACTGGCTGCCGAGCTGGAAAATCCGACCCATCGTCGATGCGTGTTCGAGAATCGCCTGCTCCAGCGGCGAGGGCTGTCCGGCCGAGGTGCGGATCGTGGTTTCGCCGCCGTGACGGATCATCACGCTGCAGCTCAGATCGAAGGCGCCAATGGCATCGACCAGGCGCCTGGCCAGGGTGTAATAGTTGGGACTCTGGATCGCGGCGCGGGTGAAGTTGAGCAGGGTGCCGTTTTCGCCGGCCGAGGACAGGAATTGCATCGCCATTTGCTGCAGGTTCTGCTTTTCGGCCTGCAACTGCGCGGCATCGGCGTGGCGTTGCAGTGCCAGCTGGATCTTGCGCACCAGGATTTCGTATTCGACCGGCTTGACGATGAGGTCGTCGCCGCCGGCCTCGAAGGCGTGCAGATGTTCGTCGAGGGTCTGGCAGGCAGTGACGAAAATGATCGGCACCCGCGGGTGGCGTTCGCGCAGCAGGCGGCAGGTCTGGTAGCCGTCGAGCCCGGGCATGGTGACGTCGAGCAGCAGCAGATCGGGCAGTTCCTGCGCGCAAAGCGCCAGTGCTTCCTCGCCGGAGGCGGCGGCGGTGACCGCGAAGTGCTTGGCCAGCATCAGTCGATGCGTGGTCCGGCAGAGGCGGTCGTCATCGACAACGAGAAGGCGGCTTCCGTTCTGGAGAGGCTGGTCGGTCATGGCTGGCAATCGGCGGGAGGGAGAGTCGAACGATAATCCCCCGCCGGGGGATGACGCAAGGAAGGAACGTAAAAAACCCCGCTCGTGGCGGGGTCGTTCGGCACGGCGGCGAATGGCTCAGCCGGCGAAGTTGGCGGCGGCGAAGTTCCAATTCACCAGATGATTCAGGAAGGTTTCGACGAACTTCGGGCGCAGATTGCGGTAGTCGATGTAGTAGGCGTGTTCCCAGACGTCGACGCAGAGCAGGGCGGTGTCGCCGGTGGTCAGCGGGGTGCCGGCGGCGCCCATGTTGACGATGTCGAGGGAACCGTCGGCCTTCTTGACCAGCCAGGTCCAGCCGGAACCGAAGTTGCCGACGGCGGAAGCCTGGAAGGCGGCCTTGAAGGCATCCAGCGAACCCCACTTGGCGTTGATCGCGTCGGCCAGGGCGCCGCTCGGAGCGCCGCCGCCGTTCGGGGTCATGCAGTTCCAGAAGAAGGTGTGGTTCCAGACTTGGGCGGCGTTGTTGTAGATGCCGCCAGCCGGGGCCTTCTTGACGATGGCTTCGAGGTCGAGGGCTTCGTACTCGGTGCCCTTGATCAGGTTGTTCAGGTTAACCACGTAGGCGTTGTGGTGCTTGCTGTAGTGGTAATCGAAGGTCTCGGCCGACATGTGCGGGGCCAGGGCGTCCTTGGCGTAGGGCAGGGCGGGCAGTTGATGTTCCATGGTTTTCTCCGTTGTTTTCAGGGTTTGGCTAAAAATTCTATTGGGCTTCCCGTGCAGCGGCAACTTCCGCGCTGCTTTTTTCGTTTTCCACCGCGTTGACCGTGACATGGGCGCCGCCATGGGCGAAGGCCAGGCGCAGCGCGTCGCCGTTGCGCAATTGTTGCGCCGTGCGCACCGTGCGCCCCTCGGCTGTGACGGCAATGGCATAGCCACGATTCAGGACCGCGAGTGGATCGAGCTGCTTGAGACTGGTTGCCTGCGTGTTTAGTTGCATTTTTTTGCCTGCCATCTGGCGTTCGAGGGCGTTTTGCAGCCGATGCCCGAGTTCGGCCAGAGGTGTTCGCTGGCGCCCGGCCTGCGGTCGTTGCGCTTGCAGTCCGCGCAGTGCGTTGCTAAGGCGTTCGCGGCGGCGGGCGAGCAGGCGCTCGCCGGCAAAGTGCAGAGCGTCGCCCAGAGCGCGCAGCTCGCGCCCTTGTTGTTGCAGGCGTTGAGCGGGGTGGAGCAGGCGGGCGGCGAGCAGGTCGAGTTGCTGGCGGCGGGTGGCGAGCAGGCGTTCGCTGGCGCGTTCGAGGCGGTGCCGGCCGTCGTCGAGCCGGCCAAGCAGGGTGTCGCGATCCGGCGCGGCCAATTCGGCGGCGGCGGTCGGCGTGGTCGCGCGCAGGTCGGCGACGAAATCGGCGATGGTGAAATCGGTTTCGTGGCCGACACCGGAAATCACCGGCACGGTACAGGCGGCAATCGCCCTGGCCACGATTTCTTCGTTGAACGACCACAGGTCTTCGATGCTGCCGCCGCCACGGCAGAGGATGACGAGATCGTGGGGGCCGGTGGAGGCGCAGGCCAATGCGGCGGCGATCCGCTCGCCCGCGCCTTCGCCTTGTACCGCTGTCGGGTAAAGCGTCAGCCGCAGGTAAGGCGCGCGTCGGTGCAGGGCGCTCAAGACATCGCGCAGGGCGGCGGCCTGCGGGCTGGTGACAATGGCCAGCGAGTGGGGAAAGGGCGGCAGCGGGCGCTTGCGTGCGGGGGAAAACAGTCCCTCGCTTTCCAGCTTTGCCTTGAGTTGCAGAAAACGCTCGAAAAGATCGCCCTGGCCGGCACGGCGAATGCCTTCTACATTGAGCTGGAATTCGCCGCGTGGCTCGTAGAACGAAACCAGCGCCCGAGCCTCGACCTTTTGCCCGTTCTCCAGCCGCCAGCCGAGCAATTGCGCCCGGTTGCGCCACATGACGCAACGGACCTGCGCCTGGGCGTCCTTGAGTGAAAAATAGACGTGGCCGGAAGCGGCCTGCGTCAGATTGGAAATCTCGCCGGCGATCCAGGCAAGCGGAAACCCGGCCTCCAGGCAATCGCGAACCCGGCGATTCAGCGCCGAGACGCTGAGAACCGGATTGTCAACAGGGGGAAACGATTTGGACATGGCCGCGATTCTACGCACCATCCCTCCTCGAATGCAGGTCTTGACAGTTGTTGTTAATTTGTAAGCTTTTGTTTTTATTGTAGTTTGTGTTTTTGCCTGTTTTTTGGGCAGAGTAAGCCGCAATGTGCAAATACCGGCCATTGGCTCGGCTTTCTACCGCTCATGCACAGACTTATCCACAGCTTCTGGGGATAAGCTCTCAGGACTGCGGCATTTTGTCGCAAACATCATGGCTTGCCCTGCATCGGGGGGCAGGGCAAAATCGCGGGCTGACATTCCACCGGGGATACGAAGTGTTTGAAATCGTCAAAGCGGCCGGCTGGCCGATCTGGCCCTTGTTGCTGGCCTCCATCATTGCCGTTGCGCTGATCATCGAGCGACTGCTTGCCTTGCGCGCGTCCAGGATCGTTCCGCCGGGGCTGCTGCAGCGCTCGGTCGGCGAGTTCCGGCGCGGTCAGGACAACAGCATCCTGCTCGACAACCTTGAACGCCATTCCCCGCTCGGCCGCGTTCTTGCCGCCGGCCTGCGCAATGTCGACAACCCGCGCGAGGTGATGAAGGAGTCGATCGAAGAAGCCGGCTCGGCGGTGGCGCATGAACTTGGCCGCTACCTGACGACCCTCGGCACCATCGCCTCGATCAGCCCGCTGATGGGCCTGTTCGGCACGGTGATCGGGATGATCGAGATCTTCGGCGCGCAGGCGCCGGGCAGCGGCAATCCGCAGCAGCTGGCGCACGGGATTTCGATCGCGCTGTACAACACCGGTTTCGGCATCTTCATCGCCATCCCGAGCATGATCTTCTGGCGCCACTTCCGCGCGCTGGTCGACGGCTTCGTCGTCGAGATGGAGCAGCAGGCGGTGCGCCTGGTCGAATTCATGCACGGCGACCGGAAGTAAGCGCATGAACTTCCGTCGCGGATCGGCTCGCGAAGAGCCTGAAATCAACCTGGTGCCGATGATCGACGTACTGCTGGTGATCATCATCTTCCTGATGCTGACCACCACCTATTCCAGGTTCTCCGGGCTGGAAATCAACCTGCCGACCGCCGAGGCGGGCAAGCAGGCCGAGCAGCCGAACGAGATCGACGTCGCGGTCACCGCCAGCGGCCAGATATTGGTCAACAAGTCACCCTTGACGGGTAATACCGTCCCGGCCATCTCCGAGGCGCTGCGCCGCGCCGCCGGCAGTCGCAACGATCCGGTCATCATCATCAATGCCGATGCCAAGGCGACGCACCAGAGCGTCGTCGATGTGATGCAGGCGGCGCAGTCGGCCGGTTATCCGCACATTTCCTTCGCCACCCAGACGGCGCAGTGATGTTTGCCCGCTGGCTGCAACGCCAATGGTTCCAACGCCGGCTGACGCCGGCGTTGTTGTTCCTGCGCTTGCCGCTGCTTTTGCCGCTCTTGCCGCTGCACGCGCTGTTCGTCCTGGTCTCCGGTTGGCAGCGCCGGCGGGTTCGCCCGCAGCGCTTGCCGGTGCCGGTGCTGGTAGTCGGCAACCTGACCGTCGGCGGCGCCGGCAAGACGCCGCTGACCTTGTCGCTGGCCCAGGCACTGCAGGCGCGCGGCTGGCGGCCGGGGATCGTCAGCCGGGGCTACGGCCGGGGTGGCGACGGCGTGGTTGCGGTGACGGCGACGAGTTCGGCCGCCGAGGTCGGCGACGAACCGCTGTTGCTCGCCCGGCGCAGCGGCGTGCCGGTATATGTCGGGCGCGACCGGGTCGCCGCCGCCCGGGCCTTGCTGGCCACCGAGCTGCAGGTCGATGTGATCCTCTGCGACGACGGCCTGCAGCACCTGCGCCTGGGGCGCGATGTCGAGCTGGCGGTGTTCGACGGGCGCGGCGCCGGCAACGGCTGGCGCCTGCCGCTGGGGCCGCTGCGCGAACCCTTGTCGCGCTTAGCCACGGTCGACGCGGTGATCGGCAATTTTTCCAGTGCGGCGACGGCGCTGCCGCCCGGCGTCGAGTTGCCGGCTGGCCCGGCATATTTCCCGATGTGCCTGCAGCCGGGGGCTTTTGCGCGGCTGGATCGGCCGTCGCTGACAGTCGATGCCGGATATTTTCGTGGCCGCCGGGTGCATGCCTTGGCCGGGATCGGTGACCCGGGGCGCTTCTTCGCCACCCTGCAGGGACTGGGTATCGATTTTGTCGCCCATCCTTTCCCCGACCATCATGCCTATACCGTTGCCGATTTATCCTTCGCCGGCGACGATATCCTGCTGATGACCGAGAAGGATGCAGTAAAATGTTCGGCTCTTGTGCCGGGCGAAGCCTGGTACCTGCCGGTCGAGGCGGAACTGCCGCCGGCGCTGATTGAACTCGTTGAGGAGAAACTCCGTGGACGCCAGGCTGCTTGACATCCTTGTCTGCCCGATCTGCAAGGGCAATCTGGAACATCGCAAGAATGAAAAGGAACTGGTCTGCAAGCCGTGCAAGCTGGCCTTCCCGGTGCGCGACGACATTCCGGTGATGCTGGTCGACGAGGCTCGCCGCCTCGAAGCGGAAGGCCAGTAGTGTCGGCCCCGGCGTTCAAGGTCGTCATCCCGGCCCGCTACGCCTCGACCCGCCTACCCGGCAAGCCCCTGCTCAACCTCGGCGGCAAGCCGATGGTGGTGCGCGTCGCCGAACGCGCGCGGCAATCCGGGGCCGAGGAAATCTGGGTCGCGACCGACGACGAGCGGGTCCATGCTGCCTGCTGCGCGCACGAGGTCGCCGCGATCATGACCCGCAGCGACCATCCCACCGGTACCGACCGCCTGGCCGAAGTGGTCGCCCAGCGCGGCTGGGCAGCCGATACGCTGGTGGTCAATGTGCAGGGCGACGAACCGCTGATCGAGCCGGCGGTGATTCTGCAGACCGCGCGCCAGCTGGCGGCCAGCGGCGCCGATATCGCCACGGTGGCACATCCGATTGCCGCTGCCGAAGAGTTTTTCAACCCGAATGTGGTCAAGGTGGTCTGTCGTGCCGACGGCGACGCTGCGTATTTTTCGCGCGCGCCGCTGCCCTATGCCCGCGACGATTTCGCCCGCGACCGTAGCGTGCTCCCGGCCGGCTTGCCGGCCTTGCGCCACGTCGGCCTCTATGCCTATCGCGCGGCCTTCCTCAAGGCCTACGCCGGCCTGGCGCCAGCGCCGACCGAGCAGTTCGAGGCACTCGAACAGTTGCGTGCCTTGTGGCACGGTTACCGCATCAGCGTGGCGCAGATCGACGCCGCGCCGGCTCCCGGTGTCGACACCCCGGAGGATGCCGAGCGGATGCGCAAACTGTTTGACCGGGTTTGAAATAGCGAGTACTTTTTTCGAAAAACAATCGCCAGCGCCAAGGTAGCCAAGGCGGTCGAGAACAGGTTTCAGTAGTAAAACTTTTAATAAACCAGAGGGATTTTTTTCATGAAGCTGATTCTGTTGGGCGCTCCCGGCGCCGGCAAGGGCACCCAGGCCAAGTTCATCTGCGAGAAGTTCGGTATTCCGCAAATCTCGACCGGCGACATGCTGCGCGCCCAGGTCAAGGCCGGTACCCCGCTTGGCCTCGAAGCCAAGAAGCACATGGATGCGGGTGGCCTGGTGCCGGACGCCGTGATCATCGGCATGGTCCAGGATCGTCTGACCCAGGACGACTGCAAGAACGGCTACCTGTTCGACGGTTTCCCGCGCACCATTCCGCAGGCGCAGGCGATGAAGGATGCCGGCGTGCCGATCGAGTTCGTGGTTGAAATCGACGTTCCCGACAGCGACATCATCGAGCGCATGGCTGGCCGCCGCGCTCACCTGTCTTCCGGCCGCACCTATCACGTCAAGTTCAACCCGCCCAAGGTCGAAGGCAAGGACGACGTGACCGGTGAAGATCTGGTCCAGCGTGACGACGACAAGGAAGAAACCGTCAAGAAGCGCCTCGAAATCTACCACTCGCAGACCAAGCCGCTGGTCGACTTCTACAGCAAGTGGGCCGCTGAAGGCTGCAGCAAGGCACCGCAGGTCAAGAAGGTCGCCGGTGTCGGTTCGGTCGATGCGATCACCGCTTCGGTGTTCGACGCCCTGAAGTAATTCCTCCCATGTAAGGAGAAGCCCATGGCCGCAATCAATGCCTTCTATGCGCAGTCGGGAGGTGTGACTGCGGTCATCAATGCAACGGCGTGCGGCCTGATTCAGGAAGCGCGCCGTTTGCATTTGCTGCACCCGGAAAAGATCGGCAAGGTGCTGGCTGGGCGCGACGGGATCATCGGCGCATTGACCGAAGACCTGATCGACACCAGCCGGGAGTCCGATGCCGACATCGCCCGCCTGCTGCAGACGCCGGGCGGTGCTTTCGGCTCCTGCCGCTACAAGTTGAAGAGCCTGGAGCAGCATCGTGCGCAGTACGAACGCCTGATCGAGGTTTTTCGCGCGCACCAGATCGGCTATTTCTTCTACAACGGCGGCAACGATTCGATGGACACCGCGTGGAAGGTGTCGCAGATTGCCGAGGCGATGGGCTATCCGGTGGTCTGCGTCGGGATTCCCAAGACCATCGACAACGATCTGCCGCTGACCGACTGCTGTCCCGGCTTCGGTTCGGTCGCCAAGTATGTTGCGACCTCGATCCGCGAGGCCGGCTACGATGTCGCGTCGATGGCGCGCACCTCGACCAGGATTTTCGTCCTTGAAGTGATGGGCCGCCACGCCGGCTGGATCACCGCTGCCTGCGGCCTGGCGTCCGAGCAGGCCGGCGAGCCGCCGCATCTGTTGCTGTTTCCCGAGGTGCCGTTCGATCCCGAGGCCTTCCTCGCCCGCGTCGACCAGTGCGTGCGCGATTACGGTTATTGCACGGTCGCCGTCTCCGAAGGTTTGCGCGATGCAGCCGGCAATTTGCTCGCCGAGTCCGGCGGGCGCGATGCCTTCGGCCATGCGCAGCTGGGTGGCGTTGGCCAGTACGTCGCGCAATTGATCAAGGACCGCCTCGGCCACAAATACCACTGGGCGCTCGCCGATTACCTGCAGCGTTCGGCCCGCCACCTGGCTTCGCGTACCGACCTCGAACAGGCGCACGCGCTTGGTGTCGCTGCGGTCGACCTCGCCTTGCAGGGCAAAAACGCGGTGATGGCGACCATCGTCCGCGAGTCGGATGCGCCGTATCGCTGGCGCATTGGCGAAGCGCCGTTGGCCGCCGTCGCCAATGTCGAGCGCAAGATGCCGGCCGAATTCATCTCGGCCGACGGTTTCCAGATCACCGACGCCTGCCGCCGTTATTTGCAGCCCTTGATCGAGGGCGAGGCGCCGCCGCCGTTCCGCGCCGGCCTGCCCGACTATGTCCGTTTGCAGAATCTTGCCGTAGAGAAAAAGCTCGCCGCATTTGCCGTTTGACCGTGGTTTGCGGTTGCGCCGGGTGGTCATCCCGACCGCCCGGGTGTTTCATCAACGCAGGGGGTGTGTGATGAATGCTGCATTGTTACTGGCACTCGGTTGTGCCGTCGTGGCCGTCTTGTTCGGCTGGTTCTCCGGGCGGCGGATCCTGGCCTTGCCGGCCGGCAACGAGCGGATGCAGGAGATCGCTCGCGCCATCCAGCAGGGGGCGGCAGCCTATCTCAGCCGGCAGTACCGCAGCATCGCGCTGGTCGGCGGCATGTTGTTCCTGTTGATCGGGCTGGTGCCGCGCCTCGGTTGGGCCACCGCCTGCGGTTTCCTGCTCGGCGCCGTGCTCTCCGGGGCGACCGGCTTCATCGGCATGAATGTCTCGGTGCGCGCCAATGTGCGCACCGCCGAAGCCGCCCGTGGCGGGATCGCGCCGGCGCTGGCGGTGGCTTTTCGCGGCGGGGCGGTGACCGGGATGCTGGTGGTCGGCCTGGGCCTGCTCGGGGTTGCCGGTTTTTACGCTTTTCTACGGTCGACCGTGGACAACGGCGATTTTTACCATGCCCTCGAACCGCTGGTCGGGCTGGCCTTCGGTTCCTCGCTGATTTCGATCTTCGCCCGCTTGGGCGGCGGCATCTTCACCAAGGGTGCCGACGTCGGCGCCGATCTGGTCGGCAAGGTCGAGGCCGGGATTCCCGAGGACGACCCACGCAACCCGGCGGTGATCGCCGACAACGTCGGCGACAACGTCGGCGACTGCGCCGGGATGGCCGCCGACCTGTTCGAGACCTACGTCGTCACCGTGGTTGCAACCATGGTCCTGGCGGCGCTGACGCTGCAGGCGGTGCCGGCGCTCGGCGAAAACCTGATCCTCTACCCGCTGGCGCTGGGCGGGGTGTCGATCCTGGCTTCGATTGCCGGCTGCTTCTTCGTCAAGACCAGCGAGGGCGGCAAGATCATGGGCGCGCTCTATCGCGGCCTGATCGTCGCTGGCGGGCTGGCGTTGCTTGCCTATTACCCGGTTACCGCCTGGCTGATCGGAGACGGGGTGCCGGCGGTCGGGATCACCGCCGACTCGATGTTCGGCTGTGCCGTGATCGGCCTGGCGCTGACCGCCGCGCTGGTCTGGATCACCGAGTACTACACCGGCACCGATTACGCGCCGGTGCGCCACGTCGCCTCGGCCTGCCAGACCGGGCACGCGACCAACATCATCGCCGGCATCGGCGTCTCGATGAAGGCCTGCGCCTGGCCGGTGCTTTCGGTCTGCCTGGCGATCTGGTCGGCGCATGCGCTCGGCGGCCTGTTCGGGATTGCCATCGCCGCGACCTCGATGCTGTCGATGGCCGGCATCATCGTCGCCCTCGATGCTTACGGGCCGATCACCGACAACGCCGGCGGCATCGCCGAGATGGCGGAACTGCCGAAGGAGGTGCGCAACGTCACCGATCCGCTCGACGCGGTCGGCAACACCACCAAGGCGGTGACCAAGGGCTACGCCATCGGTTCGGCCGGGCTGGCGGCGCTGGTGCTCTTCGCCGACTACACGCACGGGCTTGAAGCCAGCGGCCTCGGTACGGTCTCCTTCGATCTTTCCAACCATCAGGTGATCGTCGGCCTCTTCATCGGCGGCCTGATTCCCTACCTGTTCGGGGCGATGGCGATGGAGGCGGTGGGGCGTTCGGCGGGCGCGGTGGTGGTCGAGGTTCGCCGTCAGTTCCGCGAGATTCCCGGAATCATGGAAGGCACGGCCAAGCCCGATTACTCGCGGGCGGTCGATATGCTGACCGTCGCCGCGATTCGCGAAATGCTGCTGCCGTCGCTGCTGCCGGTCGCCGCGCCGGTCGCGGTCGGCCTGCTGCTCGGGCCGCAGGCGCTCGGCGGCCTGCTGGTCGGAACCATCGTCACCGGCCTCTTCGTCGCGATTTCGATGACCACCGGCGGCGGCGCCTGGGACAACGCCAAGAAGTACATCGAGGACGGCCACTACGGTGGCAAGGGCTCGGACGCGCACAAGGCGGCGGTCACCGGCGATACCGTTGGCGATCCCTACAAGGACACCGCCGGCCCGGCGGTCAATCCGCTGATCAAGATCATCAACCTGGTCGCGCTCTTGATCGTGCCCTTGCTGGCCTGAGCGCCTGCCTCAGCACATCTTGACGACGATGTCGTGCAGGGTGTTGGCGCAGTTGGCCATGCGGTCGGCGGCGTTGGAGAGATGGCGGTAGATTTCCCGGCGCTTGAACATGTGGATGTAATCATCGCCTTGGAACAACTCGGCGATGGCGCGGCGATAGGCTTTTTCCACCCGGCGTTCGGCTTTGCGGGCGGCGTCGGCGTCGCCGGCGGCGCCGGCAGGGTCGTGGGAAAGCCTGGCGTAGCCGAGGGCGAGGGCATCGACCCCGAGCTTGATGTGCAGAGCCATTTCCAGGCAGTGCTTGTCGGGTGCCAGGGCGAGCACATCCATTTCGCTGACCGTGGTTTTGCAGTAATTCACCACTTCGTCGAGATCGATGATCGCGCGGTAGAGGTCTTCCCGGTCGATGGGGGTCGAAAAAGCTTCGTTCAAGGTGTGGAGATTGCGCACCTTGATCCGGTCCGCCTCATGTTCGTCGCGGCGGATCAGCTTGCCGGTTTCGGGGTTGCCGCTTTCCATGAATTCGATGAGCAGGCCGGCGGTATGCGCTGCCTGCTGGCATTGCTCGGTGAGCAAGGCAAAAAAATCCGGCATGCGCGGAAAGACGTGCTCGATGATGCGCCGCAAGAGCGAGGGCCTGCGGGTGGACGTGGCGGCTGGGGTCGGGTTCATGGCCGGTTTCCGAGAAAAAGATGTACCAGGGCGTAGGCCTGGATCGCGACCAGGGCGGCGCCGGGAATGGTGACTACCCAGGTGGTGGCGATTTCGCCCGCCTTGTTCCAGCGGACTGCTCGCGGGCGTTCGGAAGCGCCGATGCCCATGATCGAGGTGGCGACGACGTGCGTGGTCGAGACCGGGGCGCCCCCCAGGGATGCCGCCAGGATGACCGCCGCCGAAGTCAGCTGCGAGCCGAGGGCATGCTGCGGGCGGACGCGGTAAATGGCGAACCCCAGGGTGCGGACAATGCGCCAGCCACCGGAAAGAATGCCCAGTGTCATGGCGCAGGCGCAGGCGAGCATTACCCAGAACGGCACCTCGAAACGCGGAATGAAACCGCCGAGGAGCAGCACCAGGGTCAGGATGCCCATGCTTTTCTGGGCGTCATTGGCCCCGTGTGCGAAGGCCAGGCCGGCGGCGGTGAAAAACTGGGTGCTGCGCAAGTGCTGATTGGCGGCCGGGCGGGCGCCGCGCAAGATCACGGTCAACAGCCGGTGGAGGAGAAAACCGACCCAGAAGCCGATCAGTGGCGAGAGGAGGAGGGCGGCAAGCACCTTGACGATGCCGGTCAAGTGGCCGGCGGCGAGTTCCTTCAGCCCCCAGACGACATGCTCGCTGCCGACGGCGACACTGACCGAGCCGATCAAGCCGCCGACGAGGGCGTGCGAGGATGATGAGGGGATGCCGAAATACCAGGTCAGCAGGTTCCAGGCGATGGCGCCAAGCAGGCCGCAGAGCAGGATGGCCAGCGAGAGTCGCGCTGGCAAGTCGTCGAGGCTGACGAACTTGCCGATGGTGTTGGCAACGGCGGTACCGCCGAGCAGCGGGCCGAGGAACTCGAAGAAAGCGACCACCAGCACCGCCTGCACCGGCGTCATCGCCCGCGAGGCGATGACCGTGGCGACGATGTTGGCGGCGTCGTGAAAACCGTTGGTGTAATCGAAAAGCAGGACGACCAGCAGGGTCGCCGCCGTGAGCAGCAGGAGACTGTCCATGCCCGTCCTTCCTCCCTTGTTCGTTCCCCGGCCGTCCGCTCAGCGCGGTAGCAGGAAGCTGGCTTTTTCGCGAAGCTTGATCTCCGGGTTGTCGGTGGCGACGATATTGAAATGGATGGTGTTGGCGCCGCTCTTGCCGGCTTCCGGTGCAACGCGGACCGCCGTATTGAATCCCTGCAGGCTGGCGGCATCGACCTCGAATTCCGCCTCGCCGGCGATTTCCGCTCCATCCAGGCCGTCGACCGTGATTCGATAGCGATGCGCGCGTTCCTCCGTGTTCATGATCTGCAGCAGATACAGGTTTTCGATGCGACCGTCGTCGGCTTCGCGGGCGAGCACCGAGCGGTCGCGGATGACGTCCACCTTGAGCGGTACGCGATGCGCGAGGAACCAGGCGCAGAGGCCGCAGATGAGTAGCAGGATCGCCGTGTAAAGCAGAATGCGCGGGCGGACGATGTGGGCCGTGATTTCCTTGCGGCTCAGATGCTGGGCCATCGCGTTCTCGGTCGAATAACGGATCAGGCCGCGCGGCAGGCCGACTTTGTCCATGACCTGATCGCAGACGTCGATACAGGCCGCGCAACCGATGCACTCGTACTGGAGACCATTGCGGATGTCGATCCCGGTCGGACAGACATGAACGCACTGGCCGCAATCCACGCAATCGCCGAGGCCGGCGGCCTTGGCGTCGCTGCCTTTCTTGCGGGCGCCGCGCTGTTCGCCGCGCTCCGGGTCGTAGCTGATGATCAGCGTATCCGGGTCGAACATCACGCTCTGGAAGCGGGCGTAGGGGCACATGTATTTGCATACCTGCTCACGCAGGAAACCGGCCATCAGGATCATGAAACCGGCGTAGAAGAGAATCCAGAAGGTTTCCCACGGGCCGAGGCGGTTGTTCAGAACATTGCCGATCAATTCGTCGACCGGCGTGAAATAAGCGACCAGGGTAAAGCCGCTCCACAGGCCGAGCAGGGTCCACAACAGGTATTTGCTGGCCCGCAGGCGGAATTTGCGGGCGTCCATCGGCGCCTTGTCGAGCTTGATGCGGGCGTTGCGGTCGCCTTCGATGAAATTCTCGATCCACATGTACATCTCGGTGTACACCGTTTGCGGGCAGGCGTAGCCGCAGAAGAGACGACCGGCGACAGCGGTGACGAGAAAGAGCGCGTAGGCCGAGATGATCAGCAAGACGGCGAGGTAGATGACGTCCTGTGGCCAAAAAACCATGCCGAAGATGTAGAACTTTCGTTCAAGAAGGTGAAAGAGAATGGCCTGGCGACCGTTCCATTCGAGCCAGGGCGCGCCGTAGAAAATGACCTGGGTGAAGATCACAAGCGCCACGCGCCAGTTGTCAAAAAAGCCGCGCACGCTCTTGGCGTGGATTTTCTTGCGTTTTTCGTAGAAAGAGACCGGGGCCGGGCTGGTCTCTTGCGCTTTGTTTGCTTGGTTCATCGGGAATTTCCCTTGCCGGAGAAAAACGGTTTATAACAAGATGTATGCCTGTTTTGTCTAGTTCATATGATCTATTAAAAACAGTCGCTTGTCTTCCTTCGCTCTCTTTGTCTGACGACACGCTATCTGGTTCGCGCCAGAATTGGCGGACAATTTTGGCAATTTGCCGGATTTGACACAATGAACTCCTCAAAGACCGACCCGATGAACGCCCGCTTGAGCGAACTGCTTTCCTATCTCGAAGTGCTACCTGGGCCGAGGATGGTGATGGATGCGGATTACCGCATCGTCGCCGCCAATGCCGCCTACCTGCGCGAGTTCGCGGGCGAAGACGGCGACGGGCTGGCCGGGCGGCATTGCTACGAGGTCTCGCACCGCTTCAGCGTCCCCTGCGACCAGGCCGGTGAATCCTGCCCGTTGAAGCTGAGCCTGGCGTCGGGGCGACCGCAGCGGGTATTGCACCTGCATCATACGCCGCGCGGCGAGGAGCATGTCGCCGTCGATACGACGCCGATTCGCAACGCGGCGGGTGAAATCGCCTACTTTGTCGAGAGCATGCAAGTCCTTCGGCAAAGCAGCAGCCGTCCGGCCGCTCAAGGCCTGGTCGGGCGGGCGCCGGCCTTTGTCCGCATGCTGGAAAAAGTGATGCGGGTGGCGCCTTCGGCGGCGGCGGTCCTGTTGCTGGGCGAAACCGGGACCGGCAAGGAACTGGTGGCGCACGCCATCCACGAAGCCAGCAAGCGCGAAAAAGGGCCTTTCGTTCCCGTCGACTGCGCCGGAATGACCGAAACCTTGTTCGAGAGCGAGCTGTTCGGTTACGAGAAAGGGGCATTCACCGGCGCGGCACAGCGCAAGCCGGGCCTGGTCGAGGCGGCGGCTGGCGGTACTCTTTTTCTCGATGAAATCGGCGAACTGCCCTTGTCGCAACAGGTGAAGCTCCTGCGTTTGCTGGAGAGCGGAAGTTTTCGCCGTGTGGGCGGTCTCGACCACCTGCCCGCCGATTTTCGCCTGGTTTGCGCCACGCATCAGGATTTGCGGGCCATGGTCGCCGCCGGCAGTTTTCGCCGCGATCTCTACTTCCGTATCAATACCTTTCCCATCCGCACCCCGGCGCTGCACGAGCGGGAGGAGGATATTCCCCTGCTTGCCGCCTCGCTTCTGGAACGGGTAGATCAGCGTCCGGGGCGTTGCCTGACGCCCGCTGCCCTGGACTGGCTGCAAACCCGGCGCTACGAGGGGAATATCCGCGAATTGCGCAATCTGATAGAAGGCGCCGCCCTGTTGGCCGACGGCGACACGGTCGACCGCGCGCACCTGCGGGAAATGGCCGGCGAACTGGCGCCGACGCCCTCTTTGGCGGACTGGCCGTCATCCGCCCCGCCCGGCGACAGCGACGATACCGGCGGCGACGAGATTTTTCGTAGTGCCGGGCTGCAGCCGCTCGATGCGCTCGAGGCCGGCTATCTGCGCTGGGCACATCAGCGTCTGCCGGACGATGTCGGAGAACTGGCCAGGGCGCTGGGTATCAGCCCGCGCACCCTGTACCGGAAATTGCGCGCCGCCGGTGCCTGAGTCCGGCGCTACGGGGTGGCAATAGTCAGGCGGTGAAGCTGTCCGGCATCTGCACGGCGAGCACCTCGCCGCGCGCGGTGGCGGTGCCGTTGGCGTAAACGACGGCTTCGACAATGACCTTGCGCCCCTTGATTTCCTTGACCTTGCCGCGAATTTCCAGCACCACGCCCATCGGTGTCGGCTTCAGGTAGTCGACGTGCAGCGAGCCGGTCACGAAACGGAAAGGCGGCTGCGTATCCATGGCCCGGTTTTCCGCGCGGTACATCGCGGCGGCAGCGGTACCGGTGCTGTGGCAGTCGATCAGCGAGGCGAGCAGGCCGCCGTAGACAAAGCCGGGAATGGCGGTGTGTTCGGGGCGCGGCTGGTAACGGGTGACGGTCTCGTCGCCTTCCCACACGGTCTTGATCTGGTGGCCGGCGCCGTTGAGGCGGCCGCAACCGTAGCAGTGCGCCACGTTATCCGGGTAAAAGTCCTGAAAAGCTTGCATTCGATGTCTCCTTGCGTGTCATTGGCGATGGCATGGTAAGGCCAGGCGCCCGTGCCGGCCATTGCCGGACTTGCCGAGGATCATGCAAATTCCGCCGCAAGCGGCGGCGGAAATCCCGAATTTTGCCGGTCGACCGTGTTTGCGAGGCGGACGGGGCTCAGGCGCTGACCGAAAGGCGGCTGAGCAACTCGCTACTGCTCTGTTCCTGTCCTCCCTGGCCGTAGGCATGGATCAGCTGCATGATTTTCTTCATCACGGCCGTGTTGTTGCTGCTGTCGCTGCTCCCCGAGTCCTGGCTACTGCTGCTACTGCTGCTGCTGCTGTCCGCACTGCTGCCGGTGCTCGTCTGGCGCAGCGATTCGCCGTAGCTCATGGCTTCGCTGCGGTTCACCTTGCCGTCGCCGTCGCTGTCGGCCGTGTCGAAGTTGTCGACGATGCTGGCAATGAGACTGCTGCGCTGACTGTCGCTGCTCCCGATTTCTTCAAGCTGGCTGCTGAGTTCATCGACGCTGAAGCCGCTGTCACTTTCCTCTTCCCGCGATCCCGAGGGGGGCGGTGGCGGCATGCCCCCGCCCATGCCTTGCGGTCCCTGGCCGGGCATGCCCTGCATGCGCATCTGGCTGAACTGGCTGTCGAGTTCCTCCTTCAGCTTGCCGAGCGCGGAGGAGAGTTCGTTCTCCGTGACCTTGCCGTCGCTGTCTCCGTCCAGAGCGGTGAACACTTCGTCGATGCCGGAAGAGGAACTGTCGCTGCTGCCGCTGTCGCCGATCTGGCTGAAGGCCGTGGCCAGGTCGGCTTTTTCGATGTAGCCCTGCTGCCGTGTGTCGAGGCGGGAAAATATCTGGCTTGCCAGGTGGGCGCTGCTCTGGCCGATTCCGCTGATCATGATGGACTCCTTGGTGGATGAGTGGTGGCAAATGCCGTAGTGGCTTGAGCAAGTTATCGGCCCGTGAGCGGCGGAATTGGCGGCGATTCGGGTTAAGAAGGGTAAAGTTTTGTTAGCCGGAGGCCGCGCTTTGGGCGGCAAGGCCTCGCCCGGAGCGGGAAAATCGCCTTTTTTGCGGGTGGACCGTGAATAAGGGGGATGGGCGGCATTTTTTGCCGTCGGGTGGCGTAAAGAAGTGTAAAGCCCCGTAAGCGACTTGCCGCTTTGGCTATCATCGCCCGTGCTGCCGGCTACTGGAGGAGAAATTGAGCGCAGTCCTGCTGATTGACGACGACATCGCCCTGACCGCGCTGCTCGCCGATTACCTGACCCGGGAAGGCTATGCGGTAAGCACGGTCAACGACCCCGTGGAGGGCATTTCCGCTGCCTTGTCCGGGCAGTTCGCGATTGCCGTTCTCGATGTGATGATGCCCGGCGTTTCGGGTATCGAAGTCTTGCGACAGATCCGCGCTGCGGGCAACCTGCCGGTGCTGATGCTGACGGCGCGCGGCGACGACATGGATCGCATTGTCGGGCTGGAACTCGGGGCCGACGACTACGTTCCCAAGCCCTGTCCGCCGCGCGAACTGGCGGCGCGCTTGCGGGCGATCCTGCGTCGGACCGCCGCGCCTCCCGAGTCGCAGGGCCTGCCCATCGTCATCGGCGCCCTCTGCGTGCGCCCCGGGCAGCGCGTGGTCGAATGGGCGGGGGAGCGGGTGACGTTGACCAGCAGCGAATTCAATCTGGTTCTGGCGCTGGCGCGTCAACCTGGCGTGCCGGTGAGCAAGGAAGTCCTCTCCCTGGAGGGTCTGGGCCGGCCGCTGGCGCGCTTCGACCGCAGCGTCGACGTGCACCTCTCGAGCATCCGGCAAAAACTCGGCACCTTGGCCGACGGTCGCTCCTGCATCCAGACCGTCTATCGCCGGGGCTACCAGTTGATCAGGGACTGAGGATGGGGCGTTTATTCTGGCGCTTTTTCCTCATCGTCTGGCTGGCACAGCTGGCGGCGGTTTTCGGGACGGGCGCCGTGTTCTGGCTCGAGCATCGCGCGCGCGGCGGGCCGCCGGGGCACGACGCAGGCCCCAGGCCACCGCCGCACGAGCGGAGATTCCTGCCGACCGTCGGTCCGCCGCCGGGTCCGGCCCCGGCTCCGCCTCCTGCCGGACCGCCGGGCGAGTTCCGCATTCCCCTGGTGCCGGCCCTGGTTGGCCTGCTTGCCAGCCTGGCCTGTGCCGCCGGTCTGGCCTGGTATGTCGCCCACCCGATCCGTCTCCTGCGCCGCGTCTTCGGCGAAATTGCCGGCGGGCGCCTCGATTCGCGCATCGCTGGCGAGATGGGCCGTCGCCGCGATGAGTTGGCCGACCTCGGGCAGGATTTCGACCGCATGGCCGGGCATCTGCAATCCGTGGTTCTCGGCCAGCGCCGCCTGCTGCACGATGTTTCGCATGAGATGCGTTCGCCCCTGGCCCGCCTGCAGGCCGCGATCGGCCTGGCCCGGCAGCAGCCGGAGCGTGTGCAGGAATTGCTTGAACGGATCGAACGCGAGGGCGAGCGGCTCGATGCCCTGGTCGGCGAGGTGCTGGCGCTGGCCAGAGCCGAGTCCGGTGCCGCGCGCAAGGAGCGTTTCGAGCTGCGGGAACTCTTGCTCACCCTGGTCGACGATGCGCGCTTCGAGGGGGCCGCGCGCAAGCTGGCGCTGGTTCTCGACTGCCCCGCCGGCATCCAGGTCGAAGCCGCGCCGGAGCTTCTGCACGCGGCCATTGACAACGTGCTGCGCAACGGCCTGCGCTTTTCACCGGACGGCGGGGAGTTGCAGATCAGCTGCCGCGTGCTTGCCGGGATCGCCCGCATCGACGTTGCCGACCGTGGCCCCGGTGTGGCGGAGGCCTTGTTACCGCACATCTTTACCCCCTTCATTCGCGGTGCGGCCTCTGAACGCTCGGGGGAGGGCTACGGCCTGGGGCTGGCGATTGCCCAGCGTGCGCTGGCCGCCAGCGGCGGGCGGATAGAGGCGACGAACCGGGAAGGCGGAGGGCTGCGGGTCAGCCTCCAGCTCCCGGTACTGCCCGCTCCGCCTCTCAATCGGCCAGTGCCGGATTGAGCGTGTAAGTACCGTAAAGGCTGGCTTCGGCCAGAATATGACCAGCGATGGCGGCGCGTACTTCCGGCCCGCCGAATTTGCCGCTGAGCGGCAGTTTTTCGATATCCAGCGCGTAGACCGTGAAAATGTAGCGATGGACGATTTCATCGTTCCACGGCGGGCAGGGACCGTCGTAGCCGTGGTAGTCGCCGCGCATGTCGTTGTCCCCGGCAAACCAGTCGGTATAGTTGTTCACGCCCTGGCGTGCCCCGTGTGCCGCCTGCGGCCCGGGTTTGCCGCGCGGCGTGACGGTGGCGCTGAATTCGCCCTCGGCGATACTGCCGAGGCTTGCCGGCAGGTCGATCAGTACCCAGTGGAAGAAATCGACGCGCGGCAGAGAGGCCGGCACGCTGCGGCCCTCCTGGTTGACGTCGTCCCCTCGGCTTGGCACGTCCGGGTCGTGACAAAGCACGACAAACGAACGGGTTGCCGCCGGTGCGCCGCTCCAGCTCAATTGCGGGTTGCGATTCTTGCCGAGGCAGACATGGTGCGCCGGGTCCGGCAGGCAGAAAGCCAGATCGCCGGGAATCCGTTCGCCATCGCCAAAATTGCTGCTGCTGAGCTGCATGGTTTCTCCTCCTTGTGGATGTAGCCTGTGATTTCGCTCCCGGCTTCAGGCACTGCCCTGGCGCCGAAAATCGCGCGGGCGAAAGCCGAGCAGCCACAGTGTAGCGAAATAGCTGCCCGCGCCAAGAGGTGCAAGCCAGGAGAGGTGGATCGCCCGCCCGAGCTGGCTGGCCTCCAGCCACTCCTGCTCCCGGCCCATGCCCACCCAAAGCACCGCGGACATGACGAGCAGCGCCAGCAGCAACTTGCCGAGAAACGAAGACCAGCCCGCCTGGGGGGTATAGATGCCGCTCTGGCGCAGGCCGCGATAAAGCATGGCTGCATTGAGGCAGGCCGCCAGCCCGATCGAGAGTGCCAGTCCGGCGTGGGCAATCCAGCCGATCAAGGCGAGATTCATGGCCTGTGTGGCGACCAGGGAAATCAAGGCAATCTTCACCGGCGTGCGTACGTTCTGCTGTGCGTAAAAACCGGGGGCGAGCACCTTGACCAGAATCAGGCCGGTCAGCCCGACACTGTAGGCAACCAGCGCTTCCCGCGTGCGCAGTACATCATCCACGCCAAAAGCGCCGTGCAGGAACAGCGTTGCGATCAGGGGAAGGCCAAGCATCGCCAGCGCCAAGGCGGCGGGTGTCGCCAGCAACAGGGTCAGGCGCAAGCCCCAGTCGAGCAGGCGTGCATATTCCTCGTGCTTCCCCGTCGCATGGCAGCGCGACAGCGAGGGCAGCAGGATGGTGCCCAGGGCGGCACCGAGCAAGCCGGAGGGAAATTCCATCAGGCGGTCAGCGTAATACAGCCAGGAAACACTACCCGTGGCAAGAAAGGAGGCAAAAACGGTATTGATGATCAGGCTGATCTGCGCCACCGAAACACCAATCAGCGCCGGTCCCATCAATCGCACGATGCGGCGCACGCCGGAATCGGTCCAGGCGGCCCGCCAGTCGATGCCGGGCCGGGGCAGCATCCGTATCCGCCTCAAGGCTGGCACCTGCAAGGCCAGCTGCAGCAAGCCGCCGATGAATACCGCCCAGCCAAGGGCGAGCACCGGCGGGTCGAAATAGGGAACGGCAAACAGCGCCATGGCGATGAAGCTGAGGTTGAGCAGAACCGGAGTGAATGCCGGAATCGCAAACCGGCTCCAGGTGTTGAGAATGCCGCCGGCGAGCGCCACCAGCGACATGAATAGGATGTAGGGAAAGGTGATCCGCGTCAGCATCACGGTCAACTCGAACTTGCTCGCATCGGCGGCAAAGCCGGGGGCGGAAACCCAGACCAGCAGCGGCGCCGCCACCATGCCGAGCGCAGTAATCGCCAACAAGGCCAGCGCCAGCAAGCGGGTCACATGGTCAACCAGAATACGCGTTTCCTCTTCGCTGCGACGATTGCGGTATTCCCCGAGAATGGGCACGAAAGCTTGCGAAAAAGCCCCCTCGGCAAACATCCGGCGCAACAGGTTGGGAAGTTTGAACGCGACAAAGAAGGCATCGGTCGCCAGGCCAGCGCCGAAACTGCGGGCAATGACAAAATCACGGACAAAACCGAGAACACGGGAAAGCAAGGTCATGCCGCTGACGGTAAGCAGCGCGCGCAATAGATTCATGGCAGGGGAGGGCTTGCCTGTCGGCAAAAACAAAAGTTATAATTCTAATCTCTGTTCAACGCCGATGCTCGGTGTTCAGGCAGACGCCGTTGTAGCTCAGTTGGTAGAGCAACTGATTCGTAATCAGTAGGTCGAGTGTTCGATTCACTTCAACGGCACCAAAGAATTCAAGGGGTTACGGTCATTCCGTGACCCCTTTTTCGCGTGCGCCCAGCATGGGCGCACTCCTGCGGGTGCCAGTCCCGCCGTAAGTTGATCACAGCGAACGAAGTGAAGCGCAACTGCGTGAGGGTGACCGAGCGTGGGGAGGAAGCGTGGATCGTAATCTGCGAGCCGATGAACTGGGGGAATCTGACAAAGTAGAACTAACCCGCTGGATATGCCGCCGATCACGGCGAACGGTCTGTCCCCTATTATTTTTATTTTGCTGCCATGCCGAGGTCCGAAATACGGGCGGCAAGTTCGCGCCACTTTGCCGGTGGCCAGCACCGACGTTGAGAACGATTTGGGTCATGGACGGGGTTCCAGATGAAGTACGGTCGATGCCCAATCACTGGCAAATTGCTTGGCATCGCAAAGCGGGGATTGTCGCATTCGTTCGCGCAGCGACTCGCGGTATTTCTTGAGTCGTTCGGGATTGGTAGCCAGTCTTTGGCCGATCTGCAGGTAGTCGGCCTCGTCCTGGGCGATCCACTCGTGCATCCCGATCAAGGAAAGGAAGGCTGTCGTCTGGCGGGAAACAGACCGCTTGCCCGGCAAGGTAATCACCGGCACGCCCATCCATAATGCCTCGCAGCTCGACTGCCCACCGGTGAAGGGATACGGGTCCAGGGCGATGTCGATGTCGGCGTATTCCTTGAGCAGATCGGCGTGGAAGCTCGGGCCGCGCAGATCGATACGCTCTGCGGCAATGCTACGGTCAACGAAGGCTTGGGTCATTTTTTGCCGCTGCGATGCGTCGCTGAAGGCGTAGGACTTGAGCACCAGACGCGCGGTCGGCAAGGCATGGAGCAGTCTCGCCCACAAGGTCAGCACAGCTTCGTTGAGCTTGGCCGTATTGTTGAAGCTGCCGAAGGTGACATACCCATTGCTCAGGCAGGGCGGTGGCGATACCGCCGGCGTAAACGGTAGCGGCTGGTAACAGAAACGGCTGTGCGGCAGGCGAATGACCTGCTCGGTGAATTGGTCTTCGGCACCGGCGGGCACATGCCAGCCATCCATCAGAACGTAGTCCATGGCGGGCACACCTGTGGTGGCGAAGTAACCCAGCCAAGACACCTGGATCGGTGCCGCACGCTGGGCAAAGACCGGCAGGCGGTGACCGGCAGTATGACCTGACAAATCGATCAGCACATCGAGTTGGTGATGCCTCAGGTTGTGCAGCAAAGAGGTGTCATCCAGATGCGCGACATCAACCCAGACGCCAAGTTGCTGTAGCGCCCGGCGCGTGTCATCTTCATGGCCAGCGGTGCTGTAAAGCACCGGCTGGATGCACTGGCGGTCGAGGTGTTGCAGCAGCGGCAGCAAGAAGAAGCCCACCGGATGATCGCAGAGGTCAGGAGACAGAAAACCCACTCGCAACGGCTCTCCTGCATTTTGCGAACGCTTTGGCAGTAGTTCTGCAGCAGAACAGAGTGCGCCGTATTCCTTCGCAAGGTCGATCAGCAGGCGCTCATCGGCCACCGGCTGGTACTGCAAGCGCATCAGTCGCGTGGATAACAAACCCGCCAAGTTACCTCGGGCCAGGGTATGATCAGGTTCCAGATCCAGCGCCTGACGCAATGCCGCTTCTGCCCCTTCCTGATCTCCGGCCTCGGCCAATGCCACCCCGAGATTGCAATGAGCCAGCGCCCACGCCGGTTTTTGGGTGACCACCAAACGAAAAGCGATGACAGATTCTTCATGCCGCCCGGCTGCCCGAAGCGCATTGCCAAGGTTATAGGCCGCATGTTCATTGGCATCCGGCAACGCGACCGCCCGCTGCAGTAAGGCGATGGCTTCGTCCAGTCGTCCTTCTTGCCGCAGGATGCTCCCGAGGTTAGTCAACGCCGGGGCTGTGCTCGGAGACTCATCGAGGATTTGCCGGTACAACTGCGCCGCCTGCACCAATTCACCTTGACGGTGCAAGGTAACGGCTTGGCTCAGCCGTTGCTCAAGCGAACCCATCGTCACCGATTTCGTGCAGCCAGTTCGTCGATGGTCGCCAGATGTTGCGGCAGGCAGATGCGCTTTAAATCGTAGTGATCCACAATGGTCTGCCGCGCCCGCTGGCGGATCGCGGTGAAGTCACCCGGCGATGTGAGCGCCTGCGTAACCTGCTCGGCAATCTCACTGGGGCTGAAGAAATCCACCAGCAGCCCGTTCTCACCCTGCGTAATCACCTCTTCCACCGGTTGCGTTCTGGAGCCGATCACCAGGCAGCCCGCACTCATGGCTTCGAGCATCGACCAAGAGAGCACGAACGGGTTAGTCAGATAGACATGACAGGCCGACACCTGCAGCAAGCCGATGAAGGCATTGTAGGGAATCGTCCCGACAAAATGCACGCGCGACCCATCGATCCGGTCGCCCAATTCCTTCAGGAAATGCGCCTTCCAGGTCGTGCCCGCTGGGGGTTGGCTGCCATAACTCACGCCATCCCCGCCGACGATCACGATACGGGCTTGCGGACGACGGCGCTGGATTTCCGGAATTGCGCGGATGAAGCTGTGGCAACCGCGATAGGGCTCCTGGTTGCGATTGACGAAGGTCACGACCTCATCGCCCGGGCGCAGTGCAATGCCGCCATCCAGATTGATCGTGGTGTCGGCCGCCGGCCGAATCGTGTGGGTATCCACCCCTTCGTGAATCACGCGGATCTTGTGCTGGAAACTGGCGGGATGAGTGGATTTCTGCCAGGCCGTAGGGGATACACCCGCATCGCACTGTTCCAGATTCATCAGGTTGGCCAGGTTCTTCGCCATCAGGCGCGGCGCATCGTTCTCGCTACTCGGGAATTCCGGATCGAAGCCGACATCGGCCCCATGGGGATGGTAGTAGAACTCGAAGTGGCTCAGCAGCGGCACCTGCGGCCAGACTTCCTTGATGAACAGGGCTTCGCCCCAACCGGGGTGAGCGCAGATGATGTCCGGCACATAGCCTTGATCGTGCAGTTGTTTCGCCGCCAGGAAACAGGCTTCACCACGGATGACCTTGGTCTCGGTGTCTTGTATCCAGGGATGGACATTGGGTGTGTTACCGCGTTTCGGCGTATAGCGAAACACCTGGACGCCAGCCGGTGCGGGATTGTTTTCGACACACAGAGCCGTGACCTCATCGCCACGGGCGACCAAGGCGGCGGCGATGTGCTTGTATTGGCCGGGGAAATTCTGGTGGATGAAGAGGATGCGCACAGTAGATTGAAGGGCTTCAGGGATTCACGATAAAAGTCGGCGCTGGCGGGACGGCATTCAAATTGGCAACGCCTGCTGTTGGCCTTTTAATTCGCTCGGGGCCTTGATTTTTCGAGGTCGTCCGCGCGGACGCACCTCGCACCGCCGTCCCAGCATGTTTTCCACCTGATCGATGAAGCGCCCTTTGCCTAGCGGCTGTCCCTGATCCAGCGCCAGGCGAATATCCGTGAGTGCCGCCTGATCGAGTTCGCTGCGAAACAGGAAACGATACACTGCCTGACGACTGGCTGGATCACCATCCAGGGCAAGATACAAGTCATGTGGCGTCAGCAGTGCATCCGCTTGTCCCAAACCATTGGCGCGATAGCTGCTCCAGCGATAGTGGGCGGGATCGTCGGTCATGGCGGCACGTACCGGATTCAGTTCGATATAGCGCTGGCACAGCAGCAGGTAATCGTCAGCATGCACCAGCGAAGATTTGTAACGGCTGTCCCACAAGGTTCCCGTGCGGCGGTAGGTCTTGTTGACGTATTGCACATAGCGTCGGCCGAGTGACATGACCAGTTGCGACACCGCGGCTGCGCTGGGTGATGTCAGCAATAGATGTACATGATTGGTCATCAGTACGTAGGCGTGCAAGGCGCAGCCGGTTTTCTTGAGGGCATCGCCCAGCCATTCTCGATAGGCCAGATAATCCTCGTCGCTGAAAAAGCAGGCTTCGCGGTTGTGGCCGCGCTGCACCAGATGGATAGGCACACCAGGCAGGTGGATGCGGGGGCGGCGGGGCATGGGCAGCTTATCTTGCTAGCGGGGTGGATCGGTCGTACAAGGTTTCGGGCGCAATATCAATATTCCCCGGCCAGACGACCGTGCCGTAGTCCACGCGTGCGGCAAGAAACGTGTTCGATTGTTTGAGTCGCGCAAACGGCTTCTTGTCCATTATGGGCGCCATATCGAAGCGACGACACTCCCCGTTTTCGAATTCCAGCTCCAAGGTATAGTCGGGCTGCGCTTTTACGTTTACCACATCAAGCAAGGCATTCATCACGCTTCCCCTATTGCAAAGGCGCAATCCGGAATGGCTCCTCGCCATTGACTGCGAGTTCCCAATCGGCAAACAAATCGTCACGGTGTAACTCAACCCATGCCTGCACCAGTTTCAGTTGCTTGGGTGGGAATGTCCCCGCCAGCACGCGACCATCCTCAATGGCAATGGTTGCTTTTTAATCCTGATAGCGAACATGGAAATGCGGCAGATGATGACGATCATTATCTTCGTACATCAATGCAACCAGAATTCCGTAGAACATACTGATAGTGGGCATAGCCGGGCTCGGCGAATTTGATTGAGGCAGTGTACCAGATTTTTATTGACCCTGACCCCTTTGACCCCTTTGATTGATTCCCGATTCTATACCCCCCAAACCCGATTCATACGGCATTTATCGCTCTGTCAGCAACTTTTGCCAAGTAGTTGTCTAGCGATGCAGCATCGTTGAATTCGGTGTACCGTCCCGCTTCAATGTCGGCAATCCCTACCGCCACCGCCTCGCGCAAGGCAGCGAGCTTCGCTGCCTGCTCTACCTCCCGAGCCTGGACCAGGCGCAAGCCCTCGCGCAGTACCTCGCTGGCGTTCTGGTAGTGACCGCAGGCCACCATCTGTTCGACAAACTTTGTTTGGCTGTCTGTTAACACGAGCCTTACATCATCGCCGGCGGCTGCTTGCATGGCCAGCAAGGGGGGTGCGTGCAAATTGGTGTTACGCTCAAAGGCCTAAACAATTCACCCTGACCCCTTTGGTTCGTGACAGTGATCACGATCTCTTCCTCGTCCAGCTTGCCCATGTGCAGATACGCACCGTCGCCCAACGGCAGCCAGCCGATGGATTCGGCTTCGATGGCGACATCAGAAGACGCGTCTCACTTGATTGTTGTTTGTACTCATGCCGCATGGTGGCACTGGGTGCGACCAATATCAACCGGCGAGATGTTTGCTTGATGAAACCTATTCGACACCACTACACCACTTCGCCAATAATTTGGCGTTAAAAACGGAAATTAAATGACCCTGACCCCTTTTAGACCCCTTTAATGCTTTGCTGCTTTCTTTAATGTGCCTTTAATGTGACCCCTTTAATGACCCCATTGGATGGTGGCGAGCTCGGCTTTCAGGTCAAGAACCAGCTCGCTCATGCTGACAGCACCACCATCGATTTCCTGTTACGCAAAAATCGGAGCGACTTTGGCGAGCACCTCATCAAGCACTGACTGGGGCACGCTTTCAAGTTTGCGACCATGACGAGAACCAATATCCAACGCACGGGGCTGGTCGCAACGTACAACGCCTGTTGTTTGCGTACCTGAACCCATCAGGGAAACAGCAAAGCCAGCCGTGCGCGCAAAATTGCCGCCGCTGGTGATAGGTAGCACGACGGGGGTTCGTGTCAGCCGGTTGAACGCCGTCGGTGACACCACCAGTACCGGACGCGTACCTTGCTGCTCATGACCCGAGGTTGGATCAAGTGAAACAAGATAGATGTCGCCACGCTCCATTACAACAACTCACTACCGACCGCAGGGGCGTCTAGCCATTGCCTATCCTCGGCCGAGAGTTCGGCGTTAGCGTCGCATTGAGCGAGCAACTCATCGAGTGTGTAACGCGGCCGTGGATTCGGATTGACGACCAGACAACCGTGATCGACCGCAAGGCCAACCGTGACACCAGCGTGCAGGTGCAGTTGGTCAAGGAAAGCGGGGGGGACGGCCAGCATGACCGAACCGCCGACCTTGCGCAAATTGGTTGTATGCATGACTTATCTCCACGGACACTGAGTTATATTTAAATATAACACTGCCTTCTTTTCCATTCAAGCTCTTTCGCTTATCCTCCGCGCAGTTTTGCTCAGGAGCGTTAGCGGCTAGCGGCTCTGCCGGTCGGCAGCAAATGCGCACAATTTGGGCGTTACGTAAAAGCTAAGTGGGTGTCCTTTTGTTTCGCACTTCCTTGTCCGGCTTTTGCCCAGGTGCAGGAAGCGCCTTCGACCAGCAGCAGCCAGCCGATGGATTCGGCGAATTAAATGTCCCTGACCCCTTTGACCCCTTTGATTTGCTTTGATTTGGATTTAGAGCCTGTTCTCTACTCTAACCTTTGACCGTTGGACCCCTTTGACCCTGTACCACGGGGTGTCGGCAAGGGAAACGAGCGATGAGCGGGGTTGGGTCATGGCTTACCTGCGCCATCCAACGGAATGGAACGATCGTAAAGCGTCTCAGGCGCGATGTCGATATCGCCCGGCCAGCACACAGTATCAAAACCAACAAAGGCCTGCCTGAACTTTGCAGGATCTTTTAGGCGCGTAAACACGCCGCGCTCCAGATAAGGTTTTGCGTCGAACAACCGGTGAGCGCCGTCATCGAACCACAATTCCAGGCTGAAATCGTCTTTGGGTACAACACGAGTGACGGATTCCATGGCAACACCTTACCGCAAAGGATCGATTGGGAATAACGACTGACCGTTAATAGCGAGTTCCCAGTCCGCCAGCAGGTCTTCGCGTCGGATTTCAATCCAGGCCTGCACCAGCTTCGCTTTGGCCGGCGGAATCTCCCCGCTCAACAATGCCCCGTCGAGAATGGAAAAAGATGCATCCTGCCCTTGATATTTTGCATGGATGTGCGGAAGGTTGTGCCGCTCATTGTCATAGAAATAAAGACTGATGAGAATTCCGTAAAACATGCTGATGGTTGGCATGGTGATCTCCGAAGGTCGGCAGGGCGATGGAACGATTGTATTGCATATAATGAGATCTTATGTAAACAAAGTGGGTGTCCTTTTGTTGCTGTAAAAAACCCCACCCCGCTTGTGACGGGATGGGGTTGAAGGGCTTACCCCCGGTGAGTTGGGAGATTAGGGGATGGATAATTTAATTCACCCTGACCCCTTTGACCCCTTTGACCCCTTTGACCCCTTTGACCCCTTTGACCCCTTTGACCCCTTTGACCCCTTTGACCCCTTTGACCCCTTTGACCCCTTTGATTCATGAAGCAAACACGACTTGCGTATGTCCCTGCAGATGACTGCGTGGCGCCTTGCGAACCACAATCTCTACATCCCGCCCAAGGCGATTCAGACACTCGATCATCTTGGTTTCGCTGACACCTCGGAACTGGCCGCGCAAGAGTCCTGACAACTTCGGCTGCGTGATACCCAAAATCTCGGCGGCCTGTTGTTGTGTCAGGTGGCGATGGCGAATGATGTCGCCAATCTTGCTGGCCAACTGCGCCTTGACGTACATCGCCTCGGCATCAGGGGTTTGCAAATCGGCGTAGACGTTGCCGCTGCTTTCTTCGATCTCGATCATTTCTGAACTCCTAAACTGACCTCAATGGCCTTCAAGCGTGACTTGATCAACTCCACATCCGGCTTTGGCGTGGCAATGCCCTGCGTGGATTTCTTCTGGAAGCAATGCACGACATACACTGCCTCGGCATAGCGCACGGTATAAACGGCACGGTAGGCATCACCCTGGAAATCCTCGACCACCTCCAGGACGCCAGCACTACCAAAGCCCTTGAGTGGTTTGGCGTCAGGATGCTTCTGCCCAACTTGGGCCAAATGCAACGCGTACCCGAAGGTGTCCTGCACCTCCTCGGGCATGGCCATGAGGTCTTTTTTGCTGGATGCGACCCAGCGAAGGGGTTTGGTTGGGGTTGGCATCAGCGAATTATGCCTATATAGGAATAAGAACGCCAGCGCACGACCAAATCAGACGGTAGCTCACCAGCCCGCCAGCAGTACATTCATCCCGGCCATCCCCACCTCCGGCACGCCCGCCACGGTGATCACGATCTCTTCTTCGTCCGGCTTGCCTAGGTGCAGGTAGGCGCCGTCGCCCAGCGGCTGCCAGCCGATGGACTCGGCTTCGATGGCGGCGAGTTCGGCTTTCAGCTCATTAGAGGCGTGACCCCGGTAGCACCTACCCGGCCAGTTTCGCACTTGCCAAGCGATTAAGACTTACCCCTTGCTCAGCCGCCATCAGCGCTAACTGACGGTGTAGTTCGGGAGGAATACGTACTCGAAACTCACCGCTGTAGTGTTTCTCTGACAATGGTTTGGGGATCAATTCTCCACTCGCCTCAAGATCGGCAACCACCTCGGCAACCACCTTGCGTACGCCCGCCAGCGCCTCTTCCGGCGTTTCTGCCAGCCAGCTCAGCGAGGGAAACTCGATGCACAATCCGACGTGCTCGCCATCCTCGGGAGACCATGTGACGCGATAAGTGTAATGGTCAAGACTCATTGCCTGCCCTCCAGTTTGTCTATTGCTTGCAGCACCTGCCGCACTTGATAAGGTTTGGCCTTACCACCGGCGTCCTGAATATTGACTCGCGGATCGCCTTGCCATGGCATTTTGAAAATTAGGTGGCTTGTACCGTTTTGGTGTGGCTCACCAAAAAATGCTTCGCAGACTTCGCGCAAATCAGCAAAGCGGACATTCGTCGGCTCTCTACGTAACTGTTCGAGAATTTTCTTGGCTGAACTCATAGGGCTTATGGTGCCACTATTGGCACCGTAAGTCAAAACGGAATGCAAACCGTGCAGATGCGCAGATGGAATTTTATGTAAATCAAAGTGGGTGTCCTTTTGTTTGAGCCAGGAGAACGCCTTGGCTGGGACTTGGTTGAGTTACGGTCAACCGGGAAAATCTGTTGATTTCTGTGATGAAGTCAGCGGCCTTGAAAGAGCGGGCTGGTATGGGAACAGTGCCCCGGATTGATTTGAGCTGATGGTGGATCCTGACCCCTTTTGACCCCTTCAATATTTGCCGATAGGCCAGATAATCCTCGTCGCTGAAAAAGCAGGCTTCGCGGTTGTGGCCGCGCTGTACCAGGTGGATAGGCTCGCCGGGCAGATGGATGCGGGGGCCGGCGGGGCATGGGCAGCTTAGCCTGCCAAAGGAACGGAGTATTCGTAAAGTGTTTCGGGGTCGATATCGATATTCCCAGGCCAGACCACGGTGCCATTTTCCACAAAGGCCCCTTGAAACGCATTGCCGGACTTGAGCCGAACCCAAGGTTTCTGATCAATGTAGGCCGCCATGTGGAAGCGGCGCCTTTCTCCATTCTCAAACTCCAAGAATAGCGTGAAATCCGGCTTCACAGTTACGTGCGTTACATCAAGCAACATCGTCAGCCTCCTTCACTTGAGCGGATCAATACGGAAAGGCTCTACACCCTCTTTGGCTAGCTCCCAATCCGCCAGCAACTCGTCACGATGCAGATCAACCCACACCTGCACCATGCGCAACTGCCGAGGTGGCAGTTCGCCTACGAGCAACGCGCCATCTTCAATGGCAACCGAAGCCCTGCAGCTTTGATAACGAACGTGAATGTGCGGAAGGTGATGCTTTTCCTTGATCTCGAAAAACATCGAAATGATGATGCCGTAGAACATGCTGATGGTAGGCATAGCGAGTGCTCCGCAAATTAGATGTCTTCATTGTAGCGGATTTTATTGACCCTGACCCCTTTGATCCGGTCCTACGGGCGCTACGGGCTATACAAGGCTCCCACAGTAGCGGGCTGGCGCTCGGCGCATGCCTCGGCATGAAGAACATCGGAAAGCCGTGTGCGGGAGAACCGCATGCACGGTTTGATGAGGGAGGGCAGGCGCGAGCCTGTTCTCTACTCTACTCTTTGATTAGCCAAGCCTCTATTGCGCAAACGCCTTGAAAAGAAGAGAAACCATACCGGCAACCAAAAAACCGAGCATCCACTTCAATACCGTGATTTCGGCCTTGATCAACGCCAAATCATGATCCACCTTATTGAAGCGCGAATCGTAGTCGGCCAACGCCTTGGATGCTGCCCTGGCTTTATCTTCCGATGCGCCTGCCTCCCGCAAAGCATCGTACAACTCGGCAATCATCGTCGTCATGGATGGTCTCTCGAATATCAGTTGAATAGCAGCGGTATGACAGGTTTCCCTGTTTAGCCGCCCACGCCCTAGCAGACTAACAGAAAGTCGGCGCTGGCGGGACGGCACCGTATATGGAAAAACCCCACCCCGCTTGAGACGGGATGGGGTTGAAGGGCTTACCCCCGGTGAGTTGGGGGCTTAGGGGATAGACCGGGGAAACGTGGTCTGACCCCTAATGTTCCGCTTCGCGCATTATAGATTTTATGTAAAAGCAAGTGGGTGTCCTCCAGTTTAAATGACCCTGACCCCTTTGACCCCTTTGATTGCAGGCAGGCTCGATCACCCTGGGGAAGCCAGCCGATGGACTCGGCTTCGATGGCAACATCAGGAAAGCACCTGAATGCCATATTTCTGCACAATCGACAGTAATTTTATCGCCATACCGCTTGGGCGTTTTGCGCCACTCTCCCACTTCTGGACAGTCGATTCGCTGGTATTCAGATAGCGGGCAAAAACCGGTTGGCTGACGTGGTTGTGTTCCCGAATTTGTCTGATCTCCTCTGGCTTGATCTCGTTAGGCACATCCAGGCACGCTTCATCAAAATTGCGCAGCGTCGCCTTATCTATGGCCCCCACCTTGAAGAGTGCGTTGGCTGACGAATAAATCGCCTCGAATGCATCGCTCTTGTATTTCGTTTTAGTCATGACAAATCTCCATCCAGTCCTTGTCGCGCAACAACTGTTCGACCTGTGGCGCGGTCAATCCAGCGTATGCCTTGGCAAGCACACGAAAGCTCACCAGTTCGTCATCTTCGATATTCGCCTTGTTCTGCTTGGCAAATAGATACTCATACACCCAGTAGCGGCCGGCTTTGGCGAGAATGATTGAGCGGTGAAGGTTGCCATGCAAGCGCTTCTTGAAAACGCCGCCACCCAGGTCGTCTGCCTGGCCTTGCATAACCTGCCGGATTGCCTCGCACAACTCGGCGTCGGCAATATGGGCTTTGCGGGCAGCTTTGGAAAACCATGCCGTTTTGAAGACGCGTTGCATCTGGGTGTTATCTATGCTCATGCCTCATGGTAGCACCTGGTGCCACCTATTTCAATAGGCGACACGCTTGCCTGTTTGCATTCCTCTGCATCGTTTGGCAATAACGATGCGTGCTCCGAGTTTGGAGTAGTTCTACTTTGTCAGATTCCCCCCACCCCATCCGAAGCCGTCATGTGATAAAATGCAAGCCATTGTTTTTAATGAATTTAACGAGGCTCCAAATTTCCATGACGGCCTCAATATTCCAAATGCATTCACGAACTGGTC
>NZ_JAKLLH010000019.1 GCF_023150235.1 Azonexus sp.
GACCAGTTCGTGAATGCATTTGGAATATTGAGGCCGTCATGGAAATTTGGAGCCTCGTTAAATTCATTAAAAACAATGGCTTGCATTTTATCACATGACGGCTTCGGATGGGGTGGGGGGAATCTGACAAAGTAGAATTACGGTCAACCGGGAAAATCTGTTGATTTCTGTGATGAAGTCAGCGGCCTTGAAAGAGCGGGCTGGTATGGGAACAGTGCCCCGGATTGATCTGAGCTGATGGTGGATTAAATAACCCTGACCCCTTTAATAATAGACCCCTTTAATACGCATCCGGCATGCTGACACCACAAATCCGTCAGTTCGAGTCGAAAATCGTCAGAATATCCTGCCGCTCTCCGAGCAGACGCACCACATCGAGGTGGTCTTCGCGCTCAAAGTAGAACCAGATCAACGGAAAACCGGTCACACGCCAACTGCGCAATCCAGAAATTTCCAGAATCTGGCCGATGCGTAGCGAACCTGTACCGGGATTCTGTTGCAGATGTTGCAAGGCATCATCGGCGGCACCGGCAAGTTGGTTGGCGATGAGCTTGCCGGCTTGCTTTCGGTAGTAAACGATTTCGGCGTGAAGGTCTGCACGCGCCTGTGGGCGCGGAATGGCCCGCTTCACTCAATATCGCCGTTGGCGATAGCGAAAAGCTCTTCGCGGTCTGCTTCGGTCCAAGGCCTACCCGGACCAGAAGCCAAGCCCTCTTCAATCAGTGCACGCAAGCGCACCTTTGATTCCTCGGCCTGATCCTTGCGGACCAGATCGCGGATATATTCGCTGGTATTGCCGTAGTGACCGGAGGCAACGCGCGCGTCAATATAGGAACGCATGGCTTCCGGCAGGGCAAAGCTGAGAGTGTTTCGGCTCATAGTAAAGCCATCATAGATAGGTTAGTAACTGTTGTCAAAATGTTGGCGGCGTGAATTAAATGACCCTGACTCCTTTGGTTACACCAGCAGCACATTCATCCCGGCCATCCCCACGTCCGGCATACCGGTCACAGCGACCACTAGCACCTTGAATTAGTGCGGCACGAAATTTATACTATCGTGCATACCACCAAGGAGTCTCGTCATGGCCATCACTGCACACTTTCCCGCCGTCAAGGTCGTCGGCACCAACGGCCAGATTTCGCTGGGCAAGCAATACGCTGGCCGCCAGGTGCTGGTGGAAGAGCACGAGCCAGGCGTTTGGCTGGTGCGTACTGCCACTGTCGTTCCCGACAATGAACGCTGGCTGCAAGCGCCCCAAGCAGCAGCCGATCTGCAAGCGGCCATGGCTTGGTCTGTGGCTCATGCCGCATCTGATGCCGATACCGAAGACACGCTCAAGCGCCTTGGCCATGGCGCGCAGTGACGCCAAAGTCAGGCTCGACCTGAACAACCCAGTGTTTCAGGACAACCTACTCACGCTGCAAAAACCCGAGCGCCACGCGGCACTGGATACACTCCACAAAATTCGCCAGCTGACCTGGAGCCAGTTGTACCGCGACCAGGGCCTGAAGTGGGAGAAGATCACCAGCGTCAAGCCACCCCAGGGCATCGATGCGATCTACTCTCTGCGCATCACCCAGGCACGCCGGGCGACTGCCCACCGTGACGGGGATTTCATCCGACTGCTCACCATCGCGCCCGATCACAACGTTGCCTATGGCAAGAAATAGCAAGTTAGGCTGGAATGCGCCTTACCCCATCACCAGCAGCACATTCATCCCGGCCATCGCAGCATCAGGAATCCCGGTGACCGTGATGACGACCTCCTCCTCATCGGGTTTTCCGACATGCAGTTAGGCGCCATCGCCCAGCGGCTGCCAGTCGATGGAGCTGGCGAATTAAATGACCCTGACCCCTTTGACCGGATAGTTGGCCTGGATGGCGGCTTCGATGAACGGCAGCAGCGGTTGCTCATAGCACCCCAGCAACTTGGCGATGTGGCAGCCTTCCGCCGACTGGGGCAGGAAATCGAGGCCCGCCAGAGGCCCTTCCATGACTACCGTGCCTTGCTGTTGCAGCAGGGTGTTCTGGATCAGGACGCTACGCCATTTGGACAGCAGGCGCAGAGCATTATTCAGCTGGGCAATCTCGTCAGTTTGCGACTCAGCCAGTTGTGCCTGCAGTTGCTGGCGGATATTGGCGTGGAGGTTCATTTCGGGAAATGCGCCGCCGCCAGTGTCCGCATCTCATCTTCCGTCCGCACACTCTTGCTGGCGATGGCCCACAGGTCAAAGGCGGCAGGGCGGGCCTTGGAGGCGATCATCTGAAATCCATGGGCACGTAGCGTGCCGATCAGCACCTTCTCGGTGAAGCCACAGCGGTGTGCCATATAGAGGTTGCCCCGGGCCATCGCCGGGCGGTGGCCGTAGAGGATGTCGATTGGGGCAATCGGGCCAGCCGGGGCGGTATAGGCCGGCTCGGTCAACTTGTCTTCGGCGATGAGTTTGCACACCGACTGCAGATCCGGGCAGGTGACGACCAGAAAGCCGTCGGGTTTCAGCACGCGCAGGAACTCTTTCAACGCCAGGGCGACTTCGTGCGGATAGAGGTGTTCGATGTTGTGGCTGGAGAAAATGGCGTCAACGGAGGCATCGGCGACGGCACTCATGTCGGTCATCGTGCCGATCAGGTCCGGTTTGACGGATTCATCGATATCAAAGCGCAGTTCGGTCCAGGCCTCGGCGTTGAAGCCGCGCGTGGTCTGGTCTTTGTGTTTGGGGCCGCAGCCGATATGGAGGAAGGTTTGGGGTGGTGCCTGGGTCATGAGGTTTCCGGTCTTTACGTGAATTTCAACCTGTTAAATTTTCAGATAGCTGCAGCCAATCCTGCCACATCCCGCGATACGCCGCTTCCATCTCGCGCACGAAGAAAACAAAGTGTCCTCCAGTTTACCCTTCATGCCGACAGCACTTCTATCTACTTACGGTTACGCAAAAATCGGAGCGACTTTGGCGAGCACCTCATCAAGCACCGACTGCGGCACACTTTCAAGTTTTCGACCGTGACGAGAACCAATATCCAACGCACGGGGCTGGTCGCAACGTACAACGCCTGTCGTTTGCGTACCTGAACCCATCAGGGAAACAGCAAAGCCGGCCGTACGCGCAAAATTACCGCCGCTGGTGATGGGCAGCACAATGGGCGTTCGTGTCAGCCGGTTGAACACTGTTGGCGACACCACCAAAACCGGACGTGTTCCTTGTTGCTCATGACCCGAGGTCGGATCAAGTGAAACGAGATAGATGTCGCCACGCTCCATCACAACAGCTCGCTACCGACCGCCGGGGCATCGAGCCATTCCCTGTCCTCAACCGAGAGTTCTGCGTTGGCGTCGCATTGAGCAAGCAACTCGTCAAGCGTATAGCGCGGCTGAGGATTTGGATTGACGATCAGACAACCGTGATCGACTGCAAGGCCGACCGTCACACCGGCGTGCAGGTGCAGTTGATCAAGGAAAGCGGGGGGGACGGCCAGCATGACCGAACCACCGACCTTGCGCAAACTGGTTGTATGCATGATTTAATCTCCATGAACATAGGTTATATTTTAATATAACGCCATCTCCTTTTTCATCCAAGTTCTTTCGCTTATCCTCCGTGCCTTTTTGTTCGAAAGGAGGATCGTGATGCGCTTACGGTTGCCCCGATTGGCCGGCGTGATTGCCCCCAGTTCGCCGATCCGCTGAAAGTCGCGACCTTACGCCGCGTTCCGTTCAAACGCCTGGCGGGCGGCCCGGATGCCGCGCAGGTATTTCACCTGGCGGACAGCGCAGAGTTCAGTGAGATGCGCCGGCGCACCGACGGCGCTGCCGAATTGTTTCATCAAGTCGGTAGCGCAATCGATGAAACGCTCCGGATCGATGGCCAGGCGTTGCAGCAGTTTGGGCACCCGCTCGGTAATCAAGCCACGCTTGCCCGGATGCAGGCTGCGACCGGTGGTTTCGACCAAGTCGAGGTAATCCTCGAAGGCAAAGGGAATCGCGGCCCGCAGGCGGCAGGTGCCGTCGAAGGTGAGCAGGGGCTGCAAGGGCAAGGCGGCCAGATGGGTTTCCTGGCGTAGCGTGAGGATGGAGGTGACCTTGGTGCTCTTTTCGTTCGCCACGCTCGCCGTCACCGCGGGTGCCTCGTTGGTGGCGGTGGTCGGGTCATGAGGGATTTTGGCTTGGTGGGCGGGTTCAGCCTCTGGCTTGAGTTCTGCCATACGCTCGGCGACCGAGGTGTGCTCAGATTCTTCTGGCGTTTCGGCCATTTTGGCGCGAATCGGATTGAGATCGACATAAGCCATGGCGGTGAGGATGGCCTGTTCGTCGAGCAGCGCCTGGCTCTTGAAACGGCCTTCCCAGAAATGTCCGGTCACTTCGTCTTCGGCATTGGCTTGACGGGCGACGGTCTCGTTCAGGATGCGCATGAACCAGGAAATGTCGCTCAGGCGGGCACGGTAGGTTGTTGTCCATTCATCAATGGCATTCAACGTGGCCTGATCCATCTCGCCGCCCTGCCCGGACAGCAGGCGCTGCACCAGCATGGGCCCATCAAACAACTGCGTCCAGCGGCGCAGCACCTCTTCGTTGCTCCAGCCCTGGGCTCGCTCGGCATCCACGCGCAGCACCAGGTGATAGTGATTGCTCATCACGGCGTAGGCAGCCACATCGATCGCGAACACGCCGGCCAACTGCTTGACCCGATCGACAATCCAACCCCGACGATGGTCGTGGTTCTTGCCAGTATGGGCATCATCGCCACACAGAAAGGCGCGGCGGACGCAGCGATTCACCACGTGATACCACGGGGTGTCGGCGAGGGAAATGAGGGTGGAACGCGGTTTGGTCATAATGGCGTTTTATCCTCAATTGGCACGGAACGGTCGTAGAGGGTTTCCGGGGCGATGTCGATGTCGCCCGGCCAGACGACAGTACCGTAGTCGATGTGTGCCAAGCTGAAAAATCCTGGGTTTTCCAATTGGCGGAATACGGGATAGCGCAGATAAGGCCGCATATCAAACTGCCTTTGCTCGCCATTGCTGAAAACCAGGCGCAACAAAAAATCTGGAATTGGTTTCACAGAGCGGACTTGAAGCATGGCAATGCCCCCTTAACGCAAAGGATCAATCGGAAACACGGGCTCACCTTTGACCGCCAAAGCCCAGTTAGCCATCAACTCCTCTTCGTGGATATCGACCCACACCTGCACGAACTTCAACTTCTTTGCTGGCAAGTCGCCTTCGAGAAGCTTTCCGTCAGGAATTGAAATCACGGCCTGCATTCCTTGGTATTCCACATGAAGATGAGGCAAATGGTGCTGTTGCGTATCCATGAACAGCATTCTGATGATGATGCCGTAAAACATGCTGATGGTGGGCATAGCGTTCTCCGAAGGTCGGCAGGCGATGGAACGATTGTATTGCAGATAATAGATTTTATGTAAAAGCAAGTGGGTGTCCTCCAGTTTAAATGACCCTGACCCCTTTGACCCCTTTGATTTTTAGGAGAACGCCTTGGCTGGGACTTGGTTGAGTTACGGTCAACCGGGAAAATCTGTTGATTTCTGTGATGAAGTCAGCGGCCTTGAAAGAGCGGGCTGGTATGGGAACAGTGCCCCGGATTGATTTGAGCTGATGGTGGATCTTTTGACCCGAAGGGCTTACCCCCGGTGAGTTGGGGGCTTAGGGGATAGACCGGGGAAACGTGGTCTGACCCCTAATGTTCTTCGGCACGCCGACCACGGTGATCACCAGCGCTTCCGGGTCACCCACGTGCAGGTAAGCTCCAGCATCCATCGGCAGCCAGCCGATGGACTCGGCTTCGATGGCGGCGTTACCTCGCCAAAGCGTCGATCACCGCTTGCGGATTGCGCTCAATCACGTTGAGCAGCACCAATGCCGGGCCCTGTGGATTGCGATCACCACGTTCCCAGTGCCGCAGCGTTGCCGTTGAGAAACCAAAGCGTGCGGCAAACTGCTCTTGAGTCATTCCCACTTTGGCCCGCACAGCCTTCACGTCGACGACCCGGGGGCGATGCACGTGCACGCCGTTTGTTTCCCCCCTGGCGTGGGCTATCGCCTCGTGCAAGCCTTGTTTGATACTTTCGAATGCCGTACTCATGGTGTCGTCCTTTCTTTCCAGATGCTGACCAGTGCGTCGGTCAAATCGGCCAGTTCATTGCGTTCTGATTTGGTCAGATTGGCCTTGTCCCCTTTGGCAAAGAGCGTGAGCAGGTACAGCGGCATGAAATCATCGTGGAAATAGTAAATCACGCGCACGCCGCCACTCTTGCCCTGCCCGCCACGACGCCAGCGTAGCTTGCGCACCCCACCCGTGCCTTCGATGATGTCCCCGGCCTTTGGATGTTCGGCCAGGTAGTTGATCAAATCCTGGCGCTCATCGGCAGACAGTAACTTGTCGGCCAAGCGGATGTAAGTTGGCAGTTCGGCGATGCCGCATAGGATTTCGAGCATGATGCAGTGTAATCCAAAGGATTAGCTGGATCAAGATCGAACGTGCCTACTCGACAGCACTGCGCCCAATTGAGCGTTACGTTAAACAGAAACCGTGGTCTGTCCCCTATTATTATTGCACGGCGTATCGGAGAGGGAAACGAGAGAGGAACGAGCTTGTGTCATGACAAAAGACTAGACAACAGGGATGCAAATGTCAAAACAAAGTGGGTGTCCTTTTGTTTTTCAAAACCCTGCGCCTTCGCAAGGCCCTTATGGAAAAAACCCTGCCCCTCTTTCGAAGGACAGGGTTTCAATCACCTCAAGCACCTACCCGAGGGCGGGTGCTTGTCTCCGGGGGAGATTAGGCGATGAAATCAAAGTTATCGATATGGAACTCGCTTGCTGCCAGTGCCGGATTACCAACCAACTTAACCAAATTGGTAACTGTCAACTCGCCTGCGGCGAAGTCGGTTGCGCTTGCAGCAGCATCAACACGTGCGAGTGCGACATATGCATCGGTGCCGTCGCTGTAAGCCACGAGGAAACCATCACCTGCAGCAACACCAGCGTGGCTGATTTCGTAGTCGCCAGTTTCGAGCGCGTTCTCGACATCAGAGGTGGTATCGAAGGTCGTGCCACGCAGAACGAAGAACGTTGCGTTAGCAGTTGCTGCAACATCACCCGTTACCTCTTGAATCAGGCCCTCGGTGTCAGCGGTAGAGGCGCCATCATCAAGATTGACAAAGTCGATATTGAAGGCCGTTTCAAGGGCCGAGATATCGAACTCGATCTGGTCACCGCCGGCACCGTAAGCAAAGCCGGTCACACTATCCACACCAGTTGCTGTCAAGACAACGACGTCGGTAGTTGCCGTGGTTTCGGTCAGGATGATGGTATCGCTACCGGATCCGCCAGTGATGCTATCGCCACCCTCACCGCCAATGATGGTATCGGCACCAGAGCCCGCATCAATCACGTCTGCGCCCGCATTGCCGGTGATCGAGTCGTTACCCGTGCCTGTCGTCGCATTCAGAACTGCAGTTACCGCACCCGCCGTAACGATGTCAGCACCGGAACCGGTGGTGATGGTCGTCGTGCCGGTGGTGGTGCCGCCGGTGAAGGTCAGGGCAACGGTAGAGGCAGAAGCATTAATCGTAATAGCCTCAGTACCGGTCACACCGGCTGCATTGATGGTAGCCAGGTTCGCAGAACCAACGATGGCCGTTTCAACGATGATGTCGTTGTCACCAACCAGCGTCAGCGTGGTCAGATCAGCAGCATTCAGCGTCCTCAGTTGCAGATTGCCGTCAGCCGAGTTCAGTGTCAGAGACTCTTCGTTATCAACTGTCACAACCGTTGCGTCGTCAGCATCAATCGTATCGGTTAGCGCAACAACCGTCAGTGCATCAGCACTGGTGTCGACCAAACGAGTCAGCGAGGTTGTACCACCCGGGACATCCAGGCCAAGCGTGGTCAAAGCAGAACCCACATTGGTCAGCGTCAGGGCAGCCCCCATGCTGTTAACTTGCGTGAAGGTGTTATTCACGAAGATAGCCATGTTTTGCGATTGACCGGTTGCAGAGAAACTCAGCGTTTCGAAGCCGGATACACGTGCGCCAGTCGTACCCGTCGTAATGGCGCTATCGGTCGACAGAATGTCGGTACCGTCACCACCCACCAAGGTATCACCCTCAGTCAGCAGGGTGTTGGTAGTAATCACCGTATCGTTACCTGCACCACCATTAATGCTGACAGAGCCGCCTACGGAATCGGTGATCTGATCGTTACCGTCACCACCAGCCAGGGTGTCATTGCCGCCAGCGCCGGCGATAGTGTCATTACCAGCGTCACCAGTGATGGAATCAGCAGCCGTGCCACCCGTCAGGCTGTCGTTACCTGCACCGCCGACGATAGTCGACGCAAAGTTACCCACGTCGATCGTGTCTTCGCCAGAAGAACCGGTGATGCTTGCCGTACCACCCGTACCTTGAGCGGTCGCATCAATCGTCAGGGTAGGAGTACCCGCAGCCTGAGCGGTCAGACCAGAGGCGTCCACAGTGAGCAGCGCGGTGGAGGTGGTCGTCAGGCTCGTATCAATGTGAACTGCATTGGTGCCCCGAAGGGTCAGCGACACACCAGATGCAACGCTGTCCGGCGTAATAGTCAGAGTGCCAATATCTTGCTCGGGACCACCTGCATTGGCACCACTATTGATCGTCACAGACTCATAGCCAGTTGAAGTGACATCTTGACCATTGAAAACATCAAGATTCAGACCAGTCGTGGAGTTAATCGCTGTGTTATTCAAGGTGACTGCATCAGTAGTGCCTGCGCCTGTATCGGTCACGGTCAGGCTGCCGTCCATATCGTTGGTGTTACCTGCGGCAGTACCACCGATGTTTACCGTCAATGATCCCGCGGGGCCGGTAATCGCATCGCCACCAGTCATCAGCGTACCTGCAGCAGATGCAAAAGACAGGTTCACGGTGTTGATAGAAGTTGCGATATTGCCAACTGCAAGCGTACCGTCAAAGGCATCGCTAATGGTCAGAGCCTCGACGTTCGCAATGGTGTAGGTGGTAGGAGTAGCCGCATCAAGCGCATTGGCCTGTGCCATCACCGTGCTCAGCGTATCGGTACCTTCGCCGCCATCAACGGTGTCGTTGGCATCTAGAGCGGTATGCACAATGGTGTCGTTACCTGCACCACCATTGATGGACATATCGTTGCTTTCAGCAGAGACGGTCAGGCTGTCATTACCGGCACCACCCAGCACCGTCACGTCGAGTGCTGCCCCAATGGCAGTTTGATCCGTGGTGGTCAGGGTAATAGCCCCCGTTGCTGAAGAAGCGTCGTACTTAGAAACACTCAGCGTAGTCGCATCGAAAGTAACGGTTTGATTGGCTGCGCCTGCAAACGACACGGTATTAGCAGCGTCAGCGGCAAGCTCGTAGGTGCTCGCAGAACCCGATGCGGTCACATTGATGGTCTCAATGCCGTCGATCTGGATTTCAGCGGCAGCAGCACCGGTAACAGCCGTTACTTCAAGTGCGACAGCCTGGGAACCGGTAGTCGAAGCAAACTGGAATTCTGTCGTTTGCGATGCAACATCAGCAACGGCCAGATTGGTCACGCCCGCAGCCAAGCCAGAGAAGGTCGCCGCAGCAGAACTACCCTGGTTAACAACCGTAGCAAGGTCAGCTGCATTACCCAAACCCAGCGTCACAGCGCCGCTGAAGTTTGCATTGACCACTTCGATACCCGCCAGGTTAGCCGGCGTTACACCCGTGCGGATTTCTGCGATCAGGGTATCTGTACCCGCACCACCATTCAGGTTATCGAGTGCGTTAAGCGTGTTGCTCGTACCAGCAGCACCAGCCAGAGAGGCTTCAAAAATATCATTACCGGAACCGCCGGTGAAGGTATTCGTACTCGTAGTGAGCGTGAAAACCCACCCCACCACCAACCCATTGATTAAAAACAAAAATAATCAATTCATCACCCACAAATCAAAGCCGTCCTACGCTCTTCCTCTTTCGTAAAACCCAAAGCACCCGGAAAAATCAGCACAACTGATTGTTTCCTATCAGCTATTTCCAGAATTTTCACCTACGCCAGTCCGCCAGCGTGGCCCGGAAATCAGGGGGGAATTCTTTCTTGCAAGCCCGGCTGTTCATGGGTGGGGGGGCAGTCTTGAATCTGTTACTGGATTCAGTGCCGACAAGGATGGTCTGTCCGAGCATTTTTGCCCAAGTATCACGGTCGACCGTAAAAATCACGCAGGTGAGTGCGTCTTGAGCCAGTCCTTCAACGCTGCATCCACCCGCGTTTGCCAACCTTCACCGCTGGCGCGGAATTGTTCCACAACCTCTTTCGATAAGCGAATGGTGATGCGTTCTTTGGTGATGGTAGCCTTTGGACGGCCGCGCAGCTTGGTCTGCAACGATTCCGGTAGCGCATCGAATCGTACGGACTCCCTGAACATTTCGTCTGTCCATTCCGGATTCTCTTCGTCGATCAGTTCAGGATCGGGTTTCTTGCTCATACCGTCTTACCTCGCGTTTATTTGCTTTGCGAAAGCTGATGACCCGAATTCCCCTGGTCGTTTCGCTAAAGACCAGTGCATGCACCCGACCAGCCAACAGCCCCAGTGCGGAGATTCGTACCTCGGAGTAGGTCTTCCGGGTGTCCACCCAGATGACTGCAGTCTGGAAATCGAAATCTATCACCCGCTCAAAACTCAAGCCGCGCAACTCAATGTTTCTGATGTTTTTGATGGGGTCGTAAATGATTTCCACGCGATTTATTGTATGTACGATATATAGGGCGGTCAATCGTTTTTGTGCATGCTCTTCGAGGCGGGGATGAGCATGATGGTCTGTCCGAGCATTTTTGCCCAAATTTCACGGTCGACCGTAAAAAACACCCAAAATCCCGTCGTTTCACTCCGCCGCCGCCGGTGTTTCCACGCGAAAGACCTTGCCGTCGACGATCAGGGTGAAGCCGCCTTCGGGGGATTCGTCGACGATTCTCACGCCGGCTTCAAGCAGCGCTGCCCTGATTTTCGACACGTTCGATAGTCGGGGCGACACGATGCCTGATTCCATGCGGGCAATGCTAACTTGAGATACACCGCACTTGGCGGCCAGGGTCTGTTGCGTCCAGTTTAGTGCGATACGTGCAGCCTTGAGCGCCGTGATTATTTTCAGCGAATTTGCATCCATGACTTTTATTTTTCCGAAATGATATATATTCTTTCAGGTGTGACTTTTATCTGGAGAACGCCATGCCTGTCATCGCACTCTCAGCCGCCATGGTTCGTACCCTGAGTTGCCCGGCCGACAAGGGGAAGGTCGACTATTTTGATGCAAATTGTAAGGGCCTGCTGCTTGAGGTTCGGAAATCAGGGGGGAAAAGCTGGTATTTGCGCTATGCCAGCCCGCGCGGGACGCAACATCAGTTCCGGATTGCTCATGTCGATGACTTGTCGCTGGAGCAGGTGCGCAGGCGTGCCAATGAGTTGCGCGGGCAGATTGCGCTGGGTCTCGATCCGGCGGCGGAGAGGTCTGTCTTGCGCGCCGTGCCCAGTTTCGCCGAGTTCGTCGAGCAGCGTTATCTGCCTTATGTGATGGGGTACAAGCGGTCGTGGCGGACGGATGAGTGTTTACTGCGCAATCATCTGCTGCCCAAACTCGGCAAGTGCCACCTGGACGAGATCGGCAAGGCCGACATCATCGCTATCCACCACGGGCGGCGGGCGGCGGGAGCGGCGCTGGGGTCGGCCAATCGCTTGTTGATCCTGCTGCGCTACATTTTCAATCTGGCCTTGCGTTGGGAGGTTCCCGGGGTGACGGTGAATCCGACCAAGGATGTGGTTTTGTTCGAGGATCCGCCAAAGATGGAGCGCTACCTGACGGCGGATGAGGCGCAGCGGCTTTATGTGGCGGTTTGCGACAGCGATAACCCGATGCTGCGTTTCATCGTTCCGATGCTGATCCTGACCGGGGCGCGCAAGCGCGAGGTGCTGGATGCGCAGTGGCTGGATTTCGATTTGTCGCTCAAGCAATGGCGTATTCCGGTGACCAAGTCCGGCAAGCCGCGGCATGTTCCCTTGTCGGATGGGGTGTTGCAGTTGCTGGCCACCTTGCCGCAGGAGGGGGATTGTCCCTGGGTGTTCGCCAATCCGAAGACACGGCGACCGTATGTGTCGGTATTTTCCGCCTGGGACCGGGCGCGGCGCCGGGCGGGGCTGGCGGATGTGCGGATTCACGATCTGCGGCATTCGTTTGCCTCGTTTTTGGTCAATGCCGGGCGTTCGTTGTACGAGGTGCAGAAGATTCTTGGCCACACCCAGGTGAAAACGACGCAGCGTTATGCGCATTTGAGCCAGGAAACCCTGCTCGACGCGGCCAATGCGGCGGGGCATTCCTTGGCGAGTGCCTTTGTCCCTCGACAGGCGGCGTCGCGGGGAGGGCGGCTGGGAGAGTGAGGGGCGTGGGCGCGGGTTTGCCGGGCTCAGAAGGCCAGGCAGACGGTGTAGGGTTGGGCGTCGATCAATTGTGCGTTGGCGACCGGATTGGCGGCGGCGTTCTGGTTGGCGCCCTGATTGTTCATGGTCTGCATCAGGCCGCTGGCGGTGTTGCCGTCGTCCATCGCGATATCGAGCTGACGGGCATGGCGCCCGAGGATGCCTTGCGAGCAGACGACATGGCTGCCCTGTAGTCCGACGATGGGCGGCGCGGCGGCATTGCTGACGCCGATGATGCCGCTGTCGGCGTTGCGCGGCAGGTAGTCGGCGGCGTTCGGGTCGCTTGGCCCCGCGGCCAGGCCGGCGAGGCGGATGTGCTGCCAGAGCAGGCGGCTCTCGTCGGCGGGATTGCTGCTGTTCCAGGCACCGTCGATGACGCCGTTGCCGAGACAGTTGGCGCAGGTGGCGGGGCTGCCTCCGGTCAGGTGTTGCGCGGCGGCGGGGTCGTCGCCGGGTAGCGTCCTGAACTTGTCCTGGTAGCCGTAGAGGTAGAGCGGAACGGTACGGAAATCCTGGGCGAAGTTTTTGACCTTGGCACTGGCGATCAGCTCCTGCCCCTTGAAGACGCCGCCGAGCAGAAGGCCGATGACGACCAGGACGATGGCCATTTCGACCAGGGTGAATCCCTCTGGCCGGCAGGTGGGGCGGTGGCTGCGCGGGCATGGGCGTTGCGGTGCCGCCGCGATCCGTGATGGTGCGTGGGGGCTGGGTTGGGGGGCGGTTTCGGATGCGAACTTGCGTGGATACTCGGGCGGCGTTCCGGGGCTGGGCAAGAGGGACGGTGTGGGCATGCTGGGCTCCGTGGGCTGGGTGGAGAGCGGTTGAGGGACGGTTGAGGAACGGGCGGGGCGGTGGAGGCGTCAGGAGAGACGGCCGACGGCGGCGAGGCGGCTCTTGAGGATGGCCGGGCCGATCCATAGCAGCAGGTCGTCGAAATCGGGAGCGGGGTCGCGGTGGACGAAGATCAGGTCGGCATCGGCGTTTTCTGCTTCGTCGCCACTGCTGGCGGGAATCTGGCGCTCATCGCGCCAGGCGCCGCCGCCGCGTTGGCCGTGGCAGACCACGACGAGCGGCAGCTTGTCGGCCAGGTCGCCGCCGGCGTCACGCGCGGCCTTGATGCGGGCGTTGCCGTTGCTGTCGAGGGCGATGCTGCTGCTCAGTGGGTCGCTGACCGGGTGGGTGAAGCGTGGGTCGGCGTAGTAGCTCAGGGATTGACCCCAGGGGTCGCGCGCGGGCAGGGCCAGGGTGGACCAGGGCAGGATGCCGTGTTCGCGGCCGCAGTCTTCGCGTCCGTCGCCGCCGGGGGCGGCGGGGCAGGGCAGGCGACCGTGGGCGAGGGTGAAGCCGAGGAGGCTGTCGCGTACCTGTTCGAGGAGCTGTTGTGCCTCCTGACGGGCGGCAATTTCGCGTCGGGCGCCTTGTAGTGGCAGGAGTGCCCCGAGCAGCAGGGCGATGACGACCAGGGCGATGGCCAGTTCGATCAGGGAAAAGCCGGCGGTTTGCTGTTTCATGGGGCCTCGTTTTCGGCGAGCGGGGGAGCAAAAATGTCGTTGAACACGGTCGACCGTGGTAAACGGGAAAAAAGCCGGCTCGGGTTTTGCCCCTGGCCGTTGCGGCCGGGATCGGCGTTCTCTCCTTCCAGGTAATCGGCGATTCCTTGTCGGGGGCGTATCTGTCCCGCCAGGGCGCCGCCGGCTGCGAGCACGATCAGCGCTTGCCCGCCGTGCGGGCCGAGGTGCAGGCGTCCCGGCGCCTTGGCGGTGCGTTCGCCGAACTGGTAGAAGACGCTGTCGTACCAGCGATTGCGCCACCACCAGCTGGAAAGTGCGCGCTCGGGGCGGAGAAAGTCGCAGCTGGCGCTACGCCAGACCAGCGGCCAGGCTCTTGCCGCTGTGCTGCCGATCGATGGGTCCAGGGTGTCCAGGAGACCTTGCCCGCCCGCGTTCAGGTGCTTGCCGCCGGCGAGTGCGGCGGCGAGGGTTTCGTCGGCTTTTTGCAGCTTGCTGCGGCTGGGGGCGCGCTCGGCGTTTTCGCGGGCGGTGGCGGCCAGTTTTTCCAGCCTTTCCTGTTCTTCCGCCAAGCCGAAGAGGCTGTCCGCCGTTGCCGCCGGCAGGTCTTCGTCCACCACTGGTGCCAGGGCGAGGCGGCTGAGTTGCCGGGCGCTGTTTTCGATGGCGGTGAGGACTTGCAGCAGCGGTGCGCTTTCGCTGGCCAGTTTTTGGGCGTGGGGAAGGATGTCTTGTTGCAGGGGGCGCGGTTCGGCCTGGTCTTGTGCCAGGAATTGCTCGAATGCGGCTTGCTGCCGCGCTTGCCAGTAGGCCAGGGTGCTGCGGCTGAGATTGTGTTCGCTGGCTTCTTGCTCGGCGAGCGCCGATGCCAGGCGATCGAGAAGGATGAGGGCCATGGCTTGATCGCCGGTTTCGAGAAAATGGCGGGCTTCGTCGCGCAGGGCGAGTAGCGGCGGGGCGCCGTGCTGCAGGCGGGCGAGCAGCGCCAGGCTGAGTTCGCTCTGGCGTGCCGGCGCGTTGCTGGCTTCGAGCGGTGGGCTGGGGGGCGGATCGGGTGCCGCTTCGGGTTCCGCCTCAAGTTGCGCCTCAAGTTGCGCCTCAATGCGCAGGCGCAGGTCGGCGGCGAGGATTTCGCTGCGGCGGTTGGCGAGGGCGTGCAGGAGGTCGGCGCCCGCCTGCACGGCGGCCGAGGCGGCATTGGCCGGGTCGCCGTGGCAGAAGGCGGCGATGTGGGTGCTGGCGGCCGGCAAGGTATTTTGCAGGGCCGGGTGCTCGCTCCGGCTGATGTCCAGATGCTCGGCCAGTTGGCAGACTTCGGCGTTGCCCGGCATCTGTGTTGCCAGGAGCGGCAGGCGGCGCAGGCCGGCGGCGAGCAAGGCCGCCCACGGATCGAGGCCACTGTCGGCGAGGGCGAGCGGCAGGCTTTGCCAGCTTTCCTGGCTGTTACGGGTGGCAGTGGCAATGGCCTTGCCTTCGCTGCGGCTGATCCGTTCGTTTTTGCCGGCGCTGTCGAGGGTGGCCTGCAAGCGTTCGCCCTCTTGCCGGCCTCCGGCGGCAGCCAGCGTCAGGGCTTGCCCGCTGGTGAACAGGGCAGCGGCAAAATTGCGCAGCGCGGCAATTTCCTCGCTGCGCTGGCGGTGCCAGTCTTGCTGCCCGGCGGGGCTGGGGGGTGTGGCACTGGCAGCGAATCCTTGCAGCGCATTCTCCAGCGCGGCGGCAGGGAGTGCGTCCGCCTGCGTGCTCGGGATGCGCCCGAAGCGGCTGCCGGCCTGGCCGCGCCCATCGCCGACGGCAAGCGGCGCCGGCCAGGGGTAATCGCGACCGGCGGCGTGGCGGAGCAGACAGTTGCGAACCTGGCCGACGATGCGGCTTTCGACGGCGGCCATCAGCTCGCTGCGGGTAATGGCCTGGATGCGGTCGTTGCCGGTGCCGTTCTCCAGGTAATCGGCGGCAAGCGAGGATGGACGTTGCTGGCCGGGCAGCGCGGCGCCGGGGGCGATCAGCAGGGCGGCGATGTTGCTTTGGCCGGCGTGCTCGAGGCCGGTCACGGTGTCGCTGTTGATCGGCTCGGCATTGTCGTCGTCGTAGAGGCCGGGGGCAATGGCGTACCACAGGCGCTGTCCGTCGCGATCAAGGAGCGGCGCTTGCGCCAGCGTGGCCCAGGGCAGCCGGCCGAGGTCGCTGGGGCAGCGGTTGCGGGTCAGGTTGTCGGCCTTGCCATCGTCGGGGTAATTGCGCAAGCCGGCGTCGTCGGTCAGCAGGTCGGGGCAGGGCAGGCTGCCGGGGCGATTGTCGTCGGCCACGGCCCGTGCAATCAGGGCCGCGCGGGCTTGCGCCAGCTGGCGGGCCGCCGTTTCCGTCTGCTGCAAGCGGCTCCGGGTGGCGTCCCGCTCCAGCCGGAAGGCGGCGCCGAGGGCGGGGACAAGGAGCAGGGCCAGCGGCAAGATGAGCGGCAGCAGGCGCCCATGCTGCTTGCGCCGGCCTGGCTTCAGGGGGCGGTCCATGTGGGCCAGAGCAGATCGCAGGAGAGGGCGATGCCGTGCCCGGTGCCGGGATTGCCCTCGCCGGCTTCGTCCAGGCGGCAACGCTCGGGGCGGGCGGCGCTGCCGTAAAAAAGCGTGCCGAGCAGCCGGGAAAGCATCTGGGGGCTGCTCACGACTGCATCGAGACGTAGCCGTTGCCAGCGAGCAGTGCTTTTTGCCTTCGGATCACGGTCGACCGTGGCGGGCGGCAAAAATGCGGGGATGGGGGTGGTCGCCGCTATCGAGGTCAGGCGGGGGGCGCTTTCCGGGTTTTCATCCTCGAACTGGAGGCGGAGCTGGCGTAACGCTCGGCCCGGTCCGCTGTTTGCAAGGCGGAGGAGGCGGTCGAGGGTGGCGGCATGCTGTTCCGGCGTGCCCTCTTCTGCCGCCAGGTGGAGATGCAGTGCCTGTCGCCGGTAGTCGGCGATCAGCGGTGCCTGTTTCCGGCGCAGGGTGGCTTGGTGTTGCTCGATATGGTGCTGGTGGGCCAGATGGCGGCTTGCCGCATCCTGCCGCAGGCGCTCGTTCGTGCCGGCGCGTTCGTTGGCGAGGTGCAGGAAAGCCGCTGCGGCAAACAGCAAGATGCCGGCGACAAGGCGGAAGGGGCGGGGTAAGGAAATCGTCATCCTTCTTCCCGCGCCAGACGTAGCGGCCAAGCGCCGGGGAGCCCCGGCTTTCTCTCCAGGCAGCGCGCTTGTGCCGCGGCTGCCTTGCTTTTCCCCGTTTCTCCGCTTTCTTCCTCATCTTCCTCCTTGTTCTCGTCCTGGCTCGGGCCTGTTTCCGCCCGGCGCAGGCGAAGGTGCAGGCGATGCTCGTGCCAGCGCCACTCGTCAACCGGTAGCAGGGTGTGGCAGCGCGCAGGCATCGCGGCCCAGGTGGCGAGGCTGTCGAGGGCTTGGTGCGAGGCTTGGCCGGCTGCCAGCATTTCCTGCAGCAAAGCCTCGCCCGCTGGCGAGAGCAGGGCCTCTTCGCTCGTTGCCGGGCGCTCTTGCGGTCTGTCCGTCAGGGCGGGTACGGGTTGGATGTCGGCGGCGGCGAGGCGCTCGAACTCGTAGCGACCCAGGGTGAAGGCCAGCAGCAGGGCGCCGAGGCCGAGGAATAGCGTTTCCGCGCATCGCCTGCGCGCTGCCCGGCGCAAGGCGGGCGGCAGGAGATTGGCGCCGGGGGCACGGGTGAGTGCCCGCAGTATTTCTTGCTGCCATTGCCCGCTGTCGCGGCTGTGCGCCGACCAGGGGATGCCGGTGGCCGCGGCGAGGGTTGGCGGCAAGCTCTCGGCGAGGGTGGGCGGGAGGATGATCCAGGCTCGTTCGGGCGTGGGCTGTCCGCGATGCAGGTGCAGGTGCTGCAGTAACTGCCGGGATTCCTCCACGATGCGCCCGACCGGATCTTCGTCGCCGGCGAGGGCGATTTTGCGGCTGAAACAGGGTTGACCGTGGCGGACGAGAATCTGCCGCAAGTGCTGCTCGCCGAGAATCTGCAGGATGCCGTTGTAATTGGCTTCCGGGAGGTGGCAGGCGAGGGCCAGCGGGCCGATGGCGTGGATGCCGTCGGCGAGTTCGGCTCGCGCCTGCAGAAGGCGCAGCCAGGGCTGGATTTCTTCGTCGTCGACGGAGAGCAGTTGCCAGGTGGGCGCGGCACCGGAAGTCGGCTGGCCCAGGGGGGCGCGCAGGAGGCGCCCGGGATAGCGTTCCTCCAGGCGGCGGGCGAGAAGCAGGCGGCGGTCGAAGGTGGAGAGTCCGTGATTCGGGGGGAGGCTCAATTCGGCGTATTCCTCGTTGGCCAGATCGAGTAGCAGGCGCCAGCGTCGCTCGCCGGTGCGGGCGAGATAGACGGCGAATTCTTCCAGCCCCTGGGCGTCCGCAGGGAAAAAACACACCGGATCGCTACGCCGGCGCCAGGCCCGCAGTCCCTCGTGAGTGAGCCAGAACAGCATCATCGCCCTCCGCCGCCGAGCCCGATCAGCTCGTTGAGCGGTGCAAAGATGCTCCAGGTCGTGAAAATCAGCAGGCTGCCGAGAAGCAGGGTCAGGAGCGGCGGCAGCAGGCTTTGTATCTGCTGCATTCTCATTTGTGCCTGGCGGGTGAAATGCTCGGCCAGGGTGTGCAGGCATTCGCCGAGACGCCCGGCGTGCTCGCCGACGGCGAGCAGATGCAGGAGCAGGGAGGGGAATTGCCGACTGTCGGCAAATGCCGCGCTCAGGGAGCGTCCTTCGCGGATTCTCTCGATGGCCTGGCCGCAGGCTGCGTGCAGATGCCGGTTGTGCAGCAGTTCGCGGCCGGTATCCAGCGCGGCGAGCAGGGGAAGTCCGGCGTCGTAGAGCATCCCCAGTGTGCGGCAGAAACGGGCCAGCTCGAATTGCAGCCATAGTCGTCCGAGCAGCGGCAGGCCGAGTAACAGGCGGTGCAGGGGGCGGCGTATGCTTGTCAGCCGGGTGAGGAGGGCGAGGATCAGGAGTGCGGGGAGGACGGGAAGCCAGAACGAGGCGCTCTGCAGTGCCGGCGCCAGTTGCAGCAGCCAGCGCGTGGCCGTTGGCAGGGGCAGGCCCTGGGCTACGGCAAATTGCTGTAGCAGCGGTCCCGTGTGGTAGATCAGGAAGAGACAGGCACCGAGCGTGGCCAGGCCACCAAATAGCGGTGCCAGCAGATCCTGGCCTAATTGCCGGCGGAATTGCTCCAGCCAGCGGCGGTTGCCGTGGAGGGTGTTGAAGGCGGCGGCCAGATCGCCGCTGTGCTCGGCGGCGTGGATGGCGGCAATCAGGGCGAGGTCGAAATGCCGCGATTGCCGTTGCAGTGCCTGCGATAGCGGCAGGCCTTGGCGCAGATCGTAGGTGAGGCGGTGCAGGCAGGCCTGGAGTTGCCGGTTGCCGGACTCCTCGCGGCAGATACTCAGGGCTTCGAGCAGGGGCAGTCCGGCACCCAGGAGTTGCCCCAGCTGGAAGCAGCATTCGGTCAGTGCCGTCGGTGGCAGGCGTTGTTCGCGGATGGGCAGGGGCCAGGCCAGGAGGCAGATGCTGGCGTCCTCGCGCAGCAGACCTTCCAGGTCGTGGCGGTCGATGGCTGGCAGGTAGCCGTGTTGCAGGCGACCGTCGGCGCGCAGGGCGCGGTAGAAGTGGGGGCGCAGCGTGCTCATGGATCGAGGTCGATGATGCGCGCGGCTTCGGCCAGGGTGGTCGAGCCGTCGAGCGCCAGTTGCCGGGCGCGTTCGGCGAGGGAGCGGTAGCCCGCGGCAAAAGCAGCCTGGCGTAGCTGCTCCGGGGGGGCGCCGGCAGCGATGAGGTCGGCGAACTCGGGCGTGATGCGGATGATCTCCATCACGGCCAGCCGTCCCCGGTAGCCTTGCCAGTCGCAGTCGGGGCAGCCGTCCGCGACCCAGGTTTCCCGTCCGCCATTGTTTTCTCCCAAGCCTTCGCGCCGACGGCAATGCGGACAAAGGCGCCGCAGCAGGCGCTGGGCAACGATGCCGTTGAGGCTGCCGGCGAGGGTGGCCGGGGAAATGCCGAGGTCGAGCAGGCGCGGCAAGGCGGCCAGTGCCGAGTTGGCATGCAGGGTGGTGTACACCTGGTGGCCGGTCATGGCGGCGCGAAAGGCCATGCTGGCGCTGGCCGCGTCGCGGATTTCGCCGACCATCACGATATCCGGGTCCTGACGCAGCAGCGAGCGGATGCCGTTGGCGAAGTCGAGGCGGACCGCTTCGCAGACCTGGGTCTGGCGGATCAGGGGCAGGGGGTGTTCGACCGGGTCTTCGAGGGTCATGGTGTTGACCCCGGGATGGCTGGCGATGTGCAGCAGGGAATATAGCGTCGTGGTCTTGCCGCTGCCCGTCGGTCCGGTGATGACCAGAATGCCTTCCGGGCGTCGGCAGATGCGTTCGAGTTGCTGGCGACTGTCGCCGTCGAGGCCGAGTTGATCGAGGCGGAGCAGGCTGCGCTGGCGGTCGTGAATGCGCAGAACGAGGTTTTCGCCGTGCAGGGTGGGCAGGCTGGCGACGCGGAAATCGACTTCGCGGCCGGCGATGGCTTGGGTGAAGCGCCCGTCCTGCGGGCTGCGGCTATCGGCGATATCCATCCCCGCGAGCAGTTTCAGGCAGATCAGCAGCGGTTGCCAGATGTTGCCGGGCAGCAGGCGGACGATGCGCAGCAGGCCGTCGATACGGTAGCGGATACGGGCGAATCCGGCTTCCGGCTCGAAATGGATGTCGGAGGCTTCGAGGCGGACTGCGTCGGCAATGAAGGCGTCGAGCAGGGGGCGGATCGTTGCCCGCTCGCTGCGTGCCGTCACGGCGCTACTCACGCCGTCCGCCGCCAGGGTTTCCAGAAGGCGGTCGATATCGGTGCTGTATCCGTAATGGCGGTCGATGGCCTGCTCGATTTCTTCAGCTGCCGCTGCCCGCAATTCGACCACGGTCCCTGCCGGCAGGCGATGGCGCAGGCGCTCGCGCAAGGCCAGGTCTTCCGGGTGTTCGCCGACCAGTAGCAGGCGGCTTTCGGCTTCGTCGTGGCGAAGCGGAAAAACCTTCAGGCCGACGGCGAGGGAACGCGGAATCAGCTGTTCCAGCCGGGGGTCGTGACGGTGGCGCGTCCAGTCGATGCCCGGGGGGTGTCCGCTTGCCGTCTCGAGTTGGCGCAGGCTTGCGGCCTGGATGAAGCCGAGTTCAAGCAAGGCCTGGCGCAGGCTTTGGCCTTTATCGCGGCTGCGCTGGGCGGCGATGCGGTGCTGGTCGATATCGATCAGGCCGCTGGCAAGGAAGAAATCGTCCTTTTGCGGCGTTGACCGTGAAAGTGTTTCAAAGCGTGTCATGGCTGCGGCTCCGTCGGCCGTGGGCCGGCATGATCTGCTTGCCTCGTCTCCAGTGCTTGTAGCCGTTGGGCAACGGCGGCGGGCGTGAAGCGGTGAGGCAGGGTTTCCGCCAGTTCCAGGGCGCGGCGGTAGGCGGCACTGGCCTCGGTGCCCTCGCCCCGGCGTTCATGGACGACGGCAAGGTTGTACCAGGTATCCGGATGCTCGGCGCCAAGCCGCAGATTGTGACGGAAGGCCTGGGCGGCCTCTGCCCAGCGGCCTTCCCGCCCCAGGGCGACGCCTTGGGCAAAGCGCAGGTTTGCGCTATCGGCGTGGAGATGGGCCAGGAGCGCGATGTGTCCGGCAGCATGCGGCTGCTCCCGCTTCAGCCAGGCGCCGGCACGGCTTTCCGGTGTTTCGCCACGGCCGTTGTCGGCGAGACGGCGCAGCATCGCCGCCTCGCTGGCGTCGCGGCCGCTGTTCTCCCGCAGCAGCGCCAGGGCTCGCAGGCCGGGGGCGTGTTCCGGGTATTCCTTCAAAAGGCGGCGCAGATGGATTTCGGCGGTGGCTGGGTCGTTTTTTTCCAGCGCCTGACGGGCAGCTTCCCAGTGTTCGCCAATCTCCGGCTCGACCTCAAGGGGGCCGGCGGGGGGTGGAGCTTCCTGCTCGCCGGGGGGCGCCTCGCAGCGGGAGAGGCTGCTGTCATCGACGATTCCGGCAGGGGGGGCGGGCAGGGTCAGTGCTTGTGTCGGCAGGGAGGCGAATTTTTCCTGTGGCGGCAAGTCGGCGACGGCAAGAGCGGTCGGCGTGCTGCTTTCAGCCTGCAGGTAGATGGCCAGCGAGCCACCGCAGGCTGCCCCGGCAAGCAGCAGCCAGAGGGCGTTGCGCCAGGCAGTGGCGGTGGCGGCGAGGGGTTTCATGGCGCGGCCACCTCGCGCTCGCCGGCCGGCAAGCGTTCGCGCCAGTCGGCGTAGTCGCCGCGCAGACTGGCCTGGCGAATGAGCAGGGGGCGGAGGAAAACCACCAGTTCGGTCTTGCGCCGCAACTGGTGACGGTTGGTGAAGACTTCGCCCAGGGTCGGGATATCCGCCAGCCCGGGTACCTGCCGGTTGCGTTCTTCGCTGGCGTCTTCCATCAGCCCGCCGAGCACGGCGATCTGGCCGCTGCCGATGCGCATGACCGACTCGATCTCCCGGGTGCGAATCACCGGCACCAGGTTTTCGATACCGTTCTTGCGCAGATCGGGATTGGGGTCCGGGACCTCGCGTCCGATGCTGGTGATGGTCGGGCGGATGTTGAGAATGATCTGGCCGTTTTCCCCGATCTGCGGTGTTACCGTCATGGTCAGGCCGACCGGGACAGTCTGCGGCGTCGTGGTGTAGGTCGTGGTGGTGCCGACGTTGGCGGTGGCGATGGCGTCCGCCTTGACGGTGAAATAAACGTAATTCTCGACCACCTTGAGCAGGGCACTCTGGTTGTTTAGCACCGAGAGGCGGGGGCTGGAAAGGACGCGCGTCTGGCCAAAACTGGCAAGCAGGGAAATCAGGACGTCCGGGTTTTCGCCGCGTGTGTATTTGAGATTGACTCCGGTGCGCAGGGGGTTGCCGAGAAACTCGAACAGGCCACCGGCGCTGAGGCGGCTCCAGTCGATGCCCTGTTCGTAACCATCGTTGAGGGCTACTTCGACGATGGTGGCCTCGATCAATACCTGGCGATGGGCGGAGAGCAGAACGCGTTCGATGAATTCGCGGATCTTGTCGTGCTGGCGCTGCGTGGCGCGGATGGCGATCACGCCGCTTTCCTGGTGCACGATGATGGCCGCGGCTTCGCGCAGGGTGCTGCGCCTTACCCGCAGGTTGCTGCTGGCCTGCGTATCGCTGAAGACCGGCGGCGTGGCGGCAGTGTTGCCCTGGCGTTGGCGGGACGCGCTGCGGTTGGGCGCGACAAAGCCGCTGGCCTGTTGGGAAACCTGTTGTTCGACCTGGGTCTCGCTGGAGCCTTGCGGCAGCGCCTGGTCCTGCTCGCGCAGGATTTCCTTGAGATTGCGTTCCAGGTTTTCCCAGAAAAGATGGCGGCTGCTGTTTTCGATGCGGCTGCTCGACTGGTTGCCGGCACCGGCCGGCATGCCCTGCCCGCCGGGCGAAAGGCTGGCCGGGTTCACGGCGCTGCCGGCAATCTGCGCATTGCTGCCGACCTGGGTGCTGGCATTGCGGCTGAGATTGGGATAGTCGACCTGGTAGTGCGCCAGGTAGGGGGCGTCCGGTAGTACCGACAGGCTGTTGTCGGAAATTTCGTAGCGCAGATCGTGCTGGCGGGCGATGCGTTCGAGAATGTGCGCCAGCGGCTGGTCGACCGCGTGCAGCGTGACCTTGCCGCCGATACCGGGGTGCAGGTCGAGATTCAGGCGGGCGTCGCGGGCCAGGGCAAGCAGCAATTCCTGCAGATTTTGGTTGTTGACCGTGATGCTCAGGCGTAGCTGGTCCTTTTTCGGGCGCAAGGGCGGCAACTGCAGGGCTTCGTCGAGCAGGGGCGGAATTCGTGCCTCGCCGCGCACTCCGGCTTCCGCCGCGAGGTGGCCGCCGTTCGGCGCCAGGGCCTGCTGCGGCGCGCAAGCATGGCAGCAGAGAAGCAGCGGGACGAGCAGAAGGAGGAAGAAAGGAGAGGACATGATGTCGCTGATATTTGTATGGCATCTTTATATGCGATTTGCAAATAAAATGCAAGACCATGCCGGCGTTCTTGCCGCGAGTGTGCTCCGTGCGGGCTTCTGCTAAAATCCGGCTCTTGCCTTCAGAGGGGATCGCCTTGCCGACCGATATCCTGGTCGATATCGAAGACCTGCACTTTGCGTACGACGGACGCCCGATATTGCGTGGAATCGACATGCGGATTCCGCGTGGCCGGGTGGTGGCGATCATGGGCGGTTCGGGTTGCGGCAAAACCACCCTGCTGCGCTGCATCGGAGGTCAGCTGCGACCTTCGGGCGGGGTGGTCCGTTTCGGCGGCGACGTGGTTTCGGCCATGTCGGAGAAGGATTTGTATCGCCTGCGCCGCAAGATGGGCATGCTTTTCCAGTTCGGTGCGCTGTTTACCGACATGTCGGTCTTCGATAACGTGGCTTTTCCCTTGCGCGAACATTCCGCCCTGCCGGAAGGCATGGTGCGCGATCTGGTGTTGATGAAGCTGGAGGCGGTGGGCCTGCGCGGTGCGGGGCGGCTGATGCCCAGCGAGCTTTCCGGAGGCATGGCGCGGCGCGTGGCGCTGGCACGGGCCATTGCCCTGGACCCGATGCTGGTGATGTACGACGAGCCGTTTGCCGGCCTCGATCCAATTGCGCTGGGCGTGATCGGGCAGTTGATCCGGCGCTTGAACGATGCCCTGGGCGCAACCTCGATCATGGTGACGCACGATGTCCATGAATCGCTGGCCATCGTCGATTACGTCTATTTCCTGTCCGAGGGGCGAGTGGTGGCCGAGGGAACGCCGGATGAGATCCGTACCTCGCGGGATCCCTTCGTGCATCAGTTCGTGCACGCCGAGGCGGCAGGCCCGGTGCGTTTCGATTACCCGGCGCCGACGGTCGGCGACGAATTCCTTGGCGGGAGAAGGCATGCCTGATCTGTTCAAGCCCATCCGCAGGCTCGGGCACGCCGCCGTCGAGCGTATCTGGCGTCTCGGGTTCGCCACACGCTTCCTTTTTGCCATTCTTCAGCATTCGGGCATGGCTTTTCTCCGCCTTCCCCTGCTGCTGCGCGAAATCTATTTCAGCGGCGTTCTCTCCCTGGTCATCATCCTGGTTTCCGGGCTGTTCGTTGGCCTGGTGCTCGGCCTGCAGGGCTACGAGACCCTGCAGCGCTACGGTTCGACCGAGGCCTTGGGTGTGCTCGTGGCGCTTTCCCTGACGCGCGAGCTGGGACCGGTGGTGGCCGGCCTGCTTTTTGCCTCGCGTGCCGGTTCGTCGATTACCGCCGAGATCGGCTTGATGAAGGCGACCGAACAACTCAAGGCGATGGACATGATGGCGGTCAGCCCGATTGCCCGTGTCGTGGCGCCGCGCTTCTGGGGCGGTGTGATTGCCATGCCCTTGCTGGCGGCGCTTTTTTCGGCGATGGGCGTGATCGGCGGCTGGTTGATCGGCGTCGTCTTCATCGGTGTCGACGACGGTGCTTTCTGGTCGCAGATGCAGGCCAGCGTCGATTTTCGTTATGACATTGTCAATGGGGTGATCAAGAGCATGGTGTTCGGCTTTGCCGTGGCCTTGATTGCCGTTTTCGAGGGCTACGATTCGGCGCCGACCGCCGAGGGGGTGTCGCGGGCGATTACCCGTACCGTGGTGACCTCGGCGCTGGCCATTCTGGCGCTGGATTTCGTCCTGACCTCGTTCATGTTCCGGGGAACCTCATGAATCGTACCGTACTCGACCTCTGGGTCGGTTTCTTCGTCGCCATCGGAATCGCCGCGCTGTTGTTCCTGGCCCTCAAGGTGGGCAACCTTTCGTCGGCACAGTTGTCCGAGACCTACGTACTGCAGGCCAAGTTTGATAATATCGGCGGCCTCAAGGTTCGCGGGCCGGTCAAAAGCGCCGGTGTCGTCGTTGGCCGGATTGCTGAAATCCGTTTCGATCCGGCTAGTTACGAGGCAGTAGTCGTCCTCAATGTCGATGGGCGCTACCGCTTCCCGAAGGACACCTTCGCTTCGATCTACACTGCGGGCCTGCTGGGCGAGCAGTATGTCGGACTGGATGTCGGCGGCGATGAAAAAATGCTGAATCCGGGAGAGACGATTGCCAAAACCCAATCGGCCGTGGTGCTGGAGAAAATGATCAGCCAATTCCTCTTCAACAAGGCGGCGGAAGGACAGGACAACAAATAATGCAACTGAACGGGAAACGATCGGCCAGGGCCGGCAGGCGCCTCTCCCTGTGTCTGGCCGCACTGGCCCTGAGCACGGCCGTGTGGGCCGGCGACAATCCGCGCGATCCGTACGAGGGTTTCAACCGTACCATGTTCGCGGTACATGAAACCCTGGATCGCTCGCTGCTCAAGCCGGTAGCCCGGGGCTACGACCGTGCGCTCCCCTTGCCGGTGAAGGCGGGGGTCGGCAATTTCTTCGGCAACGTCGGCGATGCCTGGACGGGGGCCAACAATCTGCTGCAGGGCAAGGCCGGAGATGCCGGAGTCGATCTTGCCCGTCTATTGGTCAACTCCACGCTCGGTATCTTCGGTCTCTTCGATGTCGCCAGCGAACTCGGTCTGGAAAAACATGACGAGGATTTCGGCCAGACCCTGGCCGTCTGGGGGGTTGGCGACGGCGCCTACTTGTTCTGGCCCCTGATCGGTCCGCGCAGCGTGCGCGATACGGCTGGCTTCGTGACCGATGCCTGGGTCGATCCCGTCGGGTGGGTCGATCCGGTGCGTGTGCGCAACACTTTCCGTGGCGTGCGCATCGTCGATGTTCGCGCCAGTCTCCTGCCTTCCGACAAGGTGGTCGATGAGGCCGCGCTCGACAAGTATTCCTACATTCGCGATGCTTATTTCCAGCGTCGCCAGAACCAGATCCACGACGGCCGCCCGCCGCGCCTGGACGATTGAGAGTAGATCGATGATCCGGAAGTTTGCCATTGCCCTGCTGGGTTGCCTTGCCTTATCGCTGTTCGCGCCGGCTTTTGCCCAGGAGGCGCCGGATGTGCTGGTGCATCGGGTGACCGAGGAAGTGCTTGAAATCGTTCGCAAGGACAAGGAAATACAGAACGGCAATACGCAGAAGGCGATTGATCTGGTCGAAGTCCGGGTTTTGCCGCATTTCAATTTTGCCCGCATGACCGCGCTGGCGGTCGGCAAGGACTGGCGCAAGGCGAGCCCGCAGCAGCAGCAGCAGTTGACGCAGGAATTCAAGACCCTGCTGGTGCGCACCTACTCCAACGCCCTGACCGGCTACCGCAACCAGAAGATGGTCTACAAGCCCTTGAAGATGAACCCCGGCGATGGCGATGCCTTGGTGCGGACCGAGGTCGTGCAGCCGGGCAACAAACCGGTGCAGATCGATTACAGCCTGGAGAAGGTGGAGGCCGTCTGGAAGGTGTACGACGTGGTCGTGGCCGGGATCAGCCTGGTCACCAATTACCGCGATCAGTTCGGCCAGGAAGTCCGGAATGGCGGGATCGACGGTTTGATCGCCGCGATTGCCGGTAAAAACAAGTCGCTCTCGACACCGCCAGGCAAGTAAGCAGCCGATGATCGACGTTCAGCCCGGTCGCCTGCGAATTACCGTCCCGATGCGGATGGAGACCGCCGCCGCCTTGCTGGCGGCGGGGTCGGGTGCCTTGCAGCCGGGCGAGCAGGTGATCGATCTGGGGGCGGTGGATGATGCCGATTCGTCGGCTGTCGCGGTGATGCTGGGATGGCTGCGCGCGGCGCCCGAGTCACGGTCGACCCTGCGTTTTGCCAATATTCCCGACGGTGTCGCCGCATTGGCCGATCTGTACGGCGTCAGCGAACTGCTGCCGCGCCTCTGAACCCGGAGTTTTTTTGTCTGCTGCCGTATCCATTGACGGGGTCGCCAAGCGTTTTGGTGCGTTGCAGGCCCTCGCCGGCGTTTCGCTGGAAATCCCCGCCGGCGAGTTTTTCGGTCTGCTCGGCCCCAACGGTGCCGGCAAAACGACCCTGATCTCGACTCTGGCCGGCCTGGCCCGGCCGGATGCCGGTACGATCAGGGTGATGGGGCACGACGTCGTTCGCGATTTTCGCGAGGCCCGGCGGCATCTTGGCGTGGTGCCACAGGAACTGGTCTTCGATCCCTTCTTCAATGTCCGCGAAACCCTGCGCATCCAGTCCGGTTATTTCGGCATCCGCAACAACGACGACTGGATCGACGAAATCCTCGAAAACCTCGACCTGACGAGCAAGGCCGAGGTCAACATGCGACGCCTGTCGGGCGGCATGAAGCGGCGCGTACTGGTAGCCCAGGCACTGGTGCACAAGCCGCCGGTGATCGTGCTCGACGAGCCGACGGCCGGTGTCGATGTCGAACTGCGCCAGGGACTTTGGCAGTTCATCCGCCGCTTGAACGGAGAAGGCCATACCATCATTCTGACCACGCATTACCTGGAAGAAGCCGAGGCGCTGTGCAACCGCATCGCGCTGATGAAGCTGGGCAAGGTGCTGGCGCTCGATACCACGGCCAACCTGATGGCGGCCCACCCCGGCGCTTCGCTGGAAGAAGTGTTCATGCGCATGGTGCAGCAGTGATCGGCTTTCTGACCTTGTTCTACAAGGAATTCCTGCGGTTCTGGAAGGTCGCTTTCCAGACCATCGCGGCGCCGGTTCTGACCGCCTTGCTCTACCTGCTGATCTTCGGCCACGTGCTCGATGGTCAACTGCGGGTGCATGGCGTCGAATACACCGCCTTCCTGATTCCGGGCCTGGTGATGATGCAGGTGCTGCAGAACGCCTTCGCCAACTCCTCTTCCAGCCTGATCCAGGCCAAGATTACCGGCTCGATCGTGTTCGTGCTGCTGCCGCCGATTTCCTATGGCGCCTTTTTCCTCGCTTACGTGCTGGCGGCGACCTTGCGCGGCTTGCTGGTCGGTCTCGGGGTTTTGCTCGCGACGGTCTGGTTCGCCGATTTGCAGGTGGTGGCGCCGGGCTGGATCCTGATCTTCGCGCTGCTCGGCGGCGCCCTGTTCGGCGCGGCCGGGATGATTGCCGGAATCTGGGCCGAGAAGTTCGACCAGCTGGCAGCTTTCCAGAATTTCCTGATCATGCCGCTGACCATGCTCTCCGGCGTCTTTTATTCGCTTCACTCGCTGCCGGCGTTCTGGCAGCAAGTCTCGCATTACAATCCCGTTTTTTACATGATTGATGGCTTCCGCTATGGCTTTTTCGGCGTTTCCGACGTTTCGCCGCTGAACAGCCTGGGCGTGGTCGTCGTCTGCTTTGCCGCGGTCTCCCTGCTGACGCTGGAACTCCTGCGCCGCGGCTGGAAGTTGAGAGGTTGAACCCGATGATGCACCCCGATCAGATCAAACAACTCATCCTCGCCGGGATGAATTGTGCCCACCTGGAACTCGACGGCGACGGGCATCACTTCGACGCGCTGATCGTCAGCGATGAATTCGTCGGCAAGAGCCGCGTGCAACGCCAGCAGCGCGTTAACCAGATTCTCAGGGAGCGTTTCGACAGCGGTGAATTGCACGCCTTGTCGTTCAAGACCCTGACCCCGGAAGAATGGAGCGTGAGCCGTGGATAAGTTGTTGATTCAAGGCGGCCAGTCGCTGCGCGGCGAAGTGGCCATTTCCGGGGCCAAGAATGCGGCGCTGCCTATCCTCTGCGCCTCCCTGCTCAGCGCCGAGCCGCTCAACCTGACCAACGTTCCGCATCTCAACGACATCGCGACGATGCTGCGTTTGCTCGGTGAAATGGGCGTCGGCGTCACCATGGAAGGGGTCGACGGTCTCGGCCTGTCCGGTGCCGGGTTGAATAATCCGGTCGCTTCCTACGAGCGGGTCAAGACCATGCGCGCCTCGATCCTGGTGCTCGGGCCGCTGCTCGCACGCTGCGGCGAAGCCAAGGTTTCCCTGCCCGGCGGCTGCGCCATCGGTGCCCGCCCGGTCGATCAGCACATCAAGGGCCTGCAGGCGATGGGGGCCGAGGTCAAGGTCGAGCACGGTTACGTGCATGCCCGCGCCCAGCGGCTCAAGGGCGCCCGGATCTGTACCGACATGGTCACCGTCACCGGTACCGAGAACCTGATGATGGCGGCTTGCCTGGCCGATGGCGAAACGATCATCGAAAACGCTGCGCGCGAGCCGGAAGTAGTCGACCTGGCCAACTGCCTGGTCAGCATGGGCGCCCGCATTTCCGGCGCCGGCACCGACGTGATCCGCATTCAAGGCGTGGATAAACTGCACGGGGCGACGCACGCGATCATGCCCGACCGGATCGAAACCGGCACTTACCTCTGCGCAGCGGCGGCGACCGGCGGCGATGTGCGCCTGACCCGGACCTCGGCCGCCTATCTCGACGCGGTGGTCGACAAGCTGATGGATGCCGGCTGCGACATCGTCATCGAGCGCGACGCGATCCGCCTCAAGGCGCCGCAGCGGCTCAAGGCGGTCAGCTTGCGCACCGCGCCCTACCCGGCGTTTCCGACCGACATGCAGGCGCAGTTCATGGCCATCAACTGCGTTGCCGAAGGTGTCGCGACCATCCGCGAAACCATTTTCGAAAATCGCTTCATGCATGCCAACGAGTTGATGCGTCTCGGCGCCGATATCCAGATCGAAGGCAGCAACGCCATTGTTCGCGGCGTGCCGGCGCTGGAAGGGGCGGCGGTGATGGCGACCGACCTGCGGGCTTCTGCTTCGCTGATCATTGCCGGCCTGGTCGCCCAAGGCGAAACCCTGATCGACCGCATCTACCATCTTGATCGCGGCTACGAGCGGATCGAGGAAAAGCTGGCCCGCCTAGGCGCCAGCGTCAAGCGGGTGCATTGATCTGAATACTTGAGTTGCCGTGATGCGCGGCAGCGATTTTGGCCCGTTTTCACGGTCGACCGTGAAAACGGGCTATTTTCATCGTAAGACTAACTCCGGTTTGAAACCCCGCCCTTCAGGGCGGAGGGAGCCGACCCCGGCCTGAAGGCCGGGGTTTCAGGCGACCGTTTTGGGAGGGGATGCAAACCTCTTCCAAAACATGTTTGACCGACAGGCATGAATGCCTGTCGCTAATTTCTTGCTTGCGGGCAGTCGGGGCAGCGCTGGATTTCGACCGTCAGGTGCGCCACTTCGTCGTGAATGGCCAGTGCGGTGCGTACGCTTTGCGCGGTCAGGCCAGGGTCATGGGTGAGCAGGGCCAGGGCGCAGGCGTAGCTGCCGCTGCCGACACGCCAGACGTGGAGGTCGGTGATTTCGCTGCGGCCGGGCAGTTCGGCGACCAGGGCGTGAATCTCGGCGACGATGGGGTGATCCATCTCGCGGTCGAGCAGGATGCGGCCGCTGTCGCGCAGCAGATTCTTCGCCCACAGCCCGACCAGCACCCCGCCAAGCACCGCGCAGGCCGGATCGAGCCAGTCCCAGCCCAGCCACCAGCCGCCGGCCAGCGCGGCAATCGCCAGCAGCGAGGTCAGCGCGTCGGTCAGCACGTGGATGTGCGCGGCGCGCAGGTTCAGGTCGTGCCCGGCCGCATGCTCATGCGTGTGTGGGTGAGTGTGCGAATGGGGATGCGAGTCGGCATGCGCATGCGCGTGATCGTGGCCGTGGTGCGCATGCCCGTGTCCGGCATCGCCGGCACGTTCGAGGATCAAGGCGCAGAGCAGGTTGACCGCCAGGCCGATGACGGCCACCAGCAGCGCTTCGCCGTAGCGGATCGGCTGCGGTGCCAGCAGGCGTTCGCCGGCGCTCCACAGCATCGCCAGCGCCACCCCGAGCAGCGCCAGGGCGCTGGTGTAGCTGGCCAGGATCTCGATTTTCCAGGTGCCGAAGGCAAAGCGCGGGTCGTCGGCGTAGCGCCGGGCGGCGGCGTAAGCCAAGGCGGCGAGGCCGATGGCCAGCGCGTGCGAACTCATGTGCAGGCCGTCGGCAAGGACCGCCAGCGAATTGAACCACCAACCGGCGACGATCTCGCCGACCATGGTCAGCAGCGTCAGCCACAGCACCTGGCGGGTGCCGCGTTCGGCGGCGGCACGCGGGCTGGTGAAGCGGTGCGCATGCCGCCAGCGAGTCAGGTCGTGAGCGGCCTGAGTGTTCGCCTTGGAGGGGGCGGTGGCCGTGGGAGTTTCCGGGGCGGCGCTCATTGCTGGCCGTAGCCCTTGAACTGCTCAAGGACGGCTGCCATTTCTGCCGCATCGAGCAGGATGGGCGCGCCGAGCTGGCAGGCACGCCAGTATTGCTCGCACAACTCTTCCAGCTCGACGGCGAGGGCGAAGGCCTCGTCCAGGTCGCGGCCGGCGACGAGCAGGCCGTGGTTGGCGAGCAGGCAGGCCTTGCGCTCGTGCATGGCCTGCAGTGCCACGGTCGACAAGGCTTCAGACCCAAAAATGGCGTAGTCGGCGCAGCGGATGGTCGTACCGCCGAAGCGCGCGATCATGTAGTGAAAGGGCGGAATCTCGCGGCGCAGGCAGGCCAGACTGACCGCAAACGGCGAGTGCGCGTGCAGTACGGCGCCGACTTCGGGCCGGCTGGCGTAGAGGTCGCGGTGAAAGCGCCACTCCGACGACGGCTTGCGCGGCCCTTGCCAGCTGCCGTCGAGGGCCATCAGCGGGATGTCGTCCAGGCTCAGCGCCGCGTAGGGGAGGCCGGTCGGGGTGATCAGGAAATCGTCGCCGCAGCGTACCGAGAGGTTGCCGGAGGTGCCCTTGTTGAGCCCGGCCGGCTGCATGGCGCAGGCCTTGGCGATCAGTTCGCGGCGGAGGTCGTTCATTGCTTTCAGGCGTAAATGGTGGCCAGCGGCAGCAGCAGGCCGAGGCTGGCGAATTCGGCGCAATCGTCGTCGGTAAATGGCAGGTAACGCCAGCCGATGTCGCCTTCGCGGCGATAGATTTCAACGCTGCGCTCGTCCTGCGCGACCAGCACGTATTCCTGGAGCGAGGGGATGCGGCGGTAAGCGGCCAGCTTTTCGCGGCGGTCGGTGGCTTCGGTCGACGGCGACAGGACTTCGACGATCAGCGTCGGGTCGTCGATCACCCGCTGTTCGTCGGCCAGCGGCTGCGGCTGGCAGCGCACCACCAAGTCGGGGTAGTAAAAGGCGTTGGCCGCCGCTGCATGCACCTTGAGATCGGCGATGAAAGTTTCGCAGGGCCGGCCGGCGAGGTGCTGGCGAAAGGCAAGCGCCAGGTTGAGCGAAATCCGGTTGTGCTTGACCGTGGTCCCGGTCATCGCGTGGATTTCGCCATCGACGTACTCGTGCTTGAGCTCGGCGCTGGCGTCGAAGGCCAGGTATTCGGCGGAGCTGAGCAGGTGCGGCTTGCGAGCAGGACTGGGCATGAAAAACCTCAAGGTCGGCGGCGTTCCGCCCATTCTCTCATTTTTCGTCGGCGGCTTCCGGGTACAACGCGTGCAGGCCGGCGGCGCTGGCCGGGCAGACGCCGCGCTCGGTGATCAGCGCGGTGACCAGGCGGGCCGGGGTGACGTCGAAGGCCGGGTTGGCCACCGCCTCGCTGGCCGGCAACTGGCGTAAAGCGCTGGGCTGGGCATGCTGGTCGAGGCCGTGCACCAGGCGGAATTCGTCGCCGTCGCGTTCTTCAATCGGGATCGCATCACCGCTGGCGCAGGCGAAATCGAGGGTTGAGCGCGGCGCCGCGACGTAGAAGGGGACACCGTTGTCGGCGCAGGCCAGGGCCTTGAGATAGGTGCCGACCTTGTTGGCGACGTCGCCGTTGGCGGCGATCCGGTCGGCGCCGACGATCACCGCATCGACCTGACGGTTGCGCAGCAGGATGCCGGCGGCGTTGTCGGCGAGCAGCGTGTGCGGCACGCCGTGCTGCGCCAGTTCCCAGGCGGTGAGCAGGCCCTGGTTGCGTGGCCGGGTTTCCGAGACCAGCACCTCGACCGGGACGCCGGCAGCGTGCGCGGCATAGACCGGTGACAGCGCGGTGCCCCAGTCGACCGTCGCCAGCCAGCCGGCGTTGCAGTGGGTCATGATCCGCAGCGGCTGGCCCTTGCGGGCGGCGATCAGTTCGCCCCAGGCGGCCAGGCCGTGGCGGCCGATGGCGGCGTTCTGGGCGACGTCCTCGTCGGCAATCGCGGCGGCTTCCTGCCACGCCGCCGCATGGCGGGCGGCCGGCGGCAGCGGGCGCAGGTGGCGGGCCATGCGCGCCAGTGCCCAGTGCAGGTTGACGGCGGTCGGCCGGGTCGCGCCGAGCTGGGCGATGGCAGCGTCGAGGCGGGCGTCGGAGGCTTCGAAATCGAGCGCGATGGCCAGGCCGTAGGCGGCGGTGGCGCCGATCAGCGGCGCCCCGCGCACCTGCATCGCGCGGATCGCATGCGCCGCCTGGTCGAGGCTGGCGACGCGGACCCAGGCCAGCGCGTGTGGCAGGCGGGTCTGGTCGATGATGTCGATGCAGTTCTGCGCCGGGTGGGCGCGCACGGTGCGGGTCGGGATGCCGTCGATGTTCATGATTCTGGGGAAAAAAAGGTTGAGCGCGGATGACGCAGGTCAGTCACCGATGGTGCGGACTTTTCGATGTCTTTGGCGTGCGCGGATAATTACCTGGCTGGTACTTCGGAAACGCCGGGATAAGTCATTGGAAAATCTGCGTTTATCAGTGAGATTCACGTCTGAACCGAGGTTGTCGGGATCATTCCACGGGAAAAGTCGCCGCCAGCGATAGGCGGGGAAGGACGCATTCTAGCTTGTCGGACCCGAGCATTTCCGGCCTTTTTTCCGGTTGACCGTGAAGGCTTGCAGCGGACAAGCGCTTCTCGATCCGTCAAGGATTTGCCAGGTTATCGACGAGAAGGCGTGGGTGCAGTGGATAAAACCCGCAGCAATCCGGTGACGGCTATCGACGGACATTGCCCCCGTCTCTTCACCTCCTTCCCGGCACGAGCATGCTGACTGTGCCGGGGGGAGGCAGGGAAATGAGACTGGGAAGTGAGACAGGAAAATCGCCTACCCCCGTGCTTCCCGCGGTGCCGTTTCGTCCAGCCAGGCGGATCGCCAGCTTTCCTGGAACTTGTCCAGCGTCCAGTCGCGTAGTACCGCGGTGCGCAGGGCGTCGCCGGTGCTTGCCAGGGCATCGCGGTCGGCGACGGCCTTGCGGATGGCTTCGATCCAGGATGTCGGAGCGTTGTCGACAAGGGTGACTGGCAGGCCGCAGCGATAAGGCGTCAGGTCGGTGGCGATGACCGGATAGCCGAGGACGCCGTATTCCAGCAGCCGGAGATTGCTCTTGCACTCGTTGAACAGGTTTTCCTCCAGTGGCGCCAGGGCCAGGTCCAGGTCCAGCGTGGCGAGCTTGGGGGCGTATTCGGCAAAGCTGACGCCGCCGTGGTACTCCTGGATCAACTCACGGGTGCCGGCCGGGAACATGCCGAAGAAGACCCAGTCGACTTCGTCCTTGAGGGCCTCGATGACCGGTAGCAGGATTTCCAGGTCGCCGGTATGGCTGCTGCCGCCGGCCCAGCCGACGCGTGGCTTGGGGTCCTTGCGGCGGCGCGGTGTCAGGGTGCCCCAGATCGCGGTATCGATGCTGTTGGGGACGACGCGAACCTCGGGCGCGAGGTCGCGCAGCATCTCGGCCAGGGGTTCGGTGGTGACGATCAGTCGGTCGCAGAGGCTGAGGGAGTGGGTAATGCGCTCCCTGAGATCGGCGGGAAGATCCTTGCGGTGCACACTCTTTTCCGGAACGGCCCACATCAGGTCGTCCAACTCGAAGACGATGCGGGTCTGCGGGAAGTGACGGCGATAGTTGGCGAGCGCAGCCTGGTGGACATCGAGCACGTGGCGCTGGAGATAAAGGATATCCGGCGCCATGCGGGCTACATCGAGAGGCTGGAAGGTGCCAAAACGGCACCAGCCGTCGACCTGGTTGGCCTTGAGCGCAGCGTTGAAAGGCTCGACGACGCGGTAATTGCCACAGCCGGCGTTGTCCATCGGGATGGCCAGCATGCGTGGCAGCGGGCGCCAGGTGAGCTTGAGCTTGGTCAGTTCCGAGCGGGGCTCGATCACGCCCTCGGTGTTGAAGAGAGAGAGGTTGCGGTTGTAGCTGGGGTCGTTGGCCAGAGCGTCGAGCCAGAAATCGTAGAGGCGATTACGGTCGACCTCGTAAACCCCCTGTTTTTCATCATCGTGGATATCCGAAAGAATCAGCAGATCGAGGGCTTCGTGCATCAGTGTCGCCTCCGGTGTCCACACGTGGGCGAGCCCCTGAGCGCGCAAGCGCAGGCACAAATCGGCGTCGGCGAAGAGATAGCGGAAGCCCTCGTCGAAGCCACCGGCCTCGACGAAGGTGGCGCGCTTGAGCAGCAGGCATTCCAGCGACAGCGCCTGACGCTGCTGCGTGCAATGCAGGCGACCGAAATAACCCGGTTGGTCGAATTTGATCCCTTGCCACGGTGAAGCGGCATCGCCGAGCAGGCCGAGAATGCGGCCGGCGGAAACGATCTGTCCCTGTTTGTCGATCAGTCGGCCGCCGACGCAGCCGATACCGGGACGGTTGGCATGTGCCAGCATCGCCGTCAGCCAGTTGGGCGAGAGCGGAACGCAATCGGCGGCCAGGAAGAGCAGGTAGTCGCCGCAGGTCTGGGCAGCGCCGATATTGAGCAGACGGGTATAACCCTGTTCGATGCTGTCGGCCGGGAATACGCGTAGCCGGTCGTTATCGCTGCCGTCGATTTCCTGCAGGTAGGCGAGGGTTTCGGGATCGTCGGATGCGGCATCGATGACGATGATTTCGCACTGCAGCCCGTCGGGCAGTTGGGCCGTTTGCGCCAGCAAGGCCGCCAGGCTGCGGCGCAGCGTATCCGGCCGGTTGTGGCTGAGCAGAACGATGCTGACCATGGCTTCGGCCGGCAATGGGTAGTCGACCCGATAGGTGCCGGGCAGGCTGCCGGTTTTTACGCTTTCCGCCGGTAGACCGTGGTTTTCCAGGTGGCGGGCCAGGGCTTGCTGCCCGAGTTGGAGCAGTTGCTCGGTTGGCTGCTTGGCGGTGCTGCGTTCGCGGACGAGGTGGAAAAGGATATCGGGTACGTGGCCAAAGACGGCCGGGCCATATTGTTCGAGCAGCCGCAATTGCAATTGGTATTCGGCCATCCCGGCAAATTCCGGCGCATAGCCGCCCAGTTCCTCCAGGGTCTGGCGCGAGATCAAATAGCAGTCGCCGATCCAGGGCAGGCTATGCAGGTAGTCGGTATCGAAATCCGGCTTGAAGAAGGGTTGGTCGAAGACCCCGGTCTTGCTGTCGCGCCGGTCATCGTCGGCATAAATCAGCTTCCAGTCGGGATGGGTGTGGGCCGCTTCGAGTAGCAGGAGTAAAGCGTGCGGCGCGATCTGGTCGCCGGCATTGAGCGAAAGAACCCAGTCCGCATCGCTGTCGGCAATGACCTGGTTCAAGGCCGCATGCGGCGCGGCGCTGCTTTGGTGCCAGCGGATGCGAGTGCCCGCGCGCAGTTCATCGGGAACTTCCGCCGGAGAGGCAATCACCACCTCGACGTGGTCGTAATATTGACCGGCCAGGGCCTGGATGCTCGCGGTCAGCGCCTCGAAGTATTCCGGCAGCAGGTAGATCGTGATCAGTACTCGCGGTGCGCTGCCGCGCTCGCTTTCCCACTCAGCCAAACGGCGCTCGAACATTTCGGCTTCCGGCCGGGTGATCAAATGCGAGCTGAGGAAGTTCGCATAGACCTGCTCCGGTGCCTGCTGGAATTGCCCGACCTGTTCGTAGCCGACCAGCTGTTCGCGACCCGGTTCGACCAGCATGAAGAACTGCAGGCTGCACATCTCCATCAGCTCTTCCTGGCTGACATTCCGGATCACCATCTTGCCGGTATCGATGTCGCAGGGGCAGTGATCCTTGTAACGCTGGAAAATCTCGTTCAAGCGGGTGTCGATGCCAAAAACGTTCTTCACCACGTGGTAGCCGGTTTCGTGGAAGAAGCGCTGCAACTCCTTGTAAGTGAAGAAGCGAATATGGGTGATATCGAGCAGGCCGAGGCGTTCGTAGCGGAAATAACCCTTCGCCAGGTCGTCCATCAGCGCCAGGTTGCGGACGTTGGGAATCGAGACGGCGATCTGCGCGGTGGGTGATAGCCACGGGCGCAGAACCTCCATCACCTTCCACGGGTTGTACATGTGTTCGAGCACATCGGCGAGAATCACCGCATCGACGCTGCCCGGCTGCAGCCCGGCAGCGGCCAGGTCGGTTTCCTCGAATTTGCCGGTGAACACCCGGTCCAGGCGCTGGCTGGCAATGGCGGCGGCCGAGCGGTTGAGCTCGAAACCCCAGACCGTGCCTTCGGGATATTTCTGCTTGAAGGCGGCGCCTGTGCCGCCGGCGGCGCAGCCGATATCGAGCAGCATCTTCGGCGCGTTGGTGAAGTAATCGACCAGGTCGCCGCGGGCCCCGCCGTGGTAGCCGGTGGCGTCGATGTCGGGTACGTCGAGGCAGTCCTGCCAGACGTAGCCTTGATGGATCGCGGCTTGCTGGCGATACTGCTCGCTCATCAGCTCGGCGACCCGGAGGCTGGCCTTGCCGTCGACGCCGATGTTGTAGCGCGGGGCGGCGGCTCGCATCCGGTCGATCTTGTCTTTGCGCCAGAGCGGATCGGCGATCAGCTTGAGCAGGGTCTTGCCGAGTTCGTCGGCCGGGACTTCGACGATGCCGCTGTCGCCGTCGAAACTGGGACCCAGGCGCAGGCCCCAGTCGGTCATCAGGTTGATCGCCGGGGTGCCGCAGAGCAGGGCTTCGACCAGGATGTTGGAGTCGATCCCGATCAAGACGTCGGCCGCGACGACCCAAGGTTCCGGGGCGTCCTGCAGATAATGGAAGCTGTCACGGTCAACGCCCAGTTCGGCGCAAATTTCGCTAAAGCGTTGTTTGCCGAACTCGTAGTTGTGCGGCCGATCCTTGATGACCGCGTTGATCTCCAGGCCTTGTTCGCGCAATTCGCGGATCGTTTCGATGAAGGCGGTCAGCGAGCGGCCGAAAATATGTTCGTCGGAGATCGCGCTCAGATTGTGGGCCCAGGTCGGCGAGAAGACGACGATCGGGGCTGCGGGGTCGAGTCCGTAACTTGCTTGCAGCTGCGCTTTTTCTTCCGCCCGCCGGGGCAGGCGTTCGGGGTAGTCGTCCCAGGCCGGATTGCCGGTGATGCGGATACGGTCGCCGCCGATCCCGGCATCGAGATAGCTTTCGACGCTGCGTTCGCCATATACCGCCAGGGTGTCGCAAATCAAGCGTTCATGGACGGTGTAAGGGCGGGCCAGCGCGACGCCGTGCAGCAGATGGATGCTGGGGATCTTGCGCAGGCGGCTCCAGTAGGCGGTGGTCTTGCCCAGTGCCAGCAGGTCCTCGCTGAGGATGGTCAGGCCGATCTGGTAGGTTTCGCTGGCCTTGTCGAGCATCTGGAGCAGCGAGATCTGGGCCGGCACGGTTTGCTCGGCGACCTGGGTCACTTCGGCTGCGAGCGCTTCCGGGGCGATTTCCCAGCGGGCCGAGAAGTCGTTCCAGCCGAGCGTCTGCTGGTGGTCGCCGATGGTCGTGGCGATGGCGCGCGCGCGCTCGCGGCAGAGGCTGACGTCGGCTTCGGTCAGCAGGTCGTCGATCAGGACCAATTGTCCGTTGGCGCGGGCGACGGCATTGACCAGCTCCTGCGATGCCTGGAAGCGGGGGGCGAGAATCGCGGTGCCCGGGTTTTTGGCCAGAAACGGCTCGACGACTCGGGCAAAACGGGGCCAGAGCAGGCAAAGGATGGCGGGAGTCTTCATGTGCGGTTACCGGAAAAAACGCCGAAATGGCGGGTCAGCAGAGCTTCCATCAAGTGGTATTCGAGGCCGGGAGCGAGCGGGATGCCTTTGTGGGTCAGCGATTCGCCGGCCACCGAGGCGGTGGTCCAGGTGCGGATCATGTCCAGCGTGGCATCGTCGATCTGTTCTTGCAGCAGCCAGTCATCGAACAGGTCGACAAAGGCCGGGGGCAACAACTCGCGCCAGCTGAGTTGCGGGAAACTGCGGCATAACTCGGTGAGCAGCAAATGCAGCAACTGGCGGTTGCGCGGCCAGGCCAGGTGGCGACAGAGCGCCTGCTGCCAGCCCGAGTCGAGCAGGTGAGGCAGGGCCGTCTCCGGCTGGCTGCTGCAGGCAGCGATCCGTTCATTGAATTGGCTGTATTGCGCCAGCCAGGCGGCATTTTCGGCCGGGGCATCGGAGTTTTCGAGCAAGGCAAAAAAGCGGCAGGTGCTGCGGCTGGTCAGGAAGGCCGGGAAGGACTCCTCGAGAAAGACGGCAAAATCGAGCAGGCGATTGTCGTGGCCGAGCCAGGAAAGCAGTCGTTTCCAGGCAAAACGATCCTCCAGCGGCTTGATCCACTGGTTGTAGGCAGGTGGGCCGAAAAAGCCGCCGACCGGGATGATGGCGAGGACGCGCAGTCCGTTCTCGCTGCACCAGGCGGTCAGGTCGCTAACCCGCATGTGTGACATGTAGGCCCCGTGTGCGCCATCGTTGAGGCCGGCTTCGGCGATCTGCCGGGCCTGTTCGGCAGGGAGCGCGGCTTCCAGGTGGTCGAGTGAGTGGATGTCGAAGAGCATCCGGCCGCCCGGACGGACGACCCGCTTCCATTCCTGCAGCACCGGTTGCCAGTGCGGGAAGTGCACCATCACGTTGAGCGAAATCAGGGTATCGAAGGCCGCATCGGCCACCGGCAATTCGCGGACATCGCCCTGGCGCAGCTCGATCGGCGTTTCGGCGGCCTGGCGCCGGGTTTCGTCGAGCATCGCCTGCGAACTGTCGATGCCGGTCACCCGGTAGCCGCGCCGCGCCAGCGGCAGCGAGCCCCGGCCGGTGCCGATCCCGACGTCGAGGATGTCTTGGCCGATCACGCAGCGGTCGACGATGTGGCGCTCGACGCGGTTCTTCAGCGGGTTGGTGCCGCTGCTGTCGGTCATCCGCATGGCGTACCAGGCGACCATGTCAGGGTTGGTCCAGGCCTGGGTCTTCCAGGCGATCAGCGAGTTTTGATCAGTCATGACGGGCCTTTTCGGCTTGAGCAGTCTGGTTCAGGAAATCGTTCCGGGTCATCCCGAATTCGACAATGTCTTGGTAGTTGCCGGCGACGAAGGCCGCTTCGCGGCGGCGCCCCTCTTCGCGCATGCCGAGCGCCAGGGCCAGTCGCTGCATGGCGAGGTTGCCGGCAAAGGTACCGCATTCGATGCGCTGCAGGTTGAGGCGCTGGAAACCGTGACGGCAGAGCAGGCGCCCGGCTTCCAGGCCGTAGCCCTGGCTGCGGCAGGCGGCGTCGCCAAGCAGGATGGCGAATTCGGCACGGCGGTGGATCGGGTGGATGGCTTGCAGGGCGATGTTGCCGATATGGCGGCCATCGAGCAGTTCGATGGCGAGAATCAGCGCGTCCTGGCGACCGTGGCTGGCGGCAATGTAGCGACGGGCTTCTTCGCGGCTGTAGGGAAATACGCCGTGGGTGTTGCCGCTATTGGTTGCCTGGTCGTTGAGCCAGACCGGGTAATCGCCGTCGGCGTCAGCTTCGGACAGCGGGCGCAGGCGCAGGCGCTCGCCCTGGAGCAGGGTCAGCGGCTTCATGCGGCAATGCCCCGCAAGGCATCGAGGTGGCGGTCGATTTTGTGGAAGGCAGCAATTACCTGATCGAGTTCGGCCGGACCCAGATCGGCATGGACCAGCGGCGAGTAGAGCAATTCGTCAAAGTGCATGCGCTCGGTGACCGGGCACAGGCCACGCTCATAGCTGACCTCGGGGCGCAAGGAGAAGGGGAAGTGCGCCTTGCCGTAAGCGATTTTCTGCTGGTAGAGCGGTTGCAGGTAGAGCGGCTCGACGTAACCGGCTGCGATCTCGACCCCCTCCGCGCGCAAGGCGGCGAGGTAGGTCGCACGGCTGACGCCGGTGGCCGCAGCCGAATACTTGAGCGGATAGACGTACCAGCCATGCGTGCAGCCGGTGGCTACCTGCGGCAGGCTGAGGCCGCGCAGCCCCTGCAGGCCCTGGCTCAGATAGGCGGCATTTTCCTGCCGCCGGGCCACCAGTTGCGGCAATTTTTTCAACTGCTCGCGGGCAATCGCGGCTTCGATTTCGGTCATCCGGTAGTTGAAGCCGACCAGATTGCTCAGCTCGCCTTGATACCCCATGTGCTTGACCACGGCCTCGCCGTGGTTGCGGATCAGTTGCAGGCGCTCGGCCAATGCCGGATCGTCGGTGACGACGACGCCGCCTTCGCCGCAGTGAATGGTCTTGTGGTAATTGAGGCTGTACACCCCCATGTGCGCCAGCGTGCCGGCCGCCTTGCCGTGGTACAGCGCGCCGGGAGCCTGGGCGCAGTCTTCGATCACGGTCAACCCGTGGGTACGGGCCAATTCCATGATCGGCGCGAAATCGGCCGGGTGGCCGAAGATGTCGACCACGATCACGGCCTTGGTCCGCTCGCTGAGCTTGGCCCGGATCGTCTCGGCACTCAGGCAGTAGGTGTCTGGGTCGATGTCGGCAAACACCGGCACGGCGCCATAGACCAGCGCGGCGGCGGCCGAGGCCGACATGGTGTAGGGCGAGACGATGACCTCGTCGCCGGGGCCGACGCCGGCGGCGCCGACGGCAGCGTAGAGGCCGGAGGTCGCCGAGTTGACCGAAACCGCGTGGGCGACGGCGAAATCCCGGCACCAGTCGGCTTCCAGTTCGCGCACGCGCGGGCCACCGAAGAAATCGGGCGTCCAGGCACCCAGGAATTGCGACAGCACGCCGCTGTCGAGCACGGCCATCACCGCCTGTTTTTCCTCGGCGCCAATGGTGCGATAGACGGGAAACGGGGTGTTGCGTACCGGCGTGCCGCCGAGCAGGGCGGGGAGGTCGTTCATGCGTCGTGATTCCTGTGCAATGGCGGATTGATCCGCATTTTAAGCAATTAGCGTTCCATCATCGAGTCGAGCAGGTCGAGCAGGTCGAGCAGGCGCTGGGTGGCGCCGGCCGGTGGACAGGCGCGGCGGGCGCCCTGGCGCAAGGCGGCCAGTGCGGCGTCATCCTGCAGATAACGGCGGATGACCGGGATAAGCTTAGCCATTTCGTAGATGACGGCACTGGCGCCGCTCCGGTTGCTGGGCAAGGGGTCGTCGGCGGGGGCCTGGCCGGGTTGCAGGCTGAGGACCGGGCAACCCAGGCAGCAGGCTTCGAGCAGCAGCATCGAATGGATGCCGAGGACCAGGTCGGCGGCCTGCACCAGCTGGCGCGAGGAGTGGCCGGTGTCGACGGCGATGGCGCTGCGACTCGGGCTGCCCGGCCGGCACCAGCGGTCATACTTCCCCGCTGTTTCGCGCGGGTGGGGGCGGATCAGCAAGGTCGGTGGTGGCGCGACGGCGGGGCCGTCGAGGGCGGCGATCACTTGTTGCAGAATGGCGTGTTCGTCGGGCAGCACCGGCGATGGTCCGAGCAGGGCGTGCAATTCGGACAAGGGCTGGGAAACGAAAACCAGCAAACGGGCAGTGGGGGCGATCTCCAGCGTTTGCCGCAGCCGGGCGCGTTGCCCGGGGTCGAGTTGCTCGGCTTGCAAAGCGTCGAAGCCGGGATGGCCAACGATGCTGAGCTGCGCCGCCGGGCAGCCGGCGGCGCGCATGCCGCTGGCGGCGACTTCATCCATTACCGCGATCTGCTCGGGCCAGAACGGCTTTTTGTCAATTTCGAAGCGTTGACCGTAGTTGGACCAGAAATCGAGCACCGCCAGCGTCGGTCGGGCGGCGGCACGGGCGGCCTGCCAGTAGCGGCGTTCGAGATTGAGTTCGTTGCACGAGGTCGCGCTCAGCAACAGCCCGGCCGCGCGGCAGGCCTGGTCGATCGCTGTCGGGTCGTGGGGTGCCGGTTCCGGCTGCCAGCCCTGGTTTTGCCACAGGGTGAAGGCGGGGCCGTAAGCGAGCAGGCGGACCGGTTGGTCGCGTTGCCGCAGCGCTGCCAGCAGCGGGCTGAGCGCGGCGGCGCCGCCGGCGTCGCCGGCTAGGCAGAGAACGCTTGCGGCGGCGGCCGGCAGCTTCAGCATCTCACCGGGCGGCCGCTGGCCAGCGAGCGGCAGGCGGCGTCGGCGAGGCGCAGGGCAGCCAACGCATCGGCGCCGCTGCAGGCCGGCGGGCGCGCGTCGCGGATCGCGGCCAGCAAATCGGCGACCGCGTGCAGCAGCAGGTTGCTCATCAGCGTGTCTTCCGGGTTGCCGTCGGCCAGGGTCCGGTAGCCGGCGTAGAGCGGGCTGTCGATCACCGGCTGCCAGCAGGCGCGATGTCCCGACTGGTCGATGCGCAGACGGCCGGCATCGCCGCTGAGCGCGATCTCGAACAGGCTGTAGGCGCTGTGGTTGGCGGCTTGCAGCTGGGCGACCAGGCCGCTGGCAAAATGGATCATCAGTTGCGGGCTGGGATCGTCGCCGAAGGCCTCGCCGCCGGGATAGGCCATCACTTCGGCCGGACCGTCGGCGGCGGCACCGAGCAGCAGCCGCAGCCAGTCGAACCAGTGCGTGCCGTTGTGGCGGATGCCTTTGCTGTAGCAGCCGCTGACGGAGTTGATCCGGCCCAGCGCGCCTGCCGCCAGGCGCCGGGCCAGCGCCTGCTGGCTGGGCGCGTAGCGGCGCGAGTAATTGACGGCGAGGACGACGCCGCGCTGGGCAGCAGTCGCGACCAGCTGGCTGGCGGCCGCGACCTCAAGGGCCAGCGGCTTTTCTGCGAGCACTCCGCGCAGGCCGGGGCTGAGCAGCACTTCGGCGAGGATCGCCGCGTGTGTGTCGTCCGGTGTGCACAGGCTGACCACTTCCGGCTGTACCGCCGCCAGCAGGCTGCGGTAATCGCTGAAGGCGGGAACCCCGAGGCGGGCGCCGGCGGCAGCGGCAACTTCGGCGCGGGCATCGCAGACCGCCACCAGTTCGCTGTCCGGGCAGGCCTGGTAGGCGGCGGCGTGCGAGGCAGCCTGCAGCGCCGGGTGGTCGTCAGGATGACCGATGGCGATGCGGCCGCAGCCGATCAGCGCGGCGCGTAGGGGGCGAGGGGGAGTGATCATGCTTAATCGGCGAGCAGTTCGGGTTTTACCGGTGTACAGGCGTGGACCGTGAGAAGGTTATTTAGAGAACAGCCATGTAAACACGCCTTTGTCTCGCATTCGCTGCAATTCGCCTAGGTTGCACTGCAGATGTCGGTTGTGCCAAGTCTGATTCGTATTGTTTGGGCAGTCGGACAGCAGAGTACGAGCGATGGCCTCGTTATTTGATTGACCCAGTGTTTGCTTCAAGTCCTCGCTTTCTTTGTCATCAATTCCAAGCATGAAAACGCGTTCGGCACAGGAGCGATTGTCTGTTATCCCCTGTAAGCGCTGCTTGCGGGCGCTGTAATCATTGTCGAAATCCATTAACAGCAAAACATGCATGTGTTGATTGGCATCCAGCAGCTTGACGTTCTCGCTCAAGGTTTCGAAGACCTTCGGCCATCCTCCGGCAGGGGGTTTGACATCCAAAACATTGGGGTTGATGTACGTGAGGGTCTTAACCCGGTTCATGATTTCACGATAGGGTTTGTCTTCCAGGTAAACGACCAGATGTGCCTGGTATCGATTGACGGCCATTAGTCCAGCTCCCCATTTTCATAGGCCTGCACAGGGTCGGGACTCAGGAATGTTCTATCCTCGAGTCGCTCTTGTCGTGTAGGTTGTAAGTGCGATGGGCGTGACAGTACAAAGCAGTTATGCCCGGAGAATTCGTACATTACCCTTGCGTTGTGGCTAGTCAGGATGAGTTGGGCTTGGCCGTTGCTGGCTTCAAACTCCTTCCGGCATGCGATGATGAAATGGCTCAATTCCGGTAAGGCAATAAACTGATCCGCCGCATCCCACAGGCACAAAATGGGACGGCCACTACTGATGATGGCCAGGAGCATTGCGGTCAGCAGGTAGGTTTTTTCACCGTCGGCGAGCTTGCTTAGATTCAATTCGATGGAGGATTGCAGGTCTTTAAAAGTGCATAACAGTTCACGCTCTTCCCGGCCGGTGACTTCAAGCTTGAAGGAATCGAAATCCGGCATCCACTGGCGCAAGTAACGCTCCATCTTGCCGTAAAGAGCCGGTTGCAAGGCGAGGTTGTAGCGAATCCAGTCCACGAGATTGGCCAGGTTTTTATGCAGGTAGGGGCTTTCTTCCTTGCTGGAGGGGGATACCTGTGCTGGCGCTGGATCCAAGTACAGGATGTTGCCTAGCCATGTACGAAATACCGCAATCGGATCGCTATCGTTGCGTGTCGAGATCAGGGGCAGGCCGACATGGTGCCAGTCGAGGGTGAATTCAGCTCTGTCGCCCAGTTGGGTCTTGCCTCCTTCGCGAACAAAAATGCTCTGGCCGTCAACACTCAACGACTCCTGCTGCACCTTGAGTGAATGAAAATGCAGAGGGAGGTCGATTTCCAACCGATAAAGGTAGCTGCGGTTTCCCAGAGAAGTGCTGATTTCAAAAACCATTGGTTTGCTGTGGTCAAGGAAGGCAAAGTCTTCTGGTTTGAGTAAATCACTGACTTTCGTTTCCCCGCGGCCAATTCTTTGCAAAATCTCGAAGGCGGCAAATACCGTTGATTTCCCCGCGCCATTACGACCCAACAAAAGTGCCGAACTGATATTGCTCAAATCCAGCTCGAAATTCTGTAAACAGCGGAAGTGATGGATATAGAGCTTATTGATCATGGTGTGGCCTGATGGGGATGCTTTTAACGAGTGCTGACAAGAATTCTATCTTGCGAAGATTGTTGCTCGTTGGGCTGGTTGGGGGATTCATGCTCAATCGGCGAGCAGTTCGGGTTTTACCGGTGTACAGGCGTGGACCGTGGCTGTCACCCGTTTGCCGATGATCGCGTCGTAATGCTTGGGCGCCATCCCGTAACCGGGGCGGACGCTGCGGATGCAGTCGGCAGTGATCACCTCGCCGGCCTGCAGGTCGCGCACGAAGTAGAGCGAGCGGCGGAATTTGACATTGCCTTGCTCGCTCGATTTGCGCGCGTAATTGACCTGGCCAAGCGCTTCCCAGGCGGTCCGCGTGCCCCGGCAGAGTTCGGCCAGCCCGGCCGGCTCCAGCGAGAAGCTGTCGTCGGGGCCGCCGCCCTGACGGTCGAGGGTGAAGTGCTTTTCGACGATGCAGGCACCGAGCGCGATGCTGGCGATGGCGGTGGTGTTGTCGAGGGTGTGGTCGGAGAGCCCGACCAGGGTGCCGAAGCGCTGCTGCATGTCGAGCAGGGTGCGCAGGTTGTAGTCGGCGGCCGGTGCCGGGTAGCCGCTGACGCAATGAAGCACGGCGAGTTCGCGGCAGCCGCCGCTGCGGGCGGCGTCGACCGCTTCGCCGATTTCCTCAGCGTCGGCCATTCCGGTCGAAATGATCAGCGGCTTGCCGGTGGCGGCGACGTAGCGGATCAGCGGCAGGTCGATGGCTTCGAACGATGCGATCTTGTAAGCCGGCGTATTCAGGTCTTCGAGCAGGTCGACCGCAGTGGTGTCGAAAGGTGTGCTGAAAATGGCGATGCCCAGCTTGCGGGCATGCGCGAACAGCGGCTGGTGCCAGTCCCAGGGCATGTGCGCGTTCTGGTACAGCTGGTACAGCGTCTGGCCGGCCCATAAGCCATCGTTGATCTGGAATTCCGGCAGTGACGAATCGAGGGTGATCGTATCGGGGCGGTAGGTTTGCAGCTTGACTGCGTCGGCGCCGGCCAGCTTCGCCTGTTCGATGATGCGCAGCGCCGTGGCCAGCGAACCGTTGTGATTGGCCGACATTTCGGCGATGACGTAGGGCGGCTGGTCGCAGCCGATACGGCGGTCAAGAATTTTCATGGTCGGGCCTTTTCGGTAAGCGATCCGGCAGCAGGACGAAGTGCCGATGTCCGTCTTCCCCCTGGGTCTCGCTGAAACCGAGGCTGCTCAGGGTCTGCCGGGAGGTCTGATTGTCTGCCAAAGTCCGGGCCAGGATGCGCTGCGGCCCGAGTGCTTGCCACTGTGCCTCGCAGCCCGCGGCGATCAGGCGGGCGCCCAGGCTTTGGCCACGGGTGGCCGGGGCCAGCGCATAACTCAGCTCCCAGGCATCGCCGTTGCCGGGAGCATCCGGGCGCCGGTCGAAGCGGATCTGGCCGAGGGCCTGGCCGTCGGCGTGCTGCAGGATGAATAGCCGGTGCCGGGCGGGCTCGGCGAGCACGCGCTGGAGCCAGCCGTGGTGCTCTGCGGCGGCAATCGGCCGGGGATTGAAGGCGTTGGCACGGGTTTGCGGGTCGTTGGCCCAGGCCAGCAGCAGGGCTTCGTCGGCGGCGTTGGCGGTGCGGATGGTCAAAGGCTGCAGCAGGGCGTGCAAGCGTTGGCCAATCCGGCGGCAGCCCTGAGCGTCGATCAGTAGGTTGTCGTCGTTCGGGGGCGGGTTCAGCTTCTGCTGCAGCTGTGCGGCCTGTCGCGCGTAGGTGGCAATCCCGTCGGCCAGCTGTTCGGGGCCGGTCAGTGCGATTGCCAGGCCGTGCTCGACCAGCGCGGCGGCGCCATCGCGCTGGTTGTCGGCGAGGATGAGCAGCAGGGTCGGGACGCCGAGTGCCACCCGTTCCCAGGCGCTACCACCGGCAGCCCCAAGTGCCAGATCGCAGCTGGCGAGCACTTCGGCCATGTTGTCGATGCCGGCCAGGACCTGACAGGGGCGAGCCAGTTGGCTCGCCTGCCGGCGCAGCGCTGCCAGATGCGGCGCGTTGCGGCCGAGAACGACGGTGACCCGGCAGGTGGCCGGCAGCGCGCAATGTTCGAGTTGGGCGAGCAGCTGGCCGCTCAGATTGTCCTGGTCGACGCCGCCGAGGGCGATCAGCAGATGCTCCGGCGGGTGGCTGCGGTGGCGTGCCAGGCTGGCACCGCGCCAAGCCGCAAACTCTTCGCGCAGCAGGGCGTAGCGTGGCCCGATCAGGCGGATTGCCAGCGCCGGCAACTGCGTCGCGTAGTCGGCCGGCGTCCGTCCGAGATTCTGGTCGAGCAGCAGGTCGCAGTCGTGGGCGCGGTCAGCCAGGTCGTCGATCACCAGCAGGCGCCGGCAATACGGTCGCAGCAGACGCTCCCAGATTTGGTCGAGGGCGTAGTGATCGACCACCAGCCAGTCGATCGGGGCGGTCAGCATCGCCGCTGCCTGCAGCGCCGCCAGGCATTCCTGCGCATCCTGTTCCTGGGCGACGCCCAGCCAGTCGGCGTGGGCCAGCGCCGAGCACGCGCCGGCAGCCGTGTGCTCGGTTGGCGCGGGCAGGGCGAGCGCGACGAAGCCTCGGGCGCGGATCAGGGCCAGCAGGTGGCCAGGGTGCTCGCGGCAGACAAACAGGCATTCCGCCTGCTGCTGCCGCAGGTGGCCGGCCAGCGTCAGGCAGCGCATGACGTGCCCGCTGCCGATCCGTTGCGATGCGTCGCAGCGAAAAACAATACGGCGGCCGGCGAGGGAACCGGTCGGCGCTGGCGCGGGCGGGGCGGTGACGCTCATGCCGGAGGGCGCTGCTGCAGTGCAAACAATTGTTCTGCCTGTGCCCAGTCTTCGAGCGTATCAATGTCCTGGACCCGGTTGCGCGGCAGGCGTAAAGGAATCGACTGCGGGCTGAAAATCGGCAGGCCCTGCAGCCAGGCCTCGGGGCGGCCCCAGTAAAACTGGCCGGCATCGTGGAAGGCGTCTTCAAGATCCTGCGAGCGGGTCGCGAAATGCTCGGGATTGAACATCTCGGCCCGGCCCTGGGCATTGATCCGGATCGCCCGCTGGATCGGGAAGGGAAAACTGGTGGCGCTGAAAACATAGGCGCAATCCTCGGCCATCAGCGCCGCCAGTCCGGCCCGCAAGTCCTCGGCGCGGACGAAGGGGGCGGTGGCGTAAATGCAGCAGGCGGCGTCGACCGCTTCGCCCCGGTCGAGATACCACTGGATGGCGTGGGCGATCACCGGGATGGTCGGGGTGTGGTCGTCGGCCAGTTCAGGCGGCCGGACGAACGGGGTTTCGGCGCCGTGGGCGCGGGCCACGGCAGCAATCTCGGGGTCGTCGGTCGAGACCACGATGCGGTCGAAACAGCCACTGTCCTGGGCGGCGGCAATCGACCAGGCGATCATCGGCCGGCCGAAAAAGTCCTTGATGTTCTTGCGCGGAATCCGCTTGCTGCCGCCACGGGCGGGAATGACTGCGAGTTTCATGGGCATGGTCCGGTGAAGGGCGCTCGGAAAAGGGCAACTCAGCGGTAGCTCAGGCCGCCAGCCGGGCCTGCAACGCGGCCATCACCTGTGCCTGGTCGTCGCTGCCCAGCGTCGGATATAACGGCAGGGTCAGCGCCCGACTGTAGTAATTCTCGGCCTGCGGGTACTGGCCGGGGGCAAAGCCGAGGCGGCGGTAGTAGGGCTGCAGGTGCACCGGAATGTAGTGCACATTGACCCCGATCCCGGCTTCGCGCAGCGCGTTGAACAGGGTCAGCCGGTCGTCGCCGGCGGCGTCGGTCAGTGCGATCGGGTAGAGGTGCCAGGCCGACTGGTAGCCGGGCCGCCGCGCCGGCAAGGCCAGTGGCAGGGAGGCTAGCGCCTGGTCGTAGGCGGTGGCCAGTTGCTCGCGGTGAGCGATGTAATCATCGAGGCGGTCGAGCTGGCTCAGCCCGAGCGCTGCCTGCAGGTCGGTCATCCGGTAATTGAAGCCGAGCTCGATCTGCTGGTAATACCACGGGCCGTCGCCCTCGCTCCTGAACGCCGCCTCCATCTCGGCCGCTTCGCGGGTGATCCCGTGGCTGCGCAGGCAGGCCATGCGGCGGGCGAGTTCGGGCTGGTTGGTCAGCGCCATGCCGCCTTCGCCGGTGGTGATGATTTTGACCGGATGAAAGCTGAACACGGTGATGTCGCTGGCCAGGCCGGCGCCGACCGGCACGCCGGCTACGCTGGCGCCGATGGCGTGCGAGGCGTCCTCGATCAACCGGAAACCGTAGCGCCCGGCCAGTGCCTTGAGTGCCGGCATGTCGCAGGCGAGGCCGCCGAAATGCACGGCGACGACGACTTTGGGCAAGCGTCCCTGGCCTTCGGCGATCCGCAGTTTTTCCGCCAGTGCCTGTGGGCACAGGTTGCGGGTGTGCGGGTCGATATCGACGAAGTCGACCTCGGCGCCGCAGTAGCGGGCGCAGTTGGCCGACGCGACGAAGGTGATCGGGCTGGTCCACAGCCAGTCGCCGGGGCCCAGGTCGAGCGCCAGGCAGGCCAGGTGCAGGGCCGAAGTGGCGCTATTGACCGCAACCGCATGCGCGGCGCCAACGCGGCGGGCGACGGCGGCTTCGAAGGCCGGCACGGCCGGGCCCTGAGTCAGCCAGTCGGATTGCAGCACGGCCTTGACTGCGGCCAGGTCGGCCTCGGTGATTTCCTGGCGACCGTAGGGAATCATGCTTGGGCCAGCAGATCGCGGATTTGCGGCACGCTCAGCACCCAGGGGTTGCTGCCCGAGTTGTACTCGAAGCCCTGGGCCACGGCCTGGCCCTGTTCCCCGGCTTCGTTGCGGGTGTAATCACGCTGAGTAGAGAAGCTGATCGACGGGCGGATCACGTAATGGTCGGTAAATTCGACGGTCAGGTGGGAGTCGTCGAGCGGGCACATGATTTCGTGCAGCTTTTCGCCCGGACGGATGCCGATGATCTTGAGCGGCAGGCCGGGGGCGATGGCTTCGGCGAGGTCAGTGATCAGCGCCGATGGAATCTTGGGGACGAAGATTTCGCCGCCCTGCATCCGGGCAAAGTTCTTGAGCACGAATTCGACGCCTTCATTGAGCGTGATCCAGAAGCGGGTCATGCGCGGGTCGGTGATCGGCAGTTCGCCGGCGCCGTCGGCGAGCAGCTTGCGGAAGAAGGGCACGACCGAGCCGCGCGAACCGACCACGTTGCCGTAGCGGACCACCGCGAAACGGGTCGGCCGGTCGCCGCCGACGATGTTGTTGGCGGCGACGAAGAGCTTGTCCGAGACCAGCTTGGTCGCGCCGTAGAGGTTGATCGGGTTGGCCGCCTTGTCGGTCGATAGCGCGATCACCTTCTTGACGTGATTGAACAGCGCCGCATGGATCACGTTCTCGGCACCATTGACGTTGGTCTTGATGCATTCGGTCGGGTTGTACTCGGCGGCCGGCACTTGCTTGAGGGCGGCGGCATGGACCACGTAATCGACGTCGCGCATCGCCAGTTCGAGGCGTTCGCGGTCGCGCACGTCGCCCAGGAAGTAGCGCATGCAGGGCGCGTTGAACTCCTGCTGCATTTCGAACTGCTTGAGTTCGTCACGCGAGAAGACGATCAGCCGGCGCGGCCGGTAGCGTTGCAGCAGGGTGCGGATGAAGTGCTTGCCGAAGGAACCGGTGCCGCCGGTGACGAGAATGGATGCGTCGTTGAACATGCTTTAGTCCTGTTGATCCGCGAGATTGAACGTGGGTCGAAGCAAATTATGTGCCGTTGGTCTGGGGTGGGTCAGCGGCCGAAATATTCGCCGAGCGCGCCGGCCAGTTCGGCGAGCGGCGTCGCCCAGTCGCCGGGGCTAGGTTGGCGGAACAAGCGCAGGCCGGGATACCAGGGGCTGTCGCTGCGCCCGTCGAGCCAGCGCCAGCAGGCGTCGAAGCGCGACAGCACCCAGGTTGGCTTGCCCAGCGCTGCCGATAAATGCGCCATTGCGGTGTCGACCGTGATCACCAGGTCGAGCTGCGCCACCAGCGCCGCAGTGTCGGCAAAATCCTGCCATTCGTCACTGTAGTCGAGCAATTGCGGCCAGGCTGCAGCCTGGGCGGCGGCGCTGCCTTTTTGCAGGCTGAACCAGGCGTATTCCGGCGCCTTGGCAAACAAGGGCGCCAGTTGTGCCAGCGGCAGGCTGCGCCGGGCATCGATGCGCTGGCTTTCCGGGTCGTGCGGGCGCGGGTCGCCGGACCAGACCAGGCCGATGCGCGGACACGGTTTTGCCTGTCCGCCTGTGCTCGGCAGGTCGGCAAGGCGCTGCCGCCAGGCGGCAAGATTTTCTGCCGGCGCCGCCAGGTAAGGCAGGGCGCCGGGCAGGTCGGTAAGTTGCAGGCCGAGGCGGGCGGGCAGGCTGAGCAGGGGGAGCACGTAATCGGCGGCCGGCGGCGGCTCGGTCTGAGCGACTACCGCATCGAGCCAGGGCAGCGGCTGCAGCAGGCGCAGCAGCGCCGGTTGCGCCATCAGTTTGACGCAGGCGCCGGCGGCCTTGACCTGGCGGGCGAGGCGGACGAACTGCAGGGTATCGCCGTGGCCCTGTTCGGCCACCAGCAACAAGGTTTTGCCGGCCAGCGGCTGCCTGGCCTCGCCCTGCCACAGCGGCAGCCCGAAATCCGGGTAGTGGCCGCGCATCTGCGGCAGCCGGGTGCGCCATTCGTACTCACGCCAGCCAAGGTCGAAGTTGCCCTGGGCCAGCGCCGCCAGGCCGAGGTTCCAGTGCGCGGCGGCGTTGTCGGGGTCGTTCTCGATGGCGTGCCGGTAGCAGGTGACGGCGGCGGCGAAGGCCCGTTGATCCTGGGCCAGCGTGCCCAGCGCCTGCCAGGCGCCGGCGTGCGTCGGCTGGAGGCGCAGCGCGCTTTCGGCGCAGAGCTGGGCGTCTTCAGTGGCGCCCAGCGTGCGCAGATAAGTCGACAGGTTGGCGAAGACGTCGGGGTCGTCCGGGTGCGCTTCCAGCGCCGCGTGCGCCAGGCGCAGCGCGCTTTCGCTGTCGCCCAGCGCGAACTCGACCAGCGACAGGTTGACCCGGGCCGCATGCAGGTCGGGCGCCAGTTCGAGGGCGCGGGTGAGGGCGCTGCGGGCGTCCGGCAACTGGTTGAGCTGGCGCAGACTGCTGCCGAGGTTGTACCAGGCCAGCGCAAAATCCGGCGCCCCGGCGACTGCTGTCTTGAAGTATTCGCAGGCGCCGGCCCAGTCGCCGCGTTGGGCGCAGTAGGTGCCGAGGTTGTAATGCACCGCCGGATTGCCTTCGCCGCTGGCCAGTGCGGCGCGGTAGTGGTCTTCGGCAGTGCTGTGGTCGCCCTGGCTGCGGGCAGACTCGGCGGCGGCGAGGTGGTCGGGCCGGGGGCTGGGCGGTGAGGGCGGGGTAGTCATGATGCTCCTTGCGGGGTTCCGGCGGTGGGGTCTAGATAGTCTTGCCGCCAGCGTTCGAGTTCGTCGCTGACCTGGGCCAGTACGGGGGCCCATTCGCCGCTCTGGGCTTGGTGGAAAAGCCGCATCTGCGGATACCAGGGGCTGTCGCTGCGCTGGTCCAGCCACCGCCAGCAGGCGTCGAAGCGCGACAGGATCCAGGTTGGCCGGGCGAGGGCGCCGGCCAGGTGGGCGACGGCGGTGTCGACGCTGATGATCAGGTCGAGTTGTTCGACCAATGCGGCGGTACGGGCGAAGTCGGTGAACTCGTCGCTCCAGTCGGCGAGTCCGCCAGCGGCCGGCAACTGCGCGCAGGCGCTGCCTTTTTGCAGGCTAACGAAGGCGATCTGCGGATGCGCCGCGAGCAGCGGCTGGAGTTGCGAAAAGTGCAGGCTGCGCCGGGCGTCGATGCGGTTCGATGCCGGGTCGCCGGGGCGCGGGTCGCCGGCCCAGACCAGACCGACCCGTGGCCGGGGCAGCGCGGCCAGGCGTTTTTGCCAGAATTCACGGTCGACCGTGGAAATAGTCAAAAACGGCGGTTGGGCGGCCAGTTGCGGCAGCTTTTCCGGGGTCAGCCCAAGCACGGCGGGCAGCGACAGCAGTGGCAGCACCCAGTCGGCCTGCGGCGTGTCCGGGCCGTGTAGCGGCAGCACCGCGTCGAGCCAGGGCAGCGGCGCCAGCAGCCGGACCAGTGCCGGCTGGGCGAGCAGGACCACCCGCCCGACCCGCCCCTGCAGGTGGCGGGCGAGGCGGATGAATTGCAGGGTGTCGCCGTGGCCCTGTTCGGCAACCAGCAGCAAGGTTTGCCCCGGTGCCGGCCGGCCATCCCAGCGCGGCCGCCCGAAATCGGGGTAAACGCCGGCGACGCCTTCCTGGCGGGTGCGCCATTCGTATTCGGCAAAACCCTCGCGCCAGTCACCCAGCGTCAGGCGGGCGAGGCCGAGGTTGAAATGCGCCGCCGGATGGTTCCGGTCTACGGCCAAGGCCTGGCGGAAGCAGAATTCGGCGTCGGCCAGCTGGCGCAGGTCGAGCAGCACGGTGCCGCAGGTGTTCCAGGCGGTGGCCGAGTGGCGGTCGGCTTGCAGCGCCTGTTCGCTGGCGGCAAGCGCCTGCGGTAGCTGCTGCAGATCGCGCAGCAGCGCGGCGCGGTTGCGCAGCGATTCGGGGTCGCCGGGGCGTAGTGCCAGGGCTTGTTCGACTAATGCCAGCGCATCGCTGCAAGCGCCGCTGCGGCGCAGCAGGGCGGCTTTCAGATTGAGGGCGGCGGCGGTCGGCGCCTGTTGCAGGGTGTGCTCGATGGCTTGTCGCGCCGGGGCATTCCGGCCGCCACGGTAGAGCAGGGCGGCGAGGTTGTGGGCGACCGGTGCCGGACAGTGCTGCAGTTCGGCGCGGCCTGCCTCGTCGAGCGCGGCCTGCGCCTGCCCCAGGGCGAGCAGCAATTCGGCGGCGCGCAATGCCAGCTCCGGCTGGCCCGGCTGGCAGCGCAGACCGGCGCGCAGCAGGGCAAGGGCCTCGCCGTTGCGTCTCTCGCTGGCGAGCAGATTGGCCACATTGAGGAAATAATCCGCCGGTGCGCCGTCCTGGCAGGAGGCTTGCAGCAGCGGCCAGGCGGCTTCGCTTTGTCCGTCGGTAAAGAGCGCCAGTCCGAGATGGTGACGTGCGACGGCGTTTTCCGGCTCTTCGGCCAGTATCCGACGGTAGCCGGCAGTGGCGGCAGCCAGGTGGCCGGCACGATGATCGGCGAGTGCGCGGGCGAGGCGGTCGCTGCTCGCTGAGTCGCTGGACGGCGGTGAGTCGCTGGGCGGGGGCATGGTGGATCAGAGGAAAACAGGCGTTTTTTACGGTCGACCGTAGAAGAAGGGCATTTTTGCCGCGATCCGCATTTTACGGCAAGCCATCCGCCGGGCGGCAGGCGGTTTCCGGGGCCAAGGGGGGTGTCCCCGTTTCTCCTTGTTTCTTTCCGGTGCCGGAGTGATGCGGCAAGCACTTCATCTCCCTTCCGGCAGCGGCCTAAAGATCTTTAGCCGCCAGTCGTTATTACTTTTGTTATATCGAGGCCCGCATGCAGATACTGACCAATACCCTGAGTCTCAACGTCCAGCAGTCCCTGCGCAGGAACGAGCTGTCCTTGCAGCGTTCATTGCAACGGGTGGCTTCGGGGGTGCGGATCACGGCGGCGCAGGACGATCCGGCGCGTCTGGCCATCGGCGACCGGATGGGGGCGCAGATTCGTGGCGGCGATCAGGCCCGGCGCAATGTGAACGATGCCGTTTCCGTAATGCAGGTGGCGGAGGGCGGTTTGAACGAGGTTTCGCGCATGCTGCAGCGCATGCGCGAACTGGCGGTACAGGCTGCCAACGGCACGTTGTCTACGGGCGACCGGCAGTCGCTGCAAAAAGAAGCGGGGCAATTGCTGGCTGGGATAGAGCAGATTTCCAGCACCGCCGAATTCAACGGCGAAAAGGTGTTCGAGCAAGGGCGCTCGGGGATAGGCGGCGATCCCAACCGGCTTGCCGTCCTTGACGGTTTGCGCCTGGGCTGGCTGGAAGAGGCGGAAAACCGGGTTGCCGAGTATTACGGCATCAAGGCCGACGGCGCGCTGGCCATGAAGGTCAATCTCGAAACCACCGACGGCGCGGGCGGCGCCCTGGCCTCGGTCAGCACCACGGCAGTCGGTGGAAATGGCCAGTGGCAGGACATCACGCTCAATATCGACATGGCCGATTTCACCCCGGCTAATTTGCCCGACGGCGGCAATGCGCCGGTGTACAACGACCGCATCATTGCGCATGAGATGGTGCATGCGGTGATGTCGCGCTCGATGGATTTTGCTGCCTTGCCCAGTTGGTTCAAGGAAGGCATGGCCGAATTGATCCACGGCGCCGACGAACGGGTTGCCGGCGATTACAACGGGGGAGCCGGCTGGGCGGCGATGAGTGCCGCCTTCACCGCCGACAATGTCAGCGCCAGTGCCGGCTACTCGGCGGGTTACGCGGCGGTGCGCTACATGCACCAGAAAATCAAGGAAGCCGGCGGCTCGGGGATCAAGGAGGTGATGCGCTACCTCAACGAGAACCAGGGCGCGACGCTGGATCAGGCGCTGACCAACGCCAGCAGCGGTGCCTTTGCCGATCTTGCCGCCTTCAAGACCAGTTTCACCACCAACGGCAATGCCTTTGTCGCGAGTTTCGATTTCGGCAACGGCGATACGGGAGCCATTGGTGGCCTTGATGTCGATGGCGGCAGCGCCTTGTCGGCGAAGGATGTCCTCCTCGGCAACGGCACGCGCAGCGGCGAGAATGCGCTTGAGGGCTTCAAGCTGGATATTCCCGACTACATCAGGAGTTCCGGACAGCGCTTCATCGATCTGCAGATCGGCGCCAACGACGTCGACCGCCTGCGTGTCGGTCTGGCCGGTGTCAATACCGATGCCTTGGCGATTTCCACGGTCGACCTGATCAGCGGGGCAAAATTCGCCCTGGCCCGCATCGACGAGGCCATCGACGCGGTGGCCAATGCGCGCGGACGGATCGGCGCGATAATGACGCGACTGGATTTTGCCTCGCGGGCGCTGGAAACCCGGCGCGACAACCTGAGCATGGCCAGGCAGCGCATGAATGACAGCGATTACGCCGAAGAAATGACGGCACTGACACGCGACCAGATATTGCGCCAGTCGGCGGGCAACATGTTGAAAGTGGCCAACAGCTCGCACGAGAGCGTACTCAGCCTGCTGCGCTTCGCCAGCGGCTGAGGTCGTGGCTGAGGTCGTGGCTGAGGCGGCGCGGCCGATGTGCATTTTTCCGGATCGTCTGCCCGGGGCTGCTAAAATCCCGCCTCCGTCCAGCCCTCGCCGTTTGGCGTGGGCCGCTTCCGCTGTGCCTGGCGCTTGCGTCGTCCCGCAGCCTTGCCGACTTTTCGCCGCTTCCAGCGACTTCCGCCCGGAGTCTTTTCCGCCATGCCCTACCTGCGTCTCGTCAATGCCTGCCTTGCCTTCGGTCACGTGCCGCTGCTCGATCACGCCGATTTTCAGCTCGACCCCGGCGAGCGCGTGGCACTGATCGGCCGCAACGGCGTCGGCAAGTCTTCCTTGCTGGCGGCGCTGGCGGCCGGCAGCGGGCGCGGCCGGCTCGATGACGGCGAGGTGTGGACCCAGCCCGGGATCCGCGTCGGCTACGTGCCGCAGGAGCCGCCCTTCGACGCCGAGGCGACGGTATTTGCCGCCGTCGTCTCCGGCATGGGCGAAACGTCGCGTCTGCTCGCCGAGTACCACGAGGTCTCGCACCGCTTGAGCGAGGGGGCGGCGGCTCCGGCCAAGGAGAGCGAAGCCCTGCTGACCCGGATGGCCGAACTGCAGCACGAGCTCGAAGCGCGCGGGGCCTGGGCCTACGAGGCGCAGGCCGAGCGGGTGATCGCGCGTTTCGGCCTCGACCCCGAGGCGCGGGTCGGCAGTCTCTCCGGCGGCCAGAAAAAGCGCCTGGCGCTGGCTCAGGCGCTGGCGGTGGCGCCGGAAGTGCTGCTGCTCGACGAGCCGACCAACCACCTCGACATCGCCGCCATCGAATGGCTGGAAAACCTGCTGATCGAATCCGGCGTCACCCTGCTCTTCATCACCCACGACCGCGCCTTCATGGAGCGGGTGTGCACCCGCATCGTCGAACTGGATCGCGGCCAGCTGGCCAGCTTTCCCGGCAGCTTCGGCAAGTACCAGGAGCGCAAGGAAGCGATGCTGCACGAGGAGGCGCTGGCCAATGCCCGTGCCGACAAACTGCTCAAGGAAGAGGAGGTGTGGATTCGCAAGGGCGTCGAAGCCCGGCGCACGCGCGCGGTCTTCCGCGTCCAGCGGCTCGACCGCCTGCGTGCCGAGCGCGCCGCCCGCCGCGACCAGATGGGCAAGGTGCAGTTGCAGCTCGACGCCGGCGACAAGAGCGGCAAACTGGTCGCCGAACTTGAGCATGTGCATAAAAACTACGGTCAACGTGCCATCGTCCGCGATTTCTCGGCGCGCATCCAGCGCGGCGACAAGATCGGCGTGATCGGCCCCAACGGCGCCGGCAAGACCACGCTGCTGCGCCTGATCCTCGGCGAACTGCAGGCCGACAGCGGCATCGTCCGCCAGGGTACCAAGCTCGAAGTCGCTTATTTCGACCAGTTCCGTACCCAGCTCGACCCCAACGCCAGCCTCGCCGACGTGATTTCGCCGGGGTCCGATTACGTCGAAATCGGCGGCGCCAGGAAGCACGTGATCGGCTATCTCGAAGACTTCCTGTTTGCGCCGGAGCGCGCGCGTTCGCCAGTCAGCTCGCTGTCCGGCGGCGAACGCAACCGCCTGCTGCTGGCCCGCTTGTTCGCCAAGCCGGCCAATGTGCTGGTGCTCGACGAACCGACCAACGACCTCGACATCGAAACCCTGGAGCTGCTCGAACAGCTGTTGCAGGACTACGACGGGACGCTGTTCCTGGTCAGCCACGACCGGACCTTCCTCGACAACGTCGTCACCCAGACCATCTCCGCCGAAGGTGACGGGGTCTGGCGCGAGCAGGTCGGCGGCTACGCCGAGTGGGCCGAATGGAGCGCCGCCCGCCGCGCCCGCGACGAGGCTGAACTACGCGAGGCGGCACGCGAACAGAAGCGCAAGGACGAAGCCGCGAAGGCGGAAAATCGGCAAAATTCACGGTCGACCGTGGAAAACGCCGAAAATGCGGCCAAAAACACCGGCAAGAAGGGCGAAAAATTGTCGTGGAAGGAAGCCCGCGAACTTGAGGCCCTGCCCGACAAGATCGCCGGGCTCGAAGCTGAGCAGGCCGAACTGAGCAAAAAGCTGGAAGATCCGGCGCTCTACCAGCGCGACCCGCAGGGCGCGCAGCAGGCCGCCGAGCGCTTGGCCGCCATCGACGACGAGTTGCTGGCTTTGCTCGAACGTTGGGAAGGGCTCGAAGCCAAGGCCGGAAACGCCGCCTGAACGCCCGCCGGCGGCAGCTTTTGCCGCCCGGCGGCTGCCGGCAACGTGGCCGGGCGAAGTTTTACGGCTGCGGGTCGGCGTCGTCCTGATCGGCGAACTGCACCGGGACGTCGATGCCGAGGCGGCGGCACACCGTCGCCGGGCTGACGTTGAGCAGCCGGCCGATATCGATGTAGTCGTCGGGCAGCGCCGGATCGTTCCAGCCATGCGCCGAATGGCGCGCCAGCCGGACCGCCAGGGTAACGTTGCGGACCCGCACCTGTTCGGCGTGGTCGTCGTCGATCAGCGTCTTGAGTAGTTCGGGCAGGTGCCAGACGCCGCACAGCGCAAGCTGGATGTCGAGGAAGGTGAATTCGAGCACGCGTTTTTGCGCATCGACGCTGCGCAGCGTCGGTTCGAGCGCCTGCAACTGGTGGATCATCAGCCCCAGCCGCGGCGCGAAACACCACACCAGGATCTCCGCCAGATCGTGCAGCAGCGCCGCGATCCGCACGTCTTCCATGTTGATGTCCTGGCGGCGGATCGCCCAGTCCTGCGCGTAGTCGGCGGCCCGCTGGGCGCGGCGGATCACCTGCAGGACGCCGAGCAGCGCGTGCGGGTCCTGGTCGTGCAACTGTTCCTCGATCGTCGGCAGGTTCTCGAAACGGTGGAAGAAGGGCTCGATCCCGGCCATCAGAATGGCGCTGCCGATGGTCGTGATGTCGTGCTGCAGGAAGCGCCCGCGCATCGGCTGGATGTAGGCGAGCACGCGCACGGTCATGATCGGATCCTGCAGGATCACCCGCGCCAGCTCGCGGACATCGACCGCGTCGAGATTCTCGCGCATTTCTTCGAGCCGGCGTTTGGTCACGCGTAATACCGGCAGGCTGTTGTTCGAGAACAGCAGGATCCAGTCTTCGAGTGCGGGCAGCGGATGGTCGAGCATGGTCGGGTCTTTCGCAACAAAGGCAGCTGGCAGCGGATAGCAGTGGGCCAGCCGTGGCGGGCAAGCGGAAACAGTGGCAACGGCGCAGGTCAATGCAAACTCCGTACCATGCGATAATCGCCGCCTTCCCAGCTTCTTTCGTCCTTCCTCATTACTGCAGGTGACAGCATGCGCCATCTCATCGTTCCGGTGACTCCCTTCGAGCAGAATTGCACCATTTTCTGGTGCGAGCAGACCCGCCAGGCGGCGGTCATCGATCCCGGCGGCGATATCGACCGCATCCTGCAGGCCCTGAAAAGGGAAAACCTGGCGCTGGCCATGATCCTGGTCACGCACGGGCATATCGATCATGCCGGCGGCGTGCATGCCCTGGCCGAGCGGACCGGCGTGCCGGTTGCCGGGCCGCACGAGGATGACCGCTTCTGGATCGACGGCATGCCGCAGCAGAGCCGGACCTTCGGTTTTCCCGAAGCCCCGGCCTTCATACCGGGGCGCTGGTTGGTCGATGGCGACAAGCTGCGGTTCGGCGAGATCGAACTCGATGTCCTGCATTGCCCTGGCCACACCCCCGGCCACGTCGTCTTTTTCCACGCCCCGAGCCGCCTTGCCCAGGTCGGCGACGTGCTATTCCAGGGCTCGATCGGCCGTACCGATTTCCCGCGCGGCGATCACGACACTCTGATCCGTTCGATCAAGGAAAAGCTCTTTCCGCTTGGCGACGATGTCGAATTCATTCCCGGCCACGGCCCCTTGTCCACCTTCGGCGAGGAGCGCCGTTACAACCCCTTTCTTTCCGGCCGCTTCGGTTAACTGCAAACGACCTGACCGTCATCTGCTTTTCACTTTGCTTCAACAGATTGTATCGACTGATCCAGATCAATTAATCCATTACTCCTTCATGATAAAAACCCCGTGCGGGGTAAATAATTGCCCGGGACGATCACGATTCCGGGAAAAACACTATAAAAATGAAGGATGTGGAATGAAGGAAAAGCCGACGTTCTACGACGTGCTGATGCAACGGGGCGTCAGCCGACGGGATTTTTTGGGATTTTGCGCGTTGACCGCGACTCATCTCGGTCTCGACGCCAGCGGCGCCGCCAGCGTCGCCCATGCACTCGAAACCAAGCCGCGAATACCGGTCCTCTGGCTGCATGGCCTGGAGTGCACCTGCTGCTCCGAGAGCTTTTTGCGTTCCGGGCATCCCCTGGCCTCCGATATCGTCATGAGCATGATTTCGCTCGACTACGACGATACGATCATGGCTGCCGCGGGCGACCAGGCGGAGGAAATCCTCCAGGACATCATCCGGGATTATCGCGGCGCCTACCTGCTGGCGGTGGAGGGCAACGTGCCGCTGGCCAACGACGGCATGAGCTGCATCGTCGGCGGGCGCCCCTTTCGCAAGAAATTCGAGGAAACCGCGCGGCACGCCAAGGCGATCATTTCCTGGGGAACCTGCGCCACTTCCGGTTGTGTCCAGGCGGCCAAGCCCAATCCCACGCGCGCCACGCCCATTCACCGGCTGGTTGACCGCGTGCCGGTCATCAATGTCCCCGGTTGTCCGCCGATTGCCGAAGTCATGACCGGTGTCATCAGTTACATCCTGATGTACGACCGCCTGCCCGAACTCGACAAACAATTGCGGCCCAAGCTTTTCTATTCGCAACGGGTACATGACAAATGTTATCGCCGGGCGCATTTCGACGCCGGGCAGTTCGTCGAACGCTGGGACGACGAAGGTGCGCGCCAGGGATGGTGCCTGTACAAGATGGGCTGTCGCGGGCCGACCACCTACAACGCTTGCGCCACCATTGGCTGGAACGAGAACACCAGTTGGCCGGTCCGCTCCGGGCATGGCTGCATCGGTTGCTCCGAAGACGGTTTCTGGGACCGGGGGCCGTTCTACGAGCGCCTCCCCGACATGCAGCAATGGGGGATCGAGGCCAACGCCGACAAGGTGGCCGCCGTCGGTGCCGCCGCTCTCGGCGGCGCGGTAGCCGCGCAGTTGGGCGGCTCGCTGCTCAAGCGCATGGTCAAGGGAAAACGTGGCGACGAAACACCGTCGGCCGACGATGACAAGAAGGGGACGCAGTCATGAGCCAGACCACCACCGCCAACGGTTTCCAGCTGGATGACTCGGGTCGCCGCGTGGTGATCGACCCGGTAACGCGCATCGAGGGGCACATGCGTATCGAGGTCAATCTCGATAGCGCCAACGTCATCCGTAACGCCGTGTCGGTCGGCACCATGTGGCGCGGCCTGGAGCCCATCCTGCAGGGGCGCGACCCGCGCGATGCCTGGGCTTTCGTCCAGCGCATCTGCGGCGTGTGCACCGGTGTGCATGCCCTGGCGTCGATCCGCGCCGTCGAGGATGCGCTGGCCATTGAAATCCCCGCCAACGCCAACACCATCCGCAACATCATGCACCTGGCCTTGTTCGTGCATGATCATCTGGTGCACTTCTACCATCTGCACGCGCTTGACTGGGTCGACGTCGTTTCCGCCCTCAATGCCTCGCCCAAGGCCACGGCCGAGTTGCAGCAATCGATTTCGCCCTGGCACAATGCCTCGCCCGGCTACTTCAAGGATGTGCAGGAGCGGATCCGAAAAATGGTCGGCTCCGGTCAACTGGGGCCGTTCCGCAACGGTTACTGGGGGCATAGCGCCTACAAGCTGCCGCCCGAAGCCAATCTGATGGCGGTGGCGCATTACATCGAGGCGCTCAATTTTCAGCGCGAGATTGTCAAGATTCAGGCCGTTTTCGGTGGCAAGAATCCTCATCCGATGTGGCTGGTCGGCGGAGTGCCCTCGGCCATCAACATGCACACTTCGGGCTCTTCCGGGGCCTCGATCAACATGGAGCGGCTCAATCTGGTCGAGAGCATTGCTACCCGGACGCAGATATTCATCGAACAGGTTTATATTCCCGATCTGCTGGCCATTGCCAGCTTCTACCCGGAGTGGTTCAAGTACGGCGATGGGCTGGCCAGTCGCAACCTGCTGTCTTATGGGGAATTCCCCCGGCGCGCCAATGATGACTCCAATGCCAGCTTGTTGTTACCGCGAGCGGCCATCATCAACGGTGATCTCAAGACCTTGCATGAGGTCAATCTGCGCGATCCGGCCGAAATCCAGGAATTTGTCCCGCATTCCTGGTTCCGCTATCCGGATGACCGTCAGGGCCTGCACCCTTGGGACGGCATTACCGAGCAGGATTTCCGGCTGGGGGCGAAGACCCGTCAGAGCGAGGAGAAGATCGAAAACTTTGATGAGAGCGCCAAGTACAGCTACATCAAGGCGCCCCGCTGGAAGGGGCATGCGATGGAAACCGGCCCGCTGGCGCGCATGGTCATTGCCTATCAGGCCGGCAATCAGCGAGTGCGCGAGTTGGTCGATGGGGCCTTGAAAAAACTCGGACTGCCACTCACGGCGCTGTTTTCCACCATGGGTCGCACGGCTGCCCGGGGGCTGGAAGCGCAGTGGGCGGCCGAGCAATTGAACGAGCAGATCGCCCTGCTGCATGCCACCATCAAGAGCGGCAACGAGGCGACAGCCAACACCGACAAATGGGAACCGAAAACCTGGCCGGCGAGCACGCGTGGTGTTGGTTATGCCGAGGCACCGCGCGGCGCCTTGGGTCACTGGATACAGATTCGTGACCAGAAAATCGCCAATTACCAGTGCGTGGTGCCCACGACCTGGAATGCCAGCCCGCGGGATGCGCAGGGACAGATCGGTGCCTACGAGGCTGCCTTGCTCGGGGTGCCGATGGCTGATCCGAAAAAGCCGCTCGAAATCCTGCGCGTCATCCATAGCTTTGATCCTTGCCTGGCCTGTGCCACGCATGTGATTGGGCCGGATGGTGGCGAATTGACCGTCGCCCGGATGCTGTGATGCCATGAAGGACTACATCCCCTACCATCAGTTGCCGGAAGGCTCGATTCCCGAGCCGGTCAGCATCTACGGCCCCGGCATCCGCATCTGGCACTGGGTCAATGCCTTGCTGGTGGTAGTGCTCTGTGTAACGGGTTATTTCATCGGTGTGCCGCCGCCGTCAGCGATGGGCGATACCTCCACGCTTTACATCATGGGCTGGATTCGTTTTCTGCATCTGGCTGCGGGTTATCTGTTTGCCCTCCTGGCACTCGCCCGTGTCTGGCTGACTTTTGTCGAGAAGGGAATTTCGCATCAGCTGTTCTTGCCGGCTGTCTGGCGTGCCGAGTGGTTTGATGGTTTCAAGCGTCAGCTGCTGTGGAATCTGCTGATCAACGACAAGCCCATCCGTTACGTCGGCCTCAATCCCCTCGGCGGCATCGCCATGCTTTTTCTGTATATCCTGCCCGGTCTGCTGATCATCCTTACCGGCTTTGCCATGTATGCCGAAGTGACCGGCCACGATAGCTGGCAGTACCTGCTATTTGGCTGGATTACCGCCATTTTTGGCAATACGATGGATTTGCATGTCATTCATCGTCTGGCGATGTGGGCGATGGTCGGCTTTGCTTTCGTGCATATCTATATTGCAGTGCGCGAGGATGTTCTTTCCCGGCAGACCATGATCAGCTCGATGCTCTCCGGCGAGAGACAGTACCGGCGTTGAGGGGTAGAGAGATGCGCACCGTCTTGCTCGGCATCGGCAATCTCCTGTGGGGCGACGAGGGGTTCGGTCCGCGTGTGATCGCCGAGTTGGCCGGACGGCAGGAGCTGCCGCCGAAGGTCGAACTGATCGATGGCGGTACCCAGGGGCTTTACCTGCTGCCCTTGATCCAGGAAACCCAGCGCCTGATCGTTTTCGATGCCATTGACTTCGGCGATCCGCCGGGCTGTCTGCGCATCCTGCGTGATGGCGAAATTCCCGCTTTTTTTGGCCAGCGTCCGCTCAGCCTGCATCAGACCGGTTTCACCGATGTCTTGGCGGCCGCTGAATTGACCGGCTTCTTGCCGTCGGCGATCACCCTGATCGGCGTTCAGTATGCCGATATCGAAACCTGGGGCGGCGGCTTGTCGCCCGCCGTTGCCGCCGCGCTCGCCCCGGCCGTGGCTGCCGGCTACCGTGAACTTGCCCTTTGGGAGGAAATGCCTCATGTCGCACCGAACCGATGCCTATGACCGGACGCTCAATGCGCTCGGGCGTGTCAGCGTTGCCCTGTTCAGTTTTGTCGACAACGTTCGCATGTTCAGGGTGGGTAATTTCATCACTTTCTTCACCCTCGTTCTTCTCATCGCCGGGGTTGCCGGAACGCTGATGACCTTCAGGTCGGTCAGCGAAATTGCCGGAGTCTGGCGCGATTTCGATGCCGGTCTCGCCCGGCGCATCGATCTTCTCGGGCATTTCCAGCATTACCTTGGCCAGGGTGGGGTCGCCAGCCACTGGCCGGCAGCCTTGCGCGGTGAGGCGCAGGCGCGGCAGGAAGTCGGCAATGCCCTGATCAAGGTGCGCGAGGGCTTTCCCGCCTTCCTTAATGCCGACCCTTCCGAGGAGGAGAAAAAGCACCTCGCCACCCTTGAGCGGTCGGTGGCGGCCCACGAGCGAGCCTTGTCCGGCGGGGAGTTGAGTGGCGAGGAGGTGAAAGCGGCGAGTCAGGCACTGGCTGCAATGCGCGGCATCCTCGCCGAGCGGCGCAAGCAGGGGGCCGATGCCGTCGAGGATGCCATCTGGTCGCTTTCGCTCAAGGTGGGCGGCGTGATGTTTGCCGCCGGCGCGGTTCTGGTGATTTTCGGTCTGTTCACTTTCTGGTTCGTTCGTTTCCGCGTGGCCTTGCCGCTGGAACGCATCAATTCCACGATGAGCGGCCTGTCGAGCGGCAATGTCAGGGTCGACGTCCCGTTTACCGGAAAAAGCGACGAAGTGGGAGAAATGGCGCGCGCGGTCGAGGTCTTCAAGAACAATGCGATTGCCAAGCAGAGCATGGAGGCGCAGAAGCAGCGGGTGACCTTCGAGGTTCAGGAAACCGCCAATCGGCTGGCGGATTTGACCTCCAGTGTGCGCAATGCGACCCACGAGCAGGCCGGTGCCGCCGCCAGCATGTCGGCCGCGACCGAGCAACTGAGCGTCAGTATCGATCAAGTGGCGGATCATGCCGAACAGGCGCTGGGGGCGACCGAGGAAACGGTGGTGGCGGTGAAGGAGGGGGAGAGAACCGTGCGCGATACCATCGCGGTGATGGAAGAGACCGCCAGCCTGGTCGGCCAGGCCAATGCCAAGGTCAATGAACTGGCCCGCCAGAGCGACCGTATCCAGGAAATCGTCGGCATCATCCAGGGCATCGCCAAGCAGACCGATCTGCTGGCGCTCAATGCCTCCATCGAATCGGCCCGCGCCGGCGAGGCCGGTCGTGGGTTTGCCGTTGTTGCCGACGAGGTGCGCGGTCTGGCGGAAAAAACCAATGCTTCGGCGCACGACATCGGCAGCATCCTGTCGCGGATTCAATCCCAGATGCGCGAAGTCAGCGAGGAAGTGGGGTCCGCCAGCCAGCGGGCCAGCGAGAGTGCCACCCGTTCGCGCAGCGTCGGCGCCGCGCTGGCTGAAATCGACCGCCATGCCAGCATGGTTGCCGGGATCATGGCCGATATCGCCAATGCCGCCCGCGAAGAGAGCAATGCCGGACGGGATATCGCACAGAAGGTCGAGATGGTCGCCTCCTCGGCCGAAACCATCCGTGAGCAGATCAACAGTATCGATCAGCTTTCACGCGACCTGAACCGCAACGTCGGCACCATCTGAGGCCGGGCGGGCCGGCACCTGCCTGCGGTCCGCCATGCTTCACCGCCTCAGGCCGCGAGCTGGATGCCGCCGGTCCAGTAGAGGGTGGCGAGTTGGGCGTGAAGATGCTCGGCGGGCGGAATGCCGCATTGAGCGAGCGTGACCTCGGCCAGGGAGAGGTCGCCGTTTTCGGCATGCTGAATTGCCGCCAGCAGCTGCCCCAGTTGGCCGTCGTTACCGATCAGGGCCTGGCGTACCGCGTCGACCAGCGGTAGTTGGGCCAGGATTTCCGGCAGCGGGCGGTTGAGCAGAACATCGAGCAGGGAGAAGCTGCCGATCATGAAAGCCGCATCCTGCGGTTCTTCCAGCTCCGCTGGCAATGTCAAGCCGAGACTCAGGGTCTCCATCAGGTGGCCGCGGGCCGCTGCCTTGAGCAGCAGCGGGTTGGGGCCTTGGCCATTGTCCGGGTCGGCATAGACCAGGAGTTGTACCCAGCGCTGCAACTGGCGTCGGCCGAGGAGGTTGATGGCCTGGCCGAAACTGGTGATCCGTGTCCTCGGCGCCACTGCGGCGGAATTGACCAAGCGCAGCAGGCTGTAGGAGAGCTTGGGTTCCTGGCGGAAAACGGCTTCCAGTTCCGCCGTACCAGCATCTTCGGCGATCAACGCCAGTAGCCGCAACAGGCGGGTGCGCGTGGTGTCGGCCCGGCTGGCGCCGGGGTTGCGCGTCAGCAGATATTCGTCGGAGCAGAGCGTGAAGCCGTTCTTGCGTATCCAGTCATGGTCGGTGTGGTTGTAAACCTCGCCGGCGATTAGCTTGCCGTGCGCCGAAAGCCCGAGTAGCGCCAGCGGCGGCAGGCTGCGGGCATGGCTGCAGCGCAGGAAGAAATAGTCCCAGCCGCCGCTTGTCGGCAGCGTCTGCCCGGGCTGAAGGGTAAGGGCTGTTTTGTGCCCGGCTGCCTGCAGGCGAGCCAGCAGCTCGCTGCCGGCATCGTCCGTGGGAACGGCGGCGAATTCGGCCGTCAGGCGTTCTTCATTGGCGTACAGCGGCAGGGCCGGGGCCAGCCACAGGGTCTGCGCCGGAAATTTTCGCCAGCAGGGATCGGCCAGTAGCTGCGCCATGGCCGGTGTCGGGTCGGCGGTGGGCGCAAAGTCGCAACGATAGCCGGCACAGGCTTCGTCGGCGGCGAGCAAGGGGTGGATGAAGAGGTAACTTGGAGCGGTCATTGCCTGAACTTTCGGATTTTGGGCGATGCTAACAAATTTGTCCGGTAACGGGGGGCGGGCTGGCGGCGTGCGTGGTCGTGGCTGCTAGCCACTGGCGATTTCTGCCTTTACCCACGGTCGACCGTAAAATTGCGCAAAAATGCCTTTTTTCACGCGCTCGGGGAGCTTTGCATGTTGCCGGATTACTGGAGTGAAGCAATGGCGGACCTGGGGGCCGCCGATCCGGTCATGGCCGGCTTGATCGCCGCCTATCCGGGAGCCTCCCTGCGTTCGCGCGGCGATGCCTTCTCCACCCTGGCACGTTCTATCGTCGGCCAGCAGATTTCGGTCAAGGCGGCGGACTCGGTCTGGGCACGTTTCCTTGCGCGAGTTGGCGAGCTTGCGCCGGCTCGCCTGCTGGCGCTCGGCTGCGGCGGGCTCGACGACTGCGGCCTGTCGCAGCGCAAGCGTGAATATCTGCTCGATCTGGCGGCGCATTTCGATTCTGCCCGGCTTGATCCCGCGCACTGGCCGCGGCTCGACGATGCGGCGATCATCGCCGAGCTGACGGCGGTACGCGGTATCGGTCGGTGGACGGCGGAGATGTTCCTGATCTTCAACCTGATGCGGCCCGATGTTTATCCGCTCGACGATATCGGCTTGCAGCGTGCCGTCGGTCGCCACTATCTCGCTTGTGCCAAGGCGACGCGTGCCGAGCTGATCGAACTCGGCCAGCGCTGGCGCCCCTGGCGCTCGGTGGCAACCTGGTATCTCTGGCGCAGCCTCGATCCGCTGCCTGTCGAGTATTGATCCGTGAGGGGAATTCTGCCTTTGAACACGGTCGACCGTGTTCAAAGGCACTTTTCCTCGCTGCAATGCGGCTGCAGCCGCATTCTGCCTTTGCGGTAGAATGCGCTCCAAATTTCGCAGTGAGTACGCCATGAAAAATATTTTCCTCGACTTCGAGCAAGCAATTGCCGATCTCGAAGCCAAGATCGAAGAGCTGCGCACGATGCAGGAAGACTCCGCGGTCGATCTCGCCGCCGAGATTGCCCAGCTGGAAGCCAAGAGCGCGCAACTGACCCGCGAGGTCTACGCCAACCTCAGCCCCTGGCAGGTCGCGCAACTGGCCCGTCATCCGCAGCGTCCATATACGCTCGATTACGCCCAGCACATCTTCACCGATTTCCAGGAACTCCACGGCGACCGCGCCTTTGCCGACGACCATGCGATCGTCGGCGGTCTGGCCCGCTTCAACGGCCAGCCGGTGATGGTGATCGGCCACCAGAAGGGCCGCGACACCAAGGAAAAAATCTATCGCAACTTCGGCATGCCGCGTCCCGAGGGCTACCGCAAGGCGCTGCGCCTGATGAAACTGGCCGAGAAGTTCGGCCTGCCGGTGATGACCTTTGTCGATACCCCCGGCGCCTACCCCGGCATCGACGCCGAGGAGCGCGGCCAGTCCGAAGCCATCGGCCGCAACCTGCTCGTCATGGCCGAACTCAAGGTGCCGGTGATCGTCACCATCATCGGCGAGGGCGGCTCCGGCGGCGCGCTGGCGATTGCCGTCGGCGACACCGTGCAGATGCTGCAATACTCGACCTATTCGGTAATCTCGCCGGAAGGCTGCGCCTCGATCCTGTGGAAGAGCGCCGAGAAGGCCTCGGTCGCCGCCGAAACCATGGGTATCACCGCCGACCGCCTGCACGCCCTGGGCCTGGTCGACCGCGTCGTGCCCGAGCCGCTCGGCGGCGCCCAGCGCGACCACGTGGCCATGGCGCGCAACCTCAAGGCCGCGCTCGAAGCCGCGCTGCAGCAACTGGTGGGTCTATCCACCGAGGAATTGCTGGCGACCCGTTACCAGCGGCTGATGAGCTATGGCCGCTACACGGAACAGTCCGCCGCCTGACTTGGCGCGGCGCGTCGGCGAGTTTCTCGAAACCCGCCTCGCTGCCGGCGCTGGCGCTCTCCCGGCCGTCCCCCGTCTTTGTGTCGGGCTTTCCGGCGGCTGCGATTCGAGCGTCCTGCTCCATCTCGTGGCTGCACTGCGGCCACGCTACGACATCTGCGCCGTGCACGTGCACCATGGCCTGTCACCCAATGCCGATACCTGGGCCGGCCATTGCGCCGCTCTCTGCACCGGGCTCGCCATCCCGCTGCGGCTGGCTCGCGTCGGCATCGCACCGCAGGGCGAAGGCCTGGAAGCTGCCGCCCGCAATGCCCGTTACCAGGCCTTTGCCGCCGCTCTCGACGCCTTTGCCGCCGACGTGCTGCTGCTTGGTCAGCATCGTGGCGACCAAGCCGAAACCCTGCTCTTCAACCTGCTGCGCGGCAGCGGCATCACGGGTTTGGGGGCGATTCCGGCAGAGCGCACTTTTCACTCCCGGCCGTTGTGGCGCCCTCTGTTGGCGACGACGCGAGCCGAAATCGAAGCCTGGGCTCGGGCTCACGCACTGGTCTGGATCGACGACGAGAGCAACGCCGATACCGCGCTGACCCGCAACCACCTGCGTCACGACCTGCTGCCGCTGCTCGCCGCCCGTTTTCCCGCCGCCGAAGCCGCGCTCGCCCGTAGCGCCGCACATTGCGCCGAAGCCGGCGAATTGCTCGACCAATTGGCGGAGCTCGACTGGACGGCGGTCGCCGACGGCGACAGCGCACGCTGGCCGGCGCTGCGGCAACTGCCGCCGGCACGCTTGAAAAACCTGCTCCGCTACCGCCTGCGCCATCTCGGCTGGCAACCCCCGAGCAGCGAACGCCTGGAAGAATTCACCCGGCAGCTACAACAAGCCGCCCCGGATCGCCACCCGGAATTGCAATTGCCGGCCGGCCGAATACGCGCCGGCCAAGGCCGCGTGCGCTGGCTGGCGAATTAGACAATCCCGGTCGTGGTTTTTTATTGATTTTCACGGTCGACCGTGAAAATCAATAAAAAACGCCGGGTTTGACCCTGGCGCTTTGTTCTCACTCCATTTGCCGGTCAGCACCTTCGTCATCAATATTGGACTCGGTCATATCCCAATGCGGCCAAGCCTGCCGGTGCGGCACTTGTTTTTATCGTAAGACTAACTCCGGTTTGAAACCCCGGCCTTCAGGGGGTGGGAGCCGACCCCGGCCTGAAGGCCGGGGTTTCAGGCGACCGTTTCGGGAGGGGATGCAAACCCCTTCCAATACATGTTTGACCGACAGGCATGAATGCCTGTCGCTAATTTCTTGCTTCGTCGCTTGGTCGAAGCTGCCCACGCAGCCGGCAAAATCATTGCCGCCGTCTGCCACGGGCCGGCTGGGCTGCTGTCGGCGATGGACAAGGAGGGGCGCTCCATTCTCGCCGGGCGCCGGGTCAATGCGTTTAGCGATGCCGAGGAGGAAGCAGCCGGTTTGGCGGCAATTGTTCCCTTTGCGCTGGAAACACGGATGCGCGAGCTTGGTGGGCAGTTTGAGAGAGCAGACCTCTGGCAGGCGCATGCGATTCGCGACGGCTTGTTGATTACCGGCCAGAATCCCGCCTCCAGCGAAATGGTTGCCCGGCTGGTTATTGTGGCGTTACGCGAACCAGACTGATTATTTGGCAGGATCGTGTTCGGAAGGAAAAAAACGCCGGGCAGCGTGATCTCCCCGGCGTTTTTACCGTGGATTAATTCTACTTTGTCAGATTCCCCCCACCCCATCCGAAGCCGTCATGTGATAAAATGCAAGCCATTGTTTTTAATGAATTTAACGAGGCTCCAAATTTCCATGACGGCCTCAATATTCCAAATGCATTCACGAACTGG
>NZ_JAKLLH010000020.1 GCF_023150235.1 Azonexus sp.
AATCAAAACCGACGACGATATGGCGGAGATGATCACAGAACGCCATCGACGACGACTTGAAGCCATGCAATCCGCTTACGAAAATCAGGCCAAAACTCTCGGGGCATCAAACTGATGCCGAATCTGACAAAGTAGAATTAGGCCATCAATCATTCAGGTTTGCCATGCGTAAAACCAAATCTACCAAGCTATTCGAGGCGACATGTTCACGAAAACCTCCGCATTCCTGAGAGACCACCTGACCCCTATCAACACGCTGGTGTTGCCGTTTACCGTGCTCAATGGGTTTCTCGATTTTCTCGGCGGTGCTTTCACTAGCCTCAGATACGTTGTCTTTACGCTGATCGGTACGATCTTCGTCGGGATGATCACGCTGGCGATTAGGGAAAAACGGCAAGCTGCCCAAGCCAATGGGCTTGCCGCGCAAGTACCCGGCCGCTGGAATCGTCCATTTGCGCAGGTGTTGGCTGCCTTGCTCGGTGCTTCTGCGTTGTTCGGCGGTATTTCTCTGGCCTATGCAAGCAAGGGGGGCGTCGTGGCCAATGCTTATCCTCCCCTGAAAGATGTGCAGCAGGCCATGCTCGGAGTGTTGCGGGATGTGAAGGCGGATACCGTCGTGATCAAGGCGGGGGTGGAAAATATTTCGCGACACATGGATAACCCGCGTGCGCAACTGAAATCGCGTGGCTATGAGTTGACGTCGTCTGGCTTGCTGGATGCCATCAAGCAGCGCGACGAAGAGGCGGTGGCGCTGTTCTCTGCCGTCAGGCTGCGGGTGGATAAGCCGGCGCCGCTGGGGTTTCTGCTGCACGATTATTGGGATGCCAAGATCGCCAGCCTGCTGACCGAGGAAATGTTCGCAGACGAAAGTGCCTGTATCGACAAACACGGGAATGGGCAGGAAATTGCGACCTTCCTGGATTTGTACAGGCTCAACCTGCGTCCCGACCAGCCCGAGAAGGCCGATACGTTCAAGCGCCTGTGCAAGTCGAATCTTGTTCGCGAGTTTTTGGAAAAGCAGGTGAAGACGATGCCTGGGCGACTATCGAGCAAGCCTGAACCGGGAGATAGCCCCGAGTTGCTGGCGCAATACCAATGGGCACTGAATTACCTGAGCAAGTAAGGGCGAGGATAAATCGCCATGTCCTTTGACGAAGACGCCCGCAAGAAAGCTCGCGTTAATTGGCTGCTTGGCATCGTCGCCTTTGTCGCCCTGTGCGCCTACGCCATGTTTTTCTTTGGCTGGCTGATCGGTTTTGTGGTGATCACACCCGTCATCGGCGTGGCTGTCGCAGTTTTTGTCGTCAATCACGGGGCTGGCGGGGTGGTCCGCCTGTTCAAGCACATGGCCTTGAATGAGCTGCAAGGCGTTCACCATGCCTTCCATGACCGCCCGGTCTGCATTCGCTGGCAAGGGGGAAGTTGCCAGACGGCGGCCGCCGATGTTTTTGCCATTCTCGACCATCAAACCGATGCCACTGCCTTGCGGCGCCTGGCGCTGCAGTATGGAAGCGATGGCTTTTTCAAGGATGAGGATGGGCGGTGGTGGTTCGGCGAATCTGCCCTGCTGGATTGGCTGCAACGCCGCTCGCAAAGTCTGGACACGCAAACCCTGCGCCTGCATCGCTGGTTCGCGAAGGAGGTTTTTCCACCGATGCACAAAAAGGCGGAGCTGGCGGGTGAACACCCGTGAAGGCCTTCTGTTGTGGCGGTATTTTGCCCCTGGTGGTTTCGAGCCTGGCCGGACTCAGCGGATTGGCGCCTGCCGGCAACGGGGAGAACCCGGCCACCTCAGCACAAAGCGTCACCCGCGACCTAAGGCCAAAATCACTTTTCAAAAATCTGGATTTGCCGGGTTCTGGGGGTATCGCTGCACTACTGCAAAGGGAGAAACCATGTACGGCCTGATTCTGCTGCTGACGCTGATACTCCCGTTGCTGGCCGTGAGCCTGGCGGGGCGCCATTTCGAACGCGGCCTGGCCGAATCTACCCCGGAGGCCCTGGCAAAACGGCGTTATGAGTTGTCGTGGCTAATCACGCTGGCCCTTATCGGGCAAATGCTGCTCCTGTCGGCACTCTTCTTCCACTGGGCTGATCACATGGTCTTGCTGGAGCAATGGCTAGAGCAATTAGCCGAACCAATTCAAGCGATGGTCGAATTGATCGGCCTGATGGCGGCCACGGTCATACTCTCCGCCACGGGCGCACTGGTCGTTATCGGCTATCTCAGCCTCTATCTCCTGCCCTGGCAACGTCTCGACCGTGCCATCAAACGTCTGCAGGGCCGCGTCGCGGGCAAACAACCGGTCTGGCGGAGCTTGCGCAGCACCCTGGCCATGCTGCTCCCGCAAATGCTATGGATATCGCTGGCGTTTACCCAGCCGCCTGAGTTTTTCGCAGATCCTGCCCGCGTCGGGCTTTTACTCGTGGGCTATCTGCTGACGGTACAGTCTGTGTCACCTTGGCTGCTGCAACTTGCCACCCCCACCGCGCGCCTGCCGGCCGATCATCCGGTCACTCAGATGGCGATGGAACTCAGCCGTGCCGCCGGGGTTCGTGTCGGGGCGGTGCGCGTGATGACGCTGGGGGAGACGAAGGTTGCCAATGCCCTGGTCAGCGGGCTGTGGCCCTGGCTGCGCTGCATCTATGTGACCGACCATATGCTGGCCACCTTCAGCACGGCGGAAATCCGCAGCATCCTGGCCCATGAGGTGGGGCATCTGCGCCACCGGCACCTGTGGTGCTACTTCGGCTTTGCCCTTGGCGGCGCCCTGGTCATCCCCCAGGCAGCCCACCTTCTCGATTACCTGGATTTCTTCCGTAACACGGCGTGGAGTCTCTGGATTGCCATCGGTCTCTACTGGGGCCTGATGTTCAAGTTCTTTTCGCGTCGCTTCGAACGGCAGGCAGACCGCTATGCCGTCCAGGCTACGAACGATGTGGCCACTTTCCAGCGGGCGCTGGAAAAGCTGGCAGAAGTCAATGGCACGGTGAAGCAGTACGCCAAGTGGGATGTGTTCCAGAGCCACCCGCCGATTGCCGAGCGGATAAAAGCCTTGGAGTGATGTTGCGAACGCGGGCAACGGGAAAAATCCTGATCTTGATTCCAACGTGGGAAACGAATGCAAGGATTAAGCTTGAAAACGTAACCCCGGCTATTCCCTGCTTGGTTGCCAAATATCAGCTCAGGCTGATTTTCCACCAAGCCAACAGCAAGCCCCCCCGCCTACCCCGTCCCATACCGCCGCGCCGCATCCACCGCCAGGCCGACCTGGTGGGCCAGCCAATGGTCGGCGCGGTCGCGGATCAGGGCGAGCAGGCGCTCGATCTGCTCCGGCGCCTGTGCTTCGAGATGCAGCCGCTGCTGTTCGGCCCAGGCCTGGCGGGTGTAGGCAAAGTTGATGGTGTGCCCGGTCGCCAGGTTGAAATAGATGCTGGACGGCATTTCGCGGCCACTCTTCAACGGGCTGTGATGACCCAACAGCAGCATGACTTCGGCCAGGCTCGGTTGCTTGTCGAAATCGCTGCCGCCGATGTGGATGCCGTCGTTGGCCAACACATTGCTTCAGCGCTCGGCGGCGCAGGTGTGCTTCGGGGGAGGTGCGACCGAAGCAAGGTCCGTTCAGGCCGGATTGCCCTCTCCCCTGAAAATCGCCGTTTTTCACGGTCGACCGTGAAAATCACCCAAAACCCCCTCCTGGGTCGCGCCATTCGGTAATCGGTGCAGGCTGCCTCAGCCCTCTCGCCGGTGCCGCATGTAAAGGTAGAGCGATTCGACCCGTTCGCGCGCCCATGGGGTGCGGCGGAGGAATTTGAGGCTGGAGGGAATGCTCGGGTCGATGTTGAAGCAGCGGATTTCGATCTGCCGCCCGAGTTCAGCCCAGCCGTAATGCGCGACCAGTTCGGTCAGCAGTTTTTCCAGGGTGACCCCGTGTAAAGGGTTGTTGGCTTGTGCAGTCATCGTGGAAGGCGCAGGAAAAAAACGGGGGCGGAAAGGCCGGGGGTTTTGGGGTGTTTTGCCGGGTTGACCGTGAATATGGCCGGGTTCTGCCTGTTTTCTACCCATTTTCTGCCTGGCAACCGGCAAAACAGTCGGCCAGCCGGGTGCGCCGGCTGGCGGGTGGTTTAGTGCTTGCGGCGGGCCGGCATCGGTTTGCGCTGGCGCTGGCCGGGGCGCGACTTGCTGGTTTCCGCTGGTTTGGGTTTGGGCACCAGCAGGTTCTTGGCTGGTCCGGCAGCGGCGGTGCGGTGAGCGGCGATGGCGGCTGTCACTGCCGCCGGCTCGATTGCCGACAGCGGCTCGGCGATGCCGGGGGTGTAGGCGGCCAGGGCCTGCTTGACCGAAAAGACTCGCTCTTCACCGTCGCTTAGCTTGGGCAGTGCCTCGAACAAGGCCAGTCCGGCCGGCGTCAGCGCCAAGCCGTCGTCGCGGCCGAGCAGCAAACCGGCTTCGGCCAGGCGGGCGAAGCTGTCGATGAAACGTTGCTCGCCGGGAATCGCGATCTGCAGCAGATCAATCGCCGCCACCACGTCGACCAACTCGGCTGGCCGGCGCTTGGCCGCCAGGGCAACGGCAAGGAACATCAGGGGATCGTGATCGTGAATCGGGTGCATGCGGACTTTCGGAAGGAGCGGGCGCGGAGTGCGCAGAAGGCGGGAGTGTACAGCGAGCGGTGGGCTTGGGGATTTTTTCCTGCGCTCGGGAGGACAAAAAACTGGCCGGGCGCTTTGCCTCGTCAGGTCGGCGGGGCTGTGCCGGGCATCTCTTCATCCCCGCGCTTGCCTTTCTCTGCAGTCCGATGGCTGTGGATTGGCGGCTTGGCCGGATGGGCGGCCGTTGTGCGGGGGAGACTTTGCTACGGGCGGTGGCGAGGGTTTAGCGGGCTGTATTGCAGAATCCGGGCCAATCTGGCGGGGGCATCACTCTGTCCGTGCATCATTTCCAGGCAGATATCGAGCAGTTCCTCCAGGAGTCGTGACAGATCGGCGTCCCGTGGGGCTGCCGGAAGCTCGCTTTCGTGGCGTTCAATGTGCAATAGCAACTCTCCGAGCAAATCGTTGACCAGCATGGTCAGCGATTCCGGGGGCTGTTGTGCTTGGCCAAGTTGTTCGCGGATTGCGTCGGCGGTGGCGACCAGGCGAGCAAGGCTGCTCTCCTGAGTTTCGCTGTTTGGTCGTGGGTAGAACACTCTTTGGGGTGTTTGCCTGCGCTGCGCTTGCCGGGCGGGCAATTCCTATAGTTGTAGGACGACACGATCATAGCGCAAGGGCCTAATTCCCACAATTGTGGGAGATAGGTTTGGAGCTAAAAACAGCCTTTGGCAAAGTCCTGCGGCGGTATCGAATCCGCTCCGGATTGACGCAGGAGCAGCTTGGCTTCGAGGCTGATCTGCGGCGTACCTACGTCAGCATTATCGAGTTGGGGCAGCAGCAGCCGTCGTTGGGGACGGTGTTCAAGCTGGCGAGGGCTTTGGGGGTCAGGCCGGCGCTGCTGATTCAGGATGTGGATGAGTTGCTCGCGGGGCGGGTTGCCGAGGCTTCCGGCGATCCGGAAAAATCCACGGAAAAGCCCGATTTCCACGGTCGACCGTAAAAAACAGCGATTTTCCCGTTCGTTTTCCGCCGAGTTCGCCGTATGTCGGGCTTGTCGTCGGCGGGCGGACGCGCGGCGGGGGGCCTGCCGTGTGGGCAGGCACCGGAGGCTCAGGTGCGGAAGCGGGCCACGGCGTCGCGCAGGTCGCCGGCAAGTTGCTTCATGGCGCCGGCCTGTTGCCGGTTACCGTCGGAGATGCTCGCGTTTTCTCCGGCCATTTGCGATATCTGCTCTACCTGGCGCGAGATGTCGCCGCTGGCTGCGGATTGCTCTTGTGTGGCGCTGGCGATGTCGCGGACCACGACTTCGGTCTGGCTGTTGTTTCCATCGATGGTGGCGAGTACGCCGGCGATGCCGTTGATGCGTTGCATGCCGGCATCCATGCGGCCGCGCACATCCTGCATCTGTTCGGCGGCGAGGCGGGTTTCGTCGCGGATGGAGGTGATCATGGCGGCGATTTCCTGCGTCGAGTGGCCGGTGCGCTCGGCCAGTTTGCGCACCTCGTCGGCGACCACGGCAAAGCCGCGCCCTTGCTCGCCGGCGCGGGCGGCCTCAATGGCGGCGTTCAGGGCCAGGAGGTTGGTCTGGTCGGCGATTTCGCGGATCGTGCCGACGATGCTGGAGATTTCCTGCGACTTGGTGCCGAGGGCTACCACGCGCTCGGCGCTGCTGTTGAGTTCCTGCGCCAGTGCGTCGAGTTCGCCCATGGCGGCGTGTACCACCTGGCGGCCGTCGCTGGAGGAGGCGCGCGCATGCTCGGCCAGCCGGGCAGCCTCGCCGGCATGTTCGGCGACCTGGCCGATGCTGACCGACAATTCCTCGACGGCGGCGGCCATGGCCGAGGCGGCCTGGCTTTGTTGCGTCGAGGCGTGGGCAACGCGATCCGAGGAGCCTTCCTGGGCTTGCGCGGTGGTATCGATCTGCTGGGTAGCGCTGGCAATATTGCCGATCAGCGCGCCCAGGGTCTGCAAGGTGCCGTTGAGTTCGCGGGCGAGAACGTCGACCTCGTTGCGACTGTCGCGTCGGCCCTCGCCGAAACGTACGCCGATGTTGCCCCGTTCCACTTCGCGCAGCCCGGCGACGACTCCGGCCAGCGGCGCGAGGCCGCGATTGATGGCGAAGAACAGGATGGCGATGATCAGCAGCCCGGAGGCGGTCGATGCCAGGATCAGCAGGTTGCGCAGGCGCAGCGAATCTTCGATGAATTCGTCGACCGGGCCGGTGGCGCCGATGACCCAGTCCCATTTCGAGGAGTGGATGAAGACCATCAGCTTCTGCTCGCCGCGACTGTCGCCGACCGGCCAGTCGTAGGTCATCGTGCCTTCCTTGTCGCGCATCAGGCGGCGAGTGACCTCCCTGACATATTCCGGCAATTCGCTGTCGAGCTTGCCTTCGAGTTTGGGGTGAAGGGCAAAGCGCACGGCTTCCGATTTCGGTTCCTGCGCCACGGCGAAGAGGTAGCCGCTCCGAGCCAGCTTGATGCGCCGCATCTGCTCGCGCAAGGCACGCAGCCCGGCTTTTTCCAGGTCCATGCGCACGGCAAAGGCGGCGATGATCCGACCGCCGCCGTCGCGCAATGGCGAGTAGCCGACCATCGTGTATTTGCCATCGCGCAGGGCAAGATCGATCACCGCTTCGCCGGCAATCAGCTTGTCCTTCAGGCTGACGCGCGCCGAAGGCATCATCACCTTGCCCATCAGCGGGGCGGCATGCTTGCCGCCCAGGGTGGCGGCGATATAGAAGAAATCGTCGCCCTTGCGCACCAGCAGGGCGTTGTCGGTTTCGTTCCGGTTGTAGAACTCTTCGGCGAGTTCGGAATGTCCGTTGAGCAGGCGCCCGTTCTGGCGTAACTGCGGCAGGCTGGTTTCGCCGACGGTAACCGGCTCGTCCAGGCGTTCCAGTTGCGAGCCATAAAGTTGCTGCAATTGCTTCATGGCCCGTTCGGCGCGTGCCTGTTCGGTGTCGTAGGCCAGGTCGAGCAGGGCGCGCACCGAGGCAATCTGGCGGGTGATTTCCTCGCTGGCACCCCGCAGTGCGAACTGGGTGACCTGGCGATCGACCAACAGGGCGAGGCCGATGGTGACGATCAGGACGATGCTCGCGGCGAGCAAGGCAAGGTAGGTGGCCAGCGGTAGCTGGCGAAGGCGTTGAAACATGTGATCTCCCTCTGCGGCTCCCGGTTGGGTTGGGGGCATCCCCGGGTGCCTCGATATTGTTCTGGCTGCTTTTTTGTAATCCCGGAAGTGTTACATATTTCCGGTCGAGGCTGGGGGTGCGTGTAAGGGTTTTCGCCGATTGCTTTACGCTCAAAGTCCGCGACTGATTGCCGCGAGGTGTCGCGGTTCTTCGAGTGCCCGCAGGAACCAGTCCAGGGCCAGTCCCTGCCGGCGACTTTTCCAGGCGATGTGGCAGGGCGTGGCCGGGCGCGGTTCGGCAAGCTTGAGTTCGACCAGCCGTCCGGCGGCGATTTCCGGCTCGGCCAGCCAGCGCGGCAGGTGGCCGATTCCCAGCCCGGCGACCTGGGCCGCCGCCTTGGCCCGCATGTCGGGAACGCGCAGAACCGGCTGGCCTTCCTGTAGCCAGACGGTACGGGCGTGCAGTTCCTGCGAGGTGTCGGCAATGGCGATGGCGCGGTGGCGGCGCAGCTCTTCGTCGGGGATCGGCCTTGTCCAGCCGGCCAGCGGGTGGTCGGGGGCCGCCAGCGGCAGCAAGCGGATGTGCCCCAGCGGGCGCGTGGCAATGCCGCCGCGCGGCGGCAGGTCGCCGGGAGCGCCGATGACCAGGTCGGCACGACCGGTAGCCAGGGCATCCCAGGTGCCGCCAAGCACTTCGTAGGATAGCCGGACCTGGGTTGCCTGGCCGGCGGCGAGAAAATCCGCCAGCAGCGGGTAAAGGCGCTCGGCCGGGATCAGCATGTCGACGGCAATGCGCAATTCGGCCTCCCAGCCGGTGGCAATGCGTTGTGCCCGGCGCTCCATCTCGTGGGCGGCGCGCAGCAGATGGCGGCCGTCTTCGAGCAGGCTGCGTCCGGCGGCATTGAGCTGCGTCTTGCGCCCTTCGCGCTCGAACAGGGGAAAACCGAGGTCGTTCTCGAGCTTGCCGATGGCGTGCGAAATGGCCGAGGGAACACGATGCAGGGCGCCGGCCGCGGCACTGAAGCTGCCGTGATGCTCGATGGCGTCGAGGATGCGTAGCTGGTCGAGAGTGATTTTCATTGGTGAATATATTTGAATGATTAATCCGGAATTATTCGCTTTTGCCTTGTTTTGTCCAGGTTTAACATGGCCTTGAAGTCGATTGAAAGATTCACAAGTCTTTGCTGCAATGTTCCGGGTCGAGCATTGGGCAAATTGCGAAAAATTCACGGTCGACCGTGTTTTCAGGCTGGAATCGTCGCAAGACGCTCCTGTCCTTCACTTGTTTTCATGCGAGCGCCGGGCTGTACGGCGTTTCGCCTCTCTTCGCCGCACTACCAAGGAGTTTTTTCATGAGCAAGCAAATCGCCATCGTTTTCCATAGTGGTTACGGCCATACGCGGCGCCAGGCCGAGGCCGTGGCTGCCGGTGTCGCCGAAGTGGCCGGCGTCGAGGCCAGATTGTTCCCCGTCGATGCGCTCGGCGATGCCGAATGGGCGGCGCTGGATGCGGCGGATGCGATGATTTTCGGGGCGCCGACCTACATGGGCAGTGCTTCCGCCAAGTTCAAGGAGTTCATGGAAGCCAGTTCCGGGCGTTGGTACCAGCGCAGTTGGCTGGACAAGCCGGCCGCCGGGTTTACCTGTTCGGCCAGCCAGAACGGCGACAAGCTGAATACGCTGGTCGAACTTTTCCTCTTTGCGCAGCAGCACGGCATGTTGTGGATCGGCCTGGGTCTGTTGCCGGGTAACAACAGCAGCAAGGGTTCGGTCGAGGATATCAACCGCCTTGGCAGTTTCGCCGGTGCGATGGCACAAGCCAACGCCGACCAGGGGGCCGAGGCCATGCTCGACAGCGACCTGAAGACCGCCGCGGCCCTCGGCCGGCGCGTGGCGACGCAGCTGCTGCGCTAAGCATCGGCGGCATTCCCGCCGGCGGTCGCGCTCGTTCGTGAGGTCGAGGGAAGGCAGCGCGGCCTGGGTTTGCCCGTGGTCGGAGCGGTCGCCGTTCCCGGGGAGGAGGATTCCGCCCCGGAACGGCGGTGACGCTTGGCGTTAGAAGCGGAAAGCAGCCATGGCGTGGCGCAATTGTGTCATGCGCTGCTGCATGCTTTCCGTTGCCTGGCGCGAGGAATCCGCTGCGGCGTGGTTCTCTTCCGCGCTTTGCGCCAGGTCCTCGATGTGCTGGGCAATCGCCTGGGTGGCGGTGGTTTGTTCGCCAAGGGCGCTGGAAACATCGCCCACCATGGCCTGCATGTCGCGGATGCGGGCATGAATCTGTTCGATCGACTGTCCTGAATCGCGGGCAGTGCTCATGCCGCTATTGACCTGGCCGACGCTGTGGTTCATGGCGGTAACGGCGTTGCCGATGTTGCTCTGGATGCGGGTGATGGTGGTGCCGATTTCCTGCGTGGCGAGCGAGGTTCGTTCGGCGAGCTTTCTGACCTCGTCGGCGACGACGGCGAAGCCGCGCCCCGATTCGCCCGCGCGGGCTGCTTCGATGGCCGCGTTGAGGGCGAGCAAATTGGTCTGCTCGGCAATTTCGCGGATCGTACCGACAATGGTCGAGACTTTTTCCGATTCGCTGCCGAGATTCTGGATGATGCCGGCCGAGGCATCGACGCGGCGGGCGATTTCGCTCATTTCGCCGACGGTGCCGGCCACGATGCTCTTGCCGTGTTCGGCCAGGCGTTCCGAATCCTGGCCGTGGCTGCGGGCGGTGTGCGCCGAGTCGGCGACGTGCTGGACGCTGGTGCTGATCTGCTCGACCGTGCTGGCCAGGTGCGAAACGCTGTCGGCCTGGTGAGCCGCCGCCGCTGCTACCTGGGCGCTGGCGGAAACCAGGTGCTGGGTTTGTTCGTCGATGCCGTCGATATTGTTGCGGAACGCTTCCAGCAGGCGCGCCAGTTGGCGCCGGCCACGGTTGAAGTCGTCGAGTGCGAATGCCAGTTCGTCGCGACCCTCACCTTCCGTGGCCTGGGTCAGATCGCCGTTGGCGAGGGCCTGGGCCGCACTGGTCAGGCGGGCGATCTGGCGCAGGATATCGTTTGTCATGCGCCAGAAAATCAGGGCCAGCGCGACGAGTACGCCGGCGACGAGCAGCATGGCCAGGAGGCGTGCATTCTGTGCCGCGTCCAGGCGCTCCCGCAGGCGTGCCTCCAGGCGCGGAAAGAGCTGTTTTTCATTGAACTCATAGGCCCCGTCGATGGCGCGGCTCATGTCGTCGAAGAAATCCTGAGCCGAGCGCTTGAACTGACCGGAGAGCAGTTCCTGCTGCCCGAGTTCGTGAATCAGGGTGCGCCGTTTGCCGATGCGCTCGCGGTAATCGTTGGCGAGCTCGCGCAATTCGTTATTGCTTTCACCCAGGAGCGCCAGCTTGCGCTGGATGCGGACGAGCGATCGATCGATCTGCCCGAGCAGGATGCGTGCGTCCAGTATCTCGTCGGGCGTAATCAGGCCGCGTTGCAGGATGCCGGTACCCAGGGCGCGGAACAGCCCGTAGTACTCGATGGTGGCGGGTATGTCGCCGTAGAGCAGGGCCTGCAACTGGAATACGTCGCTGGCGGCATCCTGCTGCAGGCCGCTGTGAAGGGCGGTGTTTTCGAGGAAAAGCAGCATCTGTTCGATGGCGCGGGTGTGTTGGGCGAAAATTTCGGGCGAGGCGCGTTCGCCTCCCGCCAGTCCCTTGCTCTCCTCCCAGGCCTTGCGGAAGGCTTGGTAATCGCTGGCGGTAGCGGGGAGGGCGCCTTGTTTGCTGGCAAGCTCGGGGAGCAAGGCATCCACTTCCGCCATCTTGCCGCGTACCTTGCCGGCCGCCTCGGCATCGCCGCTCAGCCATTTGTTCGACATTCCGCGCGACTGCTGCATCAGCCGGATGGCGGCAATTGCCGGATGCCAGGGCGCCAGCCCCGATTGCTCGCGTTGCAGGGTGGAAATTTCCTGATTGCGCACCTGCAGATACAGTCCGCCCAGGCTGCCCAGGCCGAGCAGGACCAGGGAAAAGACGAGCAGGAATTTGCGGGAGAACTTGAGATTTTTCATCGTGATCGGTGCTGCCTTGCGGGGAAAAGAGCAATCGGCATATGTAATTGATTTTCATCAACGATGGTTTGATGTGAATTAATAATTCGGTATTGGTGTTTTTGGAATTATTGACGTTCCCGGCGCTTGTCGCGGTCGCCATGCCGGCTCGCCGGCTTGCGGAAGGAAACTGCTATAGTCGGCGTTTTTTTCGTTCGACATGAAGGGGGAAACATGGCGTTGACGATGTCCTTGGCCGATCTGGCGATCCTGCTGGTGGAGCCGTCGCAAATGCAGGCCAATCTGGTAAGCCGGATGCTCGAGGGGCAGGGAGTGCAGCAGATCGACCGGGTCGAATCGGGTAATGCCGCATTGCAGTGGCTGGCTGAAAACGCCCTGCATAATCGCGTGGTGATCAGCAGCCTTTACCTGCCGGACATGTCCGGTACCGAGCTGGTTGCGGCGATGCGCGACGATCCCCTGCTCGATGCGCTGCCCTTCATCCTGGTTTCCAGCGAAACGCGGCCGCAGATGCTCAATCCGGTGCGGCAATCCGGCGCCTGCTGCATCATCGCCAAGCCGTTCACCGAGGAGCAGTTATCGCGCGCGCTGTTTTCCGCCGCCGATTACCTCAACCCGCCGCAGGATATCGATCCGACCGAGGTGCAGGGCTTGCGCGTGCTGCTGGTCGACGACAGTTTGGCTTCACGCCGCCACCTGCGCCGCTTGCTGGAGGAAATCGGCATCGAGCGGATTTCCGAGGCTGGCGATGGCAAGGAGGCGGTGAGCGTGCTGTCGGAGGTGATGGTCGACTTGGTGATTACCGACTTCAACATGCCGGAGATGGACGGTCGCGAGCTGACCGAGTACATCCGCGAGCAGAGCTGGCAGTGCGAGGTGCCGATCCTGATGGTGACCAGCGAGCAGAACATGGGGCGGCTGGCGGCGGTCGAACGCGCCGGTGTGTCGGCGATCTGCGACAAGCCTTTCGACGCCGGGACGATCCGGCGCTTGATCACCAACGCGCTACCGCAGGACTGAGGCAGCCAAGAGGGAAAAGGCCGATTTTCACGGTCGACCGTGAAAATCGGCAAAAAATAAAAAAGCGGGGGCGACCCCGCTTTTTTTCGTGGTCTTTCCGGGCTGCTCTTCAAGCCCGTGCTGCCTGCTTGCGCAGCCGGAAGGCGAGGTAGGCCTGGCGGCAGGCGAAGCCAAAGGCAAGCAGCAGCAGCAGCGGGTCGAACAGCGCATCCCACAGGTTGCCGTGGATGCCGATGGCGTAGCTGGCGAGATCGACGGCCAGGATCGCCAGCCATGGCGTCTGCCGCTTCCAGAACAGCACGGCGCCGACCGGGATCAGCGCGGCGAGCAGCGGCCAGGGCTGGTAGCCGAGCGCATAAGGATCGAAGGCGCCGGCACCCAGCGCCGGTAGATAAAACCAGGGGGCGAAGAGCAGCAGACCGCGGGCGATCGGCCAGGTCAGCGGCGACGGTGTGCGGTTGGCCAGTTGCAGCAGCGCGAGCAGCAGCAGTGTCGGCGACGGGGCGCCGAAGATCCCGTGCAGGGCCGGCGCGATGCCGCCGATCAGTGCGATGGTGGTGGCCGCCAGGCCGACCCGCGGGCGGAATTCGCCGAGCGGCAGCAGGGCCGCGAAGGCGCCGAAGATCAGCCCGTGGGCCAGCAGGCCGTAAGCCGCGATGAGGGTCATGGCTGGCCTCCGTCGAGCCAGGCTTCGCTGAAGCTGGCGTGTTTGATGCCCTGGCGACGCCAGGTGTAGGCCAGGTGGATGCGGCCGTCGGCGGCCAGGAGCAGCGCCGGGTAGGAAAACTCGGCGCCACCGTCGGGCGCGCTTTCGGCGGTGCGGGCCAGGGTCCAGGTATTGCCTTCGTCGGCCGACAGCCACAGGTGCAGGTGGGTGCGCCCGTCGTCGCCGTTGCCGGCCAGCAGCAGCCGGCCGCTGGCCAGGCGGAGCAGGGCGACCGAGGCATTGGGATTGGGCAGCGGCAGGTCGTCGCCGCTGGCGCCGCCGGTTTCCCAGGTCAGCCCGGCATCGCCGGTGGTGGCGACGCGGATGCGGCCGGGGCCGGGGCCGGCGTCGCGCAGCAGCGCCAGCGCCCGTTTCTCGTCGAGCGCAGCCGCCGCCGGCTGCAGGCTGCGCACCGGGTGCGCCATGCGCGTCTTGTCGATCACCCGGCCGTCACGGTCGAGGCGCAACCATTCACCGTGCTTGGCGACGAATTCGTGGTAGGCCGGCAGGCCGTAGCCGCCGTCGGCCAGCGGCAGCGGCGGCGTGCGCGCCAGGGTGCTGATGTTGAGGAAGGGGGAGGTGACCAGCTTGCGCGGCTTCGACCAGGTTTCGCCGCTGTCGTCGGAGACGATGTGGTTGAGCGAACTGCCGGCCCAGCCGCCGAGGGCGACGCTGACGAACCACAGGTGCACGCGCTGGCCGTCGGTGAATAGCACCGGGTTGCCGAGCTTGCGGATGTTGGTGAATACCGCGCCGGCAGTGCTTTCGCGGTTGGCCAGCGCTTGTGGCTTGCTCCAGCCATTCTTGTCGAGGCGACTGAGCCAGATCGTGACATCGGCGGCGCCCTCTCGGCTGCCGGCGAACCAGGCCGCTGCCAGACGGCCGTCGGGCAGTGTGGTCAGGGTCGCGGCGTGGGCCGAGGCCGCGACTTGCGGCAGCTGCTCGCTGGCGAAAAAGGCCGGCAAGGCGCTGCTGGCGCTGGCCGGGGCGGTGTAGGCGCGGGGGGCGAAGGCCGGTGCCGGGGCGACCGGAACCCGCCACAGCGCGGCGGCCAGCGCGGCGACGAAGGCGGCGCCGGCGAGCCAGAGCAGATGTTGGGGGCGGCTGCTTGCCGGGGAGTGAGCGTTCGACATGGGGCCGGATTCTAACCCGTGCCCCGCTCCGGTGCCCGGCTGGCCGGCTTATTTGCCGACCGGCGTCTTGTTGTCGAGGAAGCCGTGCTTGCGGAAGATCGTCTGGCCTTCTTCGCTGGCAGCATAGTTCATGAAGCGGCGGGCGACGTCCTTGTGCTTCGACGAAGCCAGCAGGTTGAGCAGCAGGGCTTGCGGCTTGGCGAGCTTGGGGTCGAGGTCGATGGCTTCGACCAGCGCCGCGTTGTCCGGGAAAAAGGCGGTGGCGCGCCAACTCATCGCCAAGTCGGCCTCGCCCTTTTTCATCGCATTCATCAGGCTGCGCGAGTCGGGAACGAGGAAGGCCGCCTGCTTGACCACCTTGGGGTAGATGCCGAGGCCGTCGAGGATGCTTTTTGCCTCCTGGCCGACGCTGCCGGATTCGGCGTTGCCGAGCAGGGTGACGAGGTCGCGGCGGAGCAGTTCGCGTGGGTCGCCCTTGACCTTTTTCGGATTGCCCTTGGCGACGACCAGCGCCATCTGGTTGTAGCCGACCGTGACGTAGTCGCCGAGCAGGCCTTCGGCCAGATGTTTGGCGCGGTAGCTGGGTTCGCCCGGCAGGTAGAGGTCGCCGACGCCGCTACGCTTGGCGGCCTGGTAGAGATCCTCGGAACCGCCTTGCGAGAGCGAGATCTTGACGTTCTCGCGCTTCTCGAAGGCCTGGATGATTTCACCCATCGGGCGGACCATGGTGATGCCGCAATACAGCAGCAGTTCCGGCTTGCCCTGCGCGTGTACGCCGGGGCCGAACAGGCTGAGGGCGGCAAGTAGTGATAGCTTGAGGAAGTGGCGACGCATCAAAGCCTCCTGCAACAACGTGCAAAGACCCCGATTCTATCGGCCTTTGCACGTTGCTGCAGGGGCGGCGTGCCGAGCCGGGCCGATCAGGCCGGAGCGGAACTGCGGATCAGGTGGTCGAAAGCCGAGAGCGAGGCGGTGGCACCGGCGCCCATGGCGATGATGATCTGCTTGTAAGGCACGGTGGTGCAGTCGCCGGCAGCGAATACGCCGGGCAGGTTGGTCTGGCCCTTGGCATCGATGATGATTTCGCCGAAACGCGACAATTCGAGCGTGCCCTTCAGCCAGTCGGTATTCGGCAAGAGGCCGATCTGGACGAAGATGCCTTCAAGTTCGACGGTCTTTTCCTCGCCGGAAACGCGGTCCTTATAGCGCAAGCCATTGACCTTCTGGCCGTCGCCGGTGACCTCGGTGGTCTGTGCCGACTTGATCACGGTGACGTTGGGCAGGCTGTAGAGCTTGTTCTGCAAGACCGCATCGGCACGCAAGGTGTCGGCGAATTCGAGCAGGGTGACGTGGGCGACGATGCCGGCCAGGTCGATTGCGGCTTCGACGCCGGAGTTGCCGCCGCCGATCACCGCCACGCGCTTGCCCTTGAACAGCGGGCCGTCGCAGTGCGGGCAGAAGCAGACGCCCTTGGCCTTGTATTCCTTCTCGCCGGGCACGTTCATTTCGCGCCAGCGGGCACCGGTGGAGAGGATGACGGTCTTGGCCTGCAACTTGGCGCCATTTTCCAGTTCAATGCCGACCAGACCGCCGTTTTCAGCAGCCGGAACCAACTTGCCGGCGCGCTGCAGGTTCATCACATCGACAGCGTAGTCCTTGACGTGCTGTTCGAGCGAGGCGACCAGCTTGGGGCCTTCGGTATGCGAGACCGAAATGAAGTTCTCGATCCCCAGCGTATCCATCACCTGGCCGCCGAAACGCTCGGCGAGCACGCCAGTGCGGATGCCCTTGCGCGCCGCGTAGATTGCTGCCGCCGCACCGGCCGGGCCGCCGCCGACGACCAGCACGTCGAAGGCTTCCTTCTGGCCGAGTTCCTCGGCGGCGCGGGCGGCGGCGCCGGTGTCGACCTTGGACAGGATTTCCTCGATCAGCATCCGTCCGGCGCCGAATTCCTCGCCATTCAGGTAGCTGGTCGGCACGGCCATGATCTGGCGCGCTTCGACCTCGCTCTGGAACAGCGCGCCGTCGATCATCGTACTGGTGACCTTCGGGTTGAGCACCGCCATCAGGTTCAGCGCCTGCACCACGTCCGGGCAGTTGTGGCACGAGAGCGAGATGTAGGTTTCAAAGTTGAAGGAGCCGGGCAAGGCCTTGATCTGCTCGATCACCGCCGGCTCGACCTTGGGCGGATGGCCGCCGGTCTGCAGCAGGGCGAGGACCAGCGAGGTGAACTCGTGGCCCATCGGCAGGCCGGCAAAGTGGATGCGCGGCGCTTCGCCGGGCAGACCGACGGCGAACGAGGGGCGGCGACTGGCGTTGCCGTCTTCGCGCAGGCTGACCTTGGGCGAGCAGGCGACGATGTCGACAAGCAGGGCGCGCATTTCGTTGGCGGCAGGGCTGTCGTCCAGCGTGGCGACCAGTTCGATCGGACGTTGCAGGCGTTCGAGGTAGGCGGTCAATTGGCCTTTGATCTGACTATCGAGCATGTGGCTTCTCCCTGGCTGAATTTCACTGCAATGTCACGGTCGACCGTGACATTGCGCTGAAATCCCGCCGCCGGGCAGCGGCGGGTTTCTGTTTTTTTATATCTCTGTTGGCGGTTGGGGGCTTAGATCTTGCCGACCAGATCCAGCGACGGGGCCAGGGTCTTTTCGCCTTCCTTCCACTTGGCCGGGCAGACCTCGCCCGGATGGGCGGCGGTGTATTGCGCAGCCTTCAGCTTGCGCAGGGTTTCGGAGACGTCACGGGCGATTTCGTTGGAGTGGATTTCAACGGTCTTGATCACGCCGTTCGGATTGATCACGAAGGTGCCGCGCAGGGCCAGGCCTTCCTCCGGGATATGCACGCCGAAGGCGTTGGTCAGGGCGTGGGTCGGGTCGCCGATCAGCGGGAATTGGGCCTTGCCGACGGCCGGCGAGGTTTCGTGCCAGACCTTGTGCGAAAAGTGGGTGTCGGTGGTGACGATGTACACCTCGGCGCCGGCCTTCTGGAATTCGGCGTAGTTGTTGGCGGCGTCTTCGATCTCGGTCGGGCAGTTGAAGGTGAAGGCAGCCGGCATGAAGATCAGGACCGACCACTTGCCCTGGAGGCTGGCTTCGGTGACTTCAATGAACTTGCCGTTGTGGAAAGCCTGGGCCTTGAACGGTTGCACTTGGGTATTGATCAGCGACATGTGGAGCTCCTTGAGAGGTGGGTTGTTGTTGAACACGGATGCATCTTAGAAAAAGTGCCGGAATCGATCCAATTGATTGCGTCAATCTGCCAGATATCCAATGTCTATCGCCTTGCCTGACCACCTCATTCTGCCTGTATGACGCGGCCAGGAAAAGCGCTTTGGAAGCTGTCCGAAAAATCTAGTCAAAAGAGTGATGATGTATCGATTGTAGTTATAAAGAACTAGGTGCGATTAGTCCTTACGGTATGAAGGGCTTCTCCTCACAGCATGTAGTTGACTCATATCAAGTAAAAACCCCTGTAGAGCGTGAAGACTGCGCGCCGGGGTCGTGTCTGGACGGCCGTTTTCTGGAGGTTACCGCCGGATGAACATATCCAGCGTCATATTGCATGTCGTGCCCGAACGCCTCGAAGAGGCGTGTGCGCTGCTGTCCCGGATGCCGGGTGTGGAGATTCACGCGCAGAGTCCGGAAGGCAAGGTCGTCGTGACCGTTGAAGACAGCGATACCAACTCGGCCGCAGATTCCTATGTGGCTTTACATGGCATTCCCGGCGTCGCATCGGTAGCCATGGTTTATCAATACAGCGACGATGTCTTGGATTCCCAGGAGGTGGAGGCGTGAAACTGAATCGACGTGATTTCATCAAGGCCAATGCTGCGGCAGCGGCCATTTCGGCGGCTGGCATGACGGCGCCGGCTGCGGCGGTCGCGGCCGGCAAGGACGAGATTAGCTGGGACAAGGCGCCCTGCCGCTTCTGCGGTACCGGCTGCTCGGTCCTGGTTGGCACTCAGGATGGCCGCGTGGTTGCTACTCAGGGCGATCCGGATGCTCCGGTCAATCGTGGCCTGAACTGTATCAAGGGCTATTTCCTGTCCAAGATCATGTACGGCAACGACCGCCTGAAAACACCGCTGCTGCGGATGAAGGATGGCAAGTACGACAAGAACGGCGACTTCACCCCGATCACCTGGAAACAGGCCCTCGACATCATGGAGGAGAAGGTTCGCGCCACCCTGAAGGCCAAGGGGCCGAACGGTCTGGCGATGTTCGGTTCCGGTCAGTGGACGGTCTGGGAAGGCTATGCCGCCGCCAAGCTGATGAAGGCCGGTTTCCGCACCAATAACCTCGACCCCAACGCCCGCCATTGCATGGCCTCGGCGGTGGCTGGCTTCATGCGTACCTTCGGGATCGACGAGCCGATGGGCTGCTACGACGATATCGAGCATGCCGACGCCTTCTTCCTGTGGGGCTCGAACATGGCCGAGATGCACCCCATCCTGTGGACGCGTCTCACCGACCGCAAGCTGTCGAACAAGCATGTCAAGGTCGGCGTGCTGTCGACCTTCGAACATCGTTCTTTTGAACTGGCCGACATCCCGATGGTGTTCAAACCGAACACCGATCTGGCGATCCTGAACTTCATCTGCCACCACATCATTTCGACTGGCAAGGTCAATCAGGACTTCGTCAATAAGCACGTCAAGTTCAAGAAGGGCGAAACCAATATCGGTTTCGGTCTGCGTCCGAATCACGATCTGGAAAAGAAGGCGACCAACAACGGTTACCCGGGTGAGGATGGCAAGCCCAAGGGCAATCCGGGCAAGGCAGACGACATCAGCTTTGACGAGTTCAAGAAGTTCGTCTCCGAGTACACCGCCGAGAAGACCGCCAAGATTTCCGGCGTGCCGGCCAAGGATCTGATCGCGATGGCCGAGATCTATGCCGATCCGAAGACCAAGGTGATGTCCTTCTGGACCATGGGCTTCAACCAGCATACGCGCGGTACCTGGGTCAATAACATGATCTACAACGTGCACCTGCTGGTCGGCAAGATTTCCGAGCCGGGCAACAGCCCGTTCTCGCTGACCGGCCAGCCGTCCGCCTGCGGCACGGCGCGTGAAGTCGGTACTTTTGCCCACCGTCTGCCGGCCGACATGGTCGTGACCAACGCCGAGCACCGCAAGCACACCGAAGAAATCTGGCAACTGCCGGAAGGCACCATTCCCGACAAGATCGGCCTTCACGCCGTGGCCATGGCTCGTGCGCTGAAGGATGGCAAGATCGGCTTCTACTGGCAGCAGTGCAACAACAACATGCAGGCCGGTCCGAACATCAACGGCGAACTGTATCCCGGCTGGCGCAATCCGGAAGTGTTTGCGGTCGTTTCCGACCCCTACCCGACCGTCTCCGCCATGGCCGCCGACTTGATCCTGCCGACTGCGATGTGGGTCGAAAAGGAAGGCGCCTACGGTAATGCCGAGCGTCGTACCCAGTTCTGGCGCCAGCAGGTCAAGGCGCCGGGCGAGGCTCGCTCCGATGTCTGGCAGGTGATGGAGTTCTCGAAGCGCTTCAAGGTCGAGGATGTCTGGCCTGCCGATCTGGTGGCCAAGGCGCCGAAACTGAAGGGCAAGACCCTGTTCGACGTACTCTATGCCAACGGCGTGGTTAATAAATACAAGCTGAACGAGTTGCAGGCAGGTCACGAAAACGAAGACTCCAAGCTGCTCGGTTTCTACATCCAGAAGGGTCTGTTCGAGGAGTACGCCCAGTTTGGTCGCGGCCACGGTCACGATCTGGCACCGTTCGAGACCTATCACCAGGCGCGCGGTCTGCGCTGGCCGGTGGTTGAGGGTAAGGAAACCCTGTGGCGCTTCCGCGAAGGCTACGATCCCTACGTCAAGAAGGGTGAAGGCATCCGCTTCTACGGCCACAAGGACGGCAAGGCGGTTATTTTCGCGCTGCCGTATCAGGATCCTCCGGAAATGCCGGACAAGGAATTCGACCTCTGGCTGTGCACCGGTCGTGTTCTTGAACATTGGCATACCGGCACCATGACTCGTCGCGTCCCCGAACTGTACAAGTCCTTCCCGGATGCGGTGTTGTTCATGCACCCGGACGATGCCAAGGCACGCGGTCTGCAGCGCGGCATGGAGGTCAAGGTGGCGTCCCGTCGTGGCGATATCCAGTTGCGTGTCGAAACCCGTGGCCGCAACAAGCCACCGCGCGGACTGGTTTTTGTTCCATTCTTCGACGCCGGTCGCCTGATCAACAAGCTGACACTCGACGCCACTTGCCCGATTTCCAAGGAAACCGACTACAAGAAGTGCGCGGTCAAGGTGACCAAGGCTTGATGCCAGGTTAGTCACGGTCAACCCACACAATGAACGAAAAAGCGGCCGGAACATTCCGGCCGTTCATCGGAGGTAAAAAACATGAGATTGATCCCTGCTCTGGCATTGGCCGCAGCCGTTCTGTTTTCCGGGACGGGGCTGGTCGGTGCGCAGGAAAAGCTGCTGTCCGAGCGCGGCGACGTATCCATCGATCAGACTTCCAAGGTCGATATGTTCCGCCCGGAGAAGGACAAGGAGAACATTCCCCGCAACTTCCAGAGACAGCCGCCACTGATTCCGCACAGTATCAAGGGCTATGTTGTCACGCAGAACTTCAACAAGTGCATGGACTGCCACTCCAAGGAGCGTGCCGAGGAAACCGGGGCGACCAAGGTGGCCAAGTCGCACTACCTCGACCGCGAGGACAAGAAGCTGCAGACCATCTCGCCGCGCCGCTACTTCTGCATGCAGTGCCACGTGCCGCAGTTCGACGCCAAGCCGCTGGTCGAGAATACTTACAAACCTGCTGCCAAGAACTGATAAGGGGGAATGATGAGTCTCGATAAATACATGCCCGGCTGGTTGAAGCGCATCGGCCTGACTTCCGCACTGCTGCTCTTTGTGACCGGTATTGTCTTCTGGGGGGGATTCAACTGGGCGCTGGAGGCGACCAACAAGGAATCCTTCTGTATCTCCTGTCACGAGATGGAGGAGAACGTGTTCAAGGAATACCAGAACACGATCCACTACACCAACCGGACCGGCGTTCGTGCCACCTGCCCCGACTGCCATGTGCCGAAGGAGTGGGGCCCGAAGATGATCCGCAAGATCCAGGCCTCGAACGAAGTCTGGCACAAGCTGCTGGGTAGCGTCGATACGCCCGAGAAGTTCAATGCCAAGCGCGGTCAGCTGGCACAGAACGAGTGGAACCGCATGAAGAAGAGCGATTCCCGCGAGTGCCGCAATTGCCATCGCTACGACTACATGGACTACACCGAGCAGGGGCCGCGTGCCGCGCGTACCCACCCGGTAGCCTTTGACGAAGGCAAGACCTGTATCGATTGCCACAAGGGCATCGCGCACCAGTTGCCGCGTATCGATCAGCATATCGGCAAGCAGAACGAAGGTGCGCCGGAGATTTCGCACGGCGAGAAGCCGGCCGAAGCTGCCGACAAGAAGTAAGCCTTCTTTCCGTCCGCATCAAACGACCCCGGTTCCGGCCGGGGTTGTTTTTTGCGGAAAGGGGACGATAATTGCTCCCCTGCCGCGTGGATGCCCGAAAAATGGTCCCTCACGCCGACACTGGCATGTCAAGGTGTGCTACTTTTAGGCAACTGCCGTACCCACGGCCAGTTTTCTTCAATCGAATGAGTAACAGGAGGCACTTAGATGAACAAATCCGAGCTGGTCGAAGTTGCTGCAAAAGAAGCTGGTATTACCAGGGCGGTCGCCGAAAAGGCGCTGGCCGCCATCGTCGGTGCGGTGGTCGATGCCGTGGCCAAGGGAGATTCCGTTACCCTGGTTGGCTTCGGTACTTTCAAGTCGAGCAAGCGTGCCGCTCGAACCGGTAAGAATCCGAAAACCGGTGCCGCGTTGAATATTCCCGAAACCGTGGTGCCGAAATTTTCTCCAGGTAGCGGTTTCAAGGCCGCGGTGGCTCCGAAACAGCCCGCCGCAAAGAAAAAGTAATCCGCTCCAGACTGACGGGCTTCGGCTTGGACGAAGCCCGCTTGATGAATTGCAATGACTAATCAGAATCCCGAAAACGCCGTTGAACCTGTTGTTCAGGAAGAATCGCAGGCAGCCGCCCCGGTTGCGACTTTTCAGCCCAATGATGCCCGCAGGCGTTTGCGCGAACTCCTCTCTGTTCCCGAGCGTGAGAGAACGGATGAGCAGTGGGATGAAATTATCGAACTCGAGATCCAGCTCGCGCCAGGTAACCGTATCGCTCCCAATGAAACCCTGGGTGGTGCGCCGGCGACGGGGGGGGGCGCGAATCGCGGCGGCAAGCAGCGGAGCAAGCCTGCTGGCATGCCGGGTGGCGGCCAGCAAAAGAACCAGAACCAGAATCAGAATCGCCCGCGTAGCGGTAACGGCGGTCGGCGTCCGCGTCAAAACAAGGCTCCGGCCGGCGGCGGATCGACGCCTTGACGATTTCTTTGCTGGAGTCCCGCGAATACGCCGTCTTGCGGGGTGGGGCACTTCCGTGTTTCCGGCCAATGAGCCAGTTTCCCTTTTTGCATGCAGCAGTTTGACCTTGTCATCGTCGGTGCCGGCTTGGCCGGTGCCAGCCTGGCTGTGGCCTTGCGCGAGGCTCGCCTGAAGATTGCCCTCGTCGAGGGGCGGGCGCCGTGCCGTAGCGAGGCTTGGGATCCCCGTATCTACGCCGTCAGCCCGGCCAATGGCGATTTCCTGGAGCGCATCGGCGTCTGGAAGCATCTTGAGCATGCGCGCATCGAAGCGATCAGGGGGATGGAGATTGCCGGCGATCAGGGCGGGCACCTCCAGTTCTCCGCTTTCGCCGCCGGTGTCCCGGAATTGGGATGGGTGATCGAATCGTCCCGGATTGCCTGCGAATTGTGGGAGTGCGTCAAGCGCCAGGGTAATGTCGAGTTGTTTTCGCCGGCACAACCGGCGGCGCTTGAGTTTCGTCACGATGCGGCCTTGCTGCGCCTTGACGATGGCCGCCTCCTTTCTTCCCGTCTCCTGGTTGCAGCCGATGGACGTGACTCCTGGGTGCGTCGGACGGCCGGCTTGCCCGTTCATCAGCATGATTATCGCGAAAAGGGCGTGGTCGCCAATTTTTCCTGCGCCAAGCCGCATCGTGGTCTGGCCTGGCAGTGGTTCGGGGCCGACAGCATACTGGCTTACCTGCCCTTGCCCGGGCAGCACATGTCCATGGTCTGGTCCTTGCCGGAAGCGCGCGCCGATGCGCTCTGCGCGCTGCCCCCCGAAATTCTGGCGCAGCGGGTGGAGGAGGCCGGCGGCGGGGTTCTGGGGGCACTGGAAACCGTCACTCCGGCCTCGGCCTTTCCCTTGCGCTTGATGCGGGTACCGCGTACCGTGGCGCCGCGCCTTGCCTTGGTGGGCGATGCGGCGCATGGGATTCACCCCTTGTCCGGGCATGGTATCAATCTGGGATTTCGGGATGCGACGGAACTGGCTTCCCTCCTGCTGGCGGCGCAGCCCTGGCAGGATATCGGCGATGAACACTTCCTTCGGCGCTATCAGCGGGCGCGCCGGGAGGAAACCGTATTGATGCAGGAGACGACCGACGCATTGTGGCGGCTTTTCCGTGCACAGGGATCGCCGCTGGCGTATTTGCGCAATCTCGGCATGGGGCTGACGGACCGTTCGCCCTGGCTCAAGAATCTCTTGATTCGCTATGCCTTGGGACGCATCTGAAACCGGTCGCTATCGACCGGATGCAAATTGATAGGAGAGAAGATGCTGAAAAAAGTGTTATCGCTGACCCTGTTTGCCGCTGTTGTTCCGGCGCAGGCCGACGAAGCGGAAATTCGCAAGATCATCGAAGCCAAATTCGGTGGCAAGGTCGAGAGTGTGCTCAAGTCGGGTTACCTCGGACTTTACGAAGTCTTTGCCGAGGGCAGTATCTTCTATACCGATGAAAAGGCGACGGCCATCATCGCTGGCGGTCAGTTGATCGATACCCGGACGATGAAGAACGTTACCGATGAACGAGTTCGCAAACTGACGGCCATCCGTTTCTCCGACCTTCCGTTCGAGCGCGCGATCAAGCAGGTGCGGGGTGACGGCAAGCGAGTGCTGGCGACTTTCGAGGATCCGAATTGCGGCTATTGCAAGCGCCTCGCCCGCGATCTGCAGAAACTCGACAATGTTACGGTCTACACCTTCCTCTATCCGATTTTGTCGGAGGATTCGGTCAAGAAATCCAATCAGATCTGGTGTGCGGCTGATCGTGCCAAGGCCTGGAACGACTGGATCATCGATGGCAAGGCACCGGCTGGGCGCGACGATTGCGACAGCTCGGTCATCGCGAAAAACCAGGAGTTCGGGCGCAAGCTGAATATTACCGGGACACCGACCATCTTCTTCGCCGACGGCGAACGGGTTCCCGGGGCGATGCCCTTGGCGCGGATCGAGCAGAAGCTGACGCAGACCAAATAGGATACGGCCTTCGCCGGACCACTGGGGAGCCCTTTCCGGCTCCCTTTTTTATTTCCCTGTTCTGGTGGTGGCATGTTGATCGGGTAGTGGCTTGTTTCCTCATAATTTACTTTAAGAGACCGGTTTTCTGTCTTTGATTTTAAAGTGTTTTTTGCTTTGAATAATTGTCAAGAAAGTCTTCTAAGTCCTTGTTGTGTAAGAAAAAATACGGCTTTTTTCTATTGACGCCCCGTGTTTGCTCCTCTAAAGTGGAGAAATGTGTTGAAAAGTGGGTAAACGGGGAAAATTTCCGATGTTTGAGGGGGCGACGGCGCTCAGCCTGGATGCGAAGGGACGGCTTGCCATACCGGCAAGGCACCGTGACGCCCTGGTTGCGGCCGGCGAAGGGACGCTGGTACTCACTGCGCACCCTCATCGCTGCCTGCTGCTCTACCCGGCGCCGGCCTGGCAGCCGATTCGCGACCAGATTCTCAAGGCTTCGAGCCTTGATCCCCGCGCGGCGGCAATCAAGCGCGTGATGGTTGGCAATGCGCGTACCGAAACGCCGGATTCGGCGGGGCGCCTGCTGGTGGCGGGGGAGTTGCGCGAATATGCGCAGCTGGAAAAAACCGTTTATCTCGTCGGCATGGGGTCGCATTTCGAGATATGGAGCGAGTCCGGCTGGCGGCAGCAGAATGATCTGGCGGCAGAGGCCTTGAGTGGTGAATTGCCGGCCGGTTTGGGGGATCTCGTGCTGTGATGCAGGAATTCGGGCACGTTACCGTCCTCCTCGAAGAGGCGGTGGCCGCACTTGCGGTCAAACCGGATGGCGTCTACATCGACGCCACTTTCGGGCGCGGCGGGCATAGCCGGCGCATTCTTTCCGCGCTCGGGCCGCAAGGACGTCTGATCGCGCTTGATCGCGATCCACTGGCGATTGCTGCCGGCCAGGCGCTCGACGATGCCCGTTTTTCCCTGCTGCATCATGCTTTTGGCGAGATCGCGCAGGCAGCGGCGGAGGCCGGTGTGGCGGGAGTGGATGGAATTCTGTTCGATATCGGCGTTTCGTCGCCACAAATCGACGACGGCAGCCGTGGCTTCAGTTTTCGCCACGATGCGCCGCTCGACATGCGCATGGATACCACGCAGGGCGAAACCGCCGCCGAATGGCTGGCGCGGGCAGATATCAGGGATATTACGGAGGTTATCAGGAATTATGGCGAAGAACGGTTTGCTTTCCAGATTGCAAAGAAGGTTGTGGCTGCTCGGGTCGAACAGCCAATTGTCACTACAGGTCAGTTCGCGGCTCTCGTACGCGAGGCCGTGCGCACCCGTGAGCCAGGGCAGGACCCGGCGACGCGCAGCTTTCAAGCTTTACGGATTCACACCAATCAGGAACTCCGCCAGCTGGAGGTAGCCTTGCCACAGGCTTTGGCGCTGCTCAATCCCGGTGGGCGCCTGGCGGTGATTTCCTTCCACTCGCTGGAAGACCGGATCGTCAAGAATTTCATGCGCCAGCAGTCGACCGCGGATGCCCTGCCGAAAAACCTGCCGTTGCGGGCCGACCAGTTGCCGGCGGCAAAAATGCGCCTGATTGGCAAGGCGGTGAAAGCGAGCGCGGCCGAGGTTGCCGCCAATCCGCGCTCGCGTAGTGCGGTGATGCGCGTGGCGGAGAAAATCTGATGCTGCGCCTGAACGTGATCCTGCTCCTGATCGCGGTGGTCTGTGCGCTTGGCGCCATCACCTCGCAGCATCGTGCGCGCAAGTTGTTCCAGGCGCTGGAGGGGGAGCAGGAGCGGGCGCGGCAGCTTGATGTCGAATATGGGCAATTGCAACTCGAACTGTCGACCTGGGCGACACATCCGCGCATCGAGCAGATTGCCCGCGAGCGCTTGCACATGCTGGTGCCGGATCCGGTTGGTCGCCCCATGCCGCCGCGTGCTGCCCTGGCCAGGGCGCGGGAGGGGGCGAGATGACGCCGAAGCGACGGGGCCACCGGTTCACCGAAAGCCCCCTGCTCGAGTTAGCCTTGCAGGGCTGGCGTTCGCGCATGGTTGGCCTCCTTTTGATGGGGGCCTTTCTCGTTCTGGTGCTGCGAGGCTTTTACCTGCAGGTGATCAATAACGATTTCCTGCAGGAAAAGGGGGATTCCCGTTACCTGCGCGATATCGAGGTCTCGGCCTCGCGCGGCAGGATTGCCGATCGCAACGGCGACCTGCTGGCGGTATCTACGCCGATGAAGTCGATCTGGGCGATCCCGGCCGATGCGCGGGCGATGAGCTCGGCGCAGAAGCAGCAGTTGGCTTCCCTGCTGGAGATGGGTGTTCGGGAGGTCGATTCGCGCCTGGCCTCCGACAAGACCTTTGTATTCGTCAAGCGGCAGGTGCCGCCGGAAACCGCCGACCGAATCGCAGCCTTGAAATTGCCCGGGGTGCACCAGGAAAAGGAATATCGTCGTTATTACCCGACCGCCGACATGACCGCGCATATCGTCGGTTTTACCGGCGTTGACGACAAGGGGCTGGAGGGGGTCGAACTGGCTTTCCAGAACGCCCTGCTCGGACGTCCGGGTAGCCGCACGGTGATTCGCGACCGGCGCGGCAACATTGTCGAGGATGTCGGCGCAATGCGGCCACCGCTCGATGGCAAGGAAATCCGCCTCGCACTCGACTCCAAGATCCAGTACATCGCCTACAGTCAGTTGAAGGCGGCGATTGCCGAGCACAAAGCCAAGGCGGGCGGTATCGTCATCGTCGATACCCGCAGTGGCGAGGTGCTGGCCCTGGCCAACTGGCCGACCTACAACCCGAACAACCGTCAAAATCTCTCCGGTGCCCAGTTGCGCAACCGGGCGGTGACCGACACCTTCGAGCCGGGGTCGACGATGAAGCCGTTCACGGCGGCGTTGGCGCTGGAAAAAGGCAAATTTCGCTACGACTCGATCATCAATTGCGCACCGGGCAAGATGACTATCGGGACGGCAACGATTTCCGATTCTCACCCCCACGGCGCGTTGACCGTGGCACAGGTAATCCAGAAATCGTCGAACATCGGCGCCAGCAAAATGGCGTTGTCGTTCCCGCCCCGGGAGATGTGGGAAATGTTCGACGCCCTCGGATTCGGCCAGTTGCCGCAGCTCGGCTTTCCCGGAGAGGTCACCGGTCGCTTGCGGCCGTGGAAGAATTGGCGACCGATCGAGCAGGCAACCATGTCCTACGGTCATGGGATTTCGGTAAGCCTGATCCAGATGGCGCGGGCTTACACGGTTTTTGCCCGCGATGGCGATCTGATTCCGCTCTCGCTCTTGCGCAGCAACGAGCCGCGCGTGCATGGCGTACCGGTTTTTTCCGCCCAGACGGCGCGTGAGGTGCGGGCCATGCTGGAACTGGCCGCCGGTCCCGAGGGAACCGCGCCCAAGGCGCGCGTTTCCGGCTATCGCATCGGCGGCAAGACCGGGACCGCGCACAAACTGGAAGCCGGAAATTATGCCAACAAATATGTCGCCTCCTTCGTGGGTATCGCGCCGATCTCCGAACCCCGGCTGGTGGTTGCGGTAATGATCGACGAACCCTCCGGCGGGCGGCATTACGGCGGCGATGTCGCTGGTCCGGTGTTTTCCCAGGTCATGGGCGCGTCCTTGCGCACCCTCGGCGTGGTACCGGATGCGCCGGTGCAGCAGATGGCTGCAGTGGCGCGCTCGGGGGCGCTGTGATGGAGAAGCTCATGAAGATACAGTCCCTGCTGGCGCAGTTGGCAGCCTCCGGCATCGAGCCGGTTGGCGTGACGGACGATAGTCGACAAGTGGGGCCTGGCGATCTCTTTCTCGCCTATCCGGGAGGACTCGCCGACGGTCGCCGCTATATTGCCGATGCCGTCGCCCGTGGCGCGGTCGCCGTTTTCTGGCAGCCCGGCGGCGATTTTTCCTGGAATCCGGCGTTGACCGTGAATGCCATGCCGGTCGACGATCTGCGCGCTCTGGCCGGGCCTCTGGCGCATGCCGTGTACGGTCACCCCTCCGAGGGGCTGTCGCTGATCGCGGTGACTGGAACCAACGGCAAGACAACGGTGAGCCAATGTCTGGCCCGGGCTTATGCCAAGCCATGTGCTGTCGTGGGCACCTTGGGGGCCGGTTTTCCGGATAACTTGCAGGAAACCGGCTTTACCACGCCGGAAGCGACGACGTTGATGCGCAGCCTGGCGGGATTCCGGACGGCACGCGCCGCCGCCTGCGCGCTCGAGGCAAGCTCGATCGGGATCGAAGAAGGGCGGATCAACGGGCTGCGGGTCGATGTCGCGGTATTCACCAACTTCACCCGCGACCACCTCGACTACCACGGCACGATGGAAGCCTACGCGGCGGCGAAGATGAAGCTCTTCTCCTGGCCGCGCCTGCGTACCGCCGTGGTCAATCTCGACGATGAATTCGGACGCCGCATCGCGCGCGAGACGAGTGCCAACCGCCTGCTTGCCTATGCCATCGATTATCGCGAGCGCGAGCTGCCGGTGCTGATCCGTGCCGAAGAATTGCAGGAAACGGCGTCGGGTCAGGAATTTACCTTGATTCTGCCGCATGGTCGGGCAAGGGTGCAGACCGCATTGCTCGGCAAATACAACATTTCCAATCTTCTCGCGGTCGCCGGGGTTCTTTTTGACGCCGGCCTCACGGTTCAGGAGATTGCCCGTCGCCTGGCGGCATTGACGCCGCCGCCGGGAAGGATGCAGCGCCTGGGAGGCAAGGATGAGCCTCTGCTGGTGGTCGACTATGCTCATACCCCGGATGCCCTGGAGAACGCACTGCGTGCCTTGCGGCCGGTGGCACTTGCCCGGGGAGGGCGCCTGGCCGTCGTATTCGGCTGTGGCGGCGACCGCGATCGCGGCAAGCGCCCGCAGATGGGGGCGCAGGCCGAGCGTCTCGCTGATCGTGTGCTGTTGACCAGCGACAACCCCCGCAGCGAAGACCCGGCCGCGATCATCGCCGAGATTGCCGCAGGCATGTTGCATGCCGAAAGCGAAGGCGACCGCCGGCGGGCAATTGCCCGTGCCGTGGCCGAGGCGGATGCCGCCGATGTCATCCTGCTGGCGGGCAAGGGGCATGAGGACTATCAGGAAATTGCCGGCGTGCGCAGTCATTTTTCGGACCTGGAAGAGGCAGCCGCGGCCTTGGCCGCGGGGCGGATGCAACGGGGCGTGGAGGAGCGGGAAGAATGATGACCTGGATGCTGTCGCGTATCGCCGAGGCAGTCGGCGGGCGTTTGCTGGGCGAGGATCGGCAGGTAGCGGGCGTGTCTACCGATACGCGGGCAATTGTGCCGGGCGGGCTGTTCGTCGCCTTGCGCGGCGAACGCTTCGATGCCCACCGCTTTCTGGGCGAGGCCCTGGCCGCCGGTGCGGCAGCCCTCCTGATTGCCGATGAACAGATGCTGCCGGAGGGCGTATCCGCCGTCGTGGTCGAAGATACCCGGCTCGCGCTCGGCCGTCTTGCCACCGCCTGGCGGCAGCAGTTCTCCCTGCCGCTGATCGCGGTGACCGGCTCGAATGGCAAGACCACGACCAAGGAAATGATTGCCACCATCCTGCGGCAGGCCTTCGGCGATGCTGTTCTTGCCACGCGTGGCAACCTCAACAACGATATCGGCCTGCCCCTGACCCTGCTCGGACTGGGAAGCGAGCATCGTGCCGGTGTGATCGAGATGGGAATGAACCATCCGGGGGAAATCGCCTATCTGGCGCGGATCGGTCAGCCCACGGTGGCGCTGGTGACCAATGCCCAGCGCGCCCATCTCGAGGGCATGGGCGATCTCGATGAAGTGGCACGCGAAAAGGGTTGCATTTTCGACGGCTTGTCCGCGCACGGCGTCGCGGTGATCAATGCCGACGATACCTACGGCAAGGTCTGGCTGGACATGCAGCGTGCTGCTGGCCGGAGGGTGTGCAGTTTCGGCTTCGCACCTGCCGCCGATGTTCGGGTGACGGCAAGGGTGCATGGCCTGGAAATGGCACTGGAACTGGTGGCTGTGGAAGGAAAGGGCCGGATCGGGCTGCGGGCGCCGGGGCGGCACAACGCCCTCAACGCGGCCGCCGCCGCCGCCGCCTGTCTGGCGGCGGGAATCCCGCTGGCGACCGTGCTCGCCGGGTTGAATGCCTTTACCGGCGTTGCCGGGCGCCTGCAGCAACGGAGTGGGCGGCACGGCGCGGCGATTCTCGACGACACCTATAACGCCAACCCGGACTCGGTCCGTGCCGGCATTGACGTACTGGCTTCGACCATCGGGCGCAAGATCCTCATTCTCGGCGACATGGGCGAGATCGGCGAGGCCTGCGGCCAGTATCACGACGAAATCGGCGGCTACGCCAAGAGCCAGGGGCTCGACCGCCTCTATGCGCTCGGTGAAGCCAGCAAACAGGCGGTGCGCAACTTTGGCGAAGGGGCGCGGCACTTTGCCGATGCCGACAAGCTGATTGCCACGGTCGACAAGGAATTGGGGCCGGAAACCACGGTTTTGATCAAGGGTTCGCGCTTCATGCGGATGGAGCGCGTGGCCAATGCCCTGGCGACCGACCCGGTGGCCGGGGAGGGAACACACTGATGCTGGAGATTGTTTAATGTTGCTCGCGCTGGCCCAATGGCTTGCTCAGGACGTTCGCCTGTTCAACGTCTTCAACTACATCACGCTGCGCACCGTGCTGGCGACGATGACGGCCCTGCTGCTCTCCTTTGCCGCCGGTCCGGCGGTGATCCGCTGGCTGGCCACCAAGAAGATCGGCCAGGCGGTGCGCACCGACGGTCCGCAGACGCACCTGGTCAAGTCCGGAACGCCGACCATGGGCGGCGTGCTGATTCTCATCGCAATCGGCGTCACCACCTTGTTGTGGGGCGATTTGAGCAATAAATACGTGTGGACCGTGTTGGTCGTGACCCTGGGTTACGGCATCGTCGGTTGGTACGACGACTGGAAGAAAGTGGTTTATCGCGACCCGGCCGGTCTTTCGGCCAGGTGGAAATATTTCTGGCAATCGGTGCTCGGCATCGGGGCCGCGCTCTTCCTCGCCTATTCCGCCAAGTCGCCGGCGCAGACCGAGCTGATCGTGCCTTTCTTCAAGAGCGTGGCCTATCCGCTGGGCGTGTTCGGTTTCATCGTGCTGACTTATTTCGTGATCGTCGGTACCAGCAACGCGGTCAACCTGACCGACGGTCTCGACGGCCTGGCGATCATGCCGACGGTGATGATCGCCGGCGCTTTCGCGATTTTCGCCTATGTCACCGGCCATGCGGTCTATGCCAAGTACCTGCTGATTCCCTACGTGCCGGGGGCCGGCGAGCTGTGCATCCTGCTCGGCGCGATCGCCGGGGCCGGGCTCGGTTTCCTGTGGTTCAACGCCTACCCGGCGGAAGTCTTCATGGGCGATGTCGGCGCGCTGGCCCTCGGCGCCGCGCTGGGTACCGTCGCCGTGATCATCCGTCAGGAAATCGTGCTGGTGATCATGGGCGGGGTCTTCGTGGTCGAAACCTTATCGGTGATGCTGCAGGTCAGCTGGTTCAAATACACCAAGAAAAAATACGGCGAAGGCCGGCGCATCCTGCGCATGGCGCCGCTGCACCACCATTTCGAGCAGACCGGCTGGAAGGAAACCCAGGTCGTCGTGCGCTTCTGGATCATCACCATCATGCTGGTGCTGGTCGGTTTGTCTAGCTTGAAGTTGCGCTGAGATGGACTGGCAAGGCAAACGCATCCTGGTGATCGGACTCGGCGAGTCCGGGCTGGCGATGGCCAAGTGGCTGACGCGCCAGGGCGCCTGCGTGCGCGTTGCCGACTCGCGGACGGCACCGCCGAACGTCGAGCAATTGCGGGCAGTCGCGCCGCAGGCGGAGCTGCTGACGGGGGAATTCTCGGCGACGACTTTCGCGGGGATCGACCTGATTGCGCTCTCTCCCGGCGTGGCCAAGGAAACTCCGGCCATTGTCGCTTCCGGGCTGTCGCTGGTGTCTGAAATCGAACTATTCGCCGCTGGCGTGCAGGCCCGGCAGTCGCCGGCGAAAATCCTGGCAATTACCGGGAGCAATGGAAAAACGACGACGACGGCGTTGACCGCATACCTGCTCAACGCTGCCGGCGTCAGCGCAGTCGCCTGCGGCAACATCTCGCCGTCGGCGCTGGATGCGCTGATGGACGCCGAAGACGCTGGCTCCCTGCCTGAGGTCTGGGTGCTTGAGTTGTCGAGCTTCCAGCTGGAAACCACCCATCACCTGAACGCCCTGGCGGCGACGGTGCTCAATCTGTCCGAGGATCACCTCGATCGTTACGCGGGCAGCATGGCGAATTACGCGGCGGCCAAGTCGCGGATTTTCCAGGGGCGCGGCGCGATGATCCTCAATCGCGACGACGACTGGTCGATCAGCAACGGCCGCTGCGGCCGCAAGATGCTCACCTTCGGTCTTGGCCCAGCGCCGCGAGCGGTCGATTACGGCTATGCCGACGGAGCGATCTGGCGCGGCAAGGAAAAACTGGTCGCCGTGGCCGAACTGGGCTTGAGCGGTCTGCATAATGCCGCCAACGCGATGGCGGCGTTGGCCTTGTGCGAAGTCGCGGGAGTCGCGCCGCAGGCCCTGGTGGCGCCGCTGAAGGAATTCCGCGGCTTGGCGCATCGGGTCGAGCTAGTCGCCGAGAAGTGCGGCGTGCGCTACATCGACGACTCCAAGGGGACCAATGTCGGGGCGACGCTGGCCGCGGTCGAAGGGCTCGGTTGCAAGGTGGCCATCGTCCTCGGCGGCGATGGCAAGGGGCAGGATTTCTCTCCGTTGAAGGCCGCGCTGGTCGAGCACGGCCGGGCGGTGGCGTTGATCGGCCGCGATGCGGCGCTGATCGAGGCGGCACTGGCGGGTTGCGATTTGCCGCTGCAGCGCTTTGCCGACATGGCGGCGGCGGTGCAGTGGTTGGCCGGGCAGGCGCAGGCCGGCGATGCGGTCCTGCTGTCGCCGGCTTGCGCCAGCCTCGACATGTATCGCAACTACGCGCATCGTGCCGCCGCCTTCGCTGCCGCGGTCGAGGAGCTGCCATGCTGATTGCGGCACTCGACGCACCCCGTCGCCAGATCGATGAAATCGACCACGCGCTGCTGTGGAGCGTGCTGGCGCTGCTGTTCGCCGGGATGGTGATGGTCTATTCAGCGTCGATCGCCACTGCCGAGGGGGGGCGTTTCACCAACCATCAGCCGGCGTATTTCCTCATTCGCCACGGAATTTTCCTGTGTGTCGGTCTGGTGGCTGCCGGCATCGCCTTCCAGGTGCCGCTCGGGTTCTGGCAGAAATATTCGCCCTGGCTGTTCATGCTCGGGGTGGTCCTGCTGGCCATCGTGCTGGTGCCCGGGATCGGGCGCGACGTGAACGGCGCTCGGCGCTGGTTGCCGCTGGGTTTCGCCAACCTGCAACCTTCCGAATTGATGAAGCTGTTCGCGGTGCTCTACGCCGCCGATTACACCGTGCGCAAGATCAACGTGATGCATGATCTGAGGCAGGCTTTCCTGCCGATGTTCGGGGCGATGGCGGTGGTCGGGATGTTGCTGCTCAAGGAGCCTGATTTCGGCGCTTTCGTGGTGATCATCTCGATTGCGATGGCGATCCTCTTCCTCGGCGGGCTCAAGGCACGCCTGTTCGCCCTGCTGATCGTCGGCCTGCTGATCGCGTTCACGGTGATGATCATCGTCTCGCCTTACCGGCGCGACCGCGTCTTCGGCTTCATGGATCCGTGGGCCGATGCTTTCGGTCGCGGTTACCAGCTGTCGCATTCGCTGATCGCCTTCGGTCGCGGCGAGCTGTTCGGCGTCGGCCTCGGCGCCAGCGTCGAAAAACTGTTCTATCTGCCGGAAGCGCATACCGATTTCCTGCTCGCGGTGATCGCCGAGGAATTGGGCTTTTTCGGTGTGTTGACCGTGATCGCGCTGTTTGCGCTGATCGTGCAGCGGGCTTTTGCCATCGGCCGCCTGTGCGTTCAGCTCGACCGCCTCTACCCGGCCTTGGTGGCGATGGGGATCGGCGTCTGGATGGGCGTCCAGTCCTTCATCAACATGGGCGTGAACATGGGGCTCTTGCCGACCAAGGGGCTGACCTTGCCGTTGATGAGTTTCGGGGGGTCGGGGATTGTCGCCAACTGTACGGCGCTGGCGATCCTGCTGAGGATCGATTGGGAAAACCGGCAACTGATGCGTGGAGGCAAGGCATGAGCAAGACCCTGTTGATCATGGCCGGCGGTACCGGTGGTCACATTTTTCCGGCCCTGGCGGTTGCCGACTGTCTGCGCGCTGCCGGCTGGCGGGTGCTCTGGCTTGGCAATCCGGAAGGGATGGAGGCGCGACTGGCACCGCAGCACGGTTACGAACTGGTGCCGGTCCGTTTTTCCGCCTTGCGCGGCAAGGGGCTGCTGCGCAAGCTGTTGCTGCCGCTCAATCTATTGCGGGCTTTTCGCCAGGCCTGGCGGGCCTTGAGCCTCGCGCGGCCGGATGTCGTGCTCGGGATGGGCGGCTATATCACTTTCCCCGGCGGCATGATGGCTGCCTTGCGTGGCATACCGCTGGTACTGCACGAGCAGAATTCGGTGCCGGGGCTGGCCAATCGCGTTCTCGCCGCGCTTGCCGATCGGATCGTGACCGGTTTCCCGGCGGCCTTGCGCAAAGGCGAGTGGTTAGGCAATCCGGTACGCCGGGAAATCGCCGCCCTGCCGGTGCCGGTCGAACGTTTCCGTGACCGTGAAGGCGCCCTGCGACTGCTGGTGATTGGCGGTAGTCTCGGTGCGCAGGTGCTGAACGAGGTCGTCCCGCGCGCCATGGGCTTGCTGGCAGCGGACGAGTTGCCGCGGATCGTGCATCAGGCGGGTGAGAAACATATCGAACAACTGCAGGCCAATTACGCCGCCGTGGGCGTGCCGGCCCACTGCGTGGCATTTATCGACGATATGGCCGGTGCCTATGGCTGGGCCGATTTGGTGATTTGCCGCGCTGGCGCGTTGACCGTGGCAGAGCTGGCTGCAGCCGGTGTGCCGGCGATTCTGGTGCCTTTTCCGCATGCGGTGGACGATCACCAGACGGCGAATGCCCGTTTCCTGGTCAATGTCGGCGGTGCCTTCCTGTGTCCGCAGGGCGAACTGACGCCGGAGTCGGTAGCGCTGATCCGCCACTATTCACGCGGTCAACTGCTGGAAATGGCAGAAAAGGCCCGCGCCCAGGCCAAGCCGGATGCGACGGCAGCAGTAGCGCAGCTTTGCGCGGAGATAGCGAAATGAAACACAAGGTCAAGAACATCCATTTCGTCGGCGTCGGCGGCGCGGGCATGAGCGGCATCGCCGAAGTCATGGCCAACCTCGGCTACGGCGTTTCCGGTTCCGATCTCGCCGCCAGCGCGACGACGCGCCGGCTCGAAGCCGAGGGCGTCCGCGTGGTCATCGGCCATGCCGCCGAAAACGTCGCGGCGGCCGATGCGGTGGTGATTTCCACCGCCGTCAAGAGCGACAATCCGGAAGTGCTGGCGGCGCGCGAACGCCATATCCCGGTCGTGCCGCGGGCGCAGATGCTGGCCGAGCTGATGCGTCTGAAGCAGGGCATCGCGATTGCCGGAACCCACGGCAAGACGACGACGACCAGCTTGGTCACCAGCATCCTGGCTGAAGGCGGCGTCGATCCGACGTTCGTCATCGGCGGCCGGCTGAATGCCGCCGGCGCCAATGCCCGGCTCGGCAGCGGCGACTTCCTGGTCGCCGAGGCCGACGAGTCGGATGCTTCCTTCCTCTACCTGTCGCCGGTGCTGTCGGTTGTGACCAACATCGACGCCGACCACATGGAAACTTACGGCCACGATTTCGAGCGGCTCAAGGGGGCCTTCGTCGATTTCCTGAATCGCCTGCCTTTTTATGGCGTTGCCGTATTGTGTGGCGACGATGCCAACGTCCGTTCGATCATGCCCAGGGTGCCGAAGCAGATCGTGACCTACGGTTTCGACCCCTCCTGCAATTTTCACGCGGAGAACGTCATTGCCGAAAACGGCCGGATGCGCTTCGATTGCGTGCGGGTGAACGGCAGTGTTTCCCGGCTGCCGATCGTGCTCAATTTGCCGGGGCGGCATAATGTGCTGAATGCCCTGGCAGCAATTGCCGTTGCCACCGAGGTACAGATTGCCGATGCGGCAATCCTCAAGGCACTGGCCGATTTCAAGGGGGTTGGCCGACGCTTCCAGCGCTATGGCGAGATTGCCACCCGCGATGGTGGAAAAGCGACCCTGATCGACGATTACGGTCATCACCCGGTTGAAATGGCGGCAACCCTGGCCGCAGCCCGTGGCGCTTTTCCCGGACGCAGGCTGGTGCTGGCTTTCCAGCCACATCGCTATACCCGGACCCGCGATTGTTTCGAGGATTTCGTCAAAGTGCTATCCACGGTCGACGTCCTGTTGTTGGCGGAAATTTATGCCGCTGGCGAGAACCCGATCGTGGCTGCCGATGGACGGGCCCTGGCACGATCCTTGCGTGTTTCCGCCAGGGTCGAGCCGGTCTTTGTCGAAGATGTCGCGGCCATGCCGCAAACGATTCTGGATGTCGCCCGCGATGGCGACGTGGTGTTGACGATGGGTGCCGGCTCGATTGGCGGCGTACCCGGCAAGCTGGTGGAAATGAAATGAGTGGTTTTGGCAAGGTCGCGGTCTTGTTTGGCGGAACCTCCGCCGAGCGCGAGGTTTCGCTGAATAGCGGCGCGCGGGTGCTGGCGGCGTTGTGCGGTCAGGGCATCGATGCCCACGCCTTCGATCCGGCGGAGCAGCCGCTGGACGCCCTGAAGGGTTACGACCGTGCCTTTGTCGCCCTGCATGGCCGACACGGCGAGGATGGGACGATACAGGGAGCGCTCGAGGTCATGCACATTCCTTATACCGGCTCCGGGGTGATGGCCTCGGCCCTGGGGATGGATAAATGGCGGACCAAGCTGCTGTGGCAGGCGGCTGGCCTGCCGGTACCCGAGTACGAAATCCTCCGTGACGACAGCGATTTCGTTGCCGTCGAAGCGCGCCTCGGCTTGCCGCTTTTCGTCAAGCCGGCGCACGAGGGCTCGTCGATCGGCATCAGCAAGGTCAAGGAAAGCGGTGGCGCGCGCGCTGCCTACCTCGAGGCCGCCCGCCACGATGGCTTGGTAATCGCCGAGCGCGGCATCCTGGGGGGTGAGTACACCGTCGGGATTGTCGGCGACGAAACCTTGCCGATTGTGAAGATCGAGCCGGCGGGCGAGTGGTATGACTACGAGGCCAAGTATCAGCGCGACGATACCCGCTACCTCTGTCCTTGCGGCCTGTCGCCGGACAAGGAAATGGAAATCCGCGCGCAGGCACTGGCTGCCTTCCGCATGGTGGGTGCCCGTGGCTGGGGGCGGGTCGATTTTCTGATGGACGAGGCGGGGCAACATTACTTCCTGGAAATCAACACCGCACCGGGGATGACCGATCACTCACTGGTTCCGATGGCGGCGCGGGTTGCGGGTATGGATTATCCGGCGCTGGTGCGGCGGGTGCTCGAACTGGCCGCGCACGACTGAGGCGATGAATGTGGAACAAGCCACAATTGCTCAACACCGTGGCCGACCTGCTGGTCCTGGTCGCGACAGCCGCCCTCGTTGCCGGGGTCGCGGTCTGGTTGGCGCGGGTGCCGACCTTGCCGGTGCAGCAAGTGGTGTTCGCGCATTCCCTGCTTCATACCCGGCGCGTCGAGGTCGAGCAGGTGTTGCCGCAGGCCCTGAAAGGGAATTTTTTCAGTCTCAATCTGGAACAGGTACGCGCCGTGCTGCAGACCCTTCCCTGGGTGCGCAATGCGGAAGTGCGGCGGATCTGGCCGGCGGGACTGGAGGTGCAGGTCGAGGAGCACGTGCCGGCGGCGCGTTGGGGCGAGGGCAAGGGCGAACTGGTGAATACGCACGGCGAGGTCTTTGTTGCCGGCCTGGGCGAGGAAGACTTGGCGCATTTGCCGACACTGACCGGTCCGCCGGGAACCGCGCCGGAAGTTCTTCAGCATTTCGGCAGCTTTCGCGATGCGCTGGCGCCTCTCGGGGAAAAGCCGGTGGCGGTGAATTTGTCACCGCGCCTGGCTTGGCAACTGCGTCTGGAAAACGGCCTGTTGCTGGAGATGGGGCGGGAGCAGGGCAAGTCGCCGATCGGCGTGCGTCTGCAACGCTTTGTCGAGTTTTATCCGGAGGCCGTGGCCAAGCGCCAGTTGCGGCCGATGGTGGTGGATTTGCGCTATCCGAACGGTTTTGCGATGCGCGTCGCGGCCGAGAGCAAGGGAAAGTAGGGATATGAGCAGGGATAACAAGGATCTGATCGTTGGTCTCGACATCGGTACGTCGAAGATTGTCGCCCTGGTTGCCGAGGTGAACCAGGAGGGCTTGCTGAATGTGATCGGGATGGGTTCCCAGGATTCGCGCGGCCTGAAAAAAGGCGTGGTGGTCAATATCGAGGAAACGGTGCACACCATCAGTCGGGTGATCCAGGAAGTCGAGCTGATGGCCGACTGCAAGGTGCGCGACGTGTATACCGGGATCGCCGGCAGCCACATCAAGAGCTTCAATTCGCATGGCATGGTCGCGATCAAGGACAAGGAAGTGACGCAGGCCGATATCGACCGCGTCATCGAAACTGCCAAGGCGATGCCGATGCCGGCAGACCAGGAAATTCTGCACATCCTGACGCAGGAATTCGTGATCGACGGCCAGGACAGCATCCGCGAGCCGATCGGGATGAGCGGCATGCGTCTCGAGGTCAAGACGCATATCGTTACCGGTGCGGTTTCGGCAGCCCAGAACATCGTCAAGTGCGTCCGCCGCTGCGGCCTGGAGGTCAATGATCTGGTGCTGCAGCCACTGGCTTCGAGTTACGCGGTGCTGTCCGACGACGAGAAGGAACTTGGAGTTTGTCTGATCGACATCGGCGGCGGTACGACCGATATCGCGATCTGGACGCAAGGAGCGATTCGCCATACCTCGGTGATCCCGATCGCTGGCGACCAGATCACCAACGATATCGCGATGGCTCTGCGCACGCCGACCCGCGAAGCCGAGGACATCAAGTGCAAGTTCGGTTGTGCGCTGTCGCAACTCGCCGACATGAGCGAGAACCTCGATGTCGCTGGTGTCGATGACCGGCCCAGCCGCAAGCTGTCGCGCCGTGCCCTGTCCGACGTCATTCAGCCGCGTGTCGAGGAGCTCTATGAACTGATCCAGAACGAGTTGCGCCGTTCCGGTTTCGAGGAAGTGCTGTCGTCCGGCATCGTGCTGACCGGCGGGGCCAGCATCATGCCGGGGATGGTCGAGCTGGGTGAGGAAATTTTCCATATGCCGGTGCGTCTCGGCGCGCCGAAGTACAGCGCCAGCCTGGCCGACGTGGTGCAGAACCCGCGCTTCTCGACGGCTTACGGGCTGTTGCTGGAAGCGCAGACGCAACGCAAGCGGGGATTGAAGATTCAGGAAAAGCAGGGCTTTGGCGATGTCTTTTCCAGCATGAAGCAGTGGTTTGCCAAAAATTTTTGAGGTGCGTGAAGCGCCATTCGGTTTTTTTCAGAGGAGGTGGTCATGTTCGAGATCATTGAAAAGGAAGAGAGCGGCACCGTCATCAAGGTGTTCGGTGTCGGCGGTGCCGGTGGTAATGCCATCGAGCACATGATTCAGCAGGGCGTGAACGGCGTCGAATTCATCGCCGCCAATACCGATGCCCAGGCGCTCGGGCGCAACTCGGCCCCGAGCAAGCTGACCTTGGGTGAAACCGGCCTGGGTGCCGGGGCCAAGCCCGAGAAGGGACAACTGGCCGCCGAGGCGCATCGCGAAGAAATCCGTGCGGCACTCGATGGGGCGCATATGACCTTCATCACCGCCGGCATGGGCGGTGGCACGGGAACGGGCGCGGCACCGGTAGTCGCCGAGGTGGCTCGTGAAATGGGGATACTGACCGTCGGTGTGGTGACCAAGCCCTTCACCTTCGAGGGTGTCAAGCGCATGAAAGCCGCCGAAGCCGGGATTGCCGAATTCGCCAAGCACGTCGATTCGTTGATCGTGATCCTCAACGACAAGCTGATGGAAGTCATGGGTGAGGATGCCGCGGTCGACGATTGCTTCAAGGCAGCCGACGATGTCCTGAAAAATGCCGTTGGCGGGATTGCGGAAATCATTACCTATCCCGGTCTGGTCAACGTCGACTTCGAGGATGTGCGTACCGTGATGGGCGAGATGGGGCGGGCAATGATGGGTTCCGCCGTGGCTTCCGGTCTCGACCGGGCACGGATCGCCGCCGAGCAGGCCGTGGCTTCGCCGCTGCTCGAAGGGGTCAATCTGTCCGGTGCTCGTGGCGTGCTGGTCAATATCACCGCCGCTCGTGGCAACCTCAAGATGAAGGAAGTCAACGAGGTGATGAACACGGTGCGTACCTTTGCCGCCGAAGATGCGCATATCATTTTTGGCGCGGTCTACGACGAAAGCATGGCGGACTCCCTGCGCGTGACCGTCGTTGCCACCGGCCTGGGTCAGGTCGCGGCTGCCGTGGCCCGTGGTCGCCAGTTCGAGGTGATCACCACGCCGGTGATGCAACAGGCAACCGGCACGCATGATGCCGTGGGTGCCTTTTCCTCCGCGCCGGCAATCGATTACAACCAGATCGCCGATGTGCCGGCCGTGGTCCGCAAGCGCAACGTGACGGTCGAAGCGCTGGCCAACAGCGGTGTCGATCGCTACGACATTCCGGCATTCCTGCGCAAGCAGGCGGATTGAGTCGTTTTTCGACGCTTCTCCCTGAAAAAAGGCTAGGCGGGGGTTTGTGCTACAATCCCCGCCTTCCCCAGTGTTACGAATCCAACGGCATGCTCAAGCAACGCACGCTCAAGACGTCCATCCGCGCCTCCGGCGTCGGATTGCACGGTGGTGTCAAGGTGAATATGACCCTACGTCCCGCCGCGCCGGATACCGGGATCGTCTTCCGGCGCCTCGATCTGCCGGAGCCGGTCGATCTACCCGCGCAGGCCCTGATGGTCGGCGATACGCGCATGTGTTCCTGTCTGGAAAAGGACTCGGCTTTCGGCCGGGTCAAGGTCGGGACCATCGAGCACCTGATGTCGGCCTTTGCCGGGCTGGGCATCGACAATGCCTGGGTGGACCTCGATGCGCCGGAAGTGCCGATTCTCGACGGCTCGGCGGCACCCTTCGTGTTTCTGATCCAGTCAGCAGGCGTCGAAGAGCAGAACGCTGCCAAGAAATTCATCCGCGTCACGCAGCCCATCGAGGTGCGTGACGGCGATAAATGGGCTCGCTTCGAGCCCTACGACGGTTATCGCCTGGCTTTTTCCATCGTTTTCAACCATCCGGCAATCGACAAGTCGGCGCAAAAAGCCGAAATCGATTTCGCCGAGCATTCCTATGTCCGCGAAGTGTCGCGTGCGCGTACTTTCGGTTTCATGCAGGAAGTCGAATTTCTGCGTGAGAACGGACTGGCGCTGGGCGGTGGTCTGGAAAATGCAATCGTTCTCGACGAATTCCGGGTGCTGAACCAGGACGGGCTGCGCTACGGCGACGAGTTCGTCAAACACAAAATTCTCGACGCAGTCGGCGACCTCTATCTGCTGGGGCATCCGCTGCTGGCCGCATATTCCTCGTACAAGGGCGGACATGCGCTGAACAACCTGCTGGCACGCGCCCTGCTGGAGCGCCGCGAGTGCTGGGAGTTCGCCAGCTTCGCCGAAACCGGCTCGGCACCCGTTGGTGTCACGCGCTGGTTGGGTCAGACCGCAACCATCTGAGCCTCGCGGCCTGCCCCCGGTCCCACCGTGGGCCGAAGGATGCGGGCAGAGGATTGCGGCTTTCGTTCAGGCCGTTCTCTGGCGGGCTGCCAGGCGTCCGAGGACGAATCCCTTGACTTCGTGAAACGGTATCGGCTTGCCGAAAACGGTGACATCGGCCGGAAGTCCCTTCTCGGCGATCAGGTGCCGTTCAATGGCGCTGATGACGATGATGTCCATCTGCGCCAGCTCGGGCTTCTGACGCAGCCGGCGTATCATCTCGAAACCATCCATGCCCGGCATCATCAGGTCGGCAATCAGGATGTCGGGCGTCGATTGCCCCACTGCGATCAGGCCATCGAAGCCGTTGGCGACCATGCGCAGGCGCAACGGCAGGTTCCAGCTTTCGATGGTGGACTGGTAGAGCGTGCGCAGCATCGGCTCATCTTCGGCAATCAGGACATCCAGTGCCCCCCCGTTGCCATCCTTGCCGAGTGCGGCACGGCGGCGGGTGAGAACGGCTTCGACCGAAGTCGCCGGGATACGCCGGTGGCCACCGGCGGTCTTCCAGGCTTCGAGCGCACCGCTTTCAACCATGTTCTGAACGGTCCCGAGGGAAACTCCAAGGCGTTGGGCAGCCTGGCGCGTACTGAGGTATTCCTGATCTGTCATGCTGGAGTCGGATAGGGGCAGGATAAGTGCTTGCTGTTATTCGGGGGATTTTAACGGATTGAAATCAATTTGCAGCATTTTTGTGCATGGGGAAGGAGGCCGGCCCGGCGCCTCGATTCGTGGCGAGCTTCATGCAAATTGAAAGTCCGGGATTCTATTGTGTTTCGGTCTTGACGGGCAGCGATATTTTCCGTTTTTTCTTCTTCGCCCGGCGTTTTTCAGCCTTCATGCAGCGGATTGGGAGGGCGAGGGATGTCCTGTCCGGGAGCTGGCGGCGGAAATGGCCTGGGTCTCGTCTTCCCGCCGCAAGCGGGAGCGGCGAATTTATCCAAGCCCGCCCCGGCTGTCAAACCTGGGCGCCGCTGGCATAATCCCGCAGAAAGCAGTCTTGCTGCGGCCGATGCGGATCGCTGGCCCGCGAGGGGGCTTTTTCGGCATTCCGGGCCTGGCTCCAGCGGCTGTTTCGGTCAAGACGCAACTTGCCCTTGAGCAATCGGTGTTTATCTGCGTAATCTGCGTCTGGAATGAGGTTTTCAGGATAATCGGCGCATGAAAAGAATAAAGGGGACAAACCTGGCGCGATATTCGCCAGCGGGTGCGCATGCCGGGGGTGGAAGGTGCTGAAGCTGCTGCTGCTGCTGCCGCTGCTCGGTGCGCTGCTTACCGGAGCCTGGCCGGGGCTGGGGGCGACTGCGTACTGGCGGATCGCGCTCGTCCCCGCCTGCGCGGCGCTGCTCTTCGCCGCCGGCTTGGCCTGGCATTACGACCCCGCCGGCCCGCTCTTCCAGTTCGTCGAGAGTCGGGCGTGGAATGCCCGCCTGGGATCGCATTTTGCCCTTGGCGTCGATGGCGTCGCGGTGGCCATGCTTTTATTGACCGCCGTGCTGACCCTGGTGGCGATTCTCATCTCCCGGCATACCAATCTCGGTGGCAGGCTCTACTACAGTTTGCTGCTCTTGCTCGAGGCGGCTATTTTCGGCGTTTTTTCTGCTCGCGACTGGTCGCTTTTCTACGTTTTCTGGGAGGCGACGCTGATCCCGCTGTTTTTTCTCATCGATCGCCTGGGGGGAGAAAACCGGCAGAAGGCCGCGCTCAACTTCTTTCTCTATACCCTGGGCGGTTCGGTGTTCATGCTTGTCGCCCTGCTTTTTCTCTACGACGCCGCGCCCGGCCACAGTTTTGCCATGAGCGACATGGCCGCGGGTGGGCAGGCGCTGGGGGCGCGGATGCAAGTTCTGATCTTTGCCGGCCTGTTCATCGGTTTCGCGGTCAAGATGCCGGTTTTTCCCCTGCATGGCTGGTTGCCTCTGGTGCATGTCGAGGCTCCCGGTCCGGTATCCATCCTGCTTTCCGGCATTTTGCTCAAGATGGGAGCCTACGGCCTGATCCGGGCTGCCCAGACCTTGCCCGCCGGCCTGCTTTCCGTCCAGGACATCCTGGTGGCCCTGGCCTTCGTCTCCTTGCTTTACGGCAGCATCCTGGCCTGGCGCCAGCAGGACATGAAGGCGATGGTCGCCTATTCGTCGATTGCGCACATGGGCATCGTTCTGCTCGGAGTGGCAACCCTCCGGCCGGAGGGTTTTGCCGGAGCCATTTTCCAGATGGTCGCACACGGGCTACTGGCCGGCTTGCTCTTCCTGGTCGTCGGTTTGCTTTACCGGCGCCAACATAGCCGCAACCTGGCCGATTACGAATCGTTGACGGGGACGGCGCCGCGCTTCGTTTTCTTCGTTGCCTTTGCCTTTCTCGCGCTGCTCGGTTTGCCGGGCAGCGCCGGCTTCATTGCCGAACTGCAGGTATTGCTTGCCACGCTCGCCAGTTATGGCGCCTGGGCCGGCTTGCTCGGCCTGGCCTTGCTCATCGCGGCGGCGGCCAGCCTGCGTGTCGTCGGGCGTCTCTGCCTGCCGGGAAAGCCGATGGCGCTGCAGGACATGCACCGGGGTGAGGTTGCGGCCGCTGCCTTGCTGGCGACGGCGATTCTGCTCCTCGGTTGCTGGCCGGCGCCCCTGCTGACCTTGATTGGCGGTAGCGTGGCCGCGCTGGCTGCGGGTTTCGGGAGCTGACATGGCAAGCGCGGCGAATGGCGCCCTGGGCGAACGGATTGCCGAATGGATTGCCCACTTCGAGCACCATCTTCCGGCGCAGGCGCCTTTGCGCGACTTCGTCCACCACAACACCCTGCACGGCTACCAGCATCTCCCCTTTTTCGAGGCGCTGGCCAGTGCCGGAGCCAAGACCGGTGCGCGCGCCTACTGGCCGGAGTCGCGCTTTCGTGCCGAGCTGGCGCGTGGGCGGATCGGGCGCGACGATCTTGCCGCCGCGCTGGACGAACTTGGCGTCGAGGGGCTCGATGAACAGCTGGCACCGGCAACCTCGCGCCGCGAACTGCTGCTGGCTATCCTGTGCGGCGATGAAACGACCTCAGTCAGGACAGAGGAAGCCTGGCTGGCCCGCGAACACGGCCTCGATGCCGACCCGCTTTTTGCCCTGGCGCGGGCGTTGACCGTGGATATATCCACGGTGACGGACGAAAGGGACTGGCGGCAGGCCGGTCGGGATCGCTGGCGGGCCTTGTGTGCCAGCGTGGGCCGGACTTCAACCTGGCGCGAGTTGCTGGAGCAGCTTTTTGCCGTCGATGTGCTGGCGACGGTGCGCACGGTCTTGCAAAGACATCTGGCTGCCCATCTTGATCGTGGCCTGGCCGCCTGGCGCAATCCGGATCGCGAGCGGGGGTTTTATGCCGCCTGGCGCGCCAGTGCGGGCGCTGACCTGCAATGGGAACTGGAGGAACTGCCCAATCTCCGCGATGAAATCGCCTGTCTGCCGGACGATCCCTTGAGCGTGCTGGCCGAGGAATTGCCGCGTCTGGTGCCGGAGGCGCTGTGGCCGGCCTACTGCGAGCGTCTCTTGCTCGAATTGCCCGGCTGGTCCGGCATGTTCCTGCGTTGCCAGGGCCCGGGAGACGGGGCGGAGAGGCCACCGGTGGCGATGCTCGATCTGCTGGCGGTGCGGGTCTTGCTCGAACGCCTGCTGTGCGAAGAATTCCTGCGCCGGGCCAGCGGCCAGGCGCTGACGCTCGAGAGCTTGCCGGCCTGGTACGACGAGCGTCCGGCCGAGATTTACGTGCGCCATGCCTGGCGTACCCGCCAGCTTGATGAAGAACTGGCCGCCGAGCTTGCACATGTCGTCGGGCGGGCGCTAGAGGCAAGATTCACGGTCGACTGGGAAAATTGGGCAAAACGCATTGCCGCTGCGCTGCCGGAGCCCTGTCCAGCCTTGCGTTTATGGCGCCTCTGGCGGGCGCTTGCCGTTCTTCCCGAGGCCGCGCGGCGCTGGGATGTTGGGAATGCGACGGCCGCCTTGCAACTTGCGGCTGCGCTTTCTCCTCGCCAGCGCGGCGAAATCTGGCTCCTGGCCTACGAGCGACATTACCGGGAGCGCCTCTTCGCCGCCCTTGCCGCCAATCACGGACGCGGAAGCTCGCCCCGGCCGGTATCGGCGCAGGTCGTGATGTGCATGGACGACCGCGAGGAGGGAACGCGGCGACATCTCGAGGAAATCGCCCCGCAGGTGGAAACTTACGGTGCCGCCGGGTTTTTCGGCGTTGCCATGTACTGGCAGGGCTTGGGCGATGGCCAGCCGACGGCGCTCTGCCCGGTCGTCGTGCGGCCCGACGTACTGGTGAGCGAGGAAGCGAATGCCGATGCCGCCCGACTGGCCCTGCATCTGCGGCGCCGCGAGCGGCGCCTGCGCTGGCGCGAGCGACTTTACCAGGCAACCCGCGGCGAGGCCTTGGCCGCGCCCTTGCTGACGGCTGCCGCCGCCGTGCCGGCACTCGCGGCCCTGCTTGCCGACAGCCTGGCACCGGCCTGGTTCGGTCAGCGTCTGCGCCGCTGGCGCGAGGCCTGCGAAGTTCGTCCGCCCAGCGAATTGGCGCTGAATGCCGAAACCCAGGCTGCCGGTACGCCGGAGGCGCCGCGCCGGGGATTTACCGATGGCGAGCAGGTCGACCGTGTCGCCGCCTTCTTGCGCGGCATCGGCCTGAGCAGGGACTTTGCCCCGCTGGTGCTCCTGCTCGGCCACGGTTCGCGGAGCGTCAATAATCCGCATCGCTCGGCCTACGATTGCGGCGCCTGCTCCGGTCGCCATGGTGGCCCCAATGCCCGTGTCTTCGCCGCCATGGCCAACCGCCGCGAGGTTCGGGCCGGGCTTGCCGCTTGCGGCATCGTCATTCCCGACGAGACCTGGTTTGTCGGTGCCTTTCACAATACGTGCGACGATACCGTCGAATACTACGACCTCGATCGTCTTCCCGCCGCCTTCCTGCCGCCTTTCACTCTCCTGCGCGACCAACTGGTGGCGGCCTGCCGGGGGCATGCGGTCGAGCGTTGCCGGCGGCTGGCCTCGGCACCGCCCGATCCGTCGCCGGCACAAGCCTTGCGCCATGTTGCCGGGCGTGCCGACGACTTGTCGCAGGCTCGCCCCGAACTGGGACATGCGACCAATGCCGCCGCCTTCATCGGGCGTCGCCGGATGAGTCGGGGGCTCTTTCTCGACCGTCGCGTCTTCCTGATCTCTTACGACCCGACGCAGGATGAGGACGGATGCATCGTCGAGGGCATCCTCCTCGCCGCCGGCCCGGTCGGCGCCGGAATCAGCCTCGAATACTATTTTTCCTGTGTCGACAACGAGGCTTACGGTTGCGGCTCGAAAATCAGCCATAACCTGAGCGGGCTGATCGGGGTCATGGAGGGCTGCGAGTCCGACCTGCGTACCGGCCTGCCGCAGCAGATGATCGATATTCACGAGCCGATGCGCCTCCTGCTCGTCGTGGAGCAGACGCCGGCGATGCTCGGTGCCCTCCTGGCGCGACAGCCCGCCTTGCAATCCCTGATCGCGAATGCCTGGGTCCTGCTGGCTGCGCAAGACCCGGAGAGCGGTGTCATCCACCGCCTGCTGCCGGGAGGTGGCTGGCAGCGCTGGCAGGGGGAGCTCGCGGTGCCGCATGCTGCCTCTTCCCTGGACTGGTTCCGCGGGCGGACCGACCCGTTGCCGCCGGCCCTGCTGCCGGTTGCCGCGCACGAGGAGGAAAAATGAACGATTACCTGTCCTTGCTTCACGATGCCGTCTGGCTGGTGCCGCTGTTGCCCCTGCTCGCGGCAGCCGGCAATGCCTGGTGCCTGCTGCAAGGCGCTCCCGGCGGTGATGCCGCCGAGCCGCCGGTTGTGCGCCTGAGCGAGTGGTCCGCCCTGGGGGCCTTGCTGCTCCTGCTCCTGATCGATCTTTCCGCCTGGCTCTACGGCATGCCGGGAGAGCGGCGGCTTGGCACCTGGTTCGGCACGGCAAGCTGGCAGGCGGAAATTTCCTTCCTCCTTGATGGACTGTCGTTGCCGCTGGCCACGCTGGCCGCGTTGATCGGCTGGCTGGTGCTGCGCTTTTCCGCCAATTATCTGCACCGGGAGCCTGGTTTTCGGCGTTTTTTCATCGTGCTCGGCCTCTTCCTCGGGGGAATACAGCTGGTTTTCCTGGCAGCCAATAGTCTGCTGCTCTTCGTCGGCTGGGAATTGTGCGGTCTGGCTTCCTTTCTCCTGATCGGGTTTCAGCAGCAGCGCACCACGGCCACCGGCAATGCCCTCTTTGCCTTCGTCTGCAACCGGATCGGCGATGCCGGGCTGCTCTTTGCCCTCGGGCTGTCGGCCTGGTGGCAGGGCGGCTTTGCCTGGCCCGCAGCCCCGGGTTCCGGCGTCGGCATCGAGTTGGGGGCGCTGGAAATGCGGGTTCTGGCGCTTGGCTTTGTGCTCGCGGCCCTGGTCAAATCGGCGCAACTGCCCTTTACCCCCTGGATCGCCAAGGCTCAGGAAGGGCCGACGCCGTCCTCGGCCATTTTTTATGGCGCGGTGATGGTGCATGCCGGCATCTACCTCTTGTTGCGCCTGCAGCCCCTGCTGGCGCGCTTGCCGGATATCCAGTCGGGGCTGCTGGCGATCGGGCTGCTGACCGCCGTGTATGCCTGGCTTCGCGCCCAGGTCCAGACCGACGTCAAATCGGCCTTGATCCACGCCGGTGTTTTCCAGGTGGCGTTGATGTTGATTGCCATTGGTTCGGGCTGGACAGCGCTGGCTACCTGGCATCTTTGCCTGCATGCCGCCTGGCGGGCCTGGCAGTTCCTGCGGGCACCTTCCTGGCTTGAGCTGGCCAGCCGCCGGCCAGCACCGCCGCCGGCCTGGCTGGCCCGTCACCGGGGAGTGTATACGGCGGTGCTGCAGGCCTTCTGGCTCGACCGCCTGGGGCAGGTGCTCCTCGTTCAGCCAACCGAGTCCTTTGCTCACGATTTGCGCCGCTTCGAGCATTCGTTCGTCGACCGTGCGATTGGCGAACCCGGACAGGGTGAGGCGATTGACCCCGCGCTACCGTTGCTGCGGGCCGACGGCTGGCCGGGCCGCTTGCTGGCCACCGCCGCCGTCCTCCTGCAACGACTGGAAAACCACTTGCTCCCGCGTGGACGGGGAGGGGAGGCCGAACGGCATCTGCGGCGCTTCGCCAACTACCTGGCAAATCTTGAAAACCTGCTCGAACAGCCGCGCTACCTGATGATGGCGGTGATGGCGACTTTCGTGGTGATTCTCTGAGATGCACACGGTCAACGGGCAATTACACGAGATTTTCTGGTCGGCACAGGCCATTCAACCCTGGCTGCTCTGGCTGCAGGCGCTGCCACTGCTCGGTGCTGCCCTGGTCTACCTCCTGGGCGAGCGGCAAGGCGCCGTGCGCCTGGGTAAGGTGCTGGCTTTCGCCGAATTGCTTCTTGCCGGCCTGGCCCTGCGCGCCATCGATGCCGGCTCGCCGGCCTTGCAACTGGCCGAACGCTTCGCTCCCCTGGCCTACCATGTGGCCGTCGACGGCCTGGCCCTGATCTTCGTCCTGCTGGCGGCCTTGCTCACCTTCCTGATGACGCTCTACGGCATGAGTCGGGGCATGATCTCGCCGGGGCGCCTGTTTGCCCTGCTCCTTCTTGCCGAAGGTGGATTGGTCGGCATGCTGCTGACGCTCAATGTGCTCTGGTTTGCCTTCTACTCGGCGCTGGAACTCTGGGCGGTGATCTACCTGCTCCGCCGTTGGGCCTCGTCGCAGGCCGAGATCCTGGCCCTGTCGCGCTTTGTCCAGTACCAGTCCTTCGGTTGGCTCCTCTTCCTGGGGGGCTGCATGGTGCTTGGCTGGGGGCATGCCGAGGCCAGCGGCGGACGCTGGAGCTTCGATCTTTTCGATTTGGTCGGGGTGATCCCGGCCGGCAAGCTCCAGAATGTCGCCTTCTATCTCCTGTTTTACGGCCTGGCCGTGCGCACGCCCCTGTTCCCGCTGCACGGCTGGTTGCCCAATATGGCCCAGCATGGCCTGATTGCGGTCGGCCCGGCCCTGATGGTCGGGGTCAAGGTCGGCATTCACGGCATGCTGCGCTTCGTCCTGCCCCTGACGCCGGAGGCCGTGCTCGCCTGGCAGCCCTATGTCGTTGGTTTTGCCATGGCGGGGGTCTTCTTTGCCGCCGCCCTGGCCTTCCAGCAGACCAATCTGCGTCGCTTGCTGGCTTTTGCCGTGGTCAGTCATACCAGCCTGCTGGTGATCGGCCTCTTCAGCCTGCATGAAGCGGGGATTCAGGGCGCCGTCCTGCTGGCCGCCAATTTCGGCCTGGCCGTGACCGGAATGTGGTTCATCGTCGGCTTTGTTTTCCGGCGGACCGGCACCACCGAACTCGGCGAGCTGTCCGGTCTCTTCGAGCGCATCCCCTTTCTCGCCATCGCCTTCCTGACCTGCGGCCTGGCGATTGTGGGCATGCCCGGAACTCCCGGGTTCGACGCCGCGCACCTGATTCTGGAGGCCGCTATCGACCGCTTTGGCGCCTTGCCGACGGTGGCTACCGCGCTGGGTAACGTTGCCGCCGCCGGCTTCCTGCTCTGGGCCTTTCAGAAAGCCTTCCTCTCGCAGGCAAAAAGCGATGCCGGCGAAGTTGACCGTAGCTTGCCGGTGGAATACCTGGTCTGCGGCATTGCCCTGGCGGCCTTGCTGGCGATAGGTTTCTTTACCGAGCCTTGGCTGAATTTGACCGAAGTCGCCAGCCGGAACGCGGCAGCGAGGTTCGAGCGATGAGTTTTCCCCTGCTCTCCTGCCTGATCGCCCTGCCGCTGGCTGGCGCCCTCCTGCTCTGGCTGCTGCCCGAACGCCTGGCGCGTGCCGGCGCCGCTTTTTTCCTGTCCGCCTCATTCCTGCTTGCCTGCATCGTCCTGGTCGTCTACGAACCGCAAGGCGAGCGTTTTCAACTGATCGAGCGCGCACGCTGGCTACCGGGGGTGAATGCCCACTACCTGCTGGCTGTCGACGGCTTGTCCATCCTTTTCCTCCCGGCCACGGCGCTGCTCTTCCTCGGCGGGCTGGTCGTCGACTGGAATGCCTTGCGTACGGCGCGGCGACTCTATTACTCGCTGCAACTCGCCCTGCTCGCCGCGACCTTGGGGATATTCTCCGCCGTCGATACCCTCCTTTTCTTCCTTTTCTGGGAGCTGGCGCTGATCCCGCTCTATTTCCTGCTTGCCCGTTTCGGGGTCACCGAGGGGGCTCCCCGCGTTGCTGCCCGCTATGCCCTCCTGATGCTGAGCGGCGGCGCGGCCCTGCTGCTGGCCTTTGCCCTGCTTGCCGCCGAACGTCCCGGCGCTGGTTTCGACCTGCTTGCCTGGCTGGCCGAGCCCGCCGGGATGAATACGCAGTGGGCAGTATTCCTGCTCTGCCTCTTCGGCTTCGGCATCAAGGCGCCTCTGGTTCCCTTGCATACCTGGTTGCCGCAGTTCGCCCTGGCCGCACCCGGCTCGTTGCTGGCGCCGCTGCTCGGCCTCAAGCTTGGCGTCTATGGCTTGATCCGCTTTGCCTTGCCGCTGGCGCCCGACGTCGTGGCGCAATTGCACTGGCTGCTTGCCGGGCTGGGAACCCTGGCCTTGCTCTACGGCGCGGTGAGCATGCTGGCGCAGAGCAATCTGCGCCAGCTGCTCGCCTGTGCCAGCATCAGTCATGTCGGTCTGGCGCTGCTTGGCCTGGCTCAGCCCTCGGCCGAGAGCGTACAGGGGGCGGTGGCCCTCCTGCTCGGTTTCGTGCTCAGTAGCGGCGGTGCCTGCCTGCTTTTGGAATGTCTGCGCCAGCGCATCGGTTCGACCGACCTGCAGGCGCTGGGCGGTGCCGGGCAGCGCCTGCCCCTGCTCGCCACCGGCTTTCTCGCCTGCGGCCTGGCCGGTGCCGGCTTGCCGGGAAGCAGCGGCTTTCCCGGCGAATTCCTGCTCCTGCTGGCCGTGCTGCCCAGCCATACCGGCGCCGGAATGGCCGCCTTGTTTGCCTTGTCGATCGCCATCGCCGCCTTTCTTCGGGCCTATCGCCAGGCATTTTGGGGGGCGATACGGCGTGCGGAAGTCGAGCGGAGCGAGGACTTGCGCCCGCGCGAGCGGCGCCTGCTGCTGCTCCTGCTCTGTCTTCTGCTGGCCGGCGGCCTCTACCCCGCGCCCTGGCTGGACGTGATCCGACCGGCGGCCGAGGCCTGGGCGACCGGGATGCTCAGGCCTTCTTGACGAATTCGGACTTCAACTGCATGGCGCCGATGCCGTCGATCTTGCAGTCGATGTCGTGATCGCCGTCGATCAAGCGGATGTTCTTGACCTTGGTGCCGACCTTGACGACCGAGGACGAACCCTTGATTTTCAGGTCCTTGATCACGGTTACGCTGTCTCCGTCCTGCAGGAGATTGCCGTGAGCGTCTTTCCAGACACGAGCCGGCTCGTCGCCGGCCGCTCCGGCGTCATGGCTCCACTCATGGGCACATTCGGGGCAGATGCAGAGGCTGGCTTCCTCGTAAGTGTATTCGGAGCCGCATTGCGGGCAGGGAGGGAGCTTGCTCATGATGGTCCTTGTTCAATAATCTTCGTCGCCCTTGCCGTTCAGATCGGGCAGGAGCAGGCGGGCGCGTGACAGCGCCTGGTTCAGGTCGAGACAGACATTGTCGTCGCCCAGGTGGTCGATGAATCCGGCGCGCTGGAGCAAGGAGCCGGGTTGTGCGTTGAGGCCGCACAGGATTAGCGTGCAGCCGCGTCGGGCAAGTTTCTCGCGCAGATTTTCCAGGCCCTCGAGACCGCTGGTATCGAGCTGGACCAGGCGGGCCATGTCGAGAATCACGATTTCCGGGTGTCCGGCCTGTGGGTCGAGCAACTCTTCCAGTTTGTTCACCGCGCCAAAAAAAAGCGAACCGAATAGTTGCCAGGCAGCGACGCGCAGGCTGCCGTCGGGGTGGATCAGGCGTGGGTCGCCGGCCTCCTCGTCGAGCGCCATGCGTTCGATGCGCGTCAGTTCCGACATGCGGTAGATGAAGAACAGGCTGGCCAGGACCATGCCCAGTTCCACCGCGATAGTCAGGTCGAAGAGCACGGTGACCAGGAAAGTGGTGAGCAGGATGATGCGGTAATTCCAGGAGTAGCGGCGCAGTTCGCGGAACTCGTGCCATTCGCCCATGTTGATCGCCACCACCATGACGATGGCCGAGAGGGTGGCCAGCGGCACGTAGGCGGCGAGCGGGGCGGCGATCAGCACCACCGCGAGCAGGACCAGGGCGTGGATGATGCCGGCAACGGGGGTGCGGCCGCCACTGCGGATGTTGGTGGTTGTGCGGGCAATGGCGCCGGTGGCGGCGAAGCCGCCGAACAGCGGGGCGGCGAGGTTGGCCAGGCCTTGCGCAATCAACTCCTGATTGGGATCGTGGCGGTCGTCGATCTGACTGTCGGCAACGCGGGCCGAGAGCAGGGATTCGATGGCGCCGAGCAGGGCGATGGTGATGGCTGGCGGAATCAGCTTGCCGAAATGGTGAATCGACAGGTCGGGCAGACCGAAGGCCGGCAGTTCCTGCGGGATGCCGTTGAAGCGGCTGCCGATGGTCTCTACCGGCAGTTCCAGCAGCCAGGCGGCGAGGGTGCCGGCGATCAGCACGGCAAGCGGCCCGGGAGCCCGGCGCAGAGGGGGGAAGCCTTGTGCCAGCCGGTTGTAGGAAATGAGGAAGAGGAAGCAGGCGCCGGAAAGTGCCAGGGTCGGCAGGTCGACCGTGTGCGCATGGGCGATCAAGGTCTTGAAGCGGGCGAAAAATTCGGCGGGCAATTGCTCGATCCGCAGGCCGAAGAAATCCTTGATCTGGGCCATGAAGATCACGACGGCGATGCCGTTGGTGAAGCCGATGACGACGGTTACCGGAATGAAGCGGATCAGCTGCCCCAGCCGTGCCAGGCCCATGGCCAGGAGAAAGAGGCCGGCCAGCATGGTTGCGCCGAGCAGGTTGGCAAAACCGTGCATGGCAACGATGCCATAGACGATGGGAATGAAGGCGCCGGTCGGTCCGCCGATCTGAACCCGCGAGCCGCCGAACAGCGAGGTCAGAAGACCGGCGACGATGGCGGTCCAGATGCCGGCCGAAGGGGAGCAACCGGAGGCGATGGCAAAGGCCATGGCCAGCGGCAATGCCAGCACGCCCACGGTAATGCCGGAGGCGACATCCTTGCCGAATTGGGCACGATCATAGGTCGGCAGGCAGTCCAGCAGCTTGGGGCGGAAGGCGATTTTCATGATGCGCTCGGCGGGCGAAGCGCATTATTATATGAACACCTGTTTTATTGTAAATGTTAATACAATGTTAATGGCAGGCAATATCTCATAATTATCGACCTGTGCAAGGAGAACACATGGAAAACCGAACCGCTCGCCTGACCCTGCTCATCGATCCCATCAAGAAGCGTCTCTTCGAGGAAATCTGCGCCGAACACGACCTTACGCCGTCGCAGGTGGTGCGCCGGATGATCCGCGAGTACATCCTGGAAAACGCCGGCGGGCGCGAGTTGCCCGACTGGCTGAAGCCAGGCCTCAGGAGCGGCGAATAGGCGGCTTCACTCCCGTGGTGCCTGCGCCATCATTTCCCGCAGTATCCTGGCCACGGACCAGATCATCACCGCCAGGCCACCGGCGATGCCGGCAAGCGCCTCGGCCTTGCTGTTGGGAAAGCCGGTGGTCAGAACATGCTGGCCGTTGGCCAGCCAGATCGCCGAAATCGCGACACAGCTCAGGCCAAAAATATCGGCAATGCCGTAGAGAAAGATGCGCAGCGTCAGACGCGGGCGTGGGGGGCGGGGAGAGCTTCCAAACATGGCGGTATGGCTATAATCGCGGAATCCGCATTTTCTCCCGAAGGGGCTGTCGTGTCGCGTCTTTCCTTACTGGCATTTTCCCTGATCACGGCCCTGGGCCTGGCCGTGCCACCGGCCATGGCCGGCGAGCCGCCGTTGGTGGAAATCCACATGCCCAGCCCCTGCCTGGCCTGCATCGACTGGGGCAGCTACCTGGCCGACAACGGCTTCAAGGTCCGCTACGTCGAAAGTCGCGACATGGCTGCGGTCAAGAAACGTCTGAAGGTGCCGCAGGCGGTTGAATCGGTGCATACCGCGGTGGTTGCCGGCTACTTCGTCGAAGGCCACGCCTACGCCGAGGATATTCACGAGTTGCTGCGCGACAAGCCCAAGGCGCGCGGTATCGCGGTACCGGGGTTGCCGATTGGCGCGCCGGGGCGCGAATACTCTAACCCGACTTGTGAAACCGCCTGTACGACGCTGGACAACACCACCGGCGAAAAGGCGCCGAAGCGCGAGTTGTTCGACACCCTGCTGATCCTGCCCGACGGCAAGACCAAGACCTGGGCGCGCCACTGAGCCCTGGCACGAGGTTCCGGCGGCGGCCGAGGCCTCAGGCCTCGCCGGCGGGGTGGCCGGGTCATGCCGCTTGCTTCGACCTCAAGGACTGGCCGGGGCTTTCAGCCCCAGCTCCGCGAACATCGCCAGCGCCCAGGCCAGGTCGTCGTCGGCCGGTTGCGCCAGCCGTTGCTGTTTCACCGTTTGCATGATTTCCCCATCGCCGCGCAGGCGGTAGTGGGTATCGATGCGTGTCATTTCCAGCGGTTCGGCACGTTGAATGACGATGCAGGTACTGTCCGGCAATTCCGGGGTGGCGCTGGTTTCCTCGACGCGAGCAGCGATCTGGCGGGCGGCAATGCGACCCTGGCGGGCAGCGATCTGGCCGGTTTTCGGATAGTGACCAAACAGGGTCGAGACCCGGTCGATGGCATCGCCGATCACGAATACCCGTTCATCGCCCGGCCACTGCAGGGTTTGCGCATCCACGCCCAGCCAGGGGGAGGCGCCGTCGGCGGACAAGCCCGGCAGGCTGGCTGCACGCTGTGCCGGCATCAGGATTGCGGCGTCGAAGTCGATGGTATCGAACTCGGTGACGATGCGTTTTTTCCCGGGGTCGAGTTCGCGAATGCTGGCTTGCGGCATGTAAAGAATGCGGTCGCGGTAGGCTTCGCGGAAAATCCGGTCGAAGGCGATGGCCGGTAGATTGGGGTCGAGGATCGTGATGCGGCCGGGCAGGCCCTGTCTTTGCAGCCAGTCGGCAATCAGCACGGCGCGCTCGTAAGGTGCGGGCGGGCAGCGGTAGGGCATGGGCGGAATGTTCATCACCAGGTTGCCGCCGCGAAAAGCCTGCAGCATGGCTTTCAGTCGTTGCAAGCCGGCCGGCTCGGCAAAGCCGCTGGGATGGTGCTGGCGACAATGATCGGCCGCGTCACGGTCGACGCCGAACCAGGGCGAAAAATCCTCGGCGATGCCGGGCGAGGCAAGTAGCCAGTCATAGTGCAGGCTCCCGGCATCGGTATCGACACGACGGGCCACGCGATCAATGCCGCGAATCTCGCCGGCAAGAAAGCGGTAGCCCCCGGCCTTCGCCACTTCCGCCAGATCGTGACGCAGTCGTGCCTCGTCGCTCAGGCCGACCAGCCAGCGGCTGGACAACGGGCGCGAGAAAAAAAACTGCTCACGGTCGATGAGCGTGATTTCGGCAGCGGGCAACAAGGCCCGCAAATGCCGTGCCGCCGCCAGCCCGCCCCAGCCGCCGCCAAGAACGAGAAGGCGGGGGCGGCTGGATGTGGCGGAGCGGGCGGGGGCGGCTGGAGGCGCAAGCAGGGATGCGAGTGCCAGCGCGGCGGCGGACTTGAGCAGTTTTCGGCGTTGCATGAGGCTTATCCAGGAGAAGGGCGGGGAGATCGAGCCAGCGAAGCTGCCGGCCTTGTCTCCTTCGGCGCTTCATTTGTGCACATCCCGCGGGTTTGAAACGCTGTTTGCCGGAATGGGATGTTGAGTGGGCTGAGTGGGTGAATTGATTTTTTATTTTCAACAAAATCAATAGGTTAATATTTTGCTCAAACTTCGGGCAGGGCGGGAAAAAGGCTTACCGAACGGCTACTTGGCTACACTGCTCACGACTCATTCACAGACTTATCCACAGCTTTTGTGGATAGCTGTAAAAGCCCAAGCGCACACGCCGGGTTCGGAGCGAAAGTTAAAGTGATACTTTAAGCCTGAAAGCGGGATTTCGCCGTGCCACGGATCAAATCGGAGGTCGAAGACGGCCAGGGGCGGGCTGCTCAGCCCCTTGCTCCGGCCCGGGATGGCCGCGACAATAGCCGCCGCTGCCGGCGGTTCGTCGGTTTTATCCCTGGAGCTCCCATGCACAAAATTACCCTGGCCGCCCTGCTGGCCGCCTTGCTCGGCAACGCGCTGCCGGCGCTGGCCGAAATCAAGGTCGGCGTGATCGCCTCATCCACCGGCCCAACCGCCGCCGTCGGCATCCCGCAGAAAAACACCGCGGCGCTGCTGCCGGCCGAAATCGCCGGGCAGAAGGTCGAATACATCATTCTTGATGATGCTTCCGACCCGACCCACGCGGTGACCAACGTCAAGAAGCTGCTCAGCGAGCACAAGGTCGACGCGCTGATCGGCCCGACCACCACGCCGGCGGCGCTGGCCATGCTCGACTTCGTCGCCGAGGCGAAGACGCCGCTGCTGACCACGGTCGGCTCTTCGGCGATCATCCTGCCGCTCGACGACAAGAAAAAATGGGTGTTCAAGACCACCCAGAACGACGACCTGATCTCCGAAGCCGTGCTCGCGCACATGACCGCCGCCGGGATCAAGACCCTCGGCTTCATCGGCTTCAACGATCCGTATGGCGAAAACTGGTTCAAGGTGTTCACCCCGCTCGCCGAAAAAGCCGGTATCCGCGTCGTCGCCAGCGAACGCTACAACCGCACCGACTCGTCGGTGACGCCGCAGGTGCTCAAGCTGATTTCCGCCAAGCCGGACGCCGTCTTCGTCGCCGCCACCGGCGGCCCGGCGGTGCTGCCGCAGGCCGGCCTGCTGGAAAAGGGCTACAAGGGCCGCGTCTATCAGACGCACGGCGTCGCCACCCAGGACTTCATCCGCCTCGGCGGCAAGAACGTCGAAGGCATGCTGATGGCCGGCGGCCCGATGCTGGTGGTCGACGACCTCGCCGACAACAACCCGATCAAGCCGGTTGCGCAGCACTACATCAAGACCTACGAAGCCCGCTTCGGCGCTGGCAGCGTCTCGACCTTCGGCGCCAACACCTGGGACGCCGGCCTGCTATTGCAGAAAGCCGTGCCCGAGGCGCTCAAGAAGGCCAAGCCGGGCACCCCGGAATTCCGCATCGCGCTGCGCGACGCGCTGGAAAAGAGCAAGGAAGTGGTTGGCGCCCAGGGCGTCTTCAACATGAGCGCCGGCAACCACAACGGCATGGACCAGCGCGCCCGGGTGATGATGACGGTCAAGGGCGGCAAGTGGACCCTGGTCAAGGACTGAGCCTGCCCGTCGCTACCGCTGGCGCGGCCGGCGGCTAGCCTGGAACGAAACCGCCGCCGGCGAACCCGGCGGCGGTTTTGCGTTGACCGCCCGGTCGACCGTGGAAATAGGCTATTGCTGAAATTTTGGGCAGGTGCAAAAAGCGCCGTCGCGCCAAGGGCTTGGGTGACTTGCTCAGGGCTTGTCCACAGCCTTGACGACAGCTTCTGGGGATAAGGAAAAAGCGCGTTTTTCACGGTCGACCGTGAAAAGCAGCGATTTTCCCGTCGTCCGGACGTGAAAAAGGCCGGGGATCCCCGGCCTTCAGGTGGGCGGCAGCTGGCCGCTTATTTGACGCGCATCCCCGGCGTCGCGCCTGAGTCGGGCGAGAGCAGGTAGATGCCGGGGGTTTTGCCGTCCGGGTCGGAGGCGGCCATGACCATGCCTTCGGACAGCCCGAACTTCATCTTGCGCGGCGCCAGGTTGGCGACCATCACCGTCAGGCGGCCGATCAGCTGGGCCGGGTCGTAGGCGGCCTTGATTCCGGCGAAGACGTTGCGCGTCTTTTCCTCGCCGATGTCCAGGGTCAGGCGCACCAGCTTGTCGGCGCCTTCGACGTGCTCGGCGTTGGCGATCAGCGCGATGCGCAGGTCGATCTTCATGAAGTCGTCGATGCTGCACAGGCCGTCGTCGGCCGCCGGGGCGGCTTCCTTCTGGTCGGCGGCCTTGCCGGCCTTTTCAGCCTTGGCGGGTTTTTCCGCTTTTTTGCTGTCGACCGTGGCGACCTCGGCGGTCGGCGCCAGCGACTGCTTGTTGGCTTCGATCAGCTTGTCGATTTGCTTGGGATCGACGCGAGTCATCAGGTGGTTGTAGGCGTTGATCGCGTGGCCGGCGGCGAGCAGGGTCTGGCTGTCGGCCCAGGTCAGCGGCGCCAGGTTCATGAAGGCTTCGATCTTTTCGGCGACGGCCGGCAGGATCGGCTTCAAGAGCACGGTGAGCAGGCGGAACAGGTTGAGCGCGTTGGAGCAGGCGGCGTGCAGTTCGGCGTCCTTGCCCTCCTGCTTGGCCAGTTCCCACGGCTTGACGCTATCGACGTACTGGTTGGCGCCGTCGGTCAGGGCCATGATTTCGCGGATTGCCTTGCCGAATTCACGGGCTTCGTAGAGCTCGGCGATGCGCGGCGCGGCATCAAAGATGGCGCGGATTGCCGGCAGGGTCTCGTCGGCCGGCGCGAGCTGGCCGTTGAAGCGCTTGGCGATGAAGCCGGCCGAGCGGCTGGCGATGTTCACGTACTTGCCGACCAGGTCGGAATTGACGCGGGCGGTGAAGTCGTCGAAGGAAAGGTCGATGTCTTCCATCGTCGCCGACAGCTTGGCGGCGAAGTAGTAGCGCAGCCATTCCGGGTTGAGGCCGTTGTCGATGAAGCTCTGCGCGGTGATGAAGGTGCCGCGCGATTTCGACATCTTGGCGCCGTCGACCGTGAGAAAGCCGTGCGCGAAGATCTTGCTCGGGGTGCGGAAGCCGGCCTGCTCCAGCTCGGCCGGCCAGAACAGCGCGTGGAAGTAGAGGATGTCCTTGCCGATGAAGTGGTAGAGCTCGGTGCTCGAATCCTTCTTGAAGAACTCGTCGAAATCGAGGCCCTTCTTGGCGCACAGGTTCTTGAACGAGCCCATGTAGCCGATCGGGGCGTCGAGCCAGACGTAGAAGTACTTGCCCGTGCTGTTGCCAAATTCGTCGGGAATCTCAAAGCCGAAATAGGGCGCATCGCGCGAGATGTCCCAGTCGAAGAGCTTGTTGTCGCCGGGCGCGCCCAGCCATTCCTGCATCTTGTTGGCGGCTTCGGCCTGCAGTACGCCGCTGGCGGTGTATTGGCGCAGGAAGCTTTCGCAACGCGGGTCGGAGAGCTTGAAGAAGTAGTGATCGGAGTTGCGCAGCTCCGGCTTGGCGCCGGAAACGGCAGAGAAGGGCTCGATCAGGTCGGTCGGCGCGTAGGCGGCGCCGCAGGCTTCGCAGTTGTCGCCGTACTGGTCCTTGGCGTGGCACTTCGGGCACTCGCCCTTGATGAAGCGGTCGGGCAGGAACATCTGCTTGACCGGGTCGTAGTACTGCTCGATGGTGCGCACCTCGATCAGCCCGGCCGCCTTGAGCTTGCCGTAGATGTCGTTGGCACACGCGCGGGTTTCCGGCGAGTGGGTGCTGTAATAGTTGTCGAAACCGACGTGGAAGCTGGAAAAGTCGCGGAAATGCTCGCCATGCACGCGCTCGATCAGTTGCTCCGGGGTAATCCCTTCCTTCTCGGCACGGAGCATGATCGGCGTGCCGTGGGTGTCGTCGGCGCAGACGTACCAGCATTCGTTGCCGGACATTTTCTGGAAACGGACCCAGATGTCGGTCTGGATGTACTCGACCAGATGGCCGAGGTGGATCGCGCCGTTGGCGTAGGGCAGGGCGGAAGTGACAAGAATCTTGCGGGTCATGATCGGCTTTGTGCGTTGCGGCAAAGGATGAATTTTAAAGGCAAAGTCGCCGCCTGTGCGGCGTGCTGCGGGCCGGATCGCATCTGCCCGGTGAGGCTGGCAGGTGAGGCTGGCCGGCGGTTTTTACGGATATTCACGGTCGACCGTGAAAATGCGGGATTTTTCCCTGCGCGGCGGCAAGGTGGCGGTATCTTCCGGGTGGCGCCGGGCCGAAAGCGCGTTTTTCGGCCCGGGGCCGGCTTCAGCCTTCGACTACCCGGTTGCGCCCGCTCTCCTTGGCGCGGTAAACCGCTTCATCGGCGCGCGCGATCATGGCTGCCAGCGATTCGCCGAGCGCGGTGGTAAAGCCGATGCTGGCACTGAGCAGGATGCGTTCGCCCTGCCAGCGCAGGTCGCAGGCCTTGACCGCGGCGCGCAGCCGCTCGAAGTGCGCGGCGGCATCCTCGCGCCGTGGCAGCAGACTGAGGCAGACGAATTCCTCGCCGCCGAAGCGGGCCAGGATGTCGCTTTCGGGCAGCGTCCGGCGCATCGTCGCGGCCAGCATCTTGAGCGCTGCATCGCCGGCATCGTGGCCGAACTGGTCGTTGATGCGCTTGAAATGGTCGGCGTCGATCATCGCCAACGCCAGCTGCAGGTCGCTGCCGTTGCGCGCCGAGGCGTGCAGCGCGTTGCCCAGCTCGAACAGGTGGCGGCGGTTGTAGAGGCCCGTCAAGTAGTCGCGTGTCGCCATGTCGCGCAACTGGCGGACGTGGCCGATCATGTTGGTATTCTGGGTGACGCGACAGAAAAATTCTTCGCTCTGAAAGCGCTTGGAGAGAAAGTCGTTGGCACCGGCCTTGAGCATCGCTGCCGAGAGGTCCGGGTGCTCGGCGTCGGAGAGGGCGATGATCGCCATGTCCTCGCGCCGGTAGCGGCGGCGGATTTCGCGGATCAGCTCCAGACCATCCATTTCCGGCATGTGGTAATCGGTCAGCACCAGCACGATGTCCGGGTGGGCGGCGATCTGCGCCAGCGCTTCCTTGCCGTGGGCAGCGGTGAGAATCAGGAAATGATATTGCGTCAGCAGCCCGCTGAGGTGGGTGCGGAAAGTGATCGAATCGTCGACCACCAGTACCTTGGTGCGCAGGTTCTGGCGCAGCCGGGCGACCAGGTAGGCGACATCCTCGATGGCGCCGGTATTGGACTTGATGATGTAGTCGATGACCCGCTTTTCCAGCACCGCACGCCGCACTTCCGGGTTGAGCGTGCCGGTGAGGACGATGATCGGCACTTCGTAGCCGCTGACCAGATCGACGATTTCGCTGCCGCTGGCATCGGGCAGGGTGAGGTCGAGCACGGCGCAGAAAAAGTCCCTGGCCCTCGCTTCAAGCAGGGTTTTGGCCTCGGCCAGGCTGCCGGCTTCAAGAGCGCGCACGCCGGGTAATAATTGTAGCGTTTCGCGCAGGCTGATGCGCACGGTGCGGCTGTCCTCGACCAGGAGCACGGTGATTTCCCCGTTTTCCGGCGGCAGATTGCCCAGGCGAGCCAGTTTGTTGCCAGACGAGGAGGGAAAGAACATGGCGTGCAGTCCGGGAAAAGACGGATGAAAGAGAGGGGAGGCGGCGCGAATGAGGAAAACGCGGAATATTAGCCCATGGCGCTGGTAGTGTCTTCTCTCCCGTGCCGGCAATTGGAATTCACTCTGTTCCCGGCGCTACGCCGGGAACAGGGCTTTCGGTTATACTCTACAAAATTGGTCGGGTATTATTGGCCCGGCCTTTTGGCACATCCGTGCCCCAAGAGGGTTCATCCCGGTACATCACGACAGTCACGACAGCGGAGTTCACATGAGCTTTACCGAACAGCAGATCAAGGCGGCGCTGGCTGCCACGGTCGACCCCAACACCGGCAAGGATTTCGTCGCCGGCAAGGCGCTCAAGAATTTGAAAATCGACGGCGCCGACGTCTCTTTCGACATCGAGCTCGGCTACCCGGCCAAGACCCAGATCGACCCCATCCGCAAGCAGGCGATTGCCGCCGTGCGCAGCGTTCCCGGCGTCGGCAACGTCTCGGCCAACGTCTTCAGCAAGATCGTCGCCCACTCGGTACAACTCGGCGTCAAGCTGATGCCGGGCGTCAAGAACATCATCGCCGTCGCCTCCGGCAAGGGCGGCGTCGGCAAGAGCACGACCGCCGTCAACCTGGCGCTGGCGCTGGCGCAGGAAGGCGCCTCGGTCGGCATTCTCGACGCCGACATCTACGGTCCGTCGCAGCCGCAAATGCTCGGCCTCGCCGGCCAGCAGCCGGAATCGAAGGACGGCGAATCGATGGAGCCGCTCGAAGCCTACGGTCTCAAGGCAATGTCGATCGGCTTCATGGTCGATGTCGAAACGCCGATGGTCTGGCGCGGCCCGATGGTCGCCCAGGCGCTCGACCAGTTGCTCGGCCAGACCAACTGGGGCGAGATCGATTATTTGATCGTCGACATGCCGCCGGGCACCGGCGATATCCAGCTGTCGATGGCGCAGAAGGTCCCGGTCACCGGCGCGGTGATCGTCACCACGCCGCAGGACATCGCGCTGATCGACGCGCGCAAGGGCCTCAAGATGTTCGAGAAGGTCAATATCCCCATCCTCGGCATCGTCGAAAACATGAGCATCCACATCTGCTCCAACTGTGGTCACGAAGAACACATCTTCGGTGAAGGCGGCGGCGCGCGCATGGGCGAGGACTACAAGGTCGAACTGCTGGGCAGCCTGCCGCTCGAACTGTCGATCCGCCAGCTTGCCGACAGCGGCCAGCCGACCGTGGTCGGCGCCCCCGACTCGCGTCCGGCCGAAATCTACCGCGCCATCGCCCGCCGCATCGCGGTCAAGATCGCCGACAAGGCCAAGGACATGACTTCGAAGTTCCCCAACATCGTCGTGCAGAACACCTGATCCCCACCCGGCCTGGCGTCCCCCCGCCGGCCGCAGCGGAAAAAGCCCGCCGCTCACGGTCGACCGTGGCAGGCGGGCTTTTTTGCGCTTGAGGCTTGTCCGCTTCGCCTCCGCTTCCGCTTCCGCGCCGCTCGCGGCATCGCCTGCTGCGCCGGAGCCGCCAGCCGCAGCGAGGGCCTGGGCGCTTGCTCGGCGCTGTCGCGTCGAACGCAAAAATACCGCTGGCGGATGTTTTTGCTGGTGCCGTCAAAACCTGTTTTGCATGTTCGAGTGACATAATCACGGGCTGGCGACCTAGCGAGGGGAACGGTGATGGCAGTATTGATTCCGGCAATTGGCACCTGCCTTTCACGGATGACGGGGGGTGAGCGGCGCCTCGCCTACCGGTTGGAGCAAAAACTCGAAGCCGACTGGCTGCTCTGGTACGACGTGCCGCTCGGCCCGCACAACGTGCATCCCGACTTTGTCGTCTTCAATCCCCGGCGCGGCCTGCTGGTGCTGGAGGTCAAGGACTGGAAGCTGGACACGATCCAGGACATCGACCGGCAAAGCGCCAGCCTGCTTACCGCCGACGGCCTCAAGCGGGTGCCCAACCCGCTCGAACAAGCCCGCCAGTACGCGCATGCGGTGTGCGATCTGCTCGAACGCGACCCGCAGCTGACGTTCAACAGCGGCCGCCAGCAGGGCAAACTGATGTTTCCATGGAGCTACGGCATCGTCCTCGCCAACATCAGCCGCAAGCAGTTCGAAAGTACCAACCTGGGCGAGGTGATCGAGCCGCATCGCGTCATCTGCCAGGACGAAATGACCGAAAGCGTCGATGCCGAGGTGTTTCAGGCGCAGTTGTGGGGCATGCTGCCCTTTGCCCGCAGCGTGCCCTTGTCGCTGCCGCAGATCGACCGCATCCGCTGGCACCTGTTTCCCGAAATCCGCATCACCAGCCCGGCGCAGGGCGGCCTGTTCGCTGCGGCCGAGGCGGAAATCCCCGACCTGTTGCGGGTGATGGATTTGCAGCAGGAACAACTGGCGCGCAGCCTCGGCGACGGCCACCGCGTGATCCACGGCGTGGCCGGCAGCGGCAAAACGCTGATTCTTGGCTACCGCGCCGAACACCTGGCCAAGGTCTGCGCCCGGCCGATTCTGGTCCTCTGCTACAACCGCACCCTGGCCAAACGCCTGGCGCGAACCATGGCCAGCAAAGGCCTGACCGACAAGGTGCTGGTGCACTCCTTTCACCAATGGTGCCATGCCCAACTCCGCACCTATCACGCCGACCTGCCGGCTGCTGGGCAGGATAGTGAGCGCTATTCGGCCGAACTGGTCGAGCGTTTGATCCGCGCCGTTGACGCCAACATCGTCCCGGCCGGGCAGTACGACGCGGTATTGATCGACGAAGGCCACGACTTCCAGCCGGAATGGCTGAAGCTGGTGGCACAGATGGTCAATCCGAAAACCAATTCGCTGCTCCTGCTCTACGACGACGCGCAGTCGATCTACGCTCGCGACAAGCGCGGCAAGCTCAGCTTCAAGAGCCTGGGCATCCAGGCTCAGGGCCGCACCACCATCCTCAAGATCAACTACCGCAACACGCAGGAAGTGCTCGAACTGGCCAGCGGCATCGCCAGCAGCCTGCTCAAACCCAGTGCCGCCGACGAAGACGGCATCCCGCTGGTCGCCCCGGTCAGCGCCGGCCGCCACGGCCCGCAACCGCTGCTGATCCAGTTGCCGACGCTGCAGGAAGAAGCCGACTACCTCGCCCGCCACCTCAAGAACGCCCACAAAACCGGCACCCCCTGGTCCGACATGGCGGTGATCTACCGCGACTACGGCATCGGCAAGCCAGTCCTGGCGACACTGCGCAAAGCCGGCATCCCGGTGACTTACATGAAGGACATCACCTTCAGCGAGCAGGAAGACACCGTCAAATTCCTCACCATGCACAGCTGCAAAGGGCTGGAATTCCCGCTGGTCGCCATCCCCGGCGTCGGCCGGGGAGGGACCGGCGAAGCGCTGGCCGAAGACGAGGCGCGCTTGTTGTACGTGGCGATGACACGGGCGACGCGGGAATTGGTGGTGGTTGGGGCGTGAGGTCGAGGAGCGTTGGTAGGGATTTTTGTAAGCAGCTGAGCTTCTTGCAAAACGCTGTGGAGAAGGATGCTGCGCCGCACCATTCGCTGTTTTCAAGCGATTTTTTGCTGCCGGTGCATAGAGAACGGGTTCCGGATTAGGTTTTTGTCATTTTTTCCATCTTTCGTCGCAAGACACTCCCTGCATCCTCGAATGCATCTTCTGGAGAGAAGGCAAGGGACACATCGTCAATGTCGCAATCGCATCAATTGGTCG
>NZ_JAKLLH010000042.1 GCF_023150235.1 Azonexus sp.
AATCAAAACCGACGACGATATGGCGGAGATGATCACAGAACGCCATCGACGACGACTTGAAGCCATGCAATCTGCTTACGAAAATCAGGCCAAAACCCTCGGGGCATCAAACTGATGCCGAATCTGACAAAGTAGAACTATCTACTCCCGCAAAAACCCCGAATGAACAGGGTTTCATTGCAATGAACACATTTGAGAACGCTTGTTCAGTATGTTTGCTGGGGGCTCACACCAAAGAAATCGAGGTACGAATTACCCGTGAACGGGAATGGCTGGGGAGGACCCGTTCACTGACCGGCCTCGTTATCTGCCCCCCTCCTTCAGCAGCCGACTGAGCCAGAAGGGGAATGAACGGTGGAACTGTTCAAGTGCGGCCTCCCGGGTGACGCCGTAGAAGTCAAACCGCTTCCGGTAGTTCGGACTGCGCACAAAGATCATGACTGGCTTGACTGCACTGCCGCCCCCGCTGAAGGCATAGCGCTTGTAGATACCCGGAAGCAACTTGCCATGCCGCTGCTTCAGGACGAAATACTGAAAGCCTGCCCGCCCTGTTCGCTTGCTGTCCCTCCCCAATCTCGCCCGTCCCTTGTCGGTCATGTTGGCCCGGTAGCCCTGTTCGCCAAAGGTACGAAACCAGGCCAGTATCTGCACAATCTGGCTCCCCTTCATGTTCCCGTAAGCATCCCGTTCAGCAGCCGCACCAGGAACAATGAACATCCCGGCAGGGAGAATGCCGGCCAGCCTTAGTGCTGACTCGTGGCGCTTGTAGCGGCGCTGCCCGCCGTCAATCTCTGCCCGCAGCACATCGGCCACGGTGACCAGGGTTTTATTCCCCCAATGGTCAAAATCAATCCGCGCTTCCAGCTTGCTGGCGGTCGCTTTGATGTAGCGAATACCACCCAGCACCCAAGGGGTCGGGCGGTCAAACACTCGCCGCATTTCGTTGCGCCCTGCCTCATACCCGGCATGCGCGGCATCGTTAAGCGCGGCTTTGATGGCAACGTTGAGTTTGCCGGAGGCCAGGCCGCGCAGCCTGTCCCGAACCTCGGTCAGCCCCTTGATGGTTATTCCAACTCTCATTGGACCGCCTCCGGTGCTGCGTGCTGCAAGATGGCCGGATCACGTTCAGCCGCAACGGCCAGAATCCTTGAAATGGTCCGCTCGATTCGCTCGACGGCAGGGGCCGTCATTTCAATGAAGCATTCGATATAGGCAGAGCAATCACCAAACAGCGCCACCAGCTCGACAGGTGTATTCCGGTCATTGGCGCAACGCCGCATCTCGATGGCGAGTTGCGCCAGGGATTCATAGGTGGGATTGCTGGCTGCCCCAAGGCTCTCGATCAACTTGAAAACTTGTTCAGTGTTCATGCTTGCTGTCCTGTTGAAGTCAAAAACTACCGTCTGTCAGATGGATACCAGCGCACAAAGCTCTGGCATTCCGGTGGTGCGATCCATATCCGTTCAGTTCCCCGGCCTGTCTCAAGGATCAGGTAACCTTGACTGCATGCCCAATGAAACTGGCGCCGGCCATCGCTGCCCGGAAATTGCCGGGTTAGCAGGTGGGCACACAGGCTGCAGTCTTCCCCTTGCAGTGGCGCCTTGATGCTCAGAACAGACCAAGGGGCAATTCCCTGCTGGATGCATGCAAGCTGCCAGCGGCGGACCTGTTCACCCGGTGGCAGTTGCCCGAGTTCGACCAGGGCGCCGGCCTGCTCTTGGGGAGCGATTTCAAGCCTCCGGCAATATGCAATAAGCAAAATTACAGCCGCCGGATGTAGCGCGAAAAGGGAAGCTGCAGCGCCCCCACCCGGCGCCCGGTTGCCTGTTTTCCTTCCCTCTCCTTCCAAAACCAGTGGCCCCACTGGCCCCACTGGCCCCAATTCCTCGAAACCCTTGTGGCACAAGGCTTCCCGTGGGGCCACTCCCTCCCCGAAAGTGGGGCCACTGGAAAAAGCACTGGCCCCACTTTTTCCCCCTGAAAAATCGGCGAAATTCCCCGCAAAGCCTTGCCCCGACTGGCTTTCAACGGTTTTAGAGGAAAGGGGGAGCATGGGGCCACTTTTCCCCCTGCCCGTCCCGGTAGCCCCTGTTTCGAGGTCGCCACCGGGTCCGCCAGGGGGGGAAATTCCGGGGGTGATTTGCCCCTCTGTTCCGGCTGCAAACAAGCTGTCCAGATCAAGCATGATCACCATCCTCGAACAGCGTTGGCGTGATGTGATAGACCCGCATCTGACCCTTGCCCGGAATCCGCAATTTCGACTGCAGACGCCCATTGTCTGGCCGAAGAATTCCCTGTTCTGCCAATATCCGGGCAACCGCCTTGTAGTCGTGGCCTTTGCAGATTCGATGCTCGAAGGCTTCGGGGTACACAAAGTATTCGGTCTGGAATTCGGCGCCTTCGCTGCTCTCGTCGATTTGTCCGGCTTTGCTGACGGGGGAGCCATCCAGCTTGATCCAGCGGCGCACGCCGGCACAATCGGCGGTGCGCGGGCTGCGGTCATCGCCGATGCGGTGCCACAGGTCGAAAGCACCATCGCCATGCCGGGCGAAGAACTCACGAACGGCGCTCAGCATTACCCGGTCTTCCTGCTTGCCTTCGCCACCGCGCCCGGCCAGCCAGGCCGCGAAGCACTTACCGGCAGCGGCCAGCGCCTCGCCTCGATCCCAGCCGGTTAGCCCCCACTCGGTCGCCAGTTCGCCACCCATCGCAACCAGGGCAAAGCGGTCTGCCACCCGGCGGGCTTGGCCGCTGGCCTGTTCGGTCAAATGCTGGTCGGCAAACCGCTTCTGCGCCTCGCGTAGCTGCTGGGGCAGGTTGTCGGCTTGGGTGGTCAAGCGGTCGAGATACGCAGCCAGCGGGGCGCCATAGAAGCGCTTGGCGGCCTGCTCGATGGACTGCGAGAACTCGGCCCCATTGGCTGCGCCATGCAGGCATTCCCAAGCGCCCAGCCCCGCCCCCGCATCGGCGGGAATATCCACCAGTCGGATTTCCTGCCCGGCCCGTGCCGTTTTGTTGGCTTCGGCCATGTGCTGCCCCAGGCTGATTTCCCCGGCAGAGAGGAACAGCAGCCGCCACGATGCCCGCTCACGAGCACCGCCGGTACGTGCCGCCCGAGTCTTGCCGGCACCGTTGGCGAGCATGTAGGCCGTTTCCCCGGCGACCTTGGGGTCTAGCTGCGCCAACTCGTCCAAGGCCAATAGCGCGTCACAATGCTGCATTGCCAAGGCTTCCAGGCCGTTATCCGTTGCCCGCCAGCGCTGCAGGTAACCGGCATCGCCACAGACCGAACAGGCAACCTTGAGGGCGGTTGTCTTGCCATCGCTGGAATTGCTGCGGTAGTGAAAGCCGCCGGATTCACCGCCGACCAGGTAGAGCAAGGGCGAGGCAAAGGCGACCGATACCGCAAACAGCAAGCGGCTGTTGCCACTGCAGCGGCGCCCGACATGCTCCCGCCACTGTTCGGCGCTGCCCTTGGTTTTAAAGGCATGCAGGCCGCTGCCTTCGGCTTCGTAAATCCATTCTTCGCCCTCTGCCGCACCAAAGGCCCGCGACGGCAGAACAAACACCGCCCCCGCTTCGCTGGTCGGGTGCCAGCCGGTGCGGGCCGTCACTCTGGCCCGGCCTTCCGGGCGGCTGGTCTGCAGATAGACGATGACTTTCTGCCGCGCCCCCGGTGCCATTTGCAAACCGGCGTCAAAGAGCATCTTGACCACTTCCAGCCCTTCGCCCGAGAACAAGGCCATCGGAATCACCAGCCGATGCTCCACCTTGTCCGGGTCAAGCAGGCGGACCAACAGGCCCCAGCCGGAGTTATCCGGGCTGCGCACGCGGGCCAGCGGTTCAAGAAACGAACAAATCCACTTCGGGGCGCTTTCGTTGCCGTCGCGGTCGATTTCAGCGAGGAACACGCCGTTTGCCTCCAGGGCGAACAAACCGCGACCGCTGCCGCCCTTGCTTGGCCCGCCGGCCTTGGCGGTGCACTTGTCTGCTGCCGGCTTGTTTGCGGGGGCGGTTTTTTCCGGTTTGGGCATGTCGACCGTGACCCGCCATGTTTCCCGCGTGCACACGTCTGCACAGCGCCCGGCATCCCAGCCGAGCAAGTCGGCGGCATCATCCCCCTTGGCCGAAAGGCCAAAGGCTTGCGGCTGCACCCGGTAAAGCCCTGCCGGGGGTACTGGCAATGCACACAGTAGCCCGGCCAGCTTGGCAGCGCAGCTTTCGCCGGCTTCGTCGAGGTCTGGCCAGAGCGTGACTTCACGCCCGGCCAAAGGCGACCAATCGGCCTTATCTACCGCATTGGCGCCCCCCGGCCAGGACACGACAACCCAATCGGGAAACAACAGCCGGGCAGCATCGGCGGCCTTCTCGCCTTCGCAAACCAGAACCGGCGCGGCTGGCTTCTGTGCCAACAGGTCGAGGCCGTAAAGCGCACGCGGTGCGGGGGCGGCCTTCCATCGCCATTCACCCCGACCGTCGCGGTGCTGCCACCAGGTCAATTGCCCAAAGCTCTTGCCGCCCTTGCCTTCGTAGCGGTCAATCAGGAACAGCAAAGCGCCTGCGGCATCACCGTAGCGGTAGCGCAGCTTGGGGCGACCTTGCCGGGGATTCGATACCGGCGGGGGCGGCGCATCGGCAGGCACCGGCTGAACGCAGGCCCAGCCGTCCGCATCCGGCCCGCTGGCGGGCTTTTTCGGGGCGCTGGCGGGCTGATTGCGATGGGTCGGGGCTTGCCCCTGCCCGGCCTGGCCGGCGGTGCTGTGGCGATCATTGCGGCGAGGCGGGCGCTGAATTCCCAGAAGGTCAGCCAGCCGGTCGGCGGCTTCCAGCTGGCTGCAGTCGAAACGCCAAGCCGCCAGCCCCACCAGGTCGCCCCAGCGGTCGCCGGTTGCAAAGTCGCTGCCGGCGCCGGTCTCCTTGCTAATCGACAGGCTGCCCAACTTCGAGTCAGTGCGCTTGGGGTTGAGAGACAGGTATTCCTTGCCGGAACTCTTCCCGCCCCCGAGCCCGCAATGCTCGATTACGGTATCGAAGTTGCCCAGGGCGGCGCCGGCCACGGTGGTGATATACGAATGATCCATTGCCTACCCCTACAACTCGCAGTAATAGCTACCAAGCAGGCGCTCGCCCTTTTGGTTGCAAACGAACACACGCCCGAAATTTGAATAAGCCAGCGGAAAGGCTCTGCCGTCGATCAGTACCGATTTAGGACGCTGGCCGCCCCGCGCTGCGGAAACAGCGGCGTCAATGGCAGAGCGTGCGGCTTTGTATTGCTCGTGCGTCATTTGGTATATCGCCCGTTCAAAGCCAAAACAGCTAATCAGCGACATGACTTGTTCGATGCGACGAACACGAACGGTTTTGGGAGGGAGTCGGTGGCGTCTCATGCCTGGCCCCCTGCCTGCGAAAAATGCGCCAAGCGAATACGGTCAGCGGCAGACAATCGGTAGCGGCCTCGATAAACGATAGCTCCGTCGCAATCCGTGACCGGGAGGCGGACCGATGGCAAATCAAGGCAGGCGCTGCTACGCATCCGGCCAATCAGGTCCGGGACGTTGGCAGCATCGGCGATATGGTCAAGTTCCTCCCTTGAACAGTCGCCAGCCAGCAGGGCGCGAATCACGCGGATTTCCCGCAAATTTGCTGTGTGGTACGGGGGAAGGGGGGATTGGTCGATACCGGGTAGCGCTAATTGCTGCGCTTCGATACCATGGGCGGCAGATTCAGTGTTTAAAGCCGTGCCAGCGCTTGCCGCTTGTGCGGCTTTTTCTTTTTCGCCCATGCTTAACCGGGGTTTTTGTCGCGAGCAGCAACGCGCCCAGCAATCCAGGCATCAATTTCGTGCTCTAACCATCCTACGGCGTAATTTCCACCCGTTAACTGAATTGGGGCAGGAAAGGTGCCGGCGGCGATGCCTGCATAGATGGTTGTTTTTGATATCCCGGTTTTGGCTTCAACTTGCCGGCGCCGGATAACTACCAACGGCGCTTTGACTGTGGCTGACATACTAAGGCTCCCGAAGGTCAGCCCCGAACCGTTCGGGACTGCATGGGGCCATGCTCTCTTTTTTGCTAGGCTCTAGCGGATGGCGGTAATTCCTTGAATTCGCCGAAAAGTGTCAGGGTGCCAACCGATTAACCTGCCTCACATCAATAGATTCATCGAACACTGCGGAGGTAAAGGCGGCAACCACGGCACGGAGCGGATGACCAGTTTGTTTGCGCAAAAAGCCTGTTAGTTCACGAACGAAATAGGCTCTTTTGGCTTTTGGGTCCCCAGGGCGCTCCATCGTTATTTGTTCATTGGCTATGTTTTGTGCTCCATCTGCCACTTCTAGCAACAACTCAGAGAGTAGCGGCGGGAGTTGGTTAAAGCACTTATTGGAGTGCTGTGTATCTTTATGTTTTTCACCGCTAAGCGCTGATATCGCAGCGTTAAACACCACAAACTTTGCCTCAGTACTTCTACGCTTCCGCCGCAGGATGTCATCCAAAGGAGAATGCTGAATTAGTTCAGCTAGATTTTTTGACATCGAAATTACTTCATCAACCCACTTTTCACGCAAAGATGGGGTTTTACGCTCTAGTCCAATCGGCCCCATGAATGCGCGGCAAGCAAAGAGCATTAGTAAGCCCACATCAACCCCGCGACGCTCCAGTGACAAAAAAGCGTTGCGCATATCTTCATGCGTAACCACACGGGTCACTGCATCAGCCCACAAAACTTCGTGATCATCAAAGCAGAGCTTGGCGGCAATTTGCAGCGGGGTCTCTCCATATTTACCGGCAAGTACGGCCGCATCATCTGAAAGGCTAACCCTCTCCAGGTGGTCGTTTCTTTCTTTGATGATTTTTTCAAAATATTCAATGCAGGCCGCAGGCACCCATTTACAGGGCTTACAGTGATTCATGGTGGTTTTCCCTTAGGCAGCATTTCCTTGTAGCAGAATCACATCCGCCCCCGCCTTGAGCTTGCCCAGGTAGTCCGCCCATAGCTGCATCATTGCCTGCCGTTCCTTGATGAACTTGGTCCGGTTGTAGGCCGCGCCCAGGGCATCGGGTACTTTATGGGCCAACTGGTGCTCAATGACTTCCGGCTTGATGTGCAGTTCTTCATGCAGGATGGTGCGGGCCATTGCCCGGAAGCCGTGGCCGGTGATTTCGGTTTTGGTGTCGTAGCCCATGCGGCGCAGGGCGGCGTTCACTGCGGCATCGCTCATTGGCTTTTGCGGGTCGCGCCCGGGGAAGACGTAACGGCCATGCCCGGTTAGCGCATGCAGTTCCCGCAGGAGGGCAACGGCTTGGGTGGCCAGTGGAACTAGGTGGTCGGTCTTGGTTTTGGTCACCAGGTAGCGCCATTCGCCTTTGTCGAGGTCGAACCCCGACCATTCGGCCTTTCTCAACTCGCCGGGGCGTACGAACAGCAGCGGCGCCAGCAGCAGGGCGCACTTGACGACAAACGTACCCCGGAAGGCGTCAATGGCACGCAGCAGTTCAGCGGCATCCTTGGGGGTGGTCAGCGACGGCATGTGTTCGGTCTTGACCGGTGGGATAGCCCCTTGCAGGTCCGGGCAGGGGTCGCGTTCAGCCCTGCCGGTAGCTACGGCGAAGCGGAAACAGCGGCTAATCTCACTGCG
>NZ_JAKLLH010000043.1 GCF_023150235.1 Azonexus sp.
CGATGACATGGGCAGGGAGTATTCGTTGCTCGATGACATCCTGCCGATCAAGCTCGTTCGCTTCGACGACGGCTCGACAGCCACTCCTGCCGACCTGCTTGCCGCGGACGCAGGCGGCATCGAGATTCGCGGCACGGAGGGCGCGGATGTGCTGTACGGCACGGCCTTCGCCGACACGCTCTTCGGCGAAGGCGGCGATGATCTGCTCGAGGGCGGCGCGGGCGACGATGCGCTCGCCGGCGGTGTCGGTGCGGATGTGCTGGTGGGCGGAAAGAAGGGCGGAACAGGAGCGGATGCCCGATTCCGGAATAAAAGTCAGTCTCCCCGATACGGCGGTAGCGTCCCGTCCAACGACAACGCATGGAGGATTCCCGCATGAACGTCTTATCACCTGCCCGCTTTCTATGCCTTTGCCTGGCGCTGCTCGCCGGCTGCGGCAGTCCGCTGCCGGCGCAAGACAGCGCGCAGCCGGAGGCTAGCAAGAGCGGCGCCGCGGCGCCGCCTGCTGCGCCGTCGGGCCTCGGCCAGAGCAAGACCTACTGGTTCACGGGCACCGTCTTCGACCACAGCCTGGCCCTGCGGCTGGCGCAATGCCGCGCCGATCCGGAGAACTGCGAAGTGCCGCCCGCAGAACAGGCAGGCATGGAGAAGGCGTGCGCCGCCCTGGACCTTCGTCATAAATGCATGGCGCGCAAATGGCACAACCGCGTCTGGCATCCCGAGCGGGCGGTGTTCAGCGCCGACGGACGGCATCTGCTGGTCACGGTGTGCCGCGACGAAGACCGCGAGCGCTGCACCTTGATGCGTTACTGGATCGAAGCGCGACGCTGGGACGCTCCGCCCGGGCTCGATCCGGCCCGTCACTACGGCTTCGGCAGCTACGACCCCGAGGGCAGGCACATCGCCGCCGCCACCTGGCGCTGCAAGGAGCGCCCGCGTCCGCCCGATCCGCCCCTTCTCAGGCGCGACGAGCCCGCCCCCGCCGGCACCGTCTGCGAATCGACCGACCAGCGCTTCTGGCTGCTCGATGCGGACGGCCGCCTGCAGCGCGAACTGCTGCGGGGCGAAGTCACCCGCGAGACCGATCTCGGGCCGGACGCCACGCGCGTGCTGCGCCAGCACCCCGGCGTGATCGTCAAGCACCCGGTCTTCTCGCCCGACGGGCGGCGCATCGCCTACTGGCGCGTGGGCGCCCTCTTCAGCCGCAGCGGCAAGGTGATCGGCGGCGGCTGGCGCTGGCACGTCGAGGAAGTGGATCTGGCCACCGACCGGGCGCGGCTGCTCGAGGACGGCCCGTGGACCGTGAGGCAGGGCAGCCCGCTGTATCTGGACGGCGGGCGCCGGCTGGCATTCTCCGCCGACGACTATATCCGCTACAACGGCGGCGTGTTCGTCGTCGATCTCGCCGCCGAGCTGCCGCCGAAAGAGTATGAGCGGCTGCTCGATCCCAAGCCCAGGGATTACCCTCTGTTCGTGCGCGATGTACAGGCGGGCGGCACCCTGGCGCTGGTGTCCGCCATCGGCGGCGACGGCGCGCGCTACGGTTCGCTCTATCTCTACGACCTGCGCGAGGGCAAGGGCTTCTTCGAGATACGGCCCCAGGGCATGCCGAAGAAGCTCTGGCAGGAAGAAGGCGCGGGCATGGCGCTGATCGACGCGGCCTTCTCGCGCGATGCGCGGCGCGTAGCGTTGATCAAGGGTAATGAACGTAGAGATATATTCGATGACAAGAGAGTGCAACTCTGGCTGATCGAAGCGGATGGCAGCCTGCGCCACCTGCGTCTGCCGCAGTAATCACGAACATACATAGCGAACGAGAGGAGACGAAGATGGCTGATACACAAACGGGCGATTTCATCATGAAGTGGGGCCGCTGGGCCGGGCCGAAGTATTCGGCGGGCGCCTTCATGGAAGGCAGGACGTGGTCCGAGGAGACCTCGCTCGTGCGCGAGGGCTACTTCTCCGATGCGCCGCAGTACCAGCCGGTCAACTTCATCGACGCCGCGGCGCGCATCCACGATCTGGCCTACTGGCATGCCGAGGACCGCTTCGCCACGGGGCTGCAGCGGGAGTTCAGCGTCTCCTCCTTGAGCGGCTTGAGCGCCGAGCAACTGGGCAGCACGGCATTCGCCGAGTTCAGGCGGGCGGAGACGTTCGCCAAGTACGAAGCCGACGTGGTGCTCATCCGCAACGCGCTGGCCTATCGCCCGATCAATCTCTTTGGCCAGGCTTACCGCGACATGCTGCTGCAGGCCTTCACGCTCAAGGCCAGCCTGACCTCGGGCAAGCAAGAGGCGTTCGAGGCGCTCTGGGAGAGCGAGCTGCGCCACATCGATGCCGGCTTCAGGCGCGCTACGGTGGGCGGCGTGCTGGGCGGGATCTTCTCCGCCGCCTACTGGATGTATACCGGGCTGCAGCAACGTAACCGTCCGGCCAACAACACCTACCAACATATGGCGAAGCTGAGGAGAATCAGCGAGGGTGCCAGAGGTTCGGCAGCAGGGAGTCGAGATCGCGTGCCTTGGCGGAGGGCAGGCGTGTGAGCACATCGCGCAGATAGGCGTAGGGGTTGAGATCGTGGAGCTTGGCCGACTCGACGAAGGACAGCGCGATGGCGGCGGCTTCTCCGCCGCGCACGCTGCCGGCGAAGAGCCAGTTCTTGCGGCCGACGGCGATGGGGCGCAGCGCCCGCTCGGCGGCGTTGTTGTCCAGCGGCAGCCGGCCGTCGTCGAGGAAGCGCGTGAGCGCGGCCCAATGATTCGTCGCATACGCCATGGCCTTCGCCAGCGGGCTTTGCGGCAACAGCCCGGGCAGATGCGCCGCCATCCAGGCATGGAACGCCTCGATCAGCGGCTTGACCTCTTCCTGGCGTCGTCGCCGCCGCTCATCGGGCGGCAGTGCCTTCCAGGCGTTATCCAGGTGGTAGAACGCCCCGATGCGCGTGACCGCCTCATGGGCCAGTCCCGGCGCCCTCTGGGTCTTGGCCACCTCGAAGAACTTCCTGCGGGCGTGTGCCCAGCAGCCCACCTCCCTGAGCCTCGGATTGGCGAAGAGCCGGTCGTAGCCGGTGTAGGCATCGGCGATCAGATAACCCTCCCAGCCCGTGAGGAAGGACTGCGGATGGCGGCCTTCGCGCGAGACCGTGAATTCGTAGGCCGCCAGGCGCCGTTCGGGATTCACCCAGCCCCAGGCGCGCGCCTTGACCGTGGCGCCCTTCTCCCGCAGCGGCACCGGCGTGTCGTCGGAGTGCAGGATGTCGCCCGAGCGCACGCGGCCGATCAGATGTTCGTAGAGGGGGCGCAGGCACTCGGCCGCACCCAGCACCCAGTCGCACAGCGTGGAGCGGGGCAGCTCGATGCCGGCGCGGCGCAGCATGGCCTCCTGGCGGTTGAGCGGCAGATGGTCGGCGAACTTCGACACCAGCACATGGGCCAGCAAGCCGGGTGCGGCCATCGCCTGCTCGATGGGAGAAGCCGGCAGGGGTGCGGCGGCGATGCTCCCCTGGCAGGGCCGGCAGGCATACTTGGGCCGGCGCATTTCCAGCACCTTCAAGGTGGCCGGCACGTAGTCGAGCTTCTCCGAGACGATCTCGCCGATGACATGGCGTTCCCCGCCGCAGCAGGGACAGGGCTTCTCTTCCTCGGGCAGGTCGATGATCTCGATCTCGCGCGGCAGATGCGCCGGCAGGCCGGAGCGCACCGGTTTCCTCTTCGGGACGACACTGACCTCGCGGCTGCGGGGCGCAGGCGCGGGCGGGGGCGTCACATCGAAGAGCAGGCCGCTTTGCGCATCGATGTTCAGCCGCTCGGCCTTGTGGCCGAAGACCATGCGCTGGAGCTGGGCGAGCTGGAACCGGACGGCTTCGAGATTGGCGCGCAGCGTCTCGTTGAGGGCTTTGAGAGCGGCGTTCTCGGCCAGGGCGTCGGTCAGTTCCATGGGCAGGCAGTATGCCCGTCCTGCCATGACGAGACCATCCCCCGAAGGGCGTGGACCCGCCTGCCCAAAGGGCGTAGACCGTCAGCCGATGCGTTGGCAGGCGACCGTCTTGAACCGGCGCACGGTCAGATCGATGCCTTCGAGCACCAGGGCCAGATCGGTGAGCGTCAGTTGGTGCGCCGCGGGAACACGGAAGCGGCCCCGCTCCAGGCGCTTGTAGGCGAGCCAGAAGCCGTGGCGATCCCACCACAGCAGCTTGACCTTGTCGCGGCCGCGATTGAAGAAGACGAACAGCCCGCCCGACAGGGGCGACACCGGCAGGCTGGCTTCCACCCAGGCGGCCAGCCCGTCGATGGACTTTCTCATGTCGACCGCTTCGAGCGCAACATGGACCGGCATGCCGGTGCCGATCAGCATCGGGACTCCAGCACGTCAAGCACGCAGGCGAGGCTTTCGGCGTCGAAGCCGGCCGGCAGCCGGATGCGCAGCGCGGGCCGCCGCGCGTCGACGAGCTCAATGGGCGCGCACTGCGATGACCGGGGCAAATCCCCGCGAGAGGCAGCAGGCCGTGCAGGCCGAACCGGAATCAGCGTGAGCGGCGGGCGGCCTTGCCTGCTCGGCTTGGCAGGAATGCGCCGCTTCCAGTATTCCAGCGCGTCACGCGAAAGACCGCGCTCGCGCGCCAGCCCTCGACTTCCACCTGCCACCGCCCACGATTGGCTTGCCGCTCCGCCAGCTTCATGACCCTTCTCCGTCAGAAAAGCCATCACAGTGCCATGCCGCCCGCGGAGATTGAAGGTGTCGGTGGCCGGACGGTTACCAATCATCTTGCCGATCTGCAAACGAGCGCCGCCTACCTTGCCCTCAAGGGCAGCGCCGCCGTACGCCTGACCGCCGTGCAAGGGCGCGACGAGCTGGTCACCAAAGCCAAGACCGACTTCGGCGCTTTCCTCGCCGTCAAACATCTGCTGCCCGTGGCCATCGAAGGGGCGGTGGGCACCCTCTCCGCCGTGCACAGCGATCTCTACGCCGAATGGCAGGCCGATGCCGCGCTCACCCCCGAACAACGCCAGCAAGGGCTGGCCGACCACAGCGACGATAGGCTGGAGGGCGGCGAAGGCACCGACCAACTCATCGGCGGTGGCGGCAACGACACGCTCTACGGTGGCGCCGACGATCTCTTCGGCGGGGAGGGCGACGATCTGCGTATGGGGCGTTTGATTACAAGTGCAGCAAACGACAAGGACTGGAGGGTCGTAGCATGAAAACGCCCGCAACCCTGCTCATCGCAACAGTGAAGCTTTTATCGGACTTGAATCGGTAGCTGCCAATAAGGAGGGGCGCTATGTACTTGCTGGGAATACTGATATGGGTTGCCGTGGTGGTTCTACTGGCGCGGCTGGCGGTTAGGCGCGTGAAGAACGTGGCGCTTCGCGCGGTGCTGGTGACGCTGGCGGTGCCACTCTCGTTCGCATTGGCACTGGCCGACGAGATCATCGGCAAGTTCCAGTTTGATCGCCTGTGCGAGGGGGCGAAGGAGGTGAAGATATATGCCACGCATCCGGTGGGAGAGGAGCTTTATACGCCGGAGGGGAAATGGCGGGAAGGGGCTACATTTGAAGACAGGAATCGGCTTGACAAAATTTACAACTCTCTAATCAAGTACGGAGAACATCCGCAGTTTCCAGAACTGATACCCGCGGCAGTTCCAATATGGAAATACCAGCAAAGAATTTACGACAACACAGATGGTCGTTTGTTGGCTGAGTGGACTAAGTTTGGTAGGTCAGGTGGCTGGATTGCTCGGAAAGGCTTACTAGGTGAGGCGAGCCACCAGTGCGAACCACTACTCGTTGATCAGGGAAAATTGAAATATCAAATTCTTCCGTTCTTGCCTAAGGAGAGTAAATAGTGAATACCGAAATACATGCTGCTTTCATTAATGCTGTTCTCGCAGATTCCTGCTATGTGGTTGGCCTGACGAACGGTATGACAGATTTGTCGCTTGAAAATAAGCTTCAGCCACGGTTACCTGCTGAGCTGGCCAAGTACATCGGTGAGAAGTTTAGGGTTGTGAGGCAGTTCACCGACCCTGGCAATTCGGGATTTTCTGTGACGGTGTTTGAGGAGAAGGCTAACGGACAGAAGTACGTTTCCTTCCGAGGTACGGAAGAATGGTCATCCCGCGACTACATCACCGACGCCGACGCCTATATCGGTTCCGGTCTGGCCCGGCGCCAGGTCATTGCCATGGTGAATTGGTATTTGCGCGCAACGACGCCGACAACCATGGAAGCGGTGCAGATCCATGAAACGCGCGCTGTAGATCAGGTGACGGGGGAACTTGGCCCCGCCACCTACAGCACGTCGGGAGAAGGCACGCTGCTCGGATCGAATGCACTGAACGTCGAAGGACATTCCCTGGGCGGACATCTCACGACCGTATTCACCCGGCTGTTCGCCGGCGATGTTTCCAACAGTTACACCTATAACGGCCTGGGGGTTGGCAGGCTCTATCCCGAATCCATTCTGCGTGAGATCGAAGATGCTTTGGGCCTGGGGCCGACCGCTTGGCCGGATGCATCGAAGCAGAACAACTATTTCGCCGAACACGGCATCAATGCCGCTACCACCGACTGGTGGCTGTCGCAAAAGGGTCAGCGCATTGCCCTTTTCAACGAAGAGAGCACCGGCATGCCGAATCACTTGATGTACAAGCTCACCGACAGTCTGGCGCTGGCCGACGTGCTGGGCATGATGGACAACAGCCTCAGTCTGGCGACGGTAACGAAGCTGTTCGATGGGGCATCCAGCACCCCGGCGAACTCCCTGGAGAAGATACTCGACGGCTTCCGCAAGCTCCTGCAAAACCAAGCAACGCCTACGGCGGTGGGTGATGCCGGAGACAATGCACCGTCCCGCAACGACTTCCACGCCAAGCTCGCCGCCCTGCGCGACTTTGTGAAGGCTGGCGGGGAGAATCATCATCCCATCGTATCACTTGTTGGGATGGGTGCTGACGCGCTGGCAGAGAATGCCAAGAGCGGCGGCATTTATCGCTCGCCGTTATCGGTGCGCTACGCCCTGAAGGAAATCAATCCTTTCCTGATCGATGCGCCGGACACCTTGTACGCCCAGCACAACACCGGCGGCAAGCTCGATCGCTACAACCCCATCACCGGCCAGGGCGAACTCACCGACGAGTATCTGACCGACCGCGCCGCGATGCTCGCCTGGAAAAACAAGCTCGCGCTCGAAGACGCCGACGCAACGACAACCGCCTACAGCAAAGGCGACGCCCCTGATGCGTACTTCAAGGATTTCGCCAGCGGGCTCACGCTCAATCTTGGCGGACAACTTACCTCCCCCGCCGCCAAGCGCCGCTTCCTCTTCGACGGCGACGGCGACGATGTCGGCCAGGGCAATGGCGGCGACGACGTCATTTTTGGGGGCAGTGGCGACGACAGCTTCCTCGGCGACACCGCCGGCAGAGACTCGATCTCGCGCGGCGGGCGCCGCGACGAGCGGTACATCGGAGGTCGCGGCGACTGTCTATTACTTTCGTGCAATTTACCAAGCACCGAAGATACTGTAGCCTCCCGCCCCGGTATCCATAACGAATATGCCGGCTGCCTGCGGCACTACAGGATAAGGGGAGTCTCAGACGACAGGAGACAGCCGCATGAAACCACTTGCAGCCCTGCTCATCGCAGCCTCGATGCTCCCGCTCCTGACGGGCTGCGCGACGCCGCTCAAGGAGCAACTCGACGAGGAGGTGCGGCGCCTGTGCGCAATTGACGGCGGGGTGAAGGTGTATGAGACGGTGAGGCTGCCGGCGGAGAGGTTTGACAAGTACGGCAACATAGGTGTTCTCAACCGGATAATCGCAAAACCAACGGACGAATTTCACTTCGAAACAGACGAAAAATTCCTCAGAACCGGCGATCCAACCCTTGTTCGATCAGTAACGCGAATTGTTCGGCGCACTGATGGAAAGGTGTTGGGTGAGTCGATCAGGTATGGGCGCGGTGGCGGTGACGCTCCTGGACCGTGGCATCCATCGACGTTTGATTGTCCTCAGATAAAGGATGCAGAAGGAATTCTCGAAACATCGATCTTCATGAAAGGGGTGGAAAAATGAGTGACATTTCAACCTACTTCGATCAAGGCACATTTGCTTTGGCCGCATACTCCAACTTGTGGAACGGAATGAATCCGGCTGCCTACGAGGCCGCATTGCGGCAGGACGGCAACGGCATGTCCCCCACCCAAGCCGCCCGCTTTGCTCAAGCCTGGCGTGTCATTGACCAATTTACAGACCTGCAGACTGGTCTGTCGGCGACGGTGTTTCAGGGGATTGCGGGCGGCCCTAAATTCCTCGCCGTACGCGGCACCGATCCGCATCTGAACGACCTGTTCGCCGACGGGCTGCTGGCGCTGGGGATTCCATCCAAGCTCAATCCGCAGTTCACGGCGCTGAGAGCCCAGGTCGAAGCATGGCGGGCGAACGGCACGCTCGGCAACAGCTTCAGCGTCGCCGGCCACTCCCTGGGCGGTTATCTTGCGGCCGCCCTCAAGGAAGCCTTCCCGGGGCAAGTGACCGATGCCTACATGTTCAACGCCCCCGGCGTCGGCGGCGTCGTCGGCAGCGTGGCGAACCTGTTCTCCAGCGCCTTCGGCCTGACCGGCACGGCGAGCGCCAATGTCTGGAACCTGCGCGGTTCCGAAGGCGCCTCGGTCATCACCGGCCTCGGCTCGCAACTGAGCGAGCCCATCCGCATCCAGATCGAAGCCGCGACGGGACTGGGTTTCGCCAATCACAGCATCGTGCGCATGACCGACGCCCTGGCCATTCACGCCCTTTACGCCGAACTCTTTCCGGGCCTGAACCTCGGCCAGATCGGCGGCCTCGTCGACGCCTCCGGCGCCCGCATTGCCGACACGCTCGAAGGCGCGCTCGACGCGCTGCGCCGGCTGCTGCTCGGCGGCGCAACGCCGCTGACGCAGGCCGACGACCGCGACGCGCTGTACGCCAACCTGCAAACCCTGCGCGGCAATGCCGCCTACCAGAATCTCAAGGGCGCCGCCGCCACACTCCTCACCGGCCTCCCCGCCGGCCAGATCGCCACGCTGGCGCGCGCCGACACGGCCGATGGCATCGCCGTCCGCTATGCCCTCCAGGCCCTCAATCCCTTTGCCGTCACTGCCGCCGGCTACGCCATCCACAACACCGGCGGCGCCCTCGACCTGTACAACGACGCCACCGGTAACGGCGCGCTGAGCGACCAATACCTCACCGACCGCGCCAACCTGCTCGAACGCAAGCTCTGGTTCAGCACCCAGGACATCGACCCCGTGAATCCGGCCTACGCCCACAACGGCACCGATCCGGATTTCCTCAAGGACGACACCTATTTTGAAGACGCGGGCAGCGGCTACCGGATCGCCCAAGGCTTTCAGCCCGGCGCACCCCACGCCAACATCCAGCGCTACTATTTTGGTGACGCCGGCGGAAACAGCTATGCCGGTGGTGGTGCCGCCGACCGTCTCTACGGCGGCGGCGGCGACGACGTCCTGTACGGCTTCGACGGCGCCAACCACCTCGAAGGCAACGCCGGCAAGGACATCATCGCCGCCGGCGACGGCGACGACCTGGTGCTCGGCGGCGACGGCGACGATGCGCTGGCCGGGCAGGGCGGGAATGACTTCCATTGCGCCGGCAGAGACTCGATCTCGCGCGGCGGGCGCCGCGACGAGCGGTACATCGGAGGTCGCGGCGACTGTCTATTACTTTCGTGCAATTTGCCAAGCACCGAAGATACTGTAGCCTCCCGCCCCGGTATCCATAACGAATATGCCGGCGGCCTGCGGCACTACAGGAATAGGGGAGTCTCGTGGATCGTTTCATCCGGGCAGCGCGGCCGGCGCGCGAGCGCGGCCGCCGGATTCCAAACGAATGGAAGATAAGGGCATGACGACAGGAGACAGGCGGTGGCGTTGGCCCCGGCTGCGGCCGGCGCTCTGGATTTTGATCCTGGGGGTGTGCATGAACGCAAGCCACGTGCTCGGCAGTCAGTTGCCAGGATACGGCGGCTGCACGGCGGCCAACGATTGCGAGAGGAGGACGGCGGCATGATCACGGGACATCGGGTGAAGTGCTCTCGGCGGTGCAACAGAGCGACGCGCGTCGGCATGCGAGGCGCAGGCCTGGTCAAGGCGCTGTTGCTGATACCCGCGACGCTGGCGGTCTTGCTCCTGTTGGCTGTTGGTTTCTTCGAGGGCAGGAAGGCGTACTGGGATTATCGGGTGAAGGGAATGTGTGAGAAGGATGGGGGTATTAAGGTCTTTGAGTCAATCGCGATTACGCACTCTCAATTTCTAGCGTGGGGTGGTCAGGACGGGATACGAGGTGTTCCCATTCCTCACGAATCAGAGAAAAGAACAGATATTCCTGTATTCCGTCGTACTGATGATCAAGTCATACACCCTGGGGGTCCAGAAGTTCGACGCGATATGACTGAATTCGTTCGACGAAGTGATGGGAAAGTTCTAGGCAAATATGTGCACTACGCCAGAAGGGGCGGCGACTTCCCAAATTTTGCGCACGAAAGTTCATTCGGCTGTCAGGTGACGAGTGTGATTTCAGAAAAATTCATTCTAGTTGAGGGGGGTGCAAAGTGAACGACATACAGGATATCTACATAAATGCAGAATTATCGCTGGCATCTTATGCCACTCTCGCCAACAACAGTGTAACGGCCGATCCGGCGAATCTTTCCGCGTTAAGAAACGCCGGCATGTCCACCAAGCAAGCCGAGGAATTCGCCAAGAAGTACCCAACCATTCTCACCCAATTCAACGACACTGTAGACGAAGGCGGACTGGGCACGAGTTTTTCGGCGACGGTATTCAAGGACGCATCGGGCAATCTGACCCTGGCGATCCGCGGCACGCTGGAGGCCGGCGATTTCGTGCCCACCGATGCCAACATTGCCACGGCGGGTGTCGGCTACGACCAGGTCGTTGCCATGTGGAACTGGTGGCAGCGCGCGAGCAATGTGGCGAATGCTTCCGTGACGCAATACCGGCTGCTCCCGACCCCGGTCGATCCGGGCCACGCCACCTGGATCCCCGGCGCCGGGCTGTGGCTCGAATGGTACACCGGCACCGCCAACGGCACGCTGAGGGGCGCCCTTGCCCTGGATGGCGACCAGCGTTTCGACATCACTGGCCACAGCCTGGGCGGTCACCTTGCGATGGCATTCGGTGGCATCTTTCCGAGCGCATCCGGCCGGATCACCGTCTTCAACGCCCCCGGCTTCAAGGACACGACCGGCAACCGTACCTTCTTTGCCGCGCTGGGCGGAGGGATGCCGACCGGGGCCAATACCACCAACGTCATTGCCGACGAAGCGCCCGGCACCCCCGCGCCCTGGAGCGCGATTGCCGGCCTGCACAGCCGCCCCGGCAGCGCCATCGACATTCCCATCGAGAACCAGTTTCGCGGCGACGAACCGTTCAGCACACGGCCCAGCGCACGCAACCATTCCCAACAAACGCTCACCGACGCCCTGGCCGTCTATGCGACGCTGAGCAGGATCGATCCAACATTGAGCACGACCGCTTACAAGGCGATTCTGGCCGCCGCCGTGCTGGGCACATCGGCCGGCCTCGAACGGATCCTCGACGCCCTGGAAAAGGTGCTCGGCATCAACGCGACGCCGCTGCCTGCCGGCAACGCCAATCGCGATGCCTTGTACCAGGCCATTTACGGCCTGCGCGAACACGGCGGCTACCAAGCCCTGCAGGCCGCCATCGTTCCGCTTACCACGATGGATGCCGCAACCCTGCTCGAAACCGCCAAGAGCGGTGGCATTTATCTCTCGCCGCTCTCAATGCGTTACGCTCTGAAAGAACTCAACCCCTTTCTGATCGATGCGCCGGACACCTTGTACGCCCAGCACAACACCGGCGGCAAGCTCGATCGCTACAACCCCACCACCGGCCAGGGCGAACTCACCGACGAGTATCTGACCGACCGCTCTGCGATGCTGGCGTGGAAGGTTAAATTCAACCTTGCGGACGGCCGTCCCGAGGAAGCCAGACAGGTGAGCGAACCCTGGCGCTTCGAAGACAAGACGAGCGGCGCGCGCTACGAACTGACTCCCGGCGGTGCGAGCTTCACTCGCTTCAACCAGGTCGTCTTCGGCAAGGACGATGCGGGCGACACCCTGACTGGGGACATCCTCGCCGACCGTCTCTACGGCGGCGGCGGCGACGACGTCCTGTACGGCTTCGACGGCGCCAACCACCTCGAAGGCAACGCCGGCAAGGACAAGCTCCACGGCGGCAAGGACGTCGACATTCTGTTCGGCGGCAGCGGCGACGACCT